>NZ_JBCOWR010000016.1:100003-129578 GCF_040918965.1 Bacteroides sp. RTP21281st1_H5_RTP21281_210402 | reverse complement strand
AGCAGCATAGCCAAAAGAAAATATAGCAGAACTGTAAAATATAAAAGAGGTTGCGCCAACGTTTTGACACAACCTCCCTTATTTAATGAAGCTACCTTATATATATTGTAACCGATGTTGAAATCCACCAGTCACTTGGTCTTATATAAAGGATGTGTCTACTTATTCCGCGTCAGGCTTTTTAGTTAGTTTGCGTCGTCCCATCCATACGAGAATCATGACTCCGATTAACAACAGGGCCAATGCTGCATAGGCGATGCTTTCTGTAACATGGATGCTCTGCGGGTCAAACCACATTTCGATGGTATGCTCTCCGGCCGGTACGTTCATTGCACGCAGGATGTAGTCGGCGCGGGCAATGTCCACCGGTTGTCCGTCAATAGTCGCCTGCCATCCAGGATAGTATATTTCAGAGAATACCACAACTCCGTCTTTAGCCGAAGAGGTCTTATAAACCAGTCGGTTCGGCTCGTAACTGGTCAGGCGGATGGTAGACAAAGAGTCCTTATATCCTTCTGTCACTCCTTTCAGTTGTTCCTTGAATTTGGCATCTACTACGGCAGTCTCTGTCGGAAGAATATCATGCAAGGCATCAATTTCCTCGTTTGCGTTATTCACGTATTGCACTTTATCCACAAACCAGGCATTGCCGTAAGCATACGGATTTTGAACAGGAACAGGTTGGCCTTGTTCTCCGGCGGGGAAGATAAAGTATTTCGTGTTCAACATATTCAGCACACGAAATTTGGAAGCATCCACGCTGTCCATCTCACCGCCGGCAGTCGCCACAGCCTGATAAGTTTCCTGCATTTCAGGAACGATATGATGGTCGATCATTTCCTGATAACGACGCAGTTTGGCAGCATGGTAACCACCGACACTCTTATGCCAGTATGCCGTATTATTCTCATTAAACGTATTATTTGGGAAGCCTATAAAGTTCAGCACACGGTAATCCAAAGTAGTATCCTGAAGGATGATTTCATCCGCTTGTGTCTTGACAAACGCTTCCGCTTGTTTGGACTTCGGGACAAATTGTTCGTCATTCAAATAGCGTTTGTTGACCGTCCACATGTCTATCAGACATAGAAGTGCGATACCTGCCAAAGTAAAAGCAGCTTTCAACTTTCTCTGTTGATACAGGAATAAGAGGAAGCATCCCACAATGATAATGAAGAAGCTGCGCCATGCATCCGAAGAGATAATCGCTTCGCGCATTTCCGTCAGATTAGTAACGACCGGAGTAAGATGTTCTGCCGGAAGTCCCTGCTTCAATGCGCCCATCTCTTGTGCCGTGATGAAACTGGAGAAGAAAACGCCCGGAGCAACAGCCAAAATCAACGCAACACCAACCGTAAGGAATAATGTAACAATGATACCTGTGCGGTTCTCTTTCAGTTTCAGGATTTCCGGCTTACTGAATATTTCCTTCAACGCAAAAATCGCCAACAGAGGAATTGTAAATTCGGCAATCACCAGAATAGAAGATACGGCACGGAACTTATTATACATCGGGATATAATCTATGAAGAAATCCGTCAGTCCCATGAAATTCTTTCCCCAGGAAAGCAAAATCGAGAAAATGGTAGCTCCCAACAATGCCCATTTGAGCGGGCCTTTCACAATAAAGCAACCCAAGATAAACAGGAACATGACAAATGCGCCTACATATACCGGGCCGGCAGTCCACGGCTGGTCACCGAAATATTGCGGGAACTGCGAATAGATACTGCCATACATCGGGTTCGCTTTTGCCATAGCCGCTTCGCTCTGCGACATAGTAGCCGATGACGCCCCGCCTTTCACATTCGGAACCAGTAAGGTCAATGTTTCGCCAATTCCGTAACTCCAGTTCGTAATATAATCACGGTCCAATCCACTGCTTGTCTTGTTGGCGGCTGATCCTTCCTGTTTCAACTCGCTTTTGCCGCGCATGGTCTCTTTGCTATACTCATAAGTGTGGTACAAGTTGGAGATATTTATGCACACTCCCACTACGGCAGCCAATGCCAAAACCGCGCTGGCTTTGAAGAAATGCGGCAGTTCTTTCTTCTTATAAGCATCTTCGAAGTAAGCCCCTACAATAAACAGGATGACAAACATGAAGTAATAGCTCATCTGAATGTGGTTGGACTGTATCTGAAGAGCGATAAACAAAGCCGTGATAATTCCTCCCAACAGGTATTTCTTTCGATAGGCCAGGACGACACCCGCAATCGTAGGCGGTATATAAGCCAGTGTCACAAATTTCCAGATATGTCCCGCAGATATCAGGATAAAGAAGTAGGAAGAAAAAGCCCATATGACTCCGCCTAACGCCGCCAGCCAGGCCGATATGCCGAATGCCCGCAAGAGGATATAGAATCCGAGCATCATAATAAAAGTCAGCACCACATAGTCGGGCAGATAAAGCCGATAAACTTTTTCCACCCAATTCAGTGGTTTCGTCGAGTCGTAACTCGGAGACATCTGATAGGTAGGCATACCGCCGAAAATTGCATTTGTCCAGCGTGTACGTTCTCCGGTACGGTCGCGGTACTCTTTCGATTCCTGTCCGGCACCGACTCCGGCTACGGAATCATGCTGAAACAAAATACGGCCTTCAATATCAGCCGGGAAGAAATAAGCAAAAGAAAGAATAATAAAGGCCAGAATGGCGATTAAATCGGGAAGAAGTTTCTTCATATAATTAAGAATTGAGAATCGAGAATTAAGAACTGGAAATTGAGAACCGTCACGCTTCATACCGCGCAGCTCATTCTCAATTTTCAATTCCCAATTCTCAATTTAATTAATATCTATAATGGTCGGCCTTATAAGGTCCGTCTACAGATACACCTATATAAGCAGCCTGTTCAGGAGTCAGCTTGGTCAGTTTCACACCGATCTTTTCGAGATGCAGGCGGGCAACTTCTTCGTCCAGATGCTTCGGCAAGCGATATACATCTATTTCATATTTCTTGTTGAACAACTCAATCTGAGCCAATGTCTGATTGGTAAATGAGTTACTCATAACGAATGACGGATGTCCCGTCGCGCAGCCGAGGTTTACAAGACGACCGTCAGCAAGCAGGATGATACTGTGTCCATCCGGGAAATAATAGCGGTCTACCTGCGGCTTGATGTTCACACATTTGATACCCGGATAATGCTTCAAGGCGTCTACCTGGATTTCGTTATCGAAGTGACCGATGTTGCAAACAATGGCCTGGTCTTTCATTTTCTCCATATGGTCGATACGGATAATGTCAATATTACCGGTGGTAGTCACGAAAATATTACCTTCAGCACAAGCATCTTCCATAGTTACCACTTCAAAGCCTTCCATAGCAGCCTGCAATGCACAGATAGGGTCTACTTCCGTCACCAACACACGTGCTCCGTAAGAACGCATGGAGTGGGAACAACCTTTACCTACATCACCATAACCACATACCACCACGACTTTTCCGGCAATCATCACGTCCGTTGCACGCTTGATACCGTCGGCCAATGATTCACGGCAACCATAAAGGTTATCAAACTTGGATTTCGTTACCGAGTCGTTCACATTGAATGCCGGGAACAGCAGTTTGCCTTCTTCCTGCATCTGGTACAAACGGTGTACGCCTGTCGTTGTCTCTTCAGACACACCGCGCATTTCTTCAGCTACACGATGCCAACGGGTATTATCTTCTGCCAATACTTTCTTCAGGATGGCATTCAGTTCGATTTCATCTTCGGCATGTACTTCCTTATCTAATACAGCCGCGTTATTCTCTGCGTCATAACCTACGTGAATCATCATCGTAGCGTCACCGCCATCGTCCACAATCACATTCGGGCCTTTACCATCAGCAAAGCTCAATGCCTGCAAAGTGCACCACCAGTAATCGGCAAGTGTTTCACCTTTCCATGCGAACACAGGCACACCTGAAGCGGCAATGGCAGCAGCAGCATGATCCTGCGTTGAATATATATTACAAGAGCACCAACGTACTTCAGCTCCTAAAGCAACCAGTGTTTCAATCAACACGGCTGTTTGAATAGTCATGTGCAACGAGCCCATAATGCGGGCACCTTTTAACGGTTTGGATTCTCCATACTTTTCGCGAAGAGCCATCAGGCCGGGCATTTCTTTTTCTGCCAAATCGATTTCCTTGCGTCCAAAATCTGCAAGCGTAATATCTGCCACCTTATAGGGCAGAGTAGAGAATAATTCTGTAGACATATTGTAAATCATTTAATATATAATGGTACAAAGATAGAACATTCTGATTAGTAGGGCAAAAGCTATCTGTCTTTTTTATATTATAATAACTTGGAAGGTCACCCGGTTTATCAATTTATTGTCTTATATTTGCAACAGATAAAACAGTTTATACAACATTTTAGTAAATAGCAGTAAGCCCTCTATGCGAAACTACGACAACAAAACAAAAGAAGAGTTATTAGAAATAATCGAACAATTAGAGAAGAAGGCAGAATCTCTTTCTTCCCAACATGTATACGCAAAACAACAAAAGGAACTGGATGCCGCCAGGATAAAAGCCGAAGAGTCCGACCGGCTCAAATCTGCCTTTCTTGCCAATATGAGTCATGAAATCCGTACTCCGCTCAATGCCATAGTCGGATTTTCCAAATTGCTCGCATCTGCGGAATCCGCAGATGAAAAGAACCAATATATCGAAATTATCGACAAAAACTCGGAGATACTGCTGAACCTGTTTAATGATATCCTTGATTTATCATCGCTTGAAGCCGGATCGCTCAAGTTCAATATCCGCCCTATCAAGTTAATTGATATTTGCCGGCAACTGGAACAGCGATTCCATTATAAAACTCAAAGTAACGTCAAACTCATCCTGGATGATGTAAATACGGATATGTATGCTTCCGGCGACTGGAACCGTATCATACAGGTTATAAGTAATCTGCTTAGCAACGCTACCAAATTCACTCCCAAGGGAGAAATTCACTTCGGCTATCGTGAAAAAGAGGATTTTGTGGAATTCTATGTCAAGGACAGCGGCATCGGTATCGCCGCAGAAAGGGCAGCTACCATCTTCCGCCGTTTCGGTAAAGTGAATGATTTCATACAGGGAACCGGACTGGGACTGGCACTCTGCAGAATGTTAGTAGAAAAGATGGGCGGACGAATCTGGCTGCGTTCCCAAGAAGGCAAAGGAAGCAGATTCTACTTTACTCTCCCTCTGGTTCACGTCTAAAGGCACTTTGATAAATAAAAAACGGTGGATAGCTCTTGCAATATAGCTATCCACCGTTTTTCTTATCTATTCAATCTCATTTCTTTGCAACCGGCGCACTCAGCATTTCTTTATATTTCACCGGATCGTTCAGGACTTTCACTGCTTCCTTCAACCCGTCATCATCTTTCAACTGCTGGATGATATTACCGCGCTGATAGTAGTAACGCTTGATAATTTCAGAAGCAATCATTTTCTTTATATCGCCGGAGAAATAATCCAAATCACGATCCAAGTCATGGTTCAGCTTCTTTTCGAGTGCCTTGAACTCTTCCGAAGCATCCGTCATATACCCTTCAAACTCCGCAGCTTCCTTCAACGTTTTCAGAATCTTCTCGCTTTGCTGGTCATATTTGAAATCGGCTTTCTTCACCAATGCTTTAAAGGCATTATAATCAGCGTCCGTCACTTCAAACTTTTCAGGAGCAACGACGGTAGGATGATCCAGACAATATTGGGTTGCATAATCGAAAATCAGATTATCACGTACCAGATAGAACAGGATATTCGGCAATTTCTCCTGCTTGATGACAATATCCGGCATTACACCGCCGCCGTCACGGACTTCACGTCCGGCTGCCGTATGAAATACTTTAGTCAGACTATCGGGAATAGTTCCTACACTTCCGTCTTCATTGCGATGCTTGTAGTCGATGGCCTGCACGCAGCGTCCGCTAGGAATATAATATTTGGAAGTAGTCACCTTCATCGTTCCGCCATAAGGCAGCGAACGGGGAACCTGTACCAACCCTTTTCCGAAAGTACGGCTGCCAATGACTACCGCACGGTCAAGGTCTTGCAAAGAACCTGACAGAATTTCGGAAGCGGAAGCTGTCCCGCTATTTACCAGCACTGCAATTGGAATATCCAAATCCAGCGGTTCGCGCAATGTCTTATACGTATTGCTGGCTTGCTTGATTTTTCCCTTAGTCGTCACAATTACCTTTCCACGCGGCAAGAAATAGTTGGCAATTTCCACCGCTTCATCCAACAGGCCGCCGCCGTTTCCACGAAGGTCGATAACCAGCGAAGTGGCTCCCTGTTTCTTCAACTCCAAAAATGCTTTCTTGAAATCTTTGGAAGGATTACCGGAAAAAGTACTCAAGTTGATGTACCCTACCTGATTATCGAGTACGGCAGCATAAGGAATGGAAGGATTCTGAATAGATTCACGCACAATCGTGAATTCCATCGGAGTGCGTCCGCCTTTGGCGTTCGGACGTTCTACTTTCAGCTTGAAACTGGTACCCGCCTGTCCGCGCAACATCTGGCTGACTTCCGCATTGTTCTTGCCTGCAAGGTCTGTCCCGTCAATCTCCATCAGAATATCTCCGGCTTTCAATCCGGCTTTCGCTGCCGGTGTGCCTTCGAACGGTTCGGAAATCATCGAGCGTTTCAGTTTGGTACTATAAGTAATGTAGGAGCCTATACCACCGAATGAGCCCTTAATCATCTGTTCCAGTTCACTCTGATCCTCTTCGGGGAAATATTCCGTATAAGGATCCAGCGTGAAAAGCATATTGTCGATTCCTTCCCTGATTGTCTTATTCGGGTCGATCGTATCTACATAGAACATATCCAGTTCCTTCACAATCGCGTTAAATATATCCAGATTCTTTGCAATCTGGAAATTGCGGTCGTCGCCACTCTTGAAACTAAAGAAAGCTACGGCAGCCATTACAGCCACTATAACGACAGCTACCCGCCCATTCAGCAATTTTTTCATACTTCTTTCAATATAAATGAGTTGTAAAAGTAACTCAATCCTTGGTTATTCCGCTAGAATCCTGTTAATATTTAACTTAATTTCATCCCAGCGTTCTTCCGGTATTGTTGTTCCAATTACCTGAATAACATTTCCCGAGAGAATGGAACCTATTTTAGCACACTTCTCCAATGAATATCCGCAAGTCAAACCGTATAAGAAACCGGCAGCAAAATAGTCACCCGCTCCGGTTGTATCTATCACTTTCCCTACCGGGATAGCGGAAACTTTGATTTCTTCCGTTCCTTTACGAATATAAGAACCG
This sequence comes from Bacteroides sp. RTP21281st1_H5_RTP21281_210402, assembly GCF_040918965.1. NCBI lineage: Bacteria > Pseudomonadati > Bacteroidota > Bacteroidia > Bacteroidales > Bacteroidaceae > Bacteroides > Bacteroides sp. RTP21281st1_H5_RTP21281_210402. Next base: position 122,302 of record NZ_JBCOWR010000016.1, on the reverse strand, counting down.
TTTGCTCCTACTTTCACGATGGCAATGCTGCACTTCTTAGCAATAATTCCCAAAGCTTCTTCCGGCTCTTTGCCTGTAAACGCTTTCGCTTCTTCTTCATTCGCAAAAACAATATCCACATACTTATTTATTAATAAGGAGAAGAATTCCAGATCATTGGCTACAATATTATAACTTGCCATGTCAAGACAAATCTGCAAACCTGCTTCTTTTGCCAATTCAATGGCATGGAGAATCATTTCGTGATCCTGAACCAAATATCCTTCAATAAACAAGTATGCATACCCTTTAAACATATCGAGCGTGAGTTCTTCCGCTTTCAAGGAAGCGGCTGCTCCCAGGTAAGTACCGAAAGTACGTTCCCCATCCGGTGAAATAAAAGTGGATGCGACGCCGGAAGGAAGTTGTTCCGAGGTCAATAATGAGTCCTCAATCTTATTTTTCTGAAGATTTTTGCGAAAATATTCTCCATAATGATCATTTCCTACTTTTCCAATAAAACCTGTTCCGGCACCCAAACAGGCCAGTCCGAGGATGGTATTTCCCGCCGATCCACCCGTTGCCAAATGGGTTTTCATTTGCGAAAATCGTGTGTTAATCTGCTGTAACTTAGCGTCATCAATGAGTTGCATGCTTCCTTTGGGTAATCCCATTTCATCCAGGAGCGTATCATCCTTTAGGGTTGCAAGTACGTCTACCAGGGCGTTGCCCAATCCTATTATTTTGTCCATTTCAAATATTTTTTTTGCAAAGATATTGCATATTTCAAAAAAACCTACTACTTTTGCATCGCAATTGAGAAAAACATTCTTCCTTAGCTCAGTCGGTTAGAGCATCTGACTGTTAATCAGAGGGTCCTTGGTTCAAGTCCAAGAGGAAGAGCAAAAGAAAGGTTCACTTCAATAGTGAACCTTTCTTTTTTTACAATATTATTCTATTGGAGCTGCTTTGCCCTACCCTACTCCGCCATCGCCAAAGTAAGAATACTAATCCGTATTCCCTCAATCTCTGCCAAGCAGGAAGCACATTCTACCGTAGTAGCCCCTGTAGTCAAAACATCGTCTACAATCAGCACATGCTTTCCGGCCAGAGGTTCCGCATGATGCAGTTGAAAGATTCCTTCTACATTTTCCCAGCGTTCAAAAGAAGATTTGCGTGTTTGCGTTTCCGTGTTCTTCTGGCGCACTACGGATTCCGTATCAATAGAAATACCTGTTACGGCGGCAATTCCACGGGCTATCCACTCACTTTGATTGTAACCACGAATCTGTTGTTTCTTTTTGTGCAACGGTACAGGAAGTATTACATCTACTCCCTCAAAGAAACCGGATGCCAGCAGTTCCGCCGCCATATATCGTCCCATTATCGCACCAATATCCTTTTGGCCGCCATATTTAAGTTGGTGGAGAATTTGCCGGAAGTCACTTCCTTTTCTATAAAAGAAGAAAGAGGTAGCGCGTTCCAGGGGAATCTTTCCCCAAAACAGTTTTTCTACCGGGTTATCTTTTCGAAGATGATAATCCGTGCGCGGGAGATTGATGTTGCACATAGTACAAAGGCATTCTTCACCTTTTGCCAACGGTCTGCCGCAAACAACGCAGCAACGGGGAAATAACAAGGACAAGAATGAACTAAGCCAGTCTTTTATAAGGAGTGTGTGTTTCATAATAGTAGTAAGGATTTAATAAACAGGCCGTTTCTTCTACATATCCAACGGAGGAACCTCCGCTAAAAGTCTCTGAAATAAAGGATGCAGATAACCGTTCGTGGCAATGATATGATGCCCCTCAATAAAATGATCTTCGCCATAGAAATTGGTTACGCGACCGCCGGCTTCCTGGACAATCAAGGCAGCCGCGGAATAATCCCATTTGCCTAGAAATGCTTCCGCCCAGGCATCAAAACGACCGATAGCCACATAACAGATGGCGGCAGCGGCCGAGCCATTCATACGGATACCGCCAACCACACCATACAACTTATCTATCAAGTGGAGAGCAGTTTGCTTATATTGCAGATGATTATAAGGTAATTCTGTGATAACGAATGCATCTCTGGCATCCTGAACATTCGAAACATGAATTTCTTCACCATTCATAAAGGCTTTGCCACCTTTCCAGGCATAGAAACATTCATCCCGACAGACTTCATAAACGACGCCTAAAAGAAGCTCGGTGCGGTTGCGTAAAGCAATACATACACAGTAAGGAGCCTCATCATGAATATAGTTCGTGGTTCCATCCAACGGGTCAATCACCCAGCAGTAAGATTCATCCTGATAGGTGGCAGAACCTTCCTCCGTTATAAATCCCGCTTCCGGCAATAAAGCAGTAAGCGCCTTTACTATCCGCACTTCAGATTCTTTATCTACATAAGAGACATAATCATGCGCATGTTTCTCAATCACACGTTCACGACGAAAAGCTTTCCGCTCTTCTTTCAAAAAATGTCCGGCTTCAGTTGCAATGCGACATACCTCGGCTGTAAGTTGTTTCAAATCTAACATTTCTATCTTTTGTAATTTAGGCTACCCACAAATCCATGCCAAAATTATTACTTTTTTTGATAGAAGTAAGAGTTTTATCTAATTTTCTTCTAAAGAGAATTACGTATAATCACCTTCGTCGGATTGCGTTTATAAACCGTATTCCTGTCCAGGATAACAGAAGCAGCAGTTTTTCCCATCATCTCAAAGTCTGTAGAAATAACAGTAATTCCCCCTTCCAATATTTCCTTAACGGCAGTGTCATTATAAGAAATCAGGCCTATCTCCTTACCTAATTCATATCCCTTCTTTTTTGCTAATTTAATCAGCGCCACGTCATCCGTATCATATCGGCTGAAAGTAATATAAGCATTCCCCTTACGAAAATTCTTCTCTTCTATATTTGATTCAATGGAATAAGGCAGTTCGCTCTTTACACAGTAGTGCAGAAAACCATTGATTACTTGTTGGGCATGAATGGCTTCCGGACGCGCTATTAAAATCAGCTTCTCATAATTCTTCAGCCTATCCTGCAATTGCATAAGGCTACAGAAAATATCATAGCCGTAATCCTGATAAATACAACTGTAATTACCGCTCAATCCTTGTTGATTATAATCTATGATGATTCTTTTTTCCGCCGGAATCAAGTTTAAAACATCCGTCACATCTTCTTTAAGAAAAGTAGCTATAATATAATGGGTATAATTACCCAGATTCTCTTTAATGAGCTTTTCAAAAACCTTATAGTTATGATGATGAAAGTAAATATCAATATCCCCGACATCTTTCAAGGAATTGAAAATCGAGCGATAAATCTGCTCGCGCATCACGTTCATCTTATCCAATAACAGAAACACATGATAAGAATGATCTATAGATACTTTTTTTACAAAATACCCCTTCCTGTAAATCGCCTCGATAACCCCCATCTCCAATAAGTAGTTCAATCCTTTCAATAAAGTTTCCTTACTCATGTGCAACTGTGTCTGTAATTGGTTCAATGAAGGTATCTGGTCACCGATCTGAAGTGTACCATCTTCAATCAGCGAATTAATATAATCCACCAACTGAAGATACTTCATCCGTGAAGCAGGTTTCTTCTGTTCTGTTATATCAAGATTCTGGTTCTGCATTATTGGCAATACTAAATAAAATTTTAGCAAATATACTTAAATACCATTGATAAAGCAAACGATTGGACAGACAAAATATCAGACCTTTCCATTACTTTCGCAAGAATCCTATTTTATTCAAAATATATTGAACTATTCATAGCATTTTACAGCAAACAAGGCCGCCGGGATTAAACCTGATGGATGCTCCAAAACAATCTTAACCTCATCGGTCACGAGTTTCTCAGGAAAAACCAGTTCATTTATCGACTGATGATTGTCCACGCTCTCATAAATCAACTGATTCTCCCCGTCATATATTTTATATTTCTCCACACAAAAAGGCATTTTATTCTCCGGATGTGTCATCTGAACTGTCTCCATCGGTTGGTCATAATCCGTATCAAAAAAGAGAGACATCTTGCCGATATGCACAGCCGAATCCCATTTGATAGTCAAAGCCGGAGCCGGGTCATTCAACTCCGCAACCCAGGCATTCGGAGACTGGACGGGGCGGTCAATACCATTAGTTATAGTTGAAACAGAAAAAACATGAGAGTCTTTTTCTAACTGAACAGCAATATTATGTCCTCCGGGTCGCCGCTTCGGGCACCAAAATTCAAATTCCTCAATTCCTATATCTTCTTTAGGAGACTGCTTTCCAAAATTGGATACAGCTTCATTAATGGTGTTAAATACAGACAAGACTCCGGTTATCCTTTCCCGGGTATATCGCAATTGTATCAAAGGATTTTTCTTGAAAACAAGGAAAGCATACTGTTCTTCCGGCATCACCGCTTCGAAAACCAGTTCCAACAGTTGCTTGCCTTGATACAAGGAGACTGTTTTCGTTTCCAAAGTAACATCCGGAGTATGATTAAACGATTTACTGCTCACCCGAAGCTCTACTTCCAACACCGTATCTTCAGAAACAAATAGTTCAACTTTCACCTTTCCTAATTCATCTCCTTTGCGTAAAGGTATCATTTGAGCTACAGACTCATCCAGAACCTGCATCTCCCCATCAGCCGGGAAGCCTTTAAAATGACATTCACTGGATGCAGCCAAAGTAGCTTTCGTTACCAGATTTTCTTCATCCCTGATAACCATATCAGGAATATACTGCCCCATCCGCGATAGTTTCACCTGTAATTCAGGTATTCTTCCGTGGGAATATACTTCTCTCGGAGAGATATTTTCTTTCAGACAGATTGCCGCAGCCATCGCGACAGCTTGGGCGCTATGAGCAGATGTAGCCATCACACGGGTAGAACCAAAAGCCACGTGTGAAGAACTAATGATTCTCCCGGCAAGGAAAAGATTCTCAATCCCCCGACTATAAAGACAACGGTAAGGAATCTGATATATCCCCTTCGAATGCCACTGGTTACAAGCAGACTCCTCGCCGAACACGCCGGCTGCCGGATGTAAATCAATACTCCATCCGCCATAAGAAACCGCATCCTCATGATACCTTTGTTCTATGACATCCTGCTGAATCAGCATATAGTCGCCCTCAAACCTTCTGCTCTCCCGTTTTCCGGGAATACAGCCTACCCATTCCAGCGTCATTGTTTCCGCTTCCGGATATTTACCCGAGTTCTTGATATAATCCCAAGCTCCATAAATAACCTTCCACAGTTCCCATTTAATCTGTTCCGTATCATGTACCGTATCCAAATCACCACCATATTCGACCCACCACAATTTACAGCCATGTTCTTTTGCATTGAAGCTACGGAATCGGGGAACAGTCTTCGTTACATCCATTGCATAAGAAGGAGCCACATATTTCACCGGCTGACCGGTATCCTTTGTGTAGAAATATAAGCTATGCCCCAAAAGCTCGCCATAATCCTCAGCCGGCGCGAACTTCTCACCAAATTCCTCCCTACTCTCAGCCCCCATACGATAAGGAGCTCCGGCAAGGAAACCTACAACACCGTCACCGGAAGCGTCACAAAACAAGGGAGCGGTTACTTCGTACATAGTGCTGTTCTGGCTACAAAACCCTCTGACACTTTCTATTTTATGACCGGTACTCTTTTTTACCTCATAGACACAAGTGTTCAGCAACAAGGTTATATTCGGTTCGCTCACCACCTTGTCAAGCATAACAGAATCGAAAATTACCGGATTTCCTTCCGGATTGCGGAACGTATTTTCCACCATAATTTCATCTATCACGCCGCCCTCACGTGCCCAGCGATTATTATTCCCCATGTGAGAAGTCGCTCCGAGCATCCACAGCCTTATTTCACTGGAACCATTCCCCCCCAATACCGGACGATCTTGTATAAGTACCACTTTCAGACCTTGGCGAGCTGCGGTTATAGCAGCGCAAACCCCTGAAATACCTCCGCCTACTATTACAAAATCAGCTTGCAGGATATCCGTATTAAACATTCTCACACTATTAAACTTATCAAGTACCATCTTCTCGTATCTAATTAATTTTACTTCTATTTTAGTTCCAAACCTACTTCTCTATCTGTATTACCTTACGTAACCGAATGTCGTCGGACGCACTTCCTACAAGCACTTCATAACTTCCCGCATCATAATCAAAATCTTTCAAGTCCGTCTTGTAATAAGAGAAAGCATCCTTATTCAATGTTATTTCCATTTCCTGCCCGGCATTTTTTCTGATAAAATGCTTGGCAAATCCTTTAAGCTCCTTATAAGGTCTCTCAACTTTCGGATTTACAGGTCGGATATATACCTGAGCCGTTTCCGCCCCGTCATACTTCCCTGTATTCTTAACAGTAAACCGAACCTTAACCGCCAAGTCTTTGCCTTTTTCCCTGTTTATACGTAGGTCAGAGTATTTAAACGTGGTGTATGACAATCCGTATCCGAATGCAAACTGAGGTTTCGTGTCACTGATATCATAATGCCTGTACCCCATGAAAAGCCCCTCTTTATATTCCACCCGCTTATCACCGTCCGTATCGTAATAATATGGATAAGCCGGATTATCTTCCCATTTCTTTTCAAAAGAGACAGGTAGTTTTCCACTGGGGTTCACCTTCCCGAACAGCATTTCAGCGACAGCCGTTCCACCTTCCTGGCCGGCATACCACAAATGCAACAACGCAGGAACCTTATCTATCCACTTTGACATATCCACATTTCCGCCTGCATTCAGCAACACAACCGTATTAGGATTAGCGGCAGTAATACACTGCACTAAACTATCCTGATATTGGGGCAACTCAAAAGGACGATCATTACTCTCACGTTCGCTGCTTTCATTAAAGCCAATGTTCACAATAGCCACATCAGATTTCCGAGCAATTTCCACAGCCTCATCAAAGAGTAACTTATCCTCTCTCCATCCGAAAGAAATATCAACTGGATGCACATTCGCAAAGTATTCAAGTACAACAGGATACTCTTTTCCGGCTTCCAACGGTAATACAACCTCACGAGTCGTTATCCCTTGATCTCTCCACTCATTAATCACCATTTCCGTACCGACCTTCAAACGGAACCCGTCGAACCCTCTGACTATGAACCGATAATTAGCAGTCTTCTCCGGACGCACGACTCCACTCCAACGCATGGAACAATGGTCATACGGAATACCTTTATTTTCGGCAGCAATATGCCAGCCGTTACCGATATTGACAATCGTATCTATCACGGTTTTTGCCGGTGTCCCCTTTAAACGGATATTATCAAAATATTCAGCTTTAAGCCCTTTTGTGTGGCTTCCCGCTTCCGTATAAAAAGCAGCGTCAGCAACAGTCTCTGTCAAGGTAGGCACTCCGGGCGCATAAGAAATCTGAAGATCCTGTCCGGCATTCTTCAATCCATCCAATACCGAAACAGAATGGAACGGGAATGTATAAGAACTCCCACCTCCCGATATATAAGAGTTTGCATTAGGCCCGATCACGGCAACCGACTTCACTTTTGACGGATTCAACGGAAGTAAACCTTTCTCATTCTTCAATAATACAATACCTTCCCTGGCCAGTTGCAATGCAACTTTCGCCGCTTCCGGATTATTGTATGGAATAGAAGTATCCACCTGTTCATTATCAAAAAAGCCGAACCGGAACATGATTCTCAGGATTCTCTTCACTTTCTCGTCAATAGTCGCTTCCTTCACTTTCCCGGCTTTTATCGCAGGAATCAGATTCTCCTTATTCATCCACTTGGCACGCGGCATTTCCAAGTCCAAGCCACCATTAGCCGCCCCCACAGCATCATAAGTAGCCGACCAGTCACTCATTACAATCCCGTCAAATCCCCATTGTTTTCTCAATACCTGATTGTTCAGATAATCATTCTGCGTGGCATGCACTCCATTTACCGGATTATAACTGTCCATAACAGCACCCGCACCCGCTTCCTGAATGGCAGCTTTATAGACAGGCAGATAAATTTCATGCAACACCCGTTCATCAATATCACTGCTTACATTGTTCCTATCCCACTCCTGATTGTTCGCGGCGTAATGTTTCAAGGTAGCCACCACTTTCTGATCCTGCAATCCTTTTACGTAGCCTATGGCTACCTGAGAGTTCAAATACGGGTCTTCCGTGAAATACTCAAAATTTCTTCCACACAAAGGGGAACGAAGAATATTCACACCCGGACCCAATAATATATGTACGCCACGCGCCTTGGAGTCTCTCCCCAATTGTTTTCCCAATTCATATACCAGTTCCCTGTTCCAGGTCGAAGCTGTGAGTACCCCTGCCGGATAAGCCGTAGATTTACCATCCTTATGCGTGCCGACAGGCCCATCCGTCAACTTTATCTCAGGCACGCCCAGACGTTCGATTCCCCTTATATAAAAGCCTTTATAACCTCCTATATAATCTATTTTTTCTTCCAATGTCATGCGGTGGAGCAAATCATTCGTCCTGTCCTCCACAGAAGCTGTTTTATCTTTGTATATCTGAGCAAAGCCGCCCATAGAAAAACAACTCAAAATCCCAACGATCACTAAATGCTTCATCATTCTATTCTACTATTTGTTATTTAATATACCTGGAGATAACCTCTTTCCATACTGCGTAACCTTCAGCCGTCAGATGCAACCCATCCTCCCGATAATGCTCCGGATATAATTCCCCCTTTGCTGTAAACATCGGATGATATACATCAGCATAAGCAGCATTCGTTTGTTGTTCTGCAAACTCCTTTATCAATGCATTTGCCTGCTCAATCCTCTCTTTGTCCTTCAACCTCCGCACGGAAGGTTTGATAGAAATGAAAATAATCTCCGCTTCCGGTTTTTCTTTCCGGAGAATAAGGAACAATCTCTTGATCTGCGCCAGTATTTCAGCCGGAGTCCATTGGTAGCCAATATCATTATCCCCTTCATAAACAAAAATCTGTTTAGGATGATAAGGGCTTATCAGACGGTCTTTGTAGTTAATCAAATCTATCGTTTTCGTACCGGAAACTCCCCGGTTCAGAACCGGCTTTCCGGGAAAATCATCCGCTAAGGATTTCCAGTTCTCCATTGTCGAACTGCCCACAAAAAGAATCAAATCCTTTTCCGGCGGATTGATGGAATCCGCTTTTTCATACCGCCTCATCTTCTGATCCCACTTCAGTTGTTGTGCCAGTTTAGGCACTCCCTTTATGCGTTCGCACGGAACCGGTTTTCCACGTAAAAGTATCCTTCCCAAATAAATGGCAGACTGATCATACTTTTCAGGATGGGCTGTTATATCCTCCTGTTGTTTATTTCCGAGTATTTTCTTCTTGTCAGCTTTCTCCGAAGAGATCCGGATTGTTACTTGATGAACACCTTTTTCCAACTTTATTACGTCATATTGTCCCCGGTAACGATTGTTACACCAGGAGTTAAAACGAATCAAAGTGTAATTTCCTATACGGTCATTCGCTTCATACAGATGAAAACCTTTAGTACTAACCTCTTTCAACTGAACAAATTTTCCGTCAACCAAAACTTCCACCTGCCCCACTTCCGGGCCGCCAATATCAAACAACCCGAGCATATCTCCCTCAAAACCAAAAGAAAATGATGCACCTTCCTTACTACTGGTCATCACCGTATCAAACCAGCCGGAAAACTTCTTAAAAAAAGGGTTCTCTGATGTATCAACCTCTTTCCATGACTTGTCAAAAGAAGCAATCCGTGAAGGGATATACATTTCCGCTTCGTCCCATTCCGAACCGATAAGCGGTTCAGGAAGTGTATGTGCCTGCGACAAGCTCTGCGAAGCACTATTCCCTTTCCGTATCTTCTCCAGTCCGCGTGCAATGGCGGAAGCATATAAGTTTCCTCCATCGGCACCAGGATGCACTCCGTCATTGGAAAACAAAATCTTTCCGGCAGCAGCCGCTTTAGTTCCTTTCCAAAGTAGCTTGCCATCCTTCTCAAGTGCTGCCGCTTCCATACCCAGATGAATAGAAGGGAGCTGGTAATGTGCGGCAATGTCTTCCAGTCTTTTAATCACCTGCGGGACATCCCCTTTCTGATAGGCAGCAGTCTGATTCGTATAAATCGTGTAAATCAAACAAATATCCGTATGAGGGTTCTCTTTTATAATCTTTCGGATCATCCCCTCCATACCGTCCGGATAGCCGCCATTTACCGCAAATTCAATAAAAACGAGATCCGGTTTGTACTGCAATACCTGTTCCCGAATCCGGAAAGCGCCCAAATCCGTACCCGTGCCGGACACTCCGGCATTAATCCATTTAAAACGGGTATCAGAAAACGTATTTTCCATGTATCGGGTAGTTTGCAAACGATAGCAATAATCTCCTTGTGTAATACTACCACCAATAAAAGCAACCGTAATTTCCTGCCCTTTCCTTATTTTTGAATAAAAGGCAGGAAGCCCCTTTCTTACCGTACATTCTTTCTCATTATAATAACTTCCGGGCTGTATCAGTGGAATTTCCTTATCTGCCGTTGTGTACACCAAAGGCGAAGCCCCTCCCTGCGAAGCCGCAATCTTATCCAAATCGGCACGGCTTTGCCCATAAGCGCAGGGAAGCACTGTCATCAGTACCATTCCCGCAATTACAGCTCCCAGTTGTCGTATCTGTATCATTGTCATTTTGAATTAAGTATGATTTCCTTCGTTTTATCTGTCTGTCCTTTCGAACTCACCGTTACTTTAACAACGGCTTTCTCGTCCATTCCCAACTTATAGAAACTCCATTCAAAGGGATAAGAAGCGACCCTGCAGGATTTTCCATTACATTCCACCGATACGGACATTTCTTTATCCCTAGCCGGTGCAGTTTCTGCAAACCCATATACAGAATCCCATCCGAATGGTGAACGGATACGGAATAAGAATACCTTGCCGAAAGGTTCTCCCATATCAACCACTTTCATTCCATTCTTTAGTACAGGATAGCGGTTCTCCTTGCGAGGTTCAGCCAAAGGAAACGCCAAAGCTCTGAAACCTTTTCCCGGAACAGACACCTTGACCGCATTTCCAGTCCGGTTTATTTTCATCGTTTTACCTTTTTCGGTGTATTGTACGATATCCCCTTGACCAACCAATCCGGCAGCCTCATCCAAGCGGATAGTAAGGGATTCTTCCTGTTCGGACTCACCGGATAAAATCACCCAGAAATATTTGTCGGAAACCGCAGTCAGATAGTTTATCGTCGGATTATCCACCTGCACCAACCCTCTCTTTGTCCAAAGTTTCGCCTTGCTGTCTCCGAATATTTTTCCTTTCTCATTCCCGTAGATACGGTTGGTAAACCAGACAAAGCCTTCCTGTTTGCAGAATGGGAAATAAATATTCCCATTGGAACGTTCTATGGCTTCAGACACCAAATAATCCCATGTAAACGCCAGATGGGGCGGAATATGATGATAATAGATAGAACTCACATCCGGGCCCTTATAAGGGAAATCCGGCGACAGGGTTATATCCGTATATCCCGTAGCATAATAGCCCGGATAGTTTGTAAACCGCCCGATCACTCCATTCCGGGCATAAGTCTCGTAAATAGGCTTATGAGTATATTGGTAGAGGCGGAGAAGATGAGGAGCCCAGTTACTCATAAAGACCGGACGCACCTGTTTTCCCTTTGTCCGCAGGAAATAAGTCGATGGCTGTTCAAAACCCAGTCCGACCGGTGAGACAAGCCATTCAGGCACTTGCTTCTCTTTCGCATCGTTCGCCACGCGGGGAAATCCCAGACGGTATTTCTCTTTCCCTTTCCACCACAGGTTTGTATTCCCGTCAAAACGGTTTCCCGGATGAATCGTCTGTAAATTCTCTGTTACGGCAGGGAAAGACCTGATTCCCGCAATGGTATTGGAAGCCCCATATTGTGCCGCTTTCAAATATTTCCCGTCTTTTGTCAACTCATACAAGTCGATCAAGTCCCACCACGGAGCATACACGTTCGTATTATAAAAAGCCATCAGTCCTACCGGTTGGGATGAGTTCTTATATATCTGCAAATCTATATACCGGTCGGCTGTGGAAGTGGCCAGCCGTTTCCATTTCTCATCTCCGGTCAGGTTATAAGCGGAGATAGCCTGCACCCAGGAGAGAACTTGCGTAGAATATCCTTTTGTTCTCCTCAATGTATCCCCCGGCAAAGCAATAGAAGACAGCCACGGGTTCAGTCCTCCCAAAAGGCGATGCAAACCTTCATAGTAAGAAGTGTTGAACTGCGAATTAAAAGGGTTGAGCCGGAGTGTTTCAAGCGTTTTGTTGTATCCGTCCGGAACCAGGTCTGTGGCCCACCTGTATCCACTCCGAGACAATGTATATTCTATTGTCGGCAAAGAGCGTGACAGATAAAACTCTTCATCTTCCGAGAAGACAGAAGCTGCGATAATAGCCAAAGGGGCAGCGTGCACTACCGTCGGAGCCGTCGCCGGATCTCCTTCAATATCATAGAACCCTTTAAGACCGGCATCCCATCCGCCATACTCTTCATTACGCATCAAATCCATAATATTGAACATTGCCTCAGTCAGTGATACATCTTTTTGTTTCCTGTAATCTTTCACCTTATATACTTGATCCGAAATATATTCCACCACCTCATTCCAGCCTGCCGGAAGTATGCCCACCACAAACTTGCGTTCAATCACCTGTCCTGCCTTCACGTGGGAGTCCTTCATCCCCATAACGGGAGCAAAGGCCACAGGCTGAACCACATTCTGCTCATTCTTGACAGAAAATCCCATCGGAGAAAAATCCACACTTCCCCATTCTTGCGGGAAAGTCGTATCATCCCCACATATAAATGATGACATTACCCCACCCAAAGGGGTAGTAGACTCCGCAATAGCCAACGGTTGTTGCATCATTGATGAAAGCATCATCACCGGATGCGGAGAAATCCGCTTATACTGAAACATCGGCGGGAGAAGTATATTACTCACATTGGGCTGGGGGACAGGCTGAAAAGCTGAAAGCCCCATACTATACATTCCGTCGGTAGCCGGACGGCAGGACAATCTCACCTCGACATGATTGCCTTCGGCGGGCAACGTCCAGTATCCCGTGATAGCAGAACCGTTCTTCGTGATATATTGGACTTCAATACTCCTATTGTCCTTGTTCACCGCTTTCACCGGAATAGCTTCACTGAGCACTCCTGCCACATAAGGATTCAAATAATCCTCGTCAGACTGTACCGTATATTCTTTTCCACCGACAGTAAACGAACGTTTTGACACTGCGTTCTTCCAGGAAGGGAAGAACTTATCATTATCTACCGGACTTTGTTCCGCAGTGACAAGAAATACCTTATGGTCTTCCATGGTAGACAAGAAACGACGCCAGATTCCCTTCACCTTGATTTCTGTCCGGCAGGCAATCGCCTGATTGTTCGCTCCGGCTTTTACAAAGCTCATGCGGATATTCGGATTCTCCATATCAGCCACCACCTCCGCATCGGGCGATAATAAAAGCGGGGTAGACACATTATCAAAGCCCGAACCTTTCGTCTCTATCTTAACGGGATTTTTTCTCCACTTTCCCACTTCTTTCCTATCTATCTCATTGGGGTTGATAGAATGATCTTTCACCAACAGGATTGCGTCACATCGACCGAAATTCCTTTTCGTATCATGCAACCGCAATAACACCTGCTTTTTCGCCAGTTGCACACTGCCTGCATTTTCCCAATAAAATCCGACTTTTCCATGTTTTCCGGATTCCTTCATCGGTTTCTCGTCTACACTTAAACGGAACAAACGTGTCCCCGGCAATTTCTCATAATCCGCCGACCTCACCCATACATTATAGTTTCCTTCTTCCATTATATTGACGACCGTAAGCGCGTCAAACTGTTCGTCAAGACTTCCGCCACCGTTCAAACGAAGCATGGCACTCCCCATGCAATCAGCCGACCTGTCCGTTGACCATTTCCCCTTGAATTGAAAAGCCTCGGCCTCAATCAAATATTTATCTTTCTGCGCATACATATCCAATCCTCCAACCGCAAAAAGAAGGGTGCAAACAAGACTCTTTACTATCCAGTGATTTATGTTCATATCCTATTTATATTTTATCTTTAAAACAGTCAATCCATACGCATCAGTCGTTACATTCCAGTTCTCCACCCCGTCTATGGGTGTGGAATAACCTTGATTATCCAGACAAGCCACGTTTTTCACCCGGATCTTTTTTCCGGGGAACAAACATTCCGTATCCATTTCAATCTGTGAAGTCTGCTTTTCATCATCATTGTTCAGCAAGATAAGGAAAACAGTTTTCTCCTTCCCGTTCACAGCAGTCATATATTCCATAGCCGGATTATCCAGTTTAAATAATCCCGGACGTATTATCAAATCTGCCTTTGTACCAAACACAGTGCCGGGCGCAAAGCCATAAGTCTGGTGAGGTCCCACTTTAGGAGTAATAAATCCACCCGGATAAGTTATCCTGCCATTGGAACGCAGGGATATTTCAGACAATAAATAGTCGGTGATCCATCCCACCTGCCACCAGGCATGATGCGGATAAGGCCCTGCCCCATTATTCATCGAATCCCAATAATAGGAAGCGACTCCCGTTTTCAAATCCACAAACGCATCTCTTCCTATGGCGGCCGCACGTGCCATGTTCAGGAATAACGAGTCTTTTGTCAACCCATACATCCGTACGAACATTCCGGCATGACTGGCCAATAATATCGGTCCGCGATGATTGGCAGAACCAGCCACTCCACCATGCTCGAAACTCAGTCCTACCTGACTGATTTCCCAATCTTTCCGTTCTACCCCTTTCACCCGCTTTACTGCTGACGTCGGTATAGGATGCGTATAAACCGATGCCGTATAAATCTTGGCTGCCGAGACAGCAGCTTCTTTATATTTGTCGTTTTTCGTCACGTTATACAGCTCCAATAAAGCTTGTACACTTTGGGCTGTAGCAAAATCCGGCACAAAACGGGTATCACCGCAGACACCCAGGAAATGCCCTTTCTTCACAGCGTTCTCCACGTACCAGTCTGCTCCTTGTATAGCTGCTTGCAGATATTTCTTGTCTTTCAATATCTCGTAAGCAATCAACAATCCATAAAACGTCGGTCGTAAATCCGCAATATCTGTAAAAGTGGGTTCCAACGTTTTGTTCTCATAAGCCACTTCCCATTGTCCGTTAGGTTTCATCCATTCCAACAAGCGGTCGGCAGCCAGTCTGACGTGCTGTTTCAATTCCTTCTGTTCCGGTTCAAAAAGCAGGATATTACCCATATCCATCAACATATAATAAGTGGTTGCAATGGGTTCGGTATAAGGCCCCCACTCTTCGGTAAACCGTTTGCTTTTATACAAATAATACTGTCCGGCAGAGGAACCATAAAGAAAATCTTTCTCCGCGTGCTGCTGCATCAGTTTAAAGTTCAACGCATACGGCAGTCTTTTCTGTGTCAGGCGAGGATCATCCGTCAATTTTGCCAGCATCCACATAGCTCCGTAATCGGAGTTCTTCATGGCATCTTTCTCCGAATCATACACGCCGCCCAGATAGTCCTGTGCCCCGATCGTCACTCCTTTATATACATGGTTGTGCCATTTGGAAGTGCTGTCATTAGTAAGATATGCGTGCATATCATAAAGCCTTTGTGTCAATGAATACTTTGTCTGTTTCAACTTCAGGAAGTCCGTGAAACGATAAATATCATTTATCGCATGTTTCAATACAGCATACCAATCCGCTTTCTGAATGGTATAGCGGAAAGAGAAAGAAAGGCTGTCCCCTACATTCGCCAATGAATTCTTCTCTCCCAATACGGGATGGTAAAGCGTGGGCGAAAACTCCCCTTCACGATTCATGACCGACAATCCGAGCAGCCATTCCGCATGCATCTTTTTATCCTCCGGCCAAGGATCTCTACCTGTACCCGGCTCGGCGGTGACGGCAACGGTCACCCCCTTTTTGTCCGTTACCAGTGAGGATAATGTAGAAGCGGTACGTTCTCTTGCCACTACCGGAACGTCAGGGATTCCCTGACCATAGCCATACGCTTGTACAAAGTCCGTGTTTATAGCATTCCCCTGAAATATTCCGGGGACAGTAGCCCATTGGAAATTATATTTGTCTATTGAAACCAGCGAAGGAGTTGCCAAAGAATAATAACCTGCCTTCCTGGGATATACAATAAAATCAACCTTGATATCATTCTGATGAAACGAATCCAGACACCACTTTTCTGTAATCCGCATCGTTTCATTTTCATAGTAGAAACAGATTTCCGTATCGGAAATACGTTTCACGGCAGAAGGTTGATAAACCAGATTCTCCCCTGCTTTATTCATGGCAACAGCGTTAGTGTTCTGCTGCCATGAAGGGATAATGTAACGATATTGCGGAGCCGGGAAAAGAATTTCTTTTCCCGTTTTATCATATAGTTTCTGTGGTGTCGTTTCAGGTTTGGATGAAGCATATAAAACATTGTGTTGATACTTGGCTGTTTCCATAACATCCCAACCGTCCGTTCCCTTCACTTTCAGCGTTTCCAATGCATATCCGCCGGCACCCTTTTTCCATCCGAGCTCAAGTTGGTCGTTAGCCAATCGTACAACGGACTGTTCCTGGGCTGATAAAGCGACAGATAAGCTTAGTGCTAGGCCTGTAGAAAAATATTTAATGAAATTCTTTGGCATCCCTTTCATTTTTACCGGTTATTCTTTAACTACAATATTTAATTTCACTTGCGAATAATTACTTCCGTCATACCAGTCAAATACAGCTTTATAAGTGCCGGGAGTATTGTAAGTATATATGTAATCTCTGGAAGTAACACTATTTAAAGAGACTCCTTTATCGGGAGTACCTTTTCTTAGATTAAAAGCTTTCGATATGACCCAATCATCATTTTCCGGTTGGTTTGTCCCCCCGTCAATCAATATCTGAGTGGAAGAAGAAATATTCCATGTCACTGCCGGATTCTTGAAATCGACAACTTTCCACCCCATCGTAGACATCGCCGCCGAACTACTCCTTACACCTTCAGGAGAAATCAAGTCAAGAGTTATCGTTCTGATTATCCAATTATTCTGTCTCGGCTTTTCATTATCCCTATATCGGAAAGCTACATAAAGCTGGGCATTCGGGTCATCACCCGCATATTCTTTCAAACTGACTTCTCCGGAAGGAGTGCGATCCACCCCGGACGAAAATGTGAACTTATCAGACAAATCAATCCAATTGGCAGCCTCTACACTTCCTTCATCATAAATGCCATTAAAATCATTGGAAACCAGAAATTGGAGATTCTGATAAATTTCTCCATAACGCACCCATGTTGAAAAATTCACCACCATGTCATTATCCGCATAGAACCTTTCCCTGAAATCAAAGTTATGTCCGCTTTCCCCTGAATAGAAAACTACATTGTTGGCATTATTCCCCGTCAAACTAAATGTTATAGGCTCTCCCGCCTTACATTCCACCTTATCCGGCAAGACGCTCAACGAAGCGGGAATCTCTTCTTCAACCGTACCTTGTACCTCCACAGTAACTCTCGTCAATCCATGGTCACTGCCATTATACCAGTCGGATGTGGTTTCGAATACAACCTCATAGGTTCCCGGTTTCGTATAAACATACTGGTATTCATCCATCGTGGTACTGATATTCTTCAACGCAACACCCGTATCAGGAGTTGTTTTCCGAACATCAAAAGCCTGTGAAATCACCCAATCGACATTCTTCGGCTGATTAGTTCCCCCATCAATCAATATCTGACTGGTAGAAGAAACATTCCATGTCACTGCCGGATTTTCAAAATCAACCACCTTCCAACCCATAGTAGGCATCGTGGCCAGACTGCTCCGTACCCCTTCGGCAGAAACACAATCAAGCGCAATGGAACGAATAATCCAGTTGTTCTGGCGTGCTTTCTCTTCATCCTCATAACGGAAGGCAACAAACAACCTGGCATCCTCTGCCGCACCGACATACTCTTTCAGATTCACCTCTCCGGAAGGAGTCTGATCATCCCCTACCGAAAAGCGGAACTTGTCAGACAGGTCAATCCATGTAGCAGCTTCCACATTCTCCTTGTCATAAATTCCACTAAAATCAGAAGAAACCAGGAATTTCAGGTTATGATAAATATCTCCATAACGCACCCAAGAATTGAATTTAACCAACAGGTCACCATCCGCATGATATCTTTCCTTATAAGCATAATTATGCCCGACCTCTCCCGAATAGAACACTATATTATCCGGATTTCCGTTCAGTTTGAATGTTACAGGTTCACCCACCTGATAAACCTGTTTATCCAGTGCCACATTCAGCTTCACACTTGGAGCCTCGTCTTCCATGCAGGCAGCCAGCCCCACAAGTAACAAACCGCAATATCTTATTATATTTTTCATGTTCGATTATTTTAAAAAGATAAGAATCAATTACCAGCCCTCATTCTGGGTCATTAGTTTGTTGACGGTAATCTCTGTATTCGGAATCGGGAAGAGGACATTACGGTCTGTCGTATTCTGTCCTACCCTGCTTGCATATTTAAATTCCGATGGAGCAGTCGTTGAAATTTCCGTTCCAAAGGCCTTCATGGTAGCTACATATTCCCCCCAACGAAGCAAGTCGAGTTTACGCTGCCCTTCAAAACACAGTTCCCTGAACCGTTCTTTCTTTACTTCTTCCAGAAAATCCGTCTTTGCCAGATCTGCCGGAAGATCCACTGTGGCATCAGCAGTATGAACCGGCTTCCCATAGGCTCTTCTCCTCACCTGATTGATTGCATCATACGCTTCATCGGTAGGCCCGTTAACCGCATTCTCCGCCTCAGCTTTCATCAGCAGGACATCACTGTAACGGATAACAGGGAAATTGGTGGAATTGAAGAGCCGCGCTTTCTGTCCTGTTTCATACTCCCTTCTCCATTTTCCCGGATTACGGTTATATATCTGAGTAGCCGAGAACATTACTTTCTTAGTAACCTGAACCACTTCCGTCTCCTGAGTTTCCTCATTGACCTTTGTTTCTTCCACTACATTATAGTAATAAGGGGCAACATTCCAATCCTTCCGCAAATCACCTTCTCCATACGAATCATAAAGCCTTTTAGAAGCCTTCATCGGACCGCCTGAATAACCTATCGACTCGTCACGGCACAGAATACCATTCTCCACTCCTACGGAACCGGCCAAATCTACTGTACCTATTTTGTTGCCATACATACCTATCTCCCAAATACACTCTCCGCTTTCATTGATATCTTGTGAATGATTGATAAAGATTTGCGCATAATCCGGATTCAACTCATGCCTTGCGGAAGTAATCACCTTGTCGGCATATTCCAAAGCATCCGCATAGCGTGTCTCGTCTTTCAACGGTTCACCCGCCATTTTCAGGAACACTCTTGCCAGAACAGCCTGAACACCCGTTTTGCTAATCCGCTCGTTATAACCAAGCGCGTCAATATCAAATACCAGTTTTTCCGCCTCCTGCATATCCTTTACAATCTGCTTGTAAATATCCGCCAACGGCGATTTCGCCAGATAGTTATCATTGGCAGACATTGTAGGAGTAAGTTTCAAGGGCACTTCACCAAAGAAAGAGGTCAGCAGATAATAGAAATATCCTCTCAGGAAAAGAGCCTCTCCTTTCGCCGCTTTCATCACATCCGTCTCCAGTTCTTTACCTTCGACGCTGTATAACAGAAGATTGGCCCTGTTCACTCCTTCATACAGCACTTCCCAAAAACGTCCGACATCCAGGTCTGCAGCGTCCATTACACCCGCACGGATATTAGTGTTATTGAAGTTATTGGTATAAAAAGACTCGTCACTCAGTACGAATAAGCTGAAAAGCCCCTTACTGTACATTCTTCCGTTTGTGTCAATCAGACGATTATACACTCCGTTCAACGCCTGCAACAGTTCGCTTTCCGTATTATAATAATAATCAGGAGAAACGAAATCAGGTTCTTTATCCAGTATGTTCGAGCAGGAAGTTGCCAGCAGACATACGGTCATCCATAACAATATATTATGCTTCATATATACGGTTTGATTTTAAAGGTTTAAAAAGAAATGTCAACTCCTAATGTCAAAGTTCGCGGTCTTGGATAAGGAGACCAGTCGAAAGAGGGCGTCAAAGCCGTGGGACGAGTGGAAACTTCCGGATCCGGCCCTGAATATTTAGTCCATGTAATCAAGTTCTGCGCAGATGCATACACTCTCAATGACTTGATGTTTATCTTTTTCAGCCATGCGTTCGGCAACCTATATCCTAATGATACCGTTTTCAGGCGCAGGAAAGAACCGTCTTCAATGGTGCGCGACGAATATACGGCCGGCCCTTGTCCACCTATCCGGTAAAGCTCGTTCGTCTGGTTTTCGGGAGTCCAACGATTTGCAAACGAAGCAAACATGTTAAGTGAAGTACGGGCATTGGGATCGCCCCCTTCAAACTCAATACGGTTGGCATTCAGCACATCGCCGCCATAGCTCCATTGGAAGAATACGTTCAAATCAAAATTCTTGTACTGGAAGTTGTTGCCAAAACCACCGATATGCTTCGGATTCGGGTTACCGATAATAGTCAGGTCATAGTCGTTCACCACTCCGTCGCGATTGATATCCTTGAATTTGATATCTCCCGGCTGAATCTTCTCACGTGCATTTCCATTATTGGGAACACCGTCTTTCAATATATACGATTCTCCTACCTTATCGAAATCCGTGTACTGGTAAACCCCGTCAAAGATATGTCCGTAGAACATGGCAATCGGATGTCCCGGAATGGCAATATAAGGATAAGCATTATTGAAATTACCCCAGTTCACACGGCTTGCCAGACTCGGTTCATCATCGTTCAATGATAATACCTTGTTGCGGTTGAACGAGATATTGAAACTGGAAGTCCAGGAGAATTCTTTCGTCTGTATGTTTTTTGTGTCGATGGTCAATTCAAGTCCTGAATTGGAGACCGATCCTACATTTCTGTAAGCTGACAAATATCCCATGCTCGGTGCTAATGTAGCATTCAGCAGCAGGTCTTTCGTTTTCTTATAGTAGTAATCCGCCGTTAACGAAATCCGGTTGTCCAGGAAAGACATATCCAATCCGATATTCGTTTGCACGGTAGTTTCCCATTTCAGTTTGGGATTTCCCAACGTTTTCGGCACCACCCCTTTGCCCGGCGTATTACCTGTGCTGTATCCGGAGTCTGCCGTTATCTGCAAGGCTGTCAACGCCGCATAGTCCGTCACGCGGTTGTTACCCGTCGTACCGATACCTGCCCTCAACTTGCCACTACTAATCCATTTTATATTTTTTACGAATTTCTCTTCACCAAATCCCCAAGCAGCGGAAGCGGACGGGAAATAAGCCCAACGGTTATCTTTCGGGAATTTCGACGAACCGTCCGCACGGAATGAAAAGGTCAACAGGTATTTGGACTTATAATTATAGTCTGCTCTTCCCAAATAAGAAACCAAGCCGTTGGCTGTCTTGCTGATAGTAGCGGAAGTCAGTTCACCTTCATCTATTCCGGCAATCCCCAGTGCCTCGTTAGGAACATTGATCGCCCTGATTTCATCAATAAACGTACCGTTATCCTGCACGGTAAAACCACCAAGTACTTTCAGGCGATGTCCTTTCTTTAAAGGGACGTCATAAGTCAACGTATTTTCGTTCAGCAGGCTTGTCCGCTCCGTGTTGGTAATCCAACCGTTCACCTTATTGTTAGTGTATTTGTTCCCTCCTCGCGAATTAGAATTAAAAAAAACTTCTTTCCGCTGATGTATCTTGTTATATCCACCGGTAATCTTAAGAGTCAGGTTCTTCAAAATCTTATATTCAAAATAAGCGTTGCCAATGAAGTTGTAAGTAAACAAAGGATTATACTCATTCTCCGCAGCTTTCAGAGGATTAATACGAAGGTCGGTCATCGAATCAACCGCTTCGTCAAACAAATCGTTCAGCAAGTCACCATCGTTAACTCCTACCACCGGACGATATCCCCACAGAGTATACATCAAGCTCGCCGTCGGACTGGTCTGCGATTCGGATACAATAGTGCCATATTTCTTTGAATACGTATAGTTGGCATTAATACCCACTTTCATTTTCTTATTGATTGTCTGGTCGAGCACAAAACGACCTTGATATTTTTTATAACCGCTGTTCAACATAATGCCTTGCTGATCCACCAACGACCCTGAAACAGAATATCTTGTCTTCTCAGTACCGCCTCTGACAGCTATATTGTGGCTATGTACCAAAGCATCCCTGTACAC
>NZ_JBCOWR010000016.1:0-99853 GCF_040918965.1 Bacteroides sp. RTP21281st1_H5_RTP21281_210402 | reverse complement strand
GCTGTACACCTACCCAGCCACTGTATGTCACGGTAGGCGAACTGACCTTTCCTTTCTTTGTAGTCACCAGAATTACCCCATTCGCACCTCTCGCACCATAGATAGCCGTAGCCGACGCGTCTTTCAAAATTTCAATAGATTCGATTTCTTCGGGGTTCAGCATATTTCCCACCGCCATTTCCAGCGGAAAGCCGTCCACTACATATAATGGGGAATTATCCTGAGTCACCGAGTTATTACCACGGATGACAATCTGCAAGTCACTGCCCGGCTGTCCGTCGGACGAAGTAACCTGTACACCTGCCACACGCCCTGCAAGACTTTCTTCAAAGTTAAAAACCGGCGCTTTGCGCATATCTTGCACATTCGCCTTCGCGATAGCTCCCGTCAAGTCCTTACGAGGGCCGGAACCATATGCAGTAATCACTACCTCATCCAGCAATTCTGAAACGGCACGCAAGCGGACAGTCAGCTTCTTTCCATCCGCTACCGTTACTGTCTGCTTTTCGTATCCAATAAAAGAAATCTCCAAGTTTATATTATCCCCATCTACCCGGATAGAAAAATTCCCATCCAAGTCACTGATAGTACCCACACTTTTCCCAGCGACCGCCACAGAAGCCCCGATAATAGGCTCTCCTGTTTCAAAATCAATCACCGAGCCAACTACCGTCCGCGTTTTTGCCTGTTGGGCAATCGCCACACTGTTCATTTTTGAAACATCCTCTGCCGAATATACTACAGAAGAAAAGGAAACAGATAAATACACAAGACTACAGCATCTAATGTACCACTTCGCTTTTGAAATAATTGCGTTCTTCATGGTGCAATACTTAATTTCTCGTTAACAATTTAAATGGTATATCTAAGTTTTCAATCTTAGCAACTGGTCTACTCTGGTCTGCTAGACTTTGCAAACATAGCGATTATTTATTAAACTCCAAATAAATTTAAAGAAAAAAGTATAATCATTCTTGCCGGATGCCCTGAGAAGCCCATAAACAAAGGAAAGTACAGTTTTATTTTTTTTCAGAAGCAGAAATAAAGAAAAGCGAGACACACCTCTTTAATATAGAAAAGACTATGTCCCGCAAATAATCCGATACGAGAAAACGAGGTTTCAACTCGTCTTCCTAAGAGAAGATTCCCTGATATTCAGTTTGGCATCCAGAATGATTGACTTCGAAAGCATTTTATCTTCATTATTGATATTATGCTTGATTTGCTCCAGTAATAATTGCGCGGCATTCCGCCCCATCTCAAAAGTAGGCTGCTCCACACTAGTCAGATTGGGTTCCACAATAAATGCCGCTTTCGATTCGGAAAAACCGACTACCGCCATATCCTCCGGTATTCTGATTCTGTTTTTCTGAAGAGTTTTCATCGCCCCTATCGCCACCGGATCGTTCACCGCAAAGATTCCATCCGGCATTTTCTCCATTTCAAGAATCTGGTGAGCCGCCATTATTCCTTTCTCCATCATTATTCCGCAGTCGATAATCAAAGATTCATCAACCGCCAAGCCATACTTCCGCAAGGCATCCATATATCCACTCTTGCGTTTCTGCGCGATAAGCAAATCCTCAGAGCCTGCCAAATGGACAATCCGGCTACACCCCTGCCGGATCAAGTGTTCGACCGCAGCAAAAGCCCACTTATAATCGTCAATAACCACATGGGGGGCATTCAACCCCGCACAAATCCGGTTGAAGAAAACCACCGGAAAATTATTCCGGATCAAATCAGAGAAGTAACTGGTGTTTTCCGATTCCTGAGTAACCGAAATCAGAAAGCCATCCACCATCTGCGCTTCCAATGCCTTCATATTCCGCAATTCATTCTCATGCGATTCATTAGACTGCATTATCAGCACATGATACCCTTCGGGATTCAGCACACTCTGAATGCCCATAATCACTTCAGAGAAGAAAGAATTGACAAATTCAGGGACAATCACTCCGATAAACATGGACTGGCTTTGTTTCAGGCTCAGAGAAATCGGATTCGGCTTATAATTCCACTTTTCCGCAAGCTCCAGAACAGCTTTGCGTGTCTCAGGATTCACATCCCATTTATCACACAAGGCTCTGGAAACAGTAGAAGTCGAAATCTTCAATTCCCTGGCCAAATCCTTGATAGTCACTCTTGGTTTACTCATAAACTGCTCCTCATTCTAAAAAATTTCCCGAATATAATCAAATTCCGGTAATTGGAAGGTTAAAACTCCAAGAGTTTAATTTCGGGAACGTTTGCGGTAACGTTCCCGATGATTTATATTCCGAATTGCTTGTTTATCTGTAGAATCGAAAATATATTTGCTGCCGGCTTAGATGTTTTTCAAGCCTGTTTTGTTAACTAAATCATTTGATATGACTACTCTTGACATCATTACTATCGTACTATTTTCCCTTGGAGTTGTTTTAGTCGGACTGGCTTTCTCCAGAAAAGGTAAAAGTATGCAATCTTTCTTCGCCGCCAACGGAACCATGCCGTGGTACATGAGCGGCCTCTCACTGTTTATGGGATTTTTCTCTGCCGGCACATTCGTCGTATGGGGTTCTATTGCTTATTCCATGGGCTGGGTGTCAATCACTATCCAATGGACAATGGCAGTTGCCGGTTTCATTGTAGGGTTACTCATCGCACCCAAATGGCATAAAACGGGAGCACTCACAGCAGCAGAATACATACATAAGAGACTGGGCAAGTCGACGCAGAAGATATATACCTACCTGTTCTTGTTTATCTCCGTGTTTCTTACCGCTTCTTTCCTCTATCCGGTAGCCAAAATATTAGAGGTTTCCACCGGACTGCCTTTAAATACCTGCATTTTATTATTAGGCGGGCTATGCATTTTGTATGTGTCCGCAGGCGGATTATGGGCAGTAATCTCGACGGACGTACTTCAGTTCGTCATCCTAACAGCGGCGGTTATCATCGTGGTTCCTTTATCTTTCGATAAAATCGACGGAGTCACTGCCTTGATAGAGCAGGTGCCCGACACATTCTATAATCTTCTGAACGATGAATATACGTTCGGCTTCCTGATAGCATTCGGTATCTACAACACTATATTCCTGGGTGGAAACTGGGCATACGTACAGCGATATACCTGTGTCAAGACGCAGAAGGACTCCCGGAAAGTAGGTTACCTGTTCGGAGCTTTATACATAATCAGTCCGGTGTTATGGATGCTCCCGCCAATGGTTTACAGAGTATATGACCCTTCGCTCTCATTGCTTGAAGCAGAAGGCGCATATCTGATGATGTGCAAGGAAGTACTTCCCAACGGACTTTTGGGCTTAATGATCGGCGGCATGATTTTCGCGACCACCAGTGCGCTGAATTCAAAGTTGAACATTGCTTCAGGGGTCATCACCAATGATATATTCAGAAACCTGAGACCGAAAAGTTCCGACCGTACCCTTATGTACGTTGCGAGGATTTCGACTATTCTCTTCGGGGTATTCAGCATATTGATAGCTATGCTCATTCCTAAAATGGGGGGAGTCGTCAACGTTGTTATCAGCCTAGCGGCATTGACAGGTGTCCCTTTATATCTGCCCATCGTCTGGACACTCTTTTCTAAAAGGCAGACCGCAGTCTCTAATATCACTACCACTTTACTAAGTCTGGCTGTCAATGGTTTATTCAAATTCATCACTCCGTCAATGGGCTTCTCCCTCAATCGTGCCGAGGAAATGATTCTCGGAGTTACTTTCCCAATCCTATGCCTGGCTATTTTTGAGGTATATTATAAAGCAAAGAACAAGGAATCGGAAAGGTATCAATCTTACTTAATATGGAATAAGGAGAACAATGCCCGGAAGTTGAAAGAAATCAAAGAAAATGAATCGGCAGAGAAAGCGGGCAATAATTTCAGCAAACGGGTAATCGGTTATGGTATCTTCGCTTCCGGAGCCGGCATTGCCATATTGGGTGGCATGGCAGATAACGGACAGCAACTTATCATCACAACGGGTGTCGTTTTTGCCTTGCTCGGGTTAGTGATGACAAGAAACCCAAAATCATTCATAAAAAGGGGAACTCCTGAATAAATCCATTCCATGTAAAAGAAAATACAGGCTGATATATTCATATTCTCATTTAATGCTTATCTTTGTCTATATTTCATTTACAAAACAGCCGTATATCATGGAAATGAATTTCAGAAGATACCCGATAGGAATACAAAATTTCGAACAGTTGCGTACTGACAATTACGTATATGTAGATAAAACGCCCTTAGTTTATAAATTGGCGAATACCAATACGACTTATTTTCTGAGCCGCCCCCGACGTTTTGGAAAAAGTCTGTTGGTATCCACACTCGAGGCATATTTTCAGGGAAAGAAAGAATTGTTCACCGGGCTGGCAATGGAAACTCTGGAAAAGGAATGGACAGTGTATCCGGTGTTGCATATAGATTTCAGTATAAGCAAATATGTAGTTGCCAGCAGTTTATGTGCATATCTTCATTATCAATTGGCCCTGTGGGAAAAAGTCTATGGAAAATCTGAAGATGAAGGAACATTCAGTCTTCGCTTCGGTGGCGTCATCCGCCGTGCTTATGAACAGACAGGAAAGCGGGTTGTGATATTGATTGACGAATACGATTCACCGATGCTGGACAGCAACAATAACGAAGAAGTTCAATCGGAAATCCGGAATATTATGCGGGACTTTTTCAGCCCTCTCAAAAGTCAAGGGCAATATTTACGCTTCCTATTCTTAACGGGTATCAGTAAATTCAGCCAAATGAGTATTTTCAGCGAACTGAATAATCTGCAAAATATCAGTATGTGGGATGAATATAGTGCGATTTGCGGCATCACAGAAGAAGAATTGCGTTCTCAAATGCAAATTGATATCGAACAGATAGCACAGGCTAACAGCGAAACATATGAAGAAGCCTGCGCGCATTTAAAACAACAATATGACGGTTATCATTTCAGTAAGAATTGCGCAGACATTTACAATCCTTTTAGTTTAATCAATGCATTTACTCAGAAGAGTTATGAGAATTTCTGGTTCTCAACCGGAACCCCTACATTCCTGATAGACCTTCTGCAAGAAAGCGACTTTGATATACGCGATTTGGATGCCACTACTGCCACAGCGGAACAGTTTGACGCCCCCAGTAATAGAATTACCGACCCGCTTCCGGTGCTCTACCAGAGCGGTTATCTCACCATAAAAGGTTACGACCCGAATTTTCAAGCCTATACATTGGGATATCCCAACAAAGAGGTAAGGAAAGGGTTTATCGAATCTCTCATGCCTGCCTATGTACATTTGCCTGCACGCGAAAATACATTCTATGTCATATCGTTTATCAAAGACTTACGTGCCGGGAAATTGAACGAATGCTTGGAAAGGATGAAATCTTTCTTCGCTTCCATCCCTAACAAACTAAACAATAAAGAAGAGAAACATTATCAGACTATCTTCTATCTGTTTTTCCGCTTGATGGGACAATATATAGATGTGGAAGTAGACACAGCTATCGGTAGAGCCGATGCAGTCGTCAAGATGCAAGATGCCATTTACGTCTTTGAATTCAAGGTGGACGGCACACCGGAAGAGGCGTTGGCACAGATTAACAGTAAGGGGTATGCCATTCCTTATCAGACAGGGAGTTTGAAAATAATAAAGATAGGCGTGAACTTCGACAGTGCAACAAGAACCATAGGCGACTGGAAGATTGAAGAATAATATTCTTGTTTGATGCACCAATCAGTTTCTTTCTCCGAAAAAAGTAATAACTTTGAGTGCATAAACTAATCCGTCCGGCTATAGGCAACCTTTCGTCCGCCTATAGGCAAACGCAAGATTACCTATAGGCGAATTTTCGTATGACTATAGGCGGACGAATTAGTCTATGAAGAAAGAAGAATTATTTATAGAACAAAAAAGAACAAATGTAGCTATGAGCGTCTATTACGATTTATACACAAGCGGAAATCCGCAAAAACACGATGAACAGCAACCACTTTACGCGCGGGTCATTCCCTCAGGAACCATCGACGCCAAGAAGTTTGTCGAAATGGTATCAAAAGCAAACGGGTTCAGCGAGGCAACCATAGAAGGCTGTCTGCAAGCAGTCACGAATGAACTGCAACATTGGCTCTCCCAAGGTTGGACAGTAGAAGTAGGCGAACTAGGACATTTCTCCTTATCACTGAAATGTGAACGTCCGGTAATGGAGAAAAAGGAAATCCGTTCTCCTTCTATCCATTTAAATAAGGTAAACTTACGTATCAACAAAAAGTTCCGCGAAAGTCTGGAGCCTTTACAACTGGAACGTATGGAATCACCTTATCGGTCTAATAATAATCTTACCGAAAATGAATGCCGTACACGATTGATACAACATATAAACGAACAAGGTTGCATCACCCGCTCCGATTTCATGAGATTAACAGGAATCAGCCGGAACAAGGCTATCGAATTACTCAAAGAGTATCAGGAAGAGGGAATTATCCGGAAATATGGCGGTGGCAAGACAGTGGTATATCTGAAAATACAATAATTTTGCAGCCACTATTCACTAGCGGCTGCAAAATATCAAATGCATTTTTTCATCAATTTGCTGAGATTTGTTTAAGGATATGTTGTGT
Source organism: Bacteroides sp. RTP21281st1_H5_RTP21281_210402 (assembly GCF_040918965.1). Lineage (NCBI taxonomy): Bacteria > Pseudomonadati > Bacteroidota > Bacteroidia > Bacteroidales > Bacteroidaceae > Bacteroides > Bacteroides sp. RTP21281st1_H5_RTP21281_210402. Next base: position 93,233 of record NZ_JBCOWR010000016.1, on the reverse strand, counting down.
GTTAAGTATTGTCTTTTCTGCTGTCCGGCCACTGGCTATATCTACGCTCTTTAGCGCAGCATCCAAAGCCGGAGCAGATACTATTTTAATTTTCTCATAATCCTGGATACCTTCGCGAAGCATCTCAAAACGTATACTGGCTACCGCCTTGCTTGATGCCGTGTTATCCGTACGGTATATCATATGGAAATCTCCGGCAGTATTGGTTCCATCCTGTATATTCAGGGGGTCAGGATTCTGCCAATAATCAAAAGCCCACCGGAGATAACCATTCAATCCTTTTGACGCGGCATACCATGACATCCAGACCATTTCTGCCGAAGATGTCTCCTTGGATACATAATTGTTAGGAAACATTTGCGAACAACTGGTGTAGAAAGTTGAAACCGGATTGGTGGAAGCTCTCTCATACCCCAGAAGCGTACAATAGTCATAGAGCTCATCCTCAATATCGGCAGCAATACGGCTTCCTGCCAGCCCTATTTTCCAATCCGAACCATTTTGCCTGATAAGATTCACCACTTTCCGGGTTTCTTCGTCACGCGCTTCATCAAGGAATAAAACGGTTTTATCAAACCAGCCTTTAGCAGTCAGATGTGCACGGAATGAGGTGAGAAATGCTGTCCAGACTTCATTATATTCATCCGTTCCTATCGGCAGTTCTTTGGTCTTGTAACTCAAAGTCGTTCTATCAAAATACCCTATTGAGTTGTTCCAACCTACTAAAGAAAAACAGTCTATCTGCTTGTTAATCCCTAAAGAGAACATGAATTCCACGAACTTGTCAAAATTGGCATAGTCAAAGCTCCACGTATTATCCTCATTCAAGCTCCAGTTGACCATCGTCTGCCCTCCCAAAAACGCCCCGTCTTTGATATAGGTCGTGACAGCCTTTTGACCGGCATCCGCCAGCATCTTATAGAACGAAGACATCAGAGATTCGTAAGCCGGAGAAAAAGGTTCTACCTCGTTGCCGTTCTTCCCGCATAAAGTAACCAACTGAAAAGGGAACTGCCATATATCCAGGTGATACGTCCAGTCTTTGACATCGGGCAAAGTGTGGTCTGTCACAAGAAGCTGAATATTGAAAGACAGTTTTTCTCCTGTTTCCTCCTGTTTCACGTCAATGCTTCCTTCATATAAGCCGGGCGAGGTATTCTTAGGGACATCAATCGTCACCCACACCTTTGTCGGGTCGGTTGAAGAAATTTGAGTCACCTGCTGTTCCGACAGCGCATCGGCAATGTATGCCGACTGGCGTGAAGTCTGCATACCGCAATCCAAAGCTTTTGTATCCCCCAATACATAGGTAGGGAATCGCAAACGGATATTTGAAGAAGATAACGTCTGTGCACCGCACTTCAAGTCATTCACCTGATAGCTTATCCCTTTCATATTCGTTTCCGCCCAGAGAATAAGTTGGGTATGCACACGCTCGTTTCTCCAGACCGTATCCCGCCATTGAGTCACAATCTTGTCAGGAAAACTCTGACCCTCATGTTTATCTCTCTGCGCATATCGCTTATATTTACTTTCAAAAGAGCCTTTCATGTTTTGAGGCGCTTCCACAGGCGGTTGTCCTCCACCTATGTCCGGAGCATCTTTTTCGTCACCACCGCAGCCCGGAAATGCGAGCAGCAAACAGAACATTGCAGTTAATATCATATGTTGTTTCATTTCAGTTATTTTAGTATTGAACAAGCAGTTTCCTGGCATTCTCAAAATCCGTAACAGCTTTTTGCCGTCCGTCCCGGTTTCTCACAGCCATGTCAATCGCTTCTTTTTTCTGTTTCGAGTCCACTATCTTGAGCAATTCAAAGTCTTCGATACCTTCTTTCAGCAATTCCCAACGAATGGAGCTGACAGGGCCGTTTTCTCCCGGATAAATATAATAATCATCCCCCTGAATAAAATTGAAAACTGGTTTGTTGTACGGCTCCTTATCAGACCAGCTGTTATATGCCCACCGCAGATATCCGTCGAGTCCGTAATGCGCCGCCAGCCAAGGTATCATCCTTGCCTCGATAGCAGGAGAATAGGTCAACGTATTCGGATGCGCAGGGTCGCCGCACAAATAAAAGTTCGTAATCTTATTCGGGTCTTTTTTCCTTTCCTGCAACCAGGTAGAGATTTCATCACCCGCAGTCAGTTCTTCGGGCAAGAAGGAGTAGAACAGCGAAAATGACTTTGCCAATGAAGAAGCCTCTTTCCTGCCTGCTATTGAAAATTGCTGCAGGAATACAGGCGCGCTATCACCCACTATATCCAAAATCGACTCGATCACCTCATGCGGACTTTCATCAAAGCTCAGATAAGTTTTACTTAGCCAGCCCTTTGAAGTCAGATGAGTTTCGAAGTCGCGCAAGAAAGATTTCCATACTTCTTTATATTCAGGAGCAAACTGGTCGTAATACAATGTATCCGAAGCGTTCGTCTCCTTATGACGGTAAACAATCTCGCGACGATCCGTCTTATGATTGAAAGGAGATAACGAAAACGCGTCAATACGCCGGTCAATCCCATGCTTGAAACAGGCCTCTACAAAGCGGTCGAAGACCGTATAATCAAAACTCCATTTTCCCGAACCGTCCAATAGCCAGGTAATCATGGCGGGATAGCCCATATAAGTCTGCGGACGCTGGCTGCCCGCCAGCCAGTCTACTTTCCAGGGATAAGGCACGATAGTGGTCGTGATGGTTTTCGCCCCTCTTGACGCTAAATCTTCCAGATATGGGTCTATCAGCTTCCAGTGTTCTTCGGACCATGCTTCCACTCCCTTCTCCACGGCTACCGCATTGGGATTGAACCACAAATCCAGGAAGAAACTATAATTTTCGGGTGCCGGCAATACTGGTTCCAGCACATTCACAGCCAGATTAAGGGCTACTTCCTGATACTGATCCGTATGGATCACAAGCTTCCCACGATAAATATCGGGAATGGCGGATTCCGGTATTTCTACCGTGAACCAGACAGGCTGCGCCCTGTAAGCAGGCACATCCACCACCGACAATTCCATCAAAGGGTCGGCAACGACATCCGGCGCCCCTGTCCCACTCACTTCCTGACCATAGACATCTTCCTGACGGGCAGTCCACGTATATTCGCTACGGGCGCGCTCCACAGGTACATAACGGACATACCTGACTTTCACACAACCGGCATCCAGCGTATCCCCCTTTTCCGAAATTAAATCTTCCACCCTGACAGAAAGTCCGGTGAGTTCGTGAACCGCCGCAACCGAGAGTTGAAAAGACTGCTGCTCGTTACGCACGCCCGTAATTGAATGAATGGCTGAAAAATCAACAGGCAGGATATCAAACGGCGAAGGCTGCTTGTCATTCTCATGCTTGGGCGCAGGAAATCTGGGAACCCGTATCAATGACGATGTCGCAAGCTCCCCGGTAGGTATCCATACATTCAATGAATCCGAGGGCAAGGCCGACTCCACCGTCACTTTCAACCATTCGGGAATTTCGGTGACAGGGTCCATTACCTGATTACGGACTGTTCCTCCTGACTGCGCCTGTCCGCAGCCACATAGAGCAGCGGACATACAAAGCGCATATATACTTAAACTAATACTATTTTTCATCTATTCAATAACTTTGATTAATACTCATTCTGGTCGAGAATACCCGGGATTATTTCCGTACCCGGTTTGGGCAGCAACCGGGCAGTTTCTTTCACATTCGGCAAGCGTTCCGCATTGGCCGTGACTACCATTTCTCTTCTGACAAGGTCATGCCACCTGTCCCCTTCGCAAGCAAACTCCCATGCCCTTTCCTCCAGGACTGCCCTGTCAAATTCATTTTGGGATGTCCGGAGTGTATATGGGGAACTTTCACCCCGTCCCCGGCTATATACCCTGTCGAATGCATCCAACGCTGCCTGATCCGGACCATTATTCACATAGTTAGCCGCTTCCGCATAAATCAACAAAACATCGGCGAAACGCAACATCGGACGGAAACCTTCACTGGAAGTACTCACCCGGCGACCACCGTCACGATATTTGGCTATAAAAGGTTCGACACCCGCTTCCGTAAAAGTCGTACCGTCGGCAAATACGGAAGTGAAAGTGGCATCTTTTCGGGGACCTTCGGGAAAAGCGTCGAAGAAGCGGGTTTCACTGAAATAGTCTCCCCATCCGCCTTCGCCGTTACCAAAGTATCTTGTAGCCAAATCCATGTGGCTTCCAGCCACTCCGTCTTCTGCAACCGAACCGTAGAAAGTGAAAATAAACTCTTTTGACTTCAGCTTATTAGCCTGTTTCCACAAATCGGCGAAATCTTCTTCCAGGTCATATCCATACTTTTCATCCATCACTTCCGCAGCCTTGTCTCTGGCCAACACGTAATAAGACTTATCATTCAATGGCCAGCCGGTCATGGTCAAATACACTTTAGCCATTAGAGTCTTTGCCGCTCCCCTTGTCGGTCTGCCTTTTTCCGCAAATGAAAGAGGCAGTTTGACTTCAGCTATCGACAGGTCTTCAAGAATGGCGTCATACACTTCGGCTACACTCGACTGTCTTACGGTTTCAATATTATTCTGATTCTCATAAGTCGTCACCTGCACAGAACCGAAAAAGCGAACCAGATAAAAATAGGTGAAAGCACGCAGGAACCTTGCCTGTCCTTCAAGCGCATCCAGTTTTTCCGCCGGAACGTCTCTGGCATTCTGAAGTTTGCTAATCAACGTATTGGCATTGGAAACCGCCTGATAGCATTTCATCCAGAAATCGTGAATGACAAGTTCACGGTCGTTGGGAACCAACCGGTCGAAATTTTTAAACAGGTCTGCGTCGGAACGAATATCCTCTGCCCCGGACGCCAGGATGAGGTCATATCCATAATCAAATCCCGACCAGTCGGAGTAAAGGGCTTTGATAATACCCGTCAAGGCGGCGTTATACTCGCTTTCCGAGGTATAAAAGTTTTGTGGCGACAAGTCTGACGGCGGATTCTCGTCCAAATCCACGCACGAAACGATCAAGGGCATTGTCAGGCACAACAGGGAAAGTCGTGCAATGTTTTTTATAAGTTTCATAATGTATATCTTTTTGATTATCATTCTTTAATTCTTTTTGCCAACACTATCAGAAAGTAATATCCAGACCGATTGCATACTGTTTCTGCGAAGGATAGGAAGCCATGTCAAATCCGGTAAACGGTCCCGAGTTATTGCCGGAAGCAATGCTGGAAGCATTATTGGCTTCGGGGTCAAATCCCGAATAGCTGGTGAAAGTCAACAGGTTCGTCCCGGTCACATATACTTTCACTGCGTTTATCTTGAATTTCTTCAGGAATTTGGAAGGTAGATTATAGCCGAAAGTGATGTTTTTCACCCGGAGATACGATCCGTTCTCTACCCACTGGCTGGAGTTCCGCTGATTTCCAAGTACATCGTGCCCCGCAACGTTCGTATTTTCATTTTCAGGCGTCCAGCGGTTCAGAAGGTTTCTGCCGACTCCGTCCGCGCCTCCCTCCAACATAAACTTTCCAAGGTTCACGATATCATTTCCCTGCACCCCGACAATCAGTACATTCAGGAACAGGTCTTTATAACGGAAGCTATTACTCCAGCTATACGTGAAGTCCGGCAGTGTTTTAGCAATTGTCACCATATCCTCACTATCTATCACTCCGTTATTATCCTTGTCGAAATATTTCGGAGAGCCGGGAGTGACTCCATACGCACCTGCCAGAATCTTCTCATCGCTTTTCCATACTCCGTCATACCTGAAACCTTTTACCAGACCGATAGGCTGCCCCACTTCCAAGCGGACTGCATCCGAGAATCCGGGCATACCGGCTCCTCCAAGAATCATTTCGTCCACTCCTTCATTGAGTGCCAGCACTTCACTACGGTTGGCGGCATAAGTCAGGTTGGTAGTCCACTCGAAGTTCTTCGTCCGTACAGGTGTTCCGCCCACAACCAACTCTATTCCCTGATTGCGGATTTTCCGGCGTTCACCAGTTGAGTGGCTTGTCCGGAAGCCATTTTCAGTTGTTTTTCAAACAACAAGTCCGAAGTTATCTTCCGGTAGGCATCGGCAGTGAGGTTGAGCCTGCCCTTAAATAAGGAAAGGTCGATACCTGCATTCCACTGTTTGGTAGTTTCCCATTTCAAATTCGGATTTCCCGCCAAAGTAGACAATGAAACGCCTTGGTGAAGTTTCTCACCGTCAAATGCATAAGCCGCTTTAGAACCTGTCACCAACAAGTCCAATGACTGATAAGGGGAAATAGCCTGATTGCCGACCACTCCGTAACTCAATCTCAACTTCAGATTATCTATGACGGAGACATTTTTCAAGAATTCCTCGTTTGAAATATTCCATGCCAGTCCGGCGGAAGGGAAATACCCCCATTTATTGTTCTTCGCAAATACCGACGAACCGTCTGCACGCATTGTCACCGTAGCCGAGTAACGGTCGGAATACGTATAACTGATTCGTCCCATATAGGATAAGAGCGTCTGGTCGGCCCTGTAAGAACCGGGCTGAATGGTTTCATTTCCGAGTCCCAGGTTATTATATAATTTCTCGTTCGTGAAGAAGCCTTTGGAAGAAGCATAGCTGGAAGTCGATTTAGATAATTGCTGTTCCAGAACCGCAGTGGCAATCAGATGGTGTTTGCCTGCAAAGGTATGGTCGTAGGTCAGCATATTCGTATTCTGGAATTGCATCCACTTATCATTACTTATGCTGGCTGTGCGTGTCGATTCGTCTCCATTAATCACTTTTTCGGTGTAATACCAGTCACTCTCCCCGTCTGTCATCTGCCAGGAGACGGACGACTGGAATTTGAGGTCTTTGAATAACTGGACGACGATTTCAGGATTAATGATATTCATTTTCTGGCGATATACATTCGTCTGTTCATTGGCAAGCGCCACCGGATTATATTCCGTATTCGAGCCGTAACCACCTCCCGGCTGCGAATAAGTGCCGTCACTCTCATACACGGGTCTTGTCGGCGCAAAGTTCAGAGCGGCATAGATAGGGCTTCCGTAAGCATCCCGCGCATTCTGAACCGTCGGATTATCTTTAGACGAAGAAAAGAAAGTATTCAGGTTCAGTTTGATTCTTTTGTTCAGGTCGATAGAGAGATTCGAGCGCAGCGACATTTTCTGGAATTTCGAGTTGATGACAATTCCCTTGGCTCCCAGGTAATCTCCCGCAATATTATAAGAGATAATCCCCGACTTCCCGCTGATACTAAGATGATGATTCTGCGTCATCCCGGTTCTGAATATCTCATCCTGCCAGTCGGTGCTGTTATTTTCAAAAACAGACACGTCGTCAAATACGGCAGGCAGTTTTCTCGCTTCCCTGTTCGTATTAATATATTGCGCATATTCCGAAGCGTTCATTATATCCAGCTTTTTGCGTACTTGCTGAAGGGCGCCGAATACATTGTAAGTGATAACCGGCTTTTGGCTGCCGCCCTTTTTAGTCGTAATCAGAATAACCCCACCAGCTCCCCGCGAGCCATAAATGGCAGTGGCTGAGGCATCTTTCAGAATCTCAATAGACTCGATATCATTGGGGTGCACGTTCGACATCGAGCCGCCCTGCATTCCATCGATGATAACCAGCGGGTCACTTGCGGCATTGATTGAATTTACCCCACGAATCCGGATGGAGATACTGGAATTGGGAGAGGCATCATTATTGACTACCTGCACTCCGGCTATTTGCCCCTGAAGCGCCTCATCGGTACGCGTGAAGGCTGCGTTCCGTATGTTTTCCGATTTGACGGAACTTACCGAACCGGTAATATCACTTTTTTTCTGGATACCATAGCCCACAACGACCACCTCATCCAGCAAAGCGACATCTTCTTCCAGCAAAATATCCATATTCGTCCGGCTACCCACCGGTATCTCCTGTGTCTTATAGCCTATAAAGCTGGCTACAAGTATATCTCCGGACTTCACATGGATAGAGAAGTTACCGTCCAAATCGGTGATTCCGCCTGTCAGCGTCCCTTTTATTGCAACAGATACCCCCGGAAGCGGCTGCTTATCGGCTTTCGACCGTATCGTACCTTTTAATGTCTGCTGTGCAAAGGCCGAAAAAGAAACAATCAGCCCAAGCATGATTAATAATACTATTTTCTTCATATCTTTCATATTATCCGATTATTAGTTTAGTCCGTAATCTCCACGTCAAAGTCCTTGACGGTACCAAATCTCACGCTGCCGCACGGTTCGAAAACAGAAAGGTCGACACCCCATGAGTCCACAGTAGCCGCACGCATACGTACCACACCAAGTGATGCATCTGCCGGAACATGCACGGATATGCTATACGGCCCATCGTTTGTTCCTTCAAACTCGCCGAACACTGCAATACGTTCTCCGTCATTCGTGAAATTCCTGTCACCGTTCCAGTCTATCCACACAGCACTGCATGACCAGTTGTTCGATTGTACCAGATGAAGGGTAAAGTCACTGCCTCTCTTCACGACAAGGCGGTCTTCGGGATAGTACTTATAATTATTAGTCGGTACGGCAGTATTCACGTGTGACAGATTTTGCGCAGCTCCCTCGGTGCGTACTTCATCCGGGCAATAGTCGCCATAACCTGTTATCGTACAATATTCTTTGCCGAACACCGGCGGATTGCCGCTTACAAATACTTCGACGGACGCGCTTCGTCCACCTTCCACCGTAGTGGCTGTTATGATGGAAGAACCTCGCGAGAGCGCTGTCACCACGCCATTATCGACACTGGCTACTTCGGGGTCGCTCGAAGTCCAGGTCAAATCCTGAATAGACGCGTCCGCCGGTGTGAAAAGAACATCATACCGTATTTTCCCCGGAGCTATGGGAACCTCAGGCGACAACCTTATTCCCGTCACTTTCACAATCACCCTGACCGGAAGCGACTGTTTCACTTTTCCGTCCGCAGTAGAGGCGGTTACGGTAGTGGTTCCCACCTTCAGCCCGATAATGCCCGATACCAATCCCTGTTCATTGGATTGCACCTGCGCTATCTCAGGATTAGCCGATTCCCATCTCAGCTTATCCGTCATATCGTCTGGAGACGCAACAGCTACAACAGACTGTATTTCATCAATACCTATCAATATATCCGACGTATTTAACGTAAAACTTTCGAGCGCAATGTTCTGCTCTTCCTCTTTACAGCCGTACTGCAACAAAGAAGCTGCAAGTAACAAAAAATAAAGGATTTTTTTGTAAACCAATTTTCTCATAAGCATTTTGATTTTTAATTATTATTCAGTTAACTAAGAAAATGACCGCCGTTGTGTGATTTCGATTCGCAAAATACGGCAATAGTGGGCTATAAAGGGGATACAAATTCGTAAAATAGGTGCTGTAAATTCGTAAACAAGGGATTTCGGTGGATATTCGAGCAAATAAAAACAGGAAGTTCTGAAAAAATATTGTAGTTTTGCTATCATCATTCCTTAAAAAGAAAATCCGATAATAGATGATTCTTATGAAAAACAACACACTGTTTACAGGAATCCTGCTCCTGTTCTTCCTTACACTGACAAACGCCCAAGCGCAACTCCGGCATACCGAGTTTCTAAACATAGGTGTCGAGAACGGTCTTTCGCACAGCAGTGTCACCTGCATTGCCCAGGACAGCATCGGATTTATCTGGGTGGGAACCAAGCACGGATTAAACAGGTATGACGGAACTAACTTCAAAGTCTACTCCCAACACCAACCTTATCAAATAGGAAACGATATTTCCGTTCTGAACATTGACAGCCGGAACCGTCTTTGGGTAGGGACTAACGGCGACGGTCTTTTCCTCTACAATCCTCTCAACGATACCTTCCAGCCCATATCCCTGGACTCCTCTCCCGGTAGAAGCAATCACTACATGGAAATCCACGCACTGTATGAAGATAAGGACGGGATTATGTGGATTGCCACCGAAAAGGGGCTTTACTCGTATGATGCATCCGGTAAGTCCGGACATTACCAACTGAAAGAGGACAAATCCGATTCATCAAACAAGAATGATATCAGGGCCATGCTCGAAGCACCTGCCGACCGGATCTGGATTGGCACATTCGGCTCGGGGCTTTATCTTTTCGATAAGAAATCGGGTGAGTTCACGCATTTCGATACAAAGCCATTCGACGGATTAAAGGACAATACCGATTATATCAATACATTATTTACGGACGAAAAAGGGAACTTACTTGTCGGAACCAACGGACAGGGACTGAAATATTTCGATTTCCAACAAAATAGAATTTCAAACTATCTGGCAGGCACTCCGTATGACGACCTGCTCATCGTCAGATGCATCTGGCAGGACAAACTCAACAACCTGTGGATAGGCACCGACGGGCTAGGCATATTGCACATCACAAGAAAGTCCGGACAGCCGCTCGCAATTAAAAACTTCCAGAACAACCATAACGTACACAATTCTCTTTCCTCAAATACGATTAATGTGTTTTTCGAGGACCGGCAATCCAATCTTTGGATAGGCAGCGCGAAAAAAGGTATCAACCTGATAAAAAAGGAAACTACAAATATCGAACAGTATTATAGCGACGGCAAAGGGGAATATAAGATACCTGTCCTTTCTGTTTTTCACGACAAGCACGGACTTTGGATAGGGACTGACGGAGAAGGGCTGACTCTATTAAGACCTCAGCATGAGAAGGCTTCTTACGAGATTTCCCGTTTTTTCTGTAAAGCGACCAACAACGGATATGTAGGCGATTTCATCCAATGTATCAAACCTGCCAATGACGGAAGTCTCTGGATAGCCATTTATGCCCAGGGGCTGCACCGTTTCTATCCGGAAATACAAAATACCCGCGATGAAACAGAAAAGTCCATTCCCCGTCATTTCGTTTTCCACAACAACGTTCAGGACATTCTTGTCTTGCCTTCCGGCGACTTATGGATAGCCACCTGGGGCGGCGGGCTTGTCTATTTCGACACCAAGGTTCAGATGAGTTGGCCATATAAGCACGAACCGGGAAATCCGGCATCACTCGGCGGGGATAATGTGCTGGCATTAAGTCCTGATAGCGACGGATGCTTATGGCTGGCAACGTATGGTGACGGGCTGTCAATGTATAATCCGGTCACCAAGAAATTCAAGAATTACAAAGTTGAAGATTATCCCGGACTAGCCAGTAACTACATTTTCGCCTTGCTGCGTGGAGACGACAACTGTCTATGGCTGGCTACGAAAGAAGGCCCTGTCCGCTTCAATCCCAAGACCTCAGAATTTGAAACGATTCCGATGAATGGGGCTGATATGCAACGCCGTAACACCGTAAGCCTGCTGAAAGACAAAGACGGGAACATCTGGGCAGGCACTCAGAAAGGAATCATGCGTATTCAAAAGGATGATAATAAGGTGAGTTTTATCCCCGGTCTTTATGACAATTTTTGTCTCAAATCCGCTTTTAAAGATGAAGACGGGAAGCTGTACTTCGGCAGTAACGAACGGGTAGTGGCGTTTTATCCTTCCCAAATACAATTTGAGACGCCCGTTCCCACAATGTGTCTCACCGACTTCAAACTGTTCAGCAAGTCTGTAGCCATAAATGCCCGAAGTGTGCTGAAACAACAGATATGTTTTGAGAAGAAAATAGTTCTCAAACATAACCAGACCGTATTTTCCATAGAATATGCCGCTTTGGACTATTCTTTCTCCAGGAATATAAACTATGAGTTCAAGTTGGCCGGCAGGGATGAGGACTGGCAAAGTGTAGGTACTCAGAATACAGTTACTTTCACTAATCTTCCGGCCGGCAAATATACCTTTATGGTACGTCCCGCCGGTGAGCCTTCTTATCAGCAGGCAACACCCGCACAAATTGAAATTCAGGTGCTTCCACCCTTCTGGCTTACTTGGTGGGCTTACCTTATCTATTTATCTCTTATCATAATCACCCTGTATCTATTCCGCAGATATACCTTAAAATGGTCGGAAATCAAAAATGAATTGAAACTTGAGAAATTCAAGCGTGAACAGGAAGAACATATCTACGAACTGAAACAGCATTTTTTTACGAATATCTCACATGACATCCGTACGCCGCTCACTTTGATTGCAGGCTCTATCAACAAACTCTTCAATAGGGAAAACATGGATGCAGCCGAACAGAAATACCTGAAACTGATAAGAACCAATACCAACCGCCTGCTGAACCTCACCGGAGAATTACTGAATTTCAGAAAACTGGAAACGGGAAACGTCACCCTTCGGGTATCCAGGGAAAATCTGGTTGAGTTTGTGCAAGAAATCTACATCAGTTATACCCAGTTTGCCATCAACAAGCATATAGCGTATAAATTCGAATATTCACAACCGGAAATCAGCGTCTGGATAGATAAAGTGCAATTTGAGAGAGCCGTTTGCAACCTCATCTCCAACGCGTTCAAATACACTCCCGAAAAAGGGGAAATTTCAGTGAGAGTCAATTATACCGATGCCGGGGAAGCGACAGTTTCAGTCGCCGACACAGGGGAAGGAATCGAAGCCGAAGAAATCAGCCATATCTTCAATCGTTTCTACCAGGTGGACAAGCAGGCTGAAGGTAACGGTTTCGGCGTAGGATTAGCCATTACACGTGAAATCGTACTGTTACATGGCGGTAATATCCAGGTGAAAAGTACCAGAGGAAAAGGTTCTGAATTTACCATTCATCTCCAACCGGGAAAAAAACATTTAAAAAACGCTGAGTTTATATCATCTCCTTCAAAAGCCGGTATTCTGTCGGAGTATTTCACGGATGACGAGGTAAAGGTATCTCCCGACCGCCTACCGGAACAGGAAGTAAAGGAGTTCTCCGTATTACTGATTGAAGACAATCCCGACATCAGAACTTATCTGACAGACCTGCTATCGCCACAATATTCGATATACGAGGCTTCAAACGGGCAGGAAGGTTTCGAAAGGGCATTGGAGCTTGTTCCCGACATTATTATAAGTGACATTATGATGCCCGTCATGGACGGCATTACTTTTTGCCGAAAACTAAAAAGTGATATGAGAATCAGTCATATTCCTGTTATTCTGTTAACTGCCAGAACCTTGGTCAATTCTATTATCGAGGGATTTGAAACCGGAGCCGATGAATATCTGACCAAGCCATTCAACGAACGTATCCTGTTGACCAGAGTCAACAACTTATTGCAAAACAGGAAAAGAATCAGGGAACAAATTAGTAAGGAAGCGATTATCAATCCGCAGGAGATAAGCCTGACGTCACAGGACAGTATCTTTCTTTCCAAGTTAGTCAGCTATATCGAGGAACATATTGAAGAACCGGAACTAAATATCGCCCAAATGGCAGGTACGATGGCAATGAGCCATTCCAACCTGTATAAAAAGATAAAAGCGCTTACGGGCATGACAGTTATCGGATTCGTGAAGGACTTCCGATTGAAAAGAGCCGCACAACTGCTTGTCCAAAACCAACTGAATATCACCGAAATCGCTTATATGGTAGGTTATTCGGAACGACGCTATTTCAGCGATGATTTCAAAAAGAGATTCGGGCAGAGTCCTAAAGAGTATATGGAGAAGCATAAAATCACGAATTAACATAAGGAAACATAGTGATGTAAGTATAAGAGAACGGATAAATACGTATAGTTCAATTCATTACACCAATATTCACGATTTTATTCACGCACTTCTTCAAAATTACTTGCCTGGTAAATTCAGTTACCCTATCTTTGCATCGTGATCACAAAATAAGAACTAGAATTACTAACGATTAAAACTATTAAAGATTATGGCACTGAAATATGTAGTCAAGAAAACAACCTTTGGCTTTGATGAGAATAAAGCCGAAAAATATGTAGCACGTCCATTTAATGTGGTTACTGTGGATTTTAAAATGTTATGCGACCAGGTAACCAAAGTCGGGTTCGTTCCACGCGGTACAGTAAAGTCTGTGCTCGACGGATTGATTGATTCCCTGAAAACATACATGGAAATCGGGGCATCTGTCAGCCTTGGAGAATTTGGTACTTTCCGCCCTTCCTTTGGATGTAAAAGCCAAAATAACGCAAAAGGAGTAACCACGGAAACGTTGAAGAACCGTAAAATCATTTTCACTCCGGGCAGTCTATTGAAAGGGATGATAAAAACTGTCAGTATTCAAAAACTGGAGCTACCGGATAGTGAGGCTTCTACTCCGCCTAGTGGCGGCGGAAATGAAGGTGGCGGTGAAAATGGCGGTGAAACGCCAGACCCGGCAGCATAAACATTCTCTTGTTTATTAATATTTAAAAGAATCCGGTTTGGGAGTACTCAAGCCGGATTTTTTAATATACCTAAGATTTGCTTATTTCACAAAAATTCCCGAATATTGCAGCATAAATACTAATCGAAAGGGCTTCATGAAAAGAGTCGACTCCGTTATTTCCCTGATATACTCACTATCGAAATCAGAAAAGAAACACTTCTCCTTGCAGGTCGTCAAAGACAAGGAGGAGAAGGATTATCTGGTGATTTACGATATTATCACGAAGAGTAAGCAGCCTGACGGAAATGCGGTGAAAGAAGAGTTTTATAAGCGCAGGCCGAAAGGTTCTTTTGAAGTGTCCATTCAATACTTATATGAGAAACTGGTAGATACATTACTCACATTAAGAAAGAAGAAAGATATCTACTATGATTTGTTGAACGACCTGTGCAAAGCCCGTATGCTATATGAGCGTTCCCTGTTTGAAGAGTGTTTCGAGATACTGTCCAACACAATAAAGCAGGCGCAATTCTACGAAAACAATGAGATTCTGACAATTGCACAGAAACAGGAACTGGAATATCTGCTACGGCTGAATTTCCCCAATATGACAGAGCAGGAACTGTTTCACAAACATTTTATCCAAAATGAATCTTTAAAGAAAATTCGGAAGATAACGGAGCAATCTTCTCTGCACAATTTATTGAAATACCGTCTTTCTCATATCGGAGCCATACGTACTGCGAAGCAAAAACAAGATATGAACGACCTTATGGTCAACGAACTGTATATAGCCGCTTCTTCAGACGCGGAAGGGAATTTTGAATTGACACGAAATCATAAACTTTTTCAGGCAAACTATTTAATGGGAGCGGGAGATTACAGAGCCGCCCTGAACTCATACAAAGAGCTGAATTCTTTGTTTGAGCAGAACCAACAGTTCTGGTCGAATCCACCTATTTATTATTTGTCAGTGCTCGAAGGGGTGCTCGGCAGTTTACGTTCAGTGGGCAACTACAACGAAATGCCGTATTTCCTGGAGAAATTAAAGAAACTAATCGTAGCGGACTCTTCACTGGAGTTTAAAGTGAACGCCACCTGCCTGCTCTTTCAATACGAGCTGTTCCCGTATTTGGATAAAGGTGATTTTTCCAGTTGCACAGAGCTCATGAATCATTATCAGGAGTTACTATACGACAAAGAAGCATGGCTGAGTCCTATACGCAAAAGCGAGCTATTACTCTACACAACTCTTATACACATCGGCAATCAGAACTACAAGGCAGCGAAGAAATATATAAGCAACGCCATTATAGATCATAATATCAAATACTTGCCGCTAATGAGGACGATTCGCCTGGTTCGTCTTATAGCATACTATGAAACACAGGAATTTGAACTGATAAAGCACGAATCACGCTCCATTACGCGCAGTCTGTCTTCACCGAAAGAGCAGACATTCAAGACAGAACGGATTATTCTATGGTTTCTAAATAAAAGGAACCTCCCTATCCTGCGCAAAGACCGGGAAGCATTTTGGGGAAAGTTATCTCCGGAAGTTCAGGAATTATATAATGATAAATACGAAAACCAGCTTTTACGCATCTTCGATTTCACTGCATGGATGGAGTCGAAAATCCGGAAAGAAAAACTTTCCGAGGTGCTGGGATGGCGTATGATTGCTAAAGAACTTTAAAACAAAAGATTGACGCCCTCTTTTTTCATCACAAAAAAGCACTTCCAAAACTCTTTTTTTCTCTTTGTAATTATATAAATGCACTTTATATATTTACCTTATTTCTCCATATTATCAAGAGAGATTTATCATTTTATATCCTTTTTGAAATTATATAAATCAATTATTAATGTCGAAAACTATACACTATTATTTCTTTCATTTGTATCGTCTTAATTTTTAATACCATGGAAACTGTATCTATTCATAAACCCAAAGTAGTAGTGATTGGAAGTTGCAACACTGACATGGTTGTAAAAGCCAATCGGCTACCAGTGCCGGGAGAAACCGTACTAGGCGGAACATTCTATATGAATCCTGGTGGTAAAGGAGCCAACCAAGCTATCGCAGCATCCCGGTTGGGAGCCGAGGTTACTTTCATCTCCAAAATCGGATATGACCTGTTCGGATTACAGGCACTGGAAATATATAAGTCGGAAAAGATTAATACCGAATTTATCTTCACTGACCAAAAAAATCCGTCAGGAGTAGCACTCATTTCCGTTGATTCTTTCGGAGAAAACAGTATAATCGTCGCACCGGGAGCCAGCCGTTCACTTTCCGAAGAAGATATCAACAAAGCTGAAGAAAAAATCAAGGAAGCTGATATTATCCTTATGCAACTTGAAGTTCCGATAGAAACTGCAGAATATGCAGCCACTATCGCCAATAAATATGGCAAAAAGGTAATACTCAATCCTGCGCCCGCATCTACCTTGAGTGATACGTTCCTAAAAAATGTTCACACTATACTTCCTAACCGGATTGAAGCCGAAATGCTGTCCGGAATTAAAGTTATGGATATGGAAAGCGCTCACCGTGCCGCTAAAACAATCGGAGATAAAGGTATAGAGAACGTTGTCATTACATTAGGAAAAGACGGTGCTTACGTGAAGGAGAAAGACAAATACGTCATGATTCCCGCCAAACAAGTGGAGACAGTCGATACTACCGGAGCCGGAGACGTATTCTGTGGCGCATTCAGTGTTTACCTATCCGGAAAACATTCACTGACGGAAGCGGTAGAATTTGCCAATGCAGCGGCAGCGATTGCCGTTACCCGTATCGGCGCACAGAGTGCCATCCCTTATAAAATGGAAGTCACTTTATAAAAAACAAAAAAGACCTAGGTTAAATATAAATCTGATTCACAATGAAAGTAGTAGTTATTGGAAGCTCAAACATCGACATGGTTGCCCAAGTCAACCATCTACCGGCACCCGGCGAGACTGTCGGCGATGCCTCTTTTATGCAATCCCTTGGTGGAAAGGGGGCGAACCAGGCCGTAGCTGCAGCACGGTTGGGTGGTTCCGTCACTTTTGTCACTTCATTAGGGAATGACATGTATGCCGACATACTCAGAAAAAATTTTGAAAAAGAGGGAATCACTACGGATTACATAATCAATGATACCCAACACCCGACAGGAACCGCACTTATTTTCGTGGCGGATAGCGGAGAAAATTGTATAGCCGTAGCCCCGGGAGCAAACTACTCTCTATCTCCCGACTCTATCAATCGCTTTTCCAAAGTAATTGACGAGACGGAAATAGTAGTTATGCAAGCCGAAATTCCTTACAATACAATTAAGAGTATTGCCCTGTTAGCACAGCAAAAAGGTAAAAAGGTGTTGTTTAACCCCGCACCTGCCTGCCTGATCGATGCAGAACTGATGAAAGCTATTGATATTTTGGTAGTCAATGAAGTAGAAGCAGCTTTTGTGTCAGGTATCAGACATACAGGAAACAATCTGGAAGAAATTGCCGGAGCATTAATTGCCGCAGGTGCGCAAAATGTTGTGATAACACTGGGAAGCCATGGCGTGTATATGAAAAACGCTTATACAAGCGCCCGGCTTCCCAGTTACAAAGTGAATGCCATTGACACAATTGCAGCCGGTGACACATTCTGTGGCGCTCTGGCTGTAATGTGTGCTCAAAAAGAGATAGACATGGAAACTCTCAAGTTTGCCAATGCGGCAGCGGCAATTGCCGTCACCCGCTCGGGAGCGCAACTATCTATCCCTACTCTCGAAGAAGTAAACCACTTCATCCTAAAAAACGAATTACCTTATCGCTCAACTTTTAAATTTAATGAACATGAAAACCTACTCGAACCGACGATTCATTCTATCAGGTAGAAATCTTCTGTCAGCAACTGGCAGTATAAGTCATAAGCTTATACTGTTACTAAGCTGCCTATTCATCTTCTCAATGAATATGTATGCTCAAAATACGGTATCAGGTACCGTCAGAGATGGTAATGGCGAGGCCCTGCTCGGAGTTTCCGTCATCGTTAAACATGGAAAAACAACTACCGGCACCGTTACAGACCTCAATGGTCACTATCAAGTGAAAGCAGATCCGAACGCTACCATTGAATTCAGCTTTGTCGGATTCAAATCGGTAACAGTACCAGCTAACCAGAAAGTTATCAATGTAACTTTGCACGACGACAATCAATTGTTGGATGAGGTGGTCGTTGTCGGATACGGTACCCAGAAAAAGGTCAACCTGACAGGTTCTGTCAGTCAGGTTACAGCCGAAGTGCTGGAAAACCGTTCCACCTCTTCCGTCACACAAATGTTACAGGGAGCTATGCCCAACGTTAACATCCAGGTAAATACCGGAAGCCCCGGAGCAGGCGGAACAATCTCAATCCGTGGAATGGGTTCTGTGAATTCAAGCTCCCCCCTTATTCTGGTGGACGGTATCCCCGGCAGTATAGACCAGTTGAATCCAAATGACATAGAGTCTATTTCCGTCCTCAAGGATGCTTCTTCGGCTGCCATCTATGGTGCACGTGCCGCATTCGGTGTAGTCTTGGTCACCACAAAGAAAGCTAAGTCCGGGAAAGCCAAAGTATCTTATGACGGTTATTTCTCCTGGTCGAAGCCGACAGTTTCTACCGACTTTGTCACTTCCGGCTATGACCATGCTTATATTTATGATACCTCTTACATGGGACAAAAAGGCTTCATGGGAGCTGCCACCGGATATACGGAAGAAGATTACAAAGAATTGGAAGCCCGCCGGTATGATACGACCGAGAACCCGGATCGCCCCTGGGTAGTCACAACCACAGAAAGCGACGGCAGGCAGAAGTACAACTACTACGCCAACTTCGACTGGTGGAACTGGATGTATAAAGAAAGAATGCCATCGCAATCCCATAATGTAAGCATCTCGGGCGGTACTGATAAAATCCAATATTACGTATCCGCAAACTTTTACACGAAGGATGGTATGATGAAACGGGTAGACGAAAAATACACACAATACACATTAACTTCCAAATTCAGTGCTGAAATAAAATCATGGCTGAAAATCGGAAACCAGACAAACTACTTTGACAGTTCCCACACGTATCCCGGTGAAAATGCAGCCAATGCAGCTTTTGCCAGAACCATGATAAACTGTGCACCTTACTACGTACCCATCGGCCCGGACGGCAACTATACCGGTCTGATGAAAAACGGAAAAGTCATCAACGAAGGGCGTGTTGCGGATATCTACGGTGGCGTATCCAAAGGTAATGTAGGAAAAAGACGTTTCCGGAATACATTCTCTGTCGAAGTTACCCCCATCAAGAATTTATCCGTAAATGCCGATTATACATTCGGTTTCACCATGGATGACAACTGGAAACGCCAGGGGGTGGTATCTATCTCAAACGGATATGCCAACGAAACACAATTAAGCACCACTTCCACACATAAAAAAGACTATATACAAAAATCAATGTCCTACAATCCTTCTCATGTATTCAATGCATACGCTACCTACGGCAACACTTTCGCGAAAGTGCATAACGTATCGGCAACAGTAGGTATGAACTATGAGAAACAACAGAACCACGACTTGCTCGGCTATCGTACAGATGTATTATCCGAGACATTGAATGACCTGAATCTGGCAACTGGAACCGGTGCGTCAGATCTCAAAGCCACGGGCGGTGCATCTGCCTATGAACTATTCGGCCTTTTCTTCAGAGCCAATTATAATTATAAGGAACGCTATCTGCTGGAAGTGAACGGAAGATATGACGGTTCTTCCAGATTCCTATCAGGAAACAGATATGGTTTCTTCCCTTCCGTATCTGCCGGATGGAGAATCAGTGAAGAGCAATTCATGAAAGGATTGAATATCTTTGATAACCTGAAAGTAAGAGCCTCATACGGTGTACTTGGAAACCAGTTGGGAGTAAGCATGTATCCCTATTCCACAATTACCCAAAAACAATCCTCTTATATTATAGGTAATTCACTGGCTTATTATCTGACCACCCCTGCTCCCGTAGCAGGTGACTACACCTGGGAAAAGGTAGGTACTCTCAATATGGGCATAGATATCAGTGTACTGGATAACAGACTGAATTTTAGCGGAGACTACTTTATCCGGAAAACGTCTGACATGTTCGTTGACGGTGTTACGCTCCCTGCTGTTTACGGTGCAAATCCTCCCAGGCAAAACGCCGGAGAAATGAAGACAAAAGGATATGAACTAACCGTAACCTGGCGCGACAATTTCAAACTGGCCGGAAAGTCACTGAGTTATGAGGTATTCGGTTCCTTGGGTGACGCTACCTCTGAGATTACCAAATATCAGGGAAACGATACGAATATCCTGACAGATTATTATGTAGGAAAGAAAATCGGTGAAATCTGGGGATACAGAACCGGTGGATTATTCCAGTCGGATGAGGAAGCTACGGAATGGACTAGCAAAATAGACCAGTCGGCAGTAAACAGGGATATTTTAAAGAGTCAAGGCAAATGGTCGGTTGCCCGTGGTGGAGATGTGAAATACCTCGACAAAGATGGCAATAACATTATCAACAATGGAGCAAACACACTCGACGACCATGGCGACCTCGAAGTAATCGGTAATGAGACACCGCGCTACAACTATGGTTTCGGAGCAAATATCAACTGGTACGGGTTTGATTTCTCCATCTCATTCCAGGGTATCGGAAAAAGAGATTTGTATCCGAACAAAGAAATGGAAAAATTCTGGGGTTCATGGGGACGTGTCAACAGTGCTTTTCTTCCTAAAGGAATTGCCGAACGAGCCTGGTCGGAAGACAATAAAGGAGCCTACTTCCCCCGACTCGAACGTGGTAGTGCAGCTTACAACGATAACGGACAGATGCAAGTTGTCAACGACAGATACTTACAGAATCTGGCATACCTGCGTTTGAAAAATCTATCGATAGGTTATACACTGCCTGCCAAGCTTACAACCAAAGCGGGAATCGAACGGCTGAGAATCTATTTCGCCGGTGAGAACTTATGTTACTGGTCACCTTTCAAGACCGATTACATAGACCCGGAACAAGCCATGTCCGCCAATGATGCACGTATCTATCCATTCTCAAAAACAGTATCTGTCGGTGTAAATCTGACTTTCTAACTTCTTCAAACTAAACATCTATAAGTATGAAAACAACAACGATACTAAAGAAAGCCTTTTTGATAAGTTCACTATCGCTTTCATTCTGTGCCTGCGACTTGGAACAGTTGCCACAAGATAAGATGACTCCGGAAAACTCCCTGAAGAATGAAACGGAGCTCAGGTTATACATTAACGGACTTCTGCCCATGTTGTCCGGAGCATCCAATGTAGACAACGGTGCCAGCGTAGCCGCCGGAAGAATGATGGAAAAGACCGACGATGTGATATGGCCTACACTTCCCGATTATATGACCGGCAAAAGAAGTTCAACACAATCGGCCGGAAGCTGGGACTGGGACAATCTGCGAAAGATTAATATTTTCTTAAAATACTCTGTAAACTGCCCCGACGAGACAGTCCGCGAGAAATATAACGCTATGGCATACTATTTGAGAGCACAGTTTTACTATGACAAGCTGAAAACATTCGGTGGGGTACCTTGGTACGACACTGTGCTCGAAGACAACAGCCCGGAACTATACAAACCGCGTGACTCCCGGGAAATGATTGCAGACAAAATACTGGAAGACTTGGATAGAGCCATAAAAAACGGTGTAGAAGCCAAAAGTCTGAATGAAATAACCAAATGGACTGCATTGGCTCTGAAAAGCCGTTTCTGCCTGTTCGAAGGAACATTCAGAAAATACCATAATATAGAAGGTTCGGAAAAGTTCCTGAAAGAGTGTGTATCGGCTTCTGAGGCACTAATGGCTTCGGGGAAATATACCATTGACAAGGGAGAAGGCACAGACGTAGCTTATAGGGACTTGTTTGCGCAACCTGCCACAAACAGTGCCAGTGATGTGGAAGTAATCACAGCTTATGCTTACAGTATTTCGTTAGGTATAAAACATAACACGAACTATTCCATCATCAACGCCAGCGGAAACCAGATTGGACTCAGCAAAGCATTTATGGATTCCTATCTGATGAATGACGGCAGCCGTTTCACAGACAGGCCGGGTTATGAGACTATGATTTTTGGCGAAGAGTTTGAAAACAGAGACCCTCGTATGTTCCAGACAGTCAGATGTCCCGGTTATGCCCGCATCGGAAAAAGTCATGACGTAAACAGATTGTATGAAGCCATGCAAATCTCTGCCACCGGATATATGCCGATTAAATATGTACAATCCGGCGACCATGACAAGCAGACCAGTAATGAGAATGATATTATCCTGTACCGCTATGCGGAAGTCCTGTTGAACTACGCTGAAGCTAAGGCCGAATTAGGTACACTTGTCCAGACAGACCTGGAACAAAGTATCAAGTTAATACGTGATCGTGTCGGAATGCCGAATATGAACATGGCGGCAGCAAATGCTAATCCGGATCCGGTATTGTCCGCACAATATCCGCTTGTATCAGGCAGCAACAAAGGAGTAATCCTCGAAATCCGAAGAGAACGCAGAGTAGAAATGGTTATGGAAAACCTGCGCTATGACGATATCATGCGTTGGAAGGCCGGTCATTTGTTTACCGAACAATTCAAGGGAGTTTATTTCTCAACAGTTACCGCACCTTCAACCAAATATGATTTGGATAAACCTGCATACACAGTCAGAAATGCCAACTTCCACATTTACATAGGTGAACGCCCCAGCAATCTTACAGAAAAGAATTCCATCGGACTGAATGTAGGTATCTTCCTGAGCAATGGAAACTCCGGTAACAAAGTGGTCAACACGGATAAAGTAAAGATCTGGAATGAAGAACGTGATTACCTGGCTCCATTGCCTAGCTCCGCACTTGTTGTCAATCCGAATCTGAAACAGAATCCGCATTGGGACAGTCCTTCCGATTAATTAACTTATCATAAAACAGTATATAAATGAAACGACGTGATTTTATAAAAAACGCAGGTTTGGCATTATCCGCAGCATTTGTCCCTAATATAGCATTCCCCTCTTTTTTAAGAGGGGGTGCTCCTCTAAACAATGTCCTGTATAATGGTGTCACACTACCTGACGTTTGGCCACCCAAAAATATCGGCATGAATTACGATCCAATGCCGGTACCTTATCTAACCAATCGTCCGGAAATTATTCCTATTGACTTGGGAAGGCAACTATTTGTAGACAATTTTCTGATTGAGCGGACAGATATGGAGCGAAGGTCATACAGACCTCGCAAAATGAGCCTCAACCCGATACTCAAACCGGAGACGGAACTGGAACAAGGGACTTACGGCATCCCCGGAGCCAGTGCCAAAGATGGCGGCGTATGGTGGGATCCGAAAGACCAACTCTTCAAAATGTGGTATGAAGCCGGATGGCTGCACAGAATGGCATACGCCACAAGCAAAGACGGGATACATTGGGAACGTCCTAATCTGGATGTAGTACCGGGAACCAACCAAATCGTTCCGGAAATTGTAGCTGACTCTTCTACTGTATGGCTGGATCACTTTACAAAAAATCCCGAAGAGCGTTTCAAAATGTTCCTGCGTTCTCCCAACTCGATTCCCGGCTCCACAGAACGCTTCAATTATGGATTCAGCATGGTTTCGCGGGACGGCATCCATTGGGGAAAACCTGTCAAGACAGGGCCATGCGGAGACCGGAGCACAATGTTCTATAATCCTTTCCGACAGAAATGGGTATATAGTCTCCGGAATCCGGAAAACATAAACCGCGTACCTATCGGACGCTTCCGCTATTACCACGAGCATTCTAATTTTCTGGAAGGAGCTAAATGGACAAAAGAAGATCTGATTTTCTGGCTTGGCGCTGATTATCGGGATGATCCGGATCCATATATCGGTGACAAGGCACAATTATACAACTTGTCTGCTGTGCCTTACGAAAGTATCATGCTATCATTGCCCCAGATACACTTGGGGCCATCTAACGAAAGATGCAGAGAGGCAGGAGTCCCTAAAATCACCGAACTGAAAGTGGCTTATAGTCGTGACGGTTTTTATTGGGATCGAACCGACCGCCATACCTTTATCCCTGCCGAACGAAAAGAAGGCTCATGGGATAGAGGGTATGTACAATCCGTGGGCGGGTTGTGCACTATCGTAGGTGACCAACTTTGGTTCTACTATATAGGCTTCGAAGGAAACAAGAGAAAGAAAAGTCCGGTATATGAAAAGAATGGTATGCACGCCAATGGAAGTACCGGTATAGCCGTATTGCGCAGAGACGGTTTTGTATCTTACTCTGCCCACAAGGAAAAAGGGACATTACTAACCCGTCCGGTAACATTCACCGGCGAATACATGTTTGTAAACGTAAACTGCCCGAACGGGGAGCTGAAAGTGGAAATTCTAGATGCAGATAATAATGTAATGCCGGGATTCTCCGCAAATGATTGCAAACCTCTCTCGACAGACAGTACTATCGCACAGATAAAGTGGAAAAATAAAAAAGACCTGTCCGCCTTAAAGAACCAACCGGTGCGATTCAAATTCTACCTTACCAATGGTGATTTGTATTCATTCTGGGTAAGTCCCGACACAGAGGGTGCCAGCAACGGATACAACGCAGCAGGTGGCCCGGGATTCGACGGCGGCACAGACAGAGAAGGGAAGAGAGCCTACAAAAAAGCAGAAGCCTTCCCAAACTTATTAGAAAGATGTTAAGATAATAATCAACAAAAAAAATAGACTATGATGGACAAAAAATTATTTGAAGGCGTGATAACTCCGATGGTGACGCCCCTTATCAACAGAGAAAATATAGATTTCAAAGGCTTGGAAAAATTGCTTGACCACCTGATAAACGGGGGAGTCAGCGGTGTTTTCCTCATGGGCACTACAGGGGAAGGAACAAGCATTTCTCCCCGAATGAGAAAGGAACTAATCAAATATTCGGTAGAATATGTAAAAGGACGTGTTCCCGTATTTGTCAGTATCGCCGACTGTTGCATCGAAGAAAGCCTGAATATGGCTCGTTACGCAAAAGAATGTGGAGCCAGTTATCTGGTATCTGCACTTCCGTTCTATTTAGGATTGACTCAGACAGAAATTATCGACTATTATACAACGATTGCCGATAATGTACCTCTACCCTTGTTTTTATACAACATCCCGGCGCAAACCAAATTAATGATTTCCGTCGAAGCAGTCAAGACATTGGCAAAACATCCGAACATCATCGGCATGAAGGACAGTTCCGGCAACGGTACCTATTTCAATACGTTACTTGCAGAAGTGAAAGCTGAGCATCCGGATTTCACCATCCTCGTAGGACCGGATGAAATGTTAGCCTCTACAATGGCGTTAGGTGGCAATGGCGGTGTAAACTCCGGTTCCAACTTGTTCCCCGAACTTTATGTCAACCTGTTCAAAGCTTGCAAAGCAAAGGATACGGAAAGAACACTCAAACTACAAAAGCTGGTAATGAAGGTTTCTACCGGAGTTTACTCTGTTGATAAATCGAGTGTATCCTTCCTTAAAGGGCTGAAAGCCGCATTATTTACAGAAGGATTGATAACCGACTACATCTGCGAACCTTTACAAAAAGTAAACGGCACTGACCTTGAGACAATCAGAAAGAATGTAGCAGAATTGAAACAACAAATCTCTCAGGTATTATGAAAATAACATTCAAATTAATCACTCTATTAATAACTATTGCTATGACTTGTTCCTGTGGAAATACTAGAAAAAAGGCTGTGCCTGTCGCATCCGGCACTGATTCTACGGAAGTAGACTGGAAATACGGATGGACGGTATCTGCCAGCCCGGCACTTGACATGGATGCTTTAAAAGAACATCAGGCCCAATATCCCGAAAGATGGAAAGCCACATTCGAATATTTAAAAAACACGGATTTGAGCAAGCTTTCTCCCGGTGAACACGAAATCATAGGGCGCGAAGTGTATGCCATTGTCAGTGAGTATGTTCCTAAAGAAGAAGCAGAATGTAACTTTGAAGCACATCGAAAATATATCGACTTCCAATACCTGATTAGCGGAAAAGAAAAAATGGGAGTAACGACACTAGACAAGGTTGCCCCAATCGGCGAATATGACGAGAAGAAGGACATTATCTTTTTCAAGCCTGACGCACCGGCCATATATGAAGTGGCAACTCCTGAAGTTTTCTATATTTTCTTTCCTAAAGATGCACACCGTCCCAGTATAAAAGACAAGGACGGAGTGACCGTGAAGAAAATAGTCATTAAAATCAAAATGTAGATATGCTGAAAGATAAGAAATTTTATCCATGGATGGTAGTAGGGATGCTCGTTGTAGTGTCTCTACTCAACTATTTAGATAGACAGATGCTGGCTACGATGCGTCCATTCATCATGGTGGATATCAAAGAGCTGGAATCTATCACCAATTTCGGACGGCTGATGGCTATATTCCTTTGGATATATGCCTTTATGAGTCCCATATCAGGAATGATTGCAGACCGTTTGAACCGTAAATGGCTGATTGTTATCAGCTTGTTTGTATGGTCTACCGTCACTCTTATGATGGGATATGTACATGACATCAGCCACTTGTATATATTAAGAGCGCTAATGGGAGTCAGCGAGGCATTTTACATACCTGCCGCCTTGTCTCTCACAGCCGACTATCACCAAGGAAAAACAAGGTCTATTGCCATCGGTGTACTGACCTCGGGAATTTATCTGGGGCAAGCCATCGGCGGATTCGGAGCTACAGTAGCTGCCCATACTTCCTGGCAATTCACTTTCCACTCTTTCGGAATGATTGGCATCATTTATAGTTTTGTACTCATCACATTATTACATGAAAAAAAAACTTATGTAGTACAAACCGAACAACGGAGAAGCATCAAAGAAAACCTTTCAATGACCTTCAAAGGACTAGCCGTATTGTTCAGCAATATCGCGTTCTGGGTAATGCTGTATTATTTTGCAGCTCTCAATCTCCCCGGATGGACAACCAAGAACTGGCTACCGACCATGGTTTCCGATACCTTGAATATGGATATGGAGTTCGCAGGCCCGCTCTCCACTACCACTTTAGCCCTTTCTTCATTCGTCGGAGTATTTCTCGGCGGGTTTATTTCCGACAAATGGGTGCAAAAGAATATGAAAGGAAGAGTTTACACCAGTGCTACCGGATTGTCACTGATCGTTCCTGCCCTTTTGATGATGGTATATGGAAATAATATCGTATTCATTGTAGCGGGAGCCATACTCTTCGGACTTGGTTTCGGTATGTATGATACCAATAATATGCCGATTCTTTGTCAGTTCATTCCCTCGCGTTATCGTGCCACAGGTTACGGGCTCATGAATTTTGTCGGAATTGCTGCCGGAGCTATTATCACCAACGAACTGGGCAAAGCGTTCGAAGCTAATTATAAAGACCTCGTCTTTTTGATAATGATCCTCTCTGTATGTCTGTCCATATTCCTGCAATTGAAAGTGCTGAATCCCAAAACTATGGATATGACGGACGAATTAATGGCTGAATCGAAAAATAAATAAAGACATAAACTGAACAATTATGAAATATACAGACTCATTTCTCAGATTAATCAAACTACCTGCAAGCATTATCATGTTCTTGCTATGTTGTTTAGTATCTTACAGTTGTGGCGGTTCGGATGACGGAATATCCGAACCACCGGGAAACTCCGGTACAGACCCCGCACCGGATCCTGACGACCCGTCGGATGATTGGAGAACCCTCTACAATGGAATCATATTACCTTCCGTATGGCCACCGAAAAATATAAATATCAGTTCGTACGAACCTATGAAAGTTCCTTATCTGGAAACTCCCCCGGAAGTAGTTCCTATTGATATAGGACGTCAGCTATTTTTTGATAACTTCTTGATAGATAATACCGATTTGGAACGCAAATTCTATAAACCTAAGAAATACGCACAGAACCCTATACTAAAGCCTGAAACGGCTCTGGAAACATCGAAGATTCCCGGTGCTTCCGCCAAGGATGGCGGAGTATGGTGGGAGCCTAGAGAACAGATATTCAAAATGTGGTATGAAGCCGGATGGCTCAATAAGATGGCTTATGCAACCAGTAAAGACGGTGTCAACTGGATGCGCCCGGATTTGAATAATGGTTCGAACGAACTTCTGACATTATCCAGATTCCCCGCAAATTCATGCGCAGTCGTACTGGATTACGATGCATCCGACAATGAAAGATATAAGATGTTCCTACGCTCGCCGAACGCTGACGCAACGGACAATGCCGGCTACTGCATGATTTCTTCGAATGGAAAGCAATGGAGCTGGTTTACTAAAACTGGCCCATGTGGTGATAGAAGTACCATGTTTTATAATCCTTTCCGCAAAAAATGGGTATTCAGCATACGTACCCTCGGTGTATTGGGTAACTCCCCACATGGTAGAGCCAGATATTATAGGGAACATTCCGACTTCCTGACCGGTGCTGTCTGGACAAAAGCCGATGTTGTATTTTGGTGCAATGCGGATAACAAGGACACCCCGGATCCGGAATTCAATCTGCCACCGGAACTTTATAATCTGAACGCTGTTGGCTATGAAAGTGTCATGCTGGGATTGCATCAGATTCTAGTGGATGAGAATGAAATTGCCAAAGCTGCCAACAGGCCTAAAATCACAGAGTTGAAAGTTTCTTTCAGCCGTGACGGTTTCCATTGGGACAGGCCTTACAGAGAGGCATTTATTCCGGCTACCCGCACAGCCGGCAGTTGGGATCGTGGTTATGTGCAATCCGTTGGGGGAATCTGTACAGTTGTAGGCGACCAACTAAGATTCTACTATATCGGATTCAAAGGTGGAGATCCCTCAAGCTATATGCATTCGAACGGTGCTACCGGTATGGCAACACTTCGCAGAGATGGATTTGCTTCCATGTCGACAACTGGAGAAGGTAGCCTGACAACCCGCCCTGTCAAATTCAGCGGAAAATATATGTTTGTCAATGTCAACTGTCCGGCAGGTGAACTCAAGGTAGAAATCCTGGATAAAAACAACAAAGTTATTGATGGCTTCTCGGCCGATAAATGTAAAGCTGTTACTATTGATTCTACTATTCAACAAGTGGAATGGAATGGCATCAGTGACTTATCCTCTTTGGCAGGAGAAGAAGTCAGATTCAGATTCAAGCTCAAAAATGGTGATTTATACGCATTTTGGGTAAGTCCAAGTACTAATGGCGAAAGTAATGGATACGTTGCCGGTGGTGGCCCCGGATATACAAGCAATAAAGATACGGAAGGGAAAAAAGCTTATGAAAAAGCAAATGGTTTCCAAAAGTTCTAATTTATTTATCATGAAGTATTTACAGTTTGTTTCTATTATAATATTCTCCTGCATGTGGACAAATATGTTCGGGAAAGCTCCTATTCTAAAGTTAATAGAAATACGAGTGACTCCCGCACATAAAAGTTGTCTATATAAAATAGGAGAAAAAGTACAGTTCAACGTGGCTGTATTAAGGTGTGGCATACCTTTGGACGATATAGAAATACGATATGAAATATCCGAGGACATGATGGAAGCACACAAAACCGGGACAACACTGCTCAAGAACGGTATAGCGGAAATCAATGCCGGTTCGATGAAACAGGAAGGATTTCTACGTTGCCAGGTTTTCGCCGACTATCAGGGATATGAATACAAAGGAATATCTACGGTGGGGTTCAGCCCTGAAAAGCTTCAGCCTGTCACTTCTCTTCCAAAAGATTTCCTTACATTCTGGAATACCAATAAGGCAGAAGCAGAGAAATATCCGTTAAAGCCTATTATGACACTGTTGCCGGAGAGATGTACGGATGTGGTGAATGTCTATCACATCTCTTTCCAAAACAACGGTAACAATTCACGGATATACGGTATCCTTTGCATACCTAAAGTTCCGGCCAAGTATCCGGCTATATTGAAACTTCCCGGCGCAGGAGTCAGTGAATACAAAGGAGAAATAGCAAGAGCTTCCAAAGGATTTATCATTTTAGAAATAGGGATTCATGGCATTCCTGTCAATATGCCGGGAACAGTCTATCAGGACTTATATAAAGGGGCTCTGAAAGATTATTATTTCATGAATTTAAGTGATAAAGATAATTACTATTACAAACGTGTTTATATGGGTTGCGTGAAAGCTATTGATTTCATTTATTCATTGCCTGAGTTCAATGGGGACTTGGCGACTTTTGGCGGTAGTCAAGGCGGAGCGCTTTCCATTATTACTGCCGGACTGGATCAGCGCGTGAAAGCCTTGGCAGCATTCTATCCGGGACTGTGTGATATAGCAGGATATATACACGGACGTGCAGGCGGATGCCACCAAATGTTTAAGGACGGAAAGAGACGCACTCCCGAAAATATAGAAACGGCACGATATTACGACGTTGTGAACTTTGCACGTCAAATCAAAGTTCCGGGATTCTATTCTTTCGGATACAATGATATGACTTGTCCGCCTACTACCATTTATTCCGCTTATAATGTGATTGATGCTCCTAAAAAGTTATTTATTGCAGAAAACACAGGACATTACACCTATCCGGAACAAATGAACAGTGCATGGGATTGGATAATGGATTACTTAAAATCACAAGCTCAAAATGCAAAACAAACAAAGTAATGAATAGTCCTAAACAATTTCTCTAATTATAAATATAGATGAGGGTCCCTTTTCAAATACCCTCATCTATATTTTTAGACATACATCAGCTCATTGAATTTGTCATTGTATCTTTCCAGCAGGGCGAACTTCCTTCCCCTTCCTATGCATATTACTATCCCCGCATTGCTTACGCATAACCTCAAGAGCTTGTTTCAACCGCTCTACTTCTTTGGGATAAAGACTCTTAACATCGTACCGTTCCCCCGGATCACGTCGCAAATCATAAAGCGCCCAGTCCGTATAAGCTTTCGTTCGCGGTCCGGGTGTACCGTCATCATGAGGCAACGTACCATCATAAGTTATATAAAGATGAGGTTCGACCAATTTGAACCGTTCGTCACGGACAGCATCCAATTGATTCTTTTGATCATAATAATAAAAATAGTCATGAGGCTTAAAACTTTTATCCCCTTGCATTAACGGCAGGATATTCACACCGTCAATTTTCCGTTCCGGTAATTGCCCGTCAACAATTGCAGTTATCGTAGGTAGAATATCAATACCACTTGTCAATTGATTACAAATCCATCCGGCAGGAATCTGCGCCGGCCATTTCATGATACAAGGCACGCGTTGTCCACCTTCATAAGTAACATGCTTTGCATCCCGCAGACCACCTGTAGAACCAGCCCTCATTCCAAAATTTATCCAAGCTCCATTATCGGATGTAAATATAACCAATGTATTTTCTTCTAAACCCGCTTCACGAACAGCTTTCAAGACTTCCCCCACACTCCAGTCCACTTCCATCATTGCATCACCAAAAAGCCCTTGTTCGCT
The DNA here is from genome assembly GCF_040918965.1 of Bacteroides sp. RTP21281st1_H5_RTP21281_210402. Classification (NCBI taxonomy): domain Bacteria; kingdom Pseudomonadati; phylum Bacteroidota; class Bacteroidia; order Bacteroidales; family Bacteroidaceae; genus Bacteroides; species Bacteroides sp. RTP21281st1_H5_RTP21281_210402. The sequence goes on along the minus strand of NZ_JBCOWR010000016.1, from coordinate 61,472 downwards.
TTTACCTCGAAATTTATCTGAAACAGGCAACGGAACATGTACCATTGTATGAGCAAAATAAAGAAAAAAAGGCTTTTTCCGTTGTCGATGAATAAAATCAACCGCATACTTAGTATAAAGTTCTGTCAATGAGTTTTGATCATCCATGGTTTTGATATACTTTTCGATTTCATTACCATTATAAAGAGGCAATTCCGGACGTTTCATCACCCGTTCGGTTGGCACTTCCCCGGGACGTACCAAATAACCATAAGGCCACATGTCATTCGAATAAGGTAATCCGAAATATTCATCGAACCCTCGTTGCAAAGGCAAATACTCAAACTCACTACCCAAATGCCATTTTCCCACAATTGCTGTCCTATAACCTACTTTCTTGACAATCTGTGATATAAAAATTTCATCAGGATGTACACCAATACCAGTTTCCGGCTTAATAGCTCCATAAATACTAATCCGATTCGGATAACATCCAGTCATTAATCCAGCCCGTGAGGCAGAACTGACTGAAGAAGGACTGTAAAATTGAGTAAAACGGACACCCTCAAAAGAAAGACGATCAATATTGGGAGTGCTATACCCCTGTGCACCTGTAACAGTCAAATCGCCATATCCCATATCATCCATATTAATCAGAATAATATTGGGACGTTTTATAGAAGGCTTATACACCTTCTCCCCTCCCATCGCAACAAGCGGTGAGAGAGCCATTGAAATAAGCAGTTTATACATATCACATTTCTTTTTACTATTTTATACAAAAATAGACGGTTTCCCCGTAAGCAAATGGCAAATATTAAGTTACTTCCATAAATACAAAACAAATGGCATTACCTTTATTCACCTATTTATCAAGCAGATAAACAAGAGAAACAATGCATATATATATAAACCTGCCTGTTACTTCTTCTATCACTATTATTATTAAGACTACAAAAAGAAATAATAATCCGACCTTTCATTCTTATATACAATGAAATCATATGTTTAAATAATCCGATGTAGTAAAATCTGTTTTTTCTACCCCCTAAGTTCAGTTATTTTTAGAAGTAGGCCCTAAAAGCAGCTATTTTTTTATAATCGTTAAGATATTCATCTGAAACTTTTATCAGAACTTTTGTTCTTGAATGGTATCATTTACATGATATCTGGAACGATACGAGCCATAAAAAGTCATCTATTAACTTGAAACGATTAAAAAATTATATCTATGGTTTACTTAAAATTCTTTAGTATTACGAAGAACAGAATTAATAAACTGGCGATAACCCTTATGTTGGCAGCAGGAACCTGGATTACCGGTCAAGCTCAAGAGGTAGCCGTGAAAACCAATCTGCTGTATGATGCAACAACAACCTTGAACCTTGGGGTAGAAATAGGTCTGGGAAGTAAAATGACGCTGGATATATCGGGAAATTATAATCCGTGGCGGTTTCATGATTACCGGCTGAAACACGGATTGATTCAACCGGAACTGCGTTACTGGACTTGCGAAAAGTTCAACGGACATTTCTTCGGACTTCACGGTTTCTACGGAAAATACAATGTCGGCGGACTGCCTTTCAACAGCAATATGAGACACAACCGTTATCAGGGGCATCTGTTTGGCGGTGGCATTTCTTATGGATATCAATGGATCCTGAATGACCACTGGAATCTGGAACTCTCACTGGGAATAGGTTATGCACACCTGCAAGACAAAAAATATCCTTGTGCCGATTGCGGTGATATGATAAAGAAAGGACATCATAATTACTTTGGTCCTACCAAAGCCGCCGTCAGCATTATATATGTCATCAAATAATTACATATCACATTTATACTGAAAACCATGGGAAGAATACTACTTTACACTCTCTTTGCCCTACTATCCCTTTCTGCCTATGCAGCAGAAAAGTCCGGACTGAAAGTCATTGACTGTACCGCCCTCCATAAAGGCGATCTCATAGAACTGAACATTCTATTCGAATGTGACGGCATCGCTATTTCCCCTAACGAACAACTCACAGTGCACCCGGTTCTCATTGGGAAAAGCGACACTCTCCGCCTGCCTCCTCTCCTGTTCACAGGAAACGTCCGGAATAAAGTTAATCATCGACTCGCCCGTTTCAACGGAGAAGCAACAAGCGAGTTCCCTGACTATAATATGAAACAACTGATAGAATCGGGTCATACCCAAATAGCTTATTCACACCGGATTCCTTTCCATTCCTGGATGTATGGCAGCCGGTTAGTATTAGAGAGCACAGTCACAGGTTGTGCCGATTGTCAGCATGACCTGGAAGACATATCTCTGGCATACATTCCCAAGAAGTTGAATGTAAGCTACATTATCCCCAAAGCCGAACAGAAAGTTCTTCACAAGAATGTCTCCCTTTACCTCAACTTTCATCAGGCCAAATGGGATATTCTGCCTGACTTCATGAACAATCATCTTGAACTGGCCAAAGCGGACAGCCTCATTTCCGAGCTGGCAAATGACCCGTATATCACAGTCGATTCAATCAGCATTGTCGGTTACGCCTCTCCGGAAGGGAAATATGATTATAACACCCGTCTTTCCGGCAACCGTGCACAAGCATTGAAGGAATTTCTGGAAAAAAGATACACTCCGAAAAGATATATATTGAACACCGTCGCCGCTTCCGAGGACTGGGACAGACTACGCAGAAGTATCACGAAAGAAAATCCTCCTTACCGTGACCAACTGCTAGCTATCATCGACAGCATCTCAAATCCGGATGTACGTGACAGTTATATCCGCAGGCTTGACAACGGTGCCGTCTACGCCAGCCTGTTACACAACATTTACCCGTCTTTACGCCGCGTGGTATGTGATGCCGGCTATACAGTGAAACCTTTCACCAGAGAACAAGCCGAAGAGCGGCTTGCCACTCATCCGGAACAGGTAAGCCTGAACGAAATGTATATCATCGCACAAAGCTATCCGGCAGGTTCACCGAAGTTTAATGAACTGTTCGGCGAAATGCTCACCCTTTATCCCGATAACATTGCCGCCCGAAACAATCTGGCTGCCGTAGCCATTGAAATGGGGGACATGGGACGCGCCCGTTCCTGCCTCGAGAAAATCAGCCACTCACCGGAAGTACAGAATAATCTTGGCATCCTGCTCTACCGGGAAGGAAAAATAAATGATGCCAAACACTGCTTCGAGAAAGCATGTGCCTGCGGCTGTAAGGAAGCAGTAGCGAACTTGCAGGAAATCAACACACTTATGGCTATTCAATAGCACCAATTATATTAATTATTAATCCTAAACCTTTTTAAAAATGGAAATTAAAAAGACCAATTTGTTAGTGGCTATGTTTGCATGCCTGGCCGCTTGTTCGGATGACGCAACGGTAGACAACACCCTGTTACCGGACAACAGTGAAACAACCACCGTCAAATTTGAGATGAATGCGAATACGGGGAATTACTATTCACCACTTTCGCGCAGTGTTAATCCGGCAGCCATCACGAAGGATAACTTCCGCATCATGGCATTCAAGAAAACACCCGCCGGCGAAGGATACTTCTACGCACAGGACATCCCGACCGCCGGTATGAATTACGAGAATAACGTTTTGTCCGGAACCGTCCGCCTGCCCATAGGCGAATACAAGTTTGTCTCCACCTACGGACTAGCAAAAGACGGCGGGTTTGCTCTCCCTTCCCTTACTCCGGTGACAACAGAATTGACCGACGACCTCAACATTAGCCATGGAACGGTAGACGGCTCATCTGTGTTCTTCCTGGAGAAAGGTACGATCGAAGCTCTGCATTCCTACACATTAGGCATTAATCCTACAGCCAACGAATCTGTCAGTGCGTCATTAAGCCGCGCTGTGTCACGTGTGGACATCATGTTCATCCAAGCCAAGAAAAACGATGACGGAACTTATACCGAAGTTTCCGACAGCGCAGATGTATTTGGAGTGTCACAACTTGCCGACATCGAAATGCAGTTTACCGGACTGAACAGGAATGTCAACCTGCTCGGTACCAAAACAACAACGGACGAAGGCTCTTTGTTTAATGAGAATTTCACTGTTCCCGACCTGGGAAATACAGTCACCCGCGGTACCTCTACTGACGATACCAAAGTAGGTACCACCGGTTTTCTGAATTACGATAATATCAAGACGGATGACATCAAGACCGGTTCCGCGCATGTGCATGGAGCTTACTTGTTACCATACGATGAGGCTATCAATACCACAAACCTTACCTTAGTACTAACAAACGGCTTAGGAGACAAACGCACCATTGTTGCTCCGAAAAATCTCCCGTTGGAACGTAACAAGGTGACTCTCGTCAAAATTTATGTTTTAAGCGGAACCGTATTCAACACGGATGTCAAATTCAACGTAACAATTGATACGGCTTGGTTGGAAGCCAATTCTGTTGACGGTGAGATAAACTAAAAAACAGCGTTTATATACTTATGTGTATGCGGTTAATTATCGTTTCTCTAGCATTCCTGCCGTTGTTATTCTCCTGTTCCGGACAAGAGGAACTGACAACCAGTTCCGGCATGCCGGAAGAGAATATCCCGGCAGGGATTACAAGGGTCGCTTTCAAAAGCGGCCCCCAACCACAGTGTGTGTACATATTCCGTAAGGAAGGAAACAGCTTCCGGTATGATTCGACGATAACCGGCGGTTGGTCGGCAGAAGGAACAATGACTGCCCGGCTTCTGGTAGGCGATTATAAGTTCCTATTTACCGGTCCGTTAGATAATCAGACAAATGTGCTTCCGGCTTCCTTGGATCATACGGTCACCTTCGAGCAACTTTGCTTCGCTACCCTCACAGACAGCGAACATCCCGGGAATATTCTTCCCGCCGGTGAACTTTTTCTTCCGGAACCTACCGTTGCTGATTCTGTTTATACCATTGCCGGCGGCGATGAGATTGAATGTACGTTAAAAAGAAGAGTCGCCCAATTGACATTCATATTGAAAAGAGGATACAAAGAAGGGGATGACTACATTCCCCAACCTTATAGTGAAGGACATCATGTACTGGAGAATGTCCGCGAACTTCGGGTTGAGCTAACAGGCATTGCCCGGCAATGCAACTATCTGAATACTTCAGGAGAAGGTACACTTATCCGCAACTACTCCGCTACCGAATATGAAAGTATCGACACGCAAGGATTCGCAACGTTTACAGGCCCTTTTGTCTTTCCCACCGCCACCGGGACAGATGCCGGCCTGAACATCACACTCGTCCCCGTATCGGGAGAGCCCTATCCGCCCCTTCAACTGTCCGGCAAGCTTGAGGCCAACCGTAAACTGGAAGTCAGCCTATGGCTCACCTCTTCCTACTTTGATATAGGAGTAACTATCCAAAACCTTCCCATTTCCGGACGAACCAATGGAGATGAAGGAATATGGGAATAATAAAAATCATATAAACCAAACATCCTATGAAGAAAATACCCGTAAAATACATCGTCTTTTCCGGTTTGGCAACTATCATTGGAGGATTTTTCCACGCTTGCACGGAATCACAGTCGTTCACACCGGATTGGGTGGATAGCAAACCGGACATATCACTCCGGACAGACTTCCGGCAAGGAATCTCCGGCAACGGCTTGCTAACCAGACTTTATGTGTTCAGCAGTGAAAGCGGCAACAGCTATCGTCTTTCCGACTCCCTGCCACAAGTTATCAGCAGTTCTACCAGACTGAAGATCAGTCTGGCCGACCTGAATAAAAAGAACTACCGGTTCCTTTTTATCGCCACTCCGGAACAAACTCCCGAAATACACGTGAGACATTCCGACAATTCTCCTTTCGCTTTTGGTACCGAATGGGAAAAGGTGGCGATAGAAATGGCAAATGACAGCCTGTCAGTAGACAATTACTACGGGATTAAAGACCTCACAGGCAACGAAATTCTACAAACCGGAACCATTCAGGGAGAACTGACACGGCTAGTGGGACAGATGTTGTTTTGTTTTTATAAGGCAGGTCCGGGAGGCGTCAGTGACCCGGTTCCGATGAATGATAAAACAGTGGCATCGGTCATGGACAGGATTTCTTCTATTGACATTACTTATGAAGGAGTGCCGCGTCTGATAACATTTGACTCCGGCAATCACCCGGTTGTCTTGCCAGGTTCGAAAATTACGTTGAACCATACCATTCATTTCTCCCTGACCCCGGAAGGACAAAAGGTTCCGCTTCCCCAAACAAATGTTCCGGTAGAAGTGGCAGACTCTATTCCCGGTGGGGCTATACTAAAAGGTACCTGCCTACTGCCCACCCGACAAGAGGTTCGGGTATCAATGTTTTTTCATTATTACGATACCACTCCGATATGCAACCACACGGAAACCGCGCATATCCACGGGACAGAATGTTTCACAACCGGACTTCTGTCACTCCGTCTACCTCAAAATTCCGAATCACCGGGACTGGACATACTACCGGATCACTTCACCGTCAACAATGCCGGACTCCCGTGCAACCGGATAATAGATATCGACCACACATCGGACATAGAGGTAAATACCGCATGGAATTAACTTATAAAGATATAGAAAGAGTATGATAAAGGAAAAGATAATCGGAATGCTGGTCTGCATTTTCATCCTGTTGCTGGCATGCTCGGAACCGGACGAAAATGATAGTCTGATAAACAGAAACATTATGGGAAAAGACAAGGTGAATGTCTCCCTCAGCCTGTCATTACCGGAAATGCAGCTGGAAGGTAATACAGACTATCGCCCAATGTCCTCACGGGCAGCAGGGAATATCCGTTCTATTATTGCCAACTCCTACAAATGCCTGGTAATAAAAGAGATTGGCGATAAATGGTATGTGGATACACTGACCCAACGGAAATTAACGACAGCCGGAACATATGCCCAAGTATCCATCACAGACGATACCCGTTTCAATGACCTTCAATTGACATTACGTCCGGGACACTATCGGGTATTGGTAGTACTAAATCCCCGCTCAACTGTTTGGAATCCCAACTTGATTCCGGGAGCAATCGTCAAGGGTGCGGCTGATACTATTGCTCATGCCTATACATACAGTTACCAGACAGATCCCTTTTATGCGAATATCGGCAAACGGGAGGTACGCTATGAGGTCTTTGCAGGAACAGCGGAATTTACAGTGGAAAAAACATCCGGACTACACTCAAATCCCGTGAACGGAAATACCCACATCGCTTTCGCACGCAAAGTGGCACAACTGCGTTTCTTATTGAAAGACGAGGAATCTAAAGAAAATAAATTCAACTTTGTAACAACCCAGCATACCGTATATGCCACATTAAAAGCCACCCAGACGGAAAATCCTTTTTGTGACGGTCTGGATTGCTGGGGAGACGCTTATTACAATCATCACACTCCGACCACGGAGATCGAGATATGTACCAATATTGACCCGGATTGGCGGGTTGCCAAAACGGGAATACAATACAAAATGATTTCCGGTCATGTGACAATTTATTCTCCTTTTGTTTTTACGGATGACACCCGGCAAGTTGACTACCAACTGGAAGCGTTCAAGATTGCCGGACAATCCGGCCAGGGTGGTTTCACCTATGTATATTCGCAGCCGATTTCCGGTTTAAAATTGAAAAACAACGCCATCCGGCAATTCGTTTTCCGAACAACGGATGAAGTCGACCCGGATGCCGCTTCCCCACAATTGCAAGTGGGATTAGAATATTTGGAGGATGAAAGCAACCAAGATTTGTTCGATTCTGATTATGAATGTAACATACCCTAATTTCTTTTGATATGAATACCAGATTATTATTCTTGCTGTCTATAATACTGCTTGCAGGATGTGTTCATGAGACATTGGATCCATGTCCTACGGGAGACGTGAAAATCAACATTTACGTAGAAAAGTTCCAGGCAGTCACCCATGATTACCGGACAGACATGGAAGTTTCTTTCAATACCCGCATCAAAGACATTCATTATTTCCTGTTCAAAGACAACGCCCTGGCAGAAGAAGGACGTATCCCGGACTGCACAACCTACGTAGCTTCACCCTATACTTTTCAGCGTAAAGGACTTGCCTTTGGAGACTATTGCCTGGCCCTTGTGAGTAATTGTAGTGCTTACGTAGGCGGGAATGCACCTACCGACCTATTCTTTACCTATGCAGGTGTAGAAAATAAAGAAGATTATTTCGCTGTCTGTTTTCCCTTCCGGATAGATTGCGATTGCCCAAGCGAATATAACGCTTATATGGAGCGTGCACATGGAGTAATTCGTTATACATTCAGCGATATACCCGAAGACTTGACGGGAATCGAGATGACGATGACCAATTTAGGAAACAAAAAAATGATTGACGGAGATTACTCCGGACAAATGGAAGTAACCAAATTTATCCCGATAGAGAAACTCATGCATGCAGCAAATGAAGATGAAGATATCTCTGTTGTGCTAGGAACTTTTCCGACAACGGTTGGAATGCGTTCTGTTTATCGGTTAAGCCTGTACAGAAATGGAGAGACAGAACCTTCGTATAACGAAACCGTCACAGATACGCTGACAATCCGGAGAAATCAACTGTTGGATATCTCCACCCGGTTTACAGGAGATATCCCCTCTTTCGAAATACGGGTCAATACAACGTGGGACGGAACAAATTCGGGAGGAGAAACCGATATCAATTAACAGCATCTTATATGCAGAAAAGCCACAAGGATAACCGGACTAGTTTTCTCTTGTGGCTTTTATTCTTTATATAGTTAAGATTAGACTGTAATATCCAGCAAAACTTCCCCTTCGACATTCAGCACCTTAATCTGCAACTTATCTTTCTTCTTCTCCAGAATCATCACAGTAGCACTGTCCATCTTATACCCGCCACCAATAATGACCGGATAATTATTGCCCAACTCACCCTTCGGATGAAAAGCATATTTATGGGTATGTGCATTCAAACTCACATTGAAAGGTGCTTTCTCCAATAACTTAGTCCACAAATCGGCACAAAGATTCTTTTCATAATTACCATAAAGCGGAATATGATGAATAAGGATACGTTTCTTCGCTTTCTTGAATTCTTTGGCGGACAGTTCCTTTTTCAGGAAATCGACCTGTTCATTACGCAGTTGAGTAAAATCATTCAAGCCATAATATACCCAGTGGGAATCCAGTTTGTCTTCTCCGCAGTCGAGCATGACGATACGGGAATCTCCCCAGTTGAAAGAGCCGTAGGTCTTGTCTCCTACATAGTCGTAGTGGTCACGCAAACCAATAGAATATGCATTGCGGATTTCATGATTACCGCGCATAAAGAAAGTCGGTATACGGTCGCCATGAACACCTTCGGTCAGTTCGCTGATAAAAGTAGTAGCTTGTTCATGATCGACAGGGTCGTCCACACAATCACCGTTGAAAACTACGAAGTCATAATTGATATTCTGTATTTGCTTGCACAAGGCACGGAAAGTTTGCGTATGCTGATGCAGGTCATTAAAAACAATGGCAGTAAAAGAGTCTGTATCCGTTGTCGGAAGGGTGAACTCACTGAAAAACGACTGTGCTGTATTGCCGAACACCTTTTTATATGCCTGATAAAGCAGCATTTCCTGTGAGCATACACGATAATAATACTTCTGACCGGGTTGCAAACCATCTATACGTATTTTGTGCAAGTAGTTATTGCAAACCACCTGTCCGTCTACAATGGTACGTGCACGTTTCAGTCGGATAGTGTCTGTACCATATTCCACCCAACAATATGCAGGGACGGTAGTTTCCCACATTACTGTAATGCCATTGCCTACCGGATTCTGTAAATAGGGTTTCGTGCGGAATATTTTGTCTGCTTTTTCGGCAGTACGCAGTTCTACAAGTATAGGACGGTGGTCGGAAGCCACAGGCTCATTCAATACCCGGGCAGATATAAGAGCAAAGCCGTTCGCGTTTGATTTTAATGCTGTAATATAGTCTATCGTTTCCTTAGGTTCAGGGGCCGGATAAGTATGCTGTTTGGGATTGGAAAGTATCTGAAAATCCTTTTGCAGTTCTTTAATAAAGCCGGATTCAGGTTCGGCATTCATGTCTCCGGCCAGGAAAAGAGGCTTTTTATAAGGAGCAGTAAACGACTTCACCATCTTCAATGATTCCATTCGGTCTTCTTCCGTCAACGACATATGGGTACAACAGTAAATATAATCCTCAAACTCCGCGAGAATCAAGGCACGTTCCTCTTCCCTTCCCGGTAAAGGTATAGTTTGCAGACGTATGGGAACTTGTTTCGTCAACAGTCCAATTCCATATTTTCCACCATCAAAATTAATGGCGGGTGCAAAGTAGGCATGCATTTGTGTGCGGTCGGCAATTTCTCCTAATACATACTTCTGTCCGCTTCGACTTGTCATACTATCCACTTCCTGTATAGCCACCACATCGGGAGAAGCGTTGTTTATCACATTCGCTACACGCTGGAAATCACAGACATTATCCATGCCATTTGCATTTTTGATATTGTAGGTCATCAGCTTTAATGTATTCTGAGCCTGTAACGGAAAAATAAATAGAGTAGCAATAATTAATAAAAGATTCTTTTTCATGTTTCTCATTTTGGGGGTTAATGTTAAGCGGCTCAAAGGTAGTGAAAAAACAAAAGGCCGCAAAGATATGTGTCCATACCTTTGCAGCTTTTACCATGAATTGTTTGTGTGTGACTATTATATCTGCAAGTTTCAAATAATACCCCGCACCCTATCATCAAATGCGGAAAGCGCAGCTTTCGCTCCTTCTCCCATAGAGATAATGATTTGCTTATATGGTACGGTCGAAACATCTCCGGCTGCATAGATACCCGTCACATTAGTACGGCAATGTGCATCAATCACAATTTCACCCGGGCGATTGGTTTCCACCACTTCACGGAATACACTGCTATTCGCAGAAAGTCCGATTTGTACAAACACACCATCCAGTTCAAAGAGACGTTCTTCTTCTGTTTTACGGTCTTTGATGCGCAGGGCAGTCAGTTTATCACTGTTTCCTATCACTTCCGTAGTTTGAGAGCTTACAAAAACCTCTACGTTCGGCAATGATTTAAGTCGCTCCTGAAGTACATTATCAGCTTTCAATTCATCCATAAACTCAAAGACAGTAATTTTAGAGCAGATACCTGCCAGGTCTATAGCTGCTTCGATACCGGAATTTCCGCCGCCAACTACCGCTACATGTTTTCCTTTATAAAACGGCCCGTCACAGTGAGGGCAGAAAGCAACACCGCGACCTATATATTCCGCTTCTCCCGGAACGTTCAGTTTGCGCCAGCTTGCACCGGTTGCAATAATCAAGGCAGGAGCCTGAAACTTCTCGCCGACAGAAGTAGTGACCAGCTTTTGTTTTCCCATAACTTCCACCTTTTCCACTTTACGATGTTCAAGTAAATCTACGGGATAACGCAATAAATGAGTTTTCAGATTGTCGGCAAGCTCGTTTCCTGTTGTCTCGGGTACAGAGATTAAGTTCTCGATGCCGACTGTTTCCTTCACCTGTCCGCCAACACGCTCGGCTACAATGGCCACACGCAATCCTTTACGGGCGGAATAAATGGCAGCCGATACACCTGCGGGGCCTCCACCGACTACAATCACATCATATTCCTTCACTTCCGCTTCCGCTTTGGTTTCATCAATACCGTATTGTTCTTCCAGTTTCGCAAGCAACTCACCGAATTCACCACGACCTACATGAAGCAGTTTGCCATCTGCAAAGACAGAAGGTACTCCCTGTATCTTCAATGCATCCACTTCATCCTGATAGAGCGCACCGTCTACCATCTCATGGGTGATGGAAGGATTCAGTGTAGTCATAGCATTGAGAGCCTGTACTACGTCAGGACAGTTCGTACAAGTCAGTGAGACGTAAGTCACCAAATGTATCGGGCCTTTCAGTGCTTTCACCCGGTTGCAGACAGCCTCATCGGGGAAGTTCTTCCCTTTGCCGTCCAAGTTTAGGATAGCCAGTAACAGCGAAGTGAACTCATGTCCGTTGGGAATCCCACGGAAGGTTATTCCTGTACGGTCGCCGTTCTTCAACAAAGTAAATTTCAGCCCGCCTCCTTCATTCACCTCACAAGTGATGTGGTCGGAACAATCCGCTACATCTCCCAGCAGTTCTAACAATTCCGTTCTGTTCTCGTGACTGGATGATACCGATATATCAAAAGTAAAATTCGCCTCCAGTCCGGCAAATATACCCTTCAGTTGTTCTTTTAATGCAGATTCTAACATACCTGTTCTCCTTTCGTTTTTTGAAAAGAAAGGCCGGCAGCGTTTCCCGTTACCGGCCTTCCATCATCATCATTATCAAAGTTCTATCAAATCTTACCTACCAGGTCGATGCTTGGTTTCAGGGTAGATTCACCCTTCTTCCATTTGGCCGGACAAACTTCCCCGTCATGGCTGGCTACAAACTGTGCAGCTTCTACCTTACGAAGCAGTTCGCTCGCATCACGGCCAATGTTGTTATCATTCAATTCCACCACTTTAATCTTTCCTTCCGGGTTGACAACAAATGTACCACGGTAAGCCATACCTTCTTCTTCGATATAGACACCCAACGCACGGCTCAAAGCGCCGGTCGGGTCTGCCAACATCGGGTATTGGATCTTGCGGATACTTTCAGAAGCATCATGCCAAGCTTTGTGTACGAAGTGAGAGTCAGTGCTTACCGAATAGATTTCTACGCCCATCGATTTGAACTGATCGTACTTTTCAGCCATATCCACCAATTCGGTAGGACATACGAAAGTAAAGTCGGCAGGATAGAAGAACAGAATCGCCCATTTACCTTTCAGGTCATTGTTGGTTACAGTCTTGAAAGCTCCGTTGTGAAAAGCCTGAACACTGAATTCAGGAAGTTGAGAATTTAAAATTGGTTCCATAATCTTTATTGCTTTTATTGTTATTAATTGATTTGACTTATAACATCAGAAACTTCGTTTTGTTTCTTGTTTCTGATGCAAAGATAAAGGCGGAAGACCCGCCTTTGCAAAAAAAGTCCAATCGAATAATTCTATGCGGTGATAGATGAAACCGATAAGTCCGTAAAAAGTTCTATTTTTAAGATTCTCATCACAACCGGGATTGTAAAATTCTCACTAAGAGAAGAAATAGTGTATAAAACAACGAATATATATACTATTACTTAGCCTTTTATGCATATAAACAAGACGGATATGCATAAAACAGCCGTTTTCCGGATTGTTTCCCAGTGAGGTACAAAGTGTTTCCCGTAATGAAACAAAGTGTTCCCCGGTGAGGAACAAAATGTTTCAAGGCAAGAAACAATTCGGACACGATAAAGAAGGATTTCAAACACCTATTTGAAGCATTATTTACCCTAGTTGGCATAAGAGCAAGAAATAACCGGCATCATCATTTTCAAACAGAGCCCTCAATATTCCTTTCCACAAGCACCAATAACCAGCAAAAGAGCGACACATTAACAGGAAACAATCCAATATAGCAACATCTGCAAACTTATCAGTGCCAAATCCTTCGATTTTTTTCCTTCAGGCCTATTCCGGATCGTATATTTCAGAAAATAGAATGATTGAATATACAATTTTTCATATCTGGTCTTTTTCCGGACTATTTATAAATCAGCACTCCTCTCCCCTAATTTTAAGGCGTACGCAGATAATTTAAAAGAGAAGTTTGTAATTTGGTAAAGAGAAAAGTACTATAAGTCAAAGCCCGAATATTATAAATCGCTTTATTTGCATCACCATTTAAGTCTATTTGTATTTATTCTTATTATAAACTTTAATATCTGCACTATGAAGAGAAAGGTACTATTAAGCACATTGTTCCTAATGCTCCACATGACGGTAGTATTAGCACAGCAAGTAACTATTTCAGGGCAAGTGTTGGATGAGAAGAGCGAACCTCTGATCGGTGCTACGGTAAATATCGAAGGCACTACCAACGCCGTAATTACAGATTTAGAAGGAAAGTTCACAATAAAAGCGCTTCCTTCCGAAAAGATTGTCATCGGTTATCTGGGATATAAGCCCAAAACCGTGGCTATCGGGAAAAACCGCAGGTTCAATATAGTTCTTGACCCGTCGGTGACAGAGATGGACGAGGTAGTTGTCGTAGGATACGGCAGCCAGCGAAAAAGCGATATCGCAACCGCCGTAGCATCAGTCAACATAAAGGATATTGCCCAAAGCAGTTCGGCACAGACCCTGCAAGCACTGCAAGGCAAAATCAGCGGTGTACAGATTATCCCGACAGACGGCTCACTATCAAGCGGAATGACTTTCAGAATCAGAGGTGTCAACTCCATCACAGGCGGAACCCAACCTCTGTTTGTAATCGACGGCGTCTCTATGCCAACCCAACAAATTACGAATGAAGATACCGAAACGGTAAACAACCCTTTGTTAGGACTGAATCCGAACGATATCGAATCAATGGAAATATTGAAGGACGCAGCGGCAGCAGCCATTTATGGAGCTAAAGGAGCCAATGGCGTTGTCATCATCACCACCAAACGGGGAGCAGCCTCTACCAAACCTAAATTCTCGTTCAGCCTGACAGGAGGTTTGGATATGAATCCCAATATTCCGCTGGAAGTATTATCTCCGGAAGAGTACGCAAAGAAAATGCTTGATTACGGAACATACGATAGTCCGAACCTCATCAATTTCTGGCAAAACGTGATTGACAACAAAGGTTGGAGCGACCCGTCCGTACACAATTGGATGGATGAAATTACCCGGACAGCCAGGAAATATGAAGCAAACGCAAGTATATCCGGCGGAACAAAAGGGACAACTTACATGCTCTCCCTCGGATACCTGAACAATACGGGAATTATCAAACGCTCCGCATTCGACCGTTTCACCTCACGCCTGAACTTGAATCAGGAGGTCAATTCCAAAATCAATATCGGAATTAATTTATCTTATTCTACGTCCAAGGACAAGAATCCGGTCAGCGACTGGTCACAGTCGGGAGTTATCCTCAATGCCTTGCAAATTTCCCCTTTCCTGTTTTATCCGGGACTGGCAGATATCATGAATTACAGCAACGTCAATATCATGAGCCCACTGGTAGCAGTGGAGCAGGTCGACATAAATAACCGATACAGTGAACTAAACGGCAATATCTACTTCAACTACAAGATATTGAAAGACCTGACGTTCAGCACCAGTGCTTCCTACCGCCAATATTCTATGAACCAAGACAAGCTCTGGGGCTCGGACACATGGTACGGGCAATCGGAAAGGGGCCGTATGGAAATCAGCAACCGGGAAGAAAACAGTTGGGTGTACGAAGCACGCCTGCAATATGCCAAAAACATAAAGAAGCACTCTTTCTCATTAATGGGAGCCTTCGAAACCAGCAAATGGTCGATGAAAGACATCTACAACAAATCGACAAACTTTGAGGATATGGCTGTCGGTATATGGGGAATAGACAAAGGGCTGGTTACTTACGCTCCCAAATATACGTATGACAGCAACCAGATGGTTTCATATATCAGTAGAGGAACCTATACCTTCGACAATAAGTATGTATTAAATGCCTCCTTACGTGTCGATGGTTCATCCAAGTTCGGAATCAATAACAAATACGGATATTTCCCTGCCGTCAGTGTGGCATGGCGCGCTTCCGAAGAAGAATTCATCAAGAAGTTTGATTTTATATCCAATTTAAGGGTGCGTACCAGTTTCGGTATGACAGGCAACAATCAGATACCCTCTTACCAATCTCTGTCTCAGTTGGAGAATAACAAAGTAGTAATGAACGGAAGCTCGATAGAAATCGGTCGCTACCCTTCCAATGTCACCAATGACGACCTGAAATGGGAAAGCCAGAAACAGTACAACATCGGATTTGATTTCGGAGTATTGGACAACCGTTTCTCCATCACAGCAGACTTTTACTACAAAAGGATTGACGACATGTTACTGCAAGTAAATATACCTTCCACCTCCGGTTATACCAAAGCCTGGAAAAACGCAGGTTCGATGGAGAACAAAGGTATGGAATTCGCCATCAACGCAAACTGGCTGAAAGGCGCTTTCAACTGGTCGACGGACTTCAACATCTCCTTCTACAAGAATAAGATTCTGTCATTGGACAAAGGGCAGTACCAACAATTCTATGACAGGGGGATTAATGCCAAAATCACCAGTGACGTCTTGCTCAGAGTGGGCATGCCGGTAGGTATATACTACGGTTATATCAGCGACGGAACCTACAACAATGACGCCGAAGTCATCAACGGTTATCCCGGTCCTAACCTCGGGTTGGGACAGCTCAAAGTGGTCGACGTAAATAAGGACGGTGTGATTGACTCGAACGACCGCACCCCCATTGCGGACGTTAACCCCAAGCATACAGGAGGAATCGGAAATACATTCTCTTATAAAGGTTTTGATTTGTATGCCTTCTTCCGATGGTCATACGGCAATGACGTGGTTAACGGCAACGCATATTACCTCGTAGGCACGACCAGCATCAATAATGTACTGAAAAGTGTCTATAAAGATGTATGGTCTGCCAACACTCCTGATCACAATTATCCTTTGTACGGCAGAGGTACATGGGGAGAAAGCGTACTTAGAAGCGACCTTGTAGAAGACGGTTCATTCTTACGGTTGCAAACCCTGACTCTGGGCTATAACTTCCCTGCCAAACTAACCGGCAAAATGGGACTCTCCAAAATGCGTATAGCACTGACCGGAACGAACTTATGGCTCTGGACCCGTTACTCCGGCTTCGACCCCGAAGCAAATACCGGTTACGGAACAGTAGCCCGTCTGGCTCCCGGACTCGACATGAGCCCGTACCCGAGACCACGCTCCTTCTCGCTTTCAATCGAACTAGGGTTTTAATCATAAAAGAACAAGTACATGAATAAGTTTAACATATTAATTGCAATGCTTGTATGCCTGAACATTTGTGGCTGCTCCGATTTTCTGGAAGAAGACCCCAAAGGCAGACTGACAACTGACAATTTCTACAACAGTGAATCCGATGCGCGACAAGCCATCAACGGTGTTTACCGCAGATTATCCGACTCGTGGGTGACGGGATATAATATCAAGCAAATCCCCAACGACCTGCTGAAACGCGCAAGCTGGGACGAAGCAAGCGGACTAAGCAACTTCACATACGGTTCTGAAAACACCTATATCGCCGGTATGTGGCAAAATCACTATGCAGTGATTAAAGACTGCAACTCGGTGATAGACAACGTGACTGCCAATAAAGAGAAAATCAACAACTGGGAAAGATATGTCGGACAGGCACATGGCATCCGTGCTTTCCTGTATTTCGACCTTGTCAGGTGGTTTGGTGATGTACCGCTGGTATTGACCGATACCAAATCTCTTGACGGATTGGAGGTGACACGCACTCCGCAGAAAGAAGTATTCCGGCAAATCATAGAGGATTTCGAATACTGTATCAGTCACACAATGGATAAGGGCGACACTTCAAAAGGCTATCAATACGGCAGATTGACCAAAGACGCCTGTCATGGTTTCCTGGCTAAAGTATATTTATGGTTGGGTAGCGTAGCGCAACGGGACGGAAAAGAAATATCAGGCAATGCAGCCGACAATTTCAAGAAGTCACTCGAACATTCAAGTGCTGTTATTCAGGGCGGACGTTACAAACTGGTAGACTATTATCCGGATGTATTCAATGCCAAGACCCGGGACAAGGCACCGGATGAAGTTTTGTGGTGTGTTCAGGGATTGACAGGTGACGATACGGGAACATGGACAGGCATGATGTTCGGTATCAGAGGCAACCAGAACCTCGGAGGTTCGTGGGATAACATTTCAAGTTCGGACTACCACCGCATGATGTATGAACCGAGCGACTCTATCCGCCGTTTATGGAACTGCCCGCGAATGACCATACAAGACGACGGAACGTTATGGGGCTGGGACTACAAGATGTATTGGGACACAAGGGGCGACCAGAAGCTGAGCGAGGCCACGGAAAACAATAACTGGCTTCAATGGAGTATCGGCAAATTCAGACGATATCCGTTGGCAGACCCTTCATCATACAATTACACCAACTTCGGTATGGATGAACCTCTGCTCCGCTATGCGGACGTGTTACTGATGTACGCGGAAGCATACAACGAAGTCAACCACGGTCCCGGCGACTACCGACCTTCTTCAGGAATGGACATGAGCGGAATCTCCATACAGTCTGCTTACGACGCTGTCAACCTTGTGCGCAAACGTTCGCGAATCGCCAATGAAGGCATTATGCACCAGGATGTACTGCCCCGTAAATTAATTACCGACTATGCCACCGAAGTAGACGAATGTGTACCCGACTGGAAACCCGGAGCATACGGTTATATCTACGATGGAGTAAGAACTGCCTGGGAGTATAACAGATACGGCGATGATTATACAGCCTTCAGAACTGAAATACTTAACGAACGGGCACGCGAACTAGTAGCCGAGTCGACCGACAGGTGGTGCGACCTCGTCCGCCGCGGTATCCTGGTAAAGCAGATGCAGGCATGGCGGCAATACAACCCGTTCATCAGTAATACGGAACGGGAAATCACAACTCCCGGAGCTCCGGAGAATATCCAATCCCGCAATATGTTATTGCCCGTGCCCTTGAGTGAAATAGATGTGAACAAGAACCTGACTCAGAACCCGGGATATTAATCTTTTGTGTCAACTTAAAACGATAAGAGAATGAAAACAACCTATACTAAATTCATACTTCTGCTCGCAGCAACTACATTTATTGCGTGCAATGAAGAGAAAGCCCCCAACTTACATATCTCCGCCAGCGCAGACAAGACAGAGGTAAAGGTAGGAGAACCCGTCATATTCAGTATCCGGCATAATGCAATGGCCGTATCCATTTACACCGGAGACGACGGGCACGACTACAAGAGCAGTGCCTACTATCTACTGCAAGGAAAAACCAACGATGATTTACAAAACAACAATTATCGCCCTATCGATCCGGAAATTACGCCGTATAATTGTAACTTTGCCGATACACCCGCCGGTTCCACTTCCATTACGGACAATCTCGCAGAAGTTGTGAACGCAGGCAGTGGCGATAACCTGATAGGTTCGGAAGTCGAAATCGAGTATGACGAGTCCATTCAGCAGAATGTACTGAAAATCACATCCGTTCATCCCGAATGGTGGTATCAGGCACTCCGCCTGCATACGGACGCCAAACTGGGAACAAACAAAAAGCTGAATTTACGGATGAGATTCGACAAAGACATTCTGGAAGATGTCAGTTCGGGAGAGCAGCGTCCGGACATCACAACCTTTCAGGTAGTCATCCGCCTCGGCGGCATTGGAGTCGGTGAAACGGAGGTTATATTCAGAGATGAAACCGTCTGGGACATATACTGGAATCCCAATACCGCGTTTACGGACTACTCCGTTGATTTGTCAAGTGTTATAGACGCCTGGCAGGGAGCTACGGGAAAAACTATGGGTACATTGTCATACATACAGATCTTATTTACTCCTAGTAATAATGCCGGATATTTAGGCGATTACTACATAGCTTCCGCAAGTTATGGCGATATAGACTATATTCCGTTCTCCACAGGCCAGTCTCTGAACATCAATGACAACTCCGGAATATTGAAATATCAATATACGTATACGCAACCGGGTAATTATCAGGTAGTCGTAATAGGCACCAATACAAGTATGAAAAACTATTCGGATAGCGGGTATAAAGACAATGTAGGAAACAATATTCATGCAAGTGAATATGATTACAACACTCAGTTCTCTACCATTGACATAACCGTTCGTCCATAACACAGACGTTTTTTGCTTATGAGATATTATAAACAAATCATTCTGTCACTTATCGTTCTTTCCTGTGCATTCATAACCGGCAATGCACAGGAAGAACTCCTGTTCCGTCATCTGACCAGAAACGAGGGACTGCTACACGATAACGTGACCTGTATCGTACAAGACTCCTTAGGATATATGTGGTTCGGAAGCCATAGAGGGATTAATCGGTACGACGGATATTCCATTGATTCCTACAAGTACGAAAACGGTATTATAAATTCAGTCTATTATAACAGAGTTTATAGTATTCAGATAGTAGGCCGCTATATCTGGCTGGCTACAGAAGCCGGACTGGCTTGTTTTGATATCAGAACCAAGCAATTTGTCAGTTACCGGACAGAGTCTCAACCCGATCCCGCCTTTTATTCCAAAGTCAGGGTGCTCAAGCAGGGCATTGGTAATCAGTTATGGCTCATATCGGATAACCAAATCAGATTGGTAAAAATCGAATCTTCCGGAAAAGATAACGGGAAACCGGTCATTTCTGCCAGAAAGATAGGAGACACTTACAATTATATTTCCGACGAGTTGAACCCGAAGGTAGCAACAGACAGCTTGGGAAATGCCTGGATTTCGGGAAAAAGGTATCTGTCTGCCTACAAGGTTGACGCTGAGGGAGAACTGAAGTTTTCCGGCAATATGAATAATAACATAGGATCGGGAGTCAGGGATATTTGTTATGATAACGGAGATTTATGGATCATCTATCAGGAACATCTGGCTAAATATAAAATCGAAAACGACGGCAGTTATACACTAGCCAAGCAGGTCATGTTCCATACTCCGGGTGGAGTACTGTCCTTATGTGTTGACCCCGAATATGTATGGATAGGAGCAAACGAAGGGCTTTTCCAAGTATGGAAAAGCAATGAGTCCACCTCTGTCATGGAACATAAGCACTCACCGTCCAATCCCTATTCGGTAGGAAGTGACATCAACAATATCTTCCTCGACAGGGACAATAATCTATGGGTATCCGCCTGGACCGCAGGCGTGTCTTATGCCAATACAAGGACCCGTTTTTTCAAGACAGTCAGATACAGTCCTTTCAAAACGTCCGATACAAGTATCGGTTCCGAGTTTATCAGTTCCGTACATTACAGCAAGGATGGCCATGTATATATGGGAAGCAAGTTTGGCGGATTGAGCTGTTTCGATATCAGAACTAAAGAGGTAATATGGGATTATTGTCACCTTCCCCAGTTATTTCCGAGTATCACAAGTATACAGTCGGATAACAGGAATGTCTATGCAGCTGTCAGAGATAATATCGTCATTATCAATAAAAAGACAAGAGAAGTTACCCACTCACTGCGGACAATCAACGGCGGTTATATTTTCTGGCTGGATTTCGACAAGTTCAACCGTTTGTGGGTCACGACGTATGCCGGACTGGAGTGTTTCGAAGAGATCAACGGTCTATGGAAAAACACGATGACCTATACCAGCCGGACACCCGCTCCCTGTAATCTGTCCACCGACTTGCTTCACAACATATATAGCGACACAACTAAAAATGAACTCATTATCACATCGGCAATGGGTATCAACCGTGTCATATTCGATAATGAAGGCAAAGTAGTCCGTATCGTCAAATATCTGGCGAGAGAGAACGACGAGAACAGTTTAAGCAGTAACTACATCTGGCCTATCGACAAGGGAAGTGAATCTACTTACTGGATAGGCACCATGGGCAACGGGCTTAACAAAGTGACACTGATAGACAGACCCAACGGGATTTATGACTACTCAGCCGAAAGTTACGGGATAGAAGCCGGAGCTACGTCCAACGACATAGAGAGTATCGAAGTCGACAAGTTCGGGCGTGTATGGTGCGGAGGCTTTAACCTGAACTACTTCGACGACGGGATAAAACGCTTCAATGTATTCGACACAAACGATGGCTTACAAAGTTATGTGTTCGGTACTTCCTCTTCCGCCAAGGATGACGAAGGAAACATATACTTCGGAGGAGCCCACGGCCTGAACTACTTCACTCCTATTGCCGAAACTCCGCATAACACCTCATATCGTGTTTACTTTACCGGTTGCCATATCAACGGAAAACCTGTAGACTCGGACATCGAATTTTCCAACAGTCTTGAACTCAAGTATCCTGATAATAATTTCTCCGTCAACTTCACCTCATTATCTTACAGAAACCAGCACCACATACGCTACCGCTACAAACTGGAAGGATATGATAATGAATGGCGACATATAGAAGCAGGCAAGGAACCAGCCGTAGCTTATCAGAAAATTCCGTTCGGTTCGCATACCTTACTGGTGGAAGCAGGCGACTGGCAAACATGGAGTAATGAACAATATGCATTGCAGATTTACTCCCACCCCCCTTTCTGGATGACTTGGTGGGCTTATACCCTATATATCCTCGCCATTCTGGGACTGTTCTACGTAGGTTTCCGTTACTTCATCAAGTGGACTCAGATGAAGAATACGATTTCCATGCAGAAAGAACAGGAACGACAGAAAGAGGAAATGATGCAAATGAAAATGAGATTCTTCACGGATGTTTCTCATGAGTTCCGGACCCCGCTGACCTTGATAAGCCACGCTATCAATGAGATTGCTGAAGACGAGGACATTTGCACAAACAAATATGTAAATATCATAAAGCATAATACAGGCAAACTGTCAAACATGGTCAACGAACTGCTTGATTTTCACCGGGCAGAAGTGAAGTCCGCCCAACTCAGGACGGCCTATACTTCTATTCCTGAATACGTGAGCGATATTTACGAAGAATTCAAAGGTTGGGCGGAAGCCTCCGACATCCATGTGAACTTACAAATTGACAATCCGGAGATCGGGATGTGGATAGACCCGGAGCATTTCGGTAAAATACTGTCGAATATCCTTTCCAACAGTATACGCTATTCTCATGCCGGCAGTGAAATCAACATTCAGGTTGCTAAAGGATACATGAATGACATTGTTCCCCGCTATAAGGATTCTTTCTGGAATACCAAAGAAATGATTCCCGGCGAACAGGCGATAATAAGAGTGAGCGATACAGGGATTGGCATAGAGAAAGCCGTACTGCCTACCATTTTCAAACGTTTTCATCAGGTGCAAAATAATACAGGTAAACAGCATACCGGTTCGGGCATCGGGTTATCTCTGGTCAAGTCCCTTATCGAACTCCACCACGGCGGAATTATCATCAGCAGCAAGCCGGATACAGGAACCGAAGTTATCATAGCCCTGCCGATATCGGACACCTATCTGGCCAAAGAGGAAAAAATAGAAGAAAGTACTTTCGTACTAAAAGACTATTTATCAAACTATGCAGTAGAGTACGAACCATTGGAGATAGAAGAAACCACAGCCATCTATATGGAAGGCAAACCTACGATTCTGCTGGTAGACGACAACCACGAAATACTTATGATATTAAGGGAGTATTTCGTAAAAGACTATAATATCATCATGGCTATTGATGGACAGGAAGCCTTGGACAAATGCAACCGCAGCCTTCCGGACATTATCATTTCAGACGTAATGATGCCCAGAATGAACGGTATAGAACTGTGTGCAACTCTAAAGAAGAACTTACAGACTTGTTTTATTCCTATCATTCTGCTTACTGCAAAATCGCAGGTTGAGGACCAGATTGAAGGGATTGAAATGGGAGCGGATGCGTACATCCCCAAACCCTTCAACCCCAGACTTCTCAAAGCAAATGTCCGCAATCTTCTCAATAAGAGTCATCAGACACGGAATCTGTCTACCGCCAACAACGTCCGGCAGGAGATTCAAGACAAGAAACAGAGAGAAGTGTTTGACAAACTAGTAGAGTTGGTTAATGCCAATCTAACCGACCGGCAATTCTCTGTCGACCACCTCTGCCTCGAACTTGGGATGAACAGGAGCAAATTATATAGTTTTATCAAATCGACAACCGGAATGTCTTTGGGAAATTACATCCGTAAGATTCGGTTGGACAAGGCAGCAGAATTGTTAAGAACCACCGATATGTCAATCAGTGAAGTCGGTTATGCCGTCGGAATCGAAAGTCCGTCTTATTTCACGAGAACATTTAAAGAACAATTCGGCAGTTCACCTTCCGAATTTATCAAGCATTAGTCACATTAATATTTATATTATGAAGAAATTAATCCTCAGTATCCTGGCATTCAGCCTCGCTACAACCGCTTTGCCACAACAGGTAAAAGAAATAGAAATCCTTCCCAATGAAAAATGGTGGGGAGGAGCTACCGACCTCGGCAATAAAATGCCTTTCTGCGATAACACAATAGAAGCCGACCTGCAAACCCAGAATTTTAATAACCAGACTACCCCGTTACTTATCTCGAATAAGGGACGTTATATCTGGTGTGACGGTCCATTCCGGTTTCAACTGAGAGACGGCAAAATCCGCATAGAATCCGCCAGAGGAACAATAGAGTGCGCTACCGCGGGAAACACATTAAAAGAGGCTTACCTAGCCGCTTCCGGAAAGTATCTCCCACCCGCCGGTATATTGCCGCCCGAACTGTTCTTCTCAAAACCGCAATACAATACCTGGATAGAGCTTATATATAATCAGAATCAAAAGGATATCCTGGAATATGCAAGAAGTATTATCGACAACGGATTTCCTACCGGCATACTGATGATTGACGATAACTGGCAAAAAGATTACGGAAACTTCAACTTCCGCCCGGACAAGTTTCCGAACCCCAAAGCAATGGTTGACGAACTTCATGCCATGGGATTTAAAGTGATGTTATGGGTAAGTCCGTTTGTATCACCCGATAGCGAAGAATTCAGGTATCTAAAGACAAAGGGATATCTGGTAAAAAGAAAAGGCAGTGACCAGCCGGCAATTCTCGATTGGTGGAACGGTTCCAGTGCCTGCTATGACCTGAGCAATCCCGACGCTTATAACCATTTACGGAGTACGCTCAAGAAAATGCAGCAAGACTATCATATCGACGGTTTCAAATTCGATGCGGGAGACCCAGAAAGATATCCGGAAAAAGAGGTGGATGTTTTCGACCGCCAATCGTATGATACCGAACAGACTTATTTATGGGCTAAGTTGGGGCTAGAATTTCCTTATAACGAATTCCGAGCCTGTTGGAAATTAGGTGGCCAGCCTTTAGTGCAGCGTCTGGGTGACAAGAAATACTCATGGAACGGAGTGACAAGCCTGGTTCCCTCAATGATAGCTGCCGGTCTGTTGGGATATTCGTATGCCTGTCCCGACATGATTGGCGGTGGAGAATATTCCAGTTTTCAGGGTATTGATGCGTCCGGTTTTGACCAGACATTGATTGTACGCTCCTGCCAGATACATTCCATGATGCCGATGATGCAGTTTTCAGTAGCCCCCTGGCGGATTCTAAGCAAAGAGAACCTGGAAACGTGCATCAAGTATGCCAAATGGCATGAGCAACTAGGTGATTATATACTCTCACAGGCAAAAAATGCCTCTATTACAGGAGAACCTATTGTACGTCACATGGATTATGCCTTCCCTAATCAGGGATTTGAAGAATGCAGGGACCAGTATATGTTGGGGGATAAATACCTGATAGCCCCCATTATGTCCAGCGACAATACACGTACAGTAAAACTCCCCAAAGGTAAATGGAAAGATGATCTGGGAAAAGTCTATAAAGGAGGTAAAACGTATACCCTCGATGTCCCTCTTTCACGGCTTCCCTGGTTTGTAGAAGTTAAATAATCCCGAATATTCACACTTCATATATAGTATCCCATGAAAAGACTCTTGTTATCTCTTTTTTGTATTCCGGCTCTGTTATTGACTTTCTGCAATGACAAAGTAAACTCCAAAGAAGAAACAGAATCTCCCGCTTTCAGTGCACCGGATCAACTGGAGAAAGTAACATACCAACCCTCGGAGGAAATAATTTGTAACCCGGAGAGAGGATTCTTCACTCATCAGGAATATGCCACGGACAATAACCACTCCATTACCCCTGCCTTCTTGAAAGAATGTCGGGAGAAAGGCATGAGCCTTATATTCACCGCCTACTACATGAGAGATTTCAAAGATAAGTTGATTTCCGAAGAATATCTGCAACGGATACGCAACAATATGTTGGCTCTCAGAAAAGGAGGAGCAAAATCTGTATTACGCTTTGCATATACTTCCTCTGAAAACGAAAAACCATGGGATGCTCCCTGGGAACTCACGGAACAGCATATCCAACAACTAAAACCCATTCTGGAAGAATTTTCGGATGTAATATGTGTACTCGAAGCCGGATTTGTCGGGGTATGGGGAGAATGGTACTATACCGACCATTATAACTACCAGCCTAAAAAGGGAGAGTACGCTCCCCGCCGTAAGGTACTGGACGCCCTTCTGAAAGTGATGCCTAAAGATAGGATGATAAGTGTACGGTATCCGGTAGCCAAGTTATTTACTTTCAATATTAACTACACCGACACCATTACCAGGAAAACGGCTTATAATGAATCCGACTTATCTCGTATAGCTTTTCACAACGACTGTTTTCTGGCCGACATAGACGATATGGGCACTTTCGGAGAGAATCCCGATTACAGAAAATTCTGGGAATGGGAAACAAAGTA
Organism: Bacteroides sp. RTP21281st1_H5_RTP21281_210402; assembly: GCF_040918965.1. Taxonomy (NCBI): domain Bacteria; kingdom Pseudomonadati; phylum Bacteroidota; class Bacteroidia; order Bacteroidales; family Bacteroidaceae; genus Bacteroides; species Bacteroides sp. RTP21281st1_H5_RTP21281_210402. The sequence goes on along the minus strand of NZ_JBCOWR010000016.1, from coordinate 35,020 downwards.
TGTAGCGATGGGCGGTGAGACTTGTAAACTGTCGGAGTATTCAAACTGTGAGAATGCGGTAGTTGACTTCGCCAAATATCATTGGTCTTATATCAATATTGATTATCATCCTGGTGTCATCAATCAATGGGAAGACGAACAATGTATGAACGAAATACAAAAGCGTCTGGGGTATCGCTTCACTCTCTCCGAAGGGTACTTTACTCCCAAAGGAGAAATAGGTTGTCCTTATGAGGTGGTGATAAAGTTACAGAATACAGGTTGGGCTGCCCCATTTAATCCGAGAGATGTCGAGATTGTATTTGTCCACAAAAAGAAGAAAGAGAACAAGTATAAGAGCAAGCTTAAAGAAGACCCGCGTTTCTGGTTTCCGAATGAGCAGATTACCATTCAGGCTCGATTCGGACTGCCGGAATCAATGCCAAGCGGTGAATATGATATTTATTTGAATCTTCCCGACCCCAGACCAACCATTTCGGCACGTTGGGAATACAGTATACAATTAGCTAACAAAGATGTATGGAACAAACAATACGGATATAATAAAATACACAGTACAATGTTGGTTACTAATTCAAATAAAGCACCTTTCGTTGGAGAAAGTTTAGAAAAGTTCCAGGTAAAATAATTCAAAGAAAAGTCTTCTTTGAGGGAAAAAGGAAAGGCAGGCAAAAGCGATACACCTACAAAGTTTGTCGTTTTTGTTTTTTTAGGTACTTTTGTAATCGAAAAAACCAAAATGCAGTATCTGCCCAAGAATTATGAAGCATCCCCTATCCCAATTCCTATACTGTCCCGAATGTGGTTCATCTCATTTCGAAGTTAACAACGAGAAGTCCAAAAGATGTGCCGACTGCGGTTTTGTCTATTACTTTAATCCCTCTGCTGCTACCGTGGCACTTATCTTGAATGAAAAGAACGAGCTGCTCGTTTGCCGACGTGCCAAAGAGCCTGCTAAAGGGACGCTCGACCTGCCCGGCGGATTTATAGATATGAATGAAACAGGCGAAGAAGGTGTTGCCCGCGAAGTGCTCGAAGAAACGGGATTGAAAGTAAAAAAAGCTGTTTATCAGTTCACACTGCCTAATATTTACATCTATTCAGGTTTTCCTGTACACACTCTCGATATATTTTTTCTCTGCACAGTAGAAGATATGAGCCATTTTTCGGCAATGGATGATGTGGCAGATTCTTTCTTCCTGCCTCTCTCTGAAATTAATCCGGAAGATTTCGGGTTGGATTCTATACGACGGGGACTTAAAAAGTTCTTATCAAGTAGATAATTCGTTAAAATATAACAAATTAGAGAAACATATCCCATTCTATTCTGTCTAATATTTTAATGAGCTTTAAATTAATAGCTATTAAAATACGTCATTGAAAGATATGTAGTACTTTTGCATAAATACCCGATTATGAAAAAAGAAATTACCAGACTCATTTGCGCGGCTATCTGCTGCGCACCCATTATAGGATTTGCCCAGACAGGTGACAAGTTCACTTCGGCTGACAACCTTTATAAAGAAGGGAAAGAACTTTTCCAGGAAAAGAATTATGCCGCTGCCCTGCCGGCACTAAAGGCATTTGTAAAACAAAAGCCAACAGCCAGCCTGCTTCAAGATGCGGAGTATATGCTGGTCAGTTCGGCATACGAGTTAAATGACAAGAACCGTATCGAATTGCTCCGCAAATATCTCGACCGCTATCCCGATACTCCGTTTGCCAATCGTATCTATTCATTACTGGCTTCCTGCTATTTCTACGAAGGAAAGTACAATGAAGCGATGGCGCTTTTCAATTCTACCGACCTCGACTTGCTCAGTAGCGAAGAACGCGACGACCGCACGTATCAATTAGCTACCTGCTATCTAAAAACTGATAATCTGAGAGAAGCGGCTATTTGGTTTGAGACGCTGCGCGCCAACAGTCCCAAATATGCAAAAGATTGCGATTACTACATTTCTTATATCCGTTACACACAGAAACGCTATAACGAAGCATTGAAAGGTTTCCTTCCGCTGCAAGACGATCCGAAATACAAGGCTCTCGTACCTTATTATATCGCTGAAATCTATGCACAGCTCAAAAACTATGATAAGGCACAGATTGTAGCGCAGAATTATCTATCGGCTTATCCGAACAATGAACATGCAGCGGAAATGTACCGTATTCTCGGAGATGCTTATTATCACTTCGGAGAATACCATAAAGCGGTAGAATCATTCAATGATTATTTGAACAAAGACCATTCGGCTCCCCGCCGCGATGCCCTTTATATGCTGGGACTTTCTTACTATCAGACGAAAGTGTATTCCAAAGCAGCCGAGACACTCGGTAAAGTGGCAACTACCAATGACGCGCTCACACAGAATGCTTACCTGCATATGGGACTCTCCTATCTGCAACTGGCAGAAAAGAACAAAGCCCGCATGGCTTTCGAACAAGCGGCAGCATCCAATGCCAATATGCAAATCAAGGAACAGGCAGCTTATAACTATGCCCTTTGCCTGCATGAGACTTCTTTCTCCGCTTTTGGTGAATCGGTCACTGCTTTCGAAAAGTTCCTGAACGAATTTCCGACTTCTCCTTACGCAGAAAAAGTCAGCAGCTATCTGGTAGAAGTCTATATGAATACCCGCAGCTACGATGCTGCATTGAAATCAATTGACCGGATTGCCAAACCGAGTGCACAGATATTGGAAGCCAAGCAAAAGATATTGTTCCAATTGGGAACACAGTCCTTTGCCAATGCTGATTTCGAACAGGCTCTGAAATACCTGAATCAGTCCATTGCCATCGGGCAATACAACCGTCAGACCAAAGCAGATGCTTACTATTGGTGTGGAGAATCTTACTACCGTCTCAACCGGATGATGGAAGCCGCACGCGACTTCAACGCTTATCTGCAACTGACTACCCAGCCCAATAACGAGATGTATGCGCTTGCCAATTATAACCTAGGATACATCGCTTTCCACCGGAAAGACTATACGCAAGCAAGCAATTATTTCCAAAAGTATGTCCAACTGGAGAAAGGCGAAAACGCAACGGCTTTAGCCGATGCATACAACCGTATCGGTGACTGTCACTTGAATGTACGCAACTTCGAGGAAGCCAAGCATTACTATTCACAAGCCGAACAAATGAATACTCCTTCCGGAGACTATTCTTTCTATCAACTGGCTCTTGTATCCGGTCTACAAAAAGATTATACCGGTAAGATTACCTTGCTGAACCGTCTCGTAGGAAAGTATCCCGCTTCTCCTTATGCCGTGAATGCTATTTACGAGAAAGGACGGTCTTATGTATTGATGGATAATAACAGCCAGGCAATCACTTCTTTCAAGGAGTTGCTGAACAAATATCCCGAAAGCCCGGTCAGCCGGAAAGCTGCGGCGGAAATCGGTCTGCTGTATTATCAGAAGGGAGATTACAATCAGGCTATCGAAGCCTATAAGCAAGTCATCGAGAAATATCCGGGCAGTGAAGAAGCCCGTCTAGCCATGCGTGATTTAAAGTCAATTTATGTAGACTTGAACCGTATAGATGAATTCGCAGCTTTAGCGAATGCCATGCCGGGACACATCCGCTTCGATGCCAACGAACAGGATTCACTGACATATGCTGCCGCAGAAAAGATTTATATGCGGGGACGGATGGAAGAAGCCAAGACAAGTCTCAACAAATATTTGCAGACTTTCCCGGAAGGAGCATTCAGCCTGAATGCACATTACTATCTCTGCCTGATTGGAAACGAGCAGAAAAACTATGATATGATTCTTCTCCACTCCGGTAAATTGCTGGAATATCCGAACAATCCGTTTGCGGAAGAAGCCCTTATCCTGCGTGCCGAAGTGCAGTTCAACCAACAACAGACAGCAGAAGCACTGGCAAGCTACAAGATGCTGAAAGAGAAAGCGACCAACGTAGAACGTCGCCAGCTTGCCGAAACGGGGATACTCCGCTGCGCCTTCCTGTTGAGGGATGATATTGAGACCATCCATGCAGCTACCGATTTATTGGCTGAACCTAAACTTAGTCCTGAACTGCGGAATGAAGCTCTTTATTATCGGGCTAAAGCTTATGTCAAACAAAAGGCGGATAAAAAAGCCATGGATGATTTCCGCGAACTGGCAAAAGACACCCGTAATCCATACGGAGCCGAAGCTAAATACCTGGTTGCACAATCTTTGTTTGACGCGAAAGAATATGCTGCCGCGGAAAAGGAACTGCTCAACTACATAGAACAAAGTACACCGCACGCTTATTGGCTGGCACGTAGTTTCGTCCTTTTGTCCGATGTATATGCCGCTACGGGTAAAGACCTCGACGCATGCCAATATCTGCTGAGCCTGCAACAGAATTACCAGGGTAACGATGACATAGAAAGTATGATCGAAAGCAGACTTGCCAAGTTGAAAGGTGCAAATTAAAAGTTGAAAATAAAAAAGTAAAGAATAAGATGAAACATTCTCTATCTATAATAGGCGGACTTGCATTGGCAATTTCCATGCCATCCGTCCTTCAAGCCCAAACTACCCAGCCCAAAGATACGACCATGAATCGTACCGTTGTTGTGGAACAAGAATATAATCCGGATATTATGGACGCATCAAAAGTAAACGTCCTGCCCAAAGTGGAAGAGCCGACAGTGAGCAAGAAAGAGGTGGAATATGCCACGACTTTTTTTCCGGCAACTTCTGTTCCGGCAGGTTTGATGAATCCTTATACCGGAAAAGAAATCCAACCCGGAACAACTCCCGGATATGTGCGTGCCGGATACGGTAATTTAGGTAATCTGGATGTTCTTGCCAATTATTTATTCCGTCTGTCGAAAAAAGATAAGCTGAATGTACGTTTCCAAATGGATGGAATGGATGGTAAGTTGACTCTTCCTTTCACAGATGGTGAAAAATGGAATGCTTTTTACTATCGCACACGTGCTAATGTGGATTATACACATCAATTCAACAAACTGGATTTGAATATTGCCGGAAACTTCGGCCTGAGCAACTTCAACTTCAGACCGGGAAGTGTAAACAGCAAACAGAAGTTTACTTCTGGTGACTTCCATGCCGGCATCCATTTCATTGATGAAACAGCACCGCTTCGTTTCAATGCCGAAACGAATCTGCTGATGTATGAACGTCAGCATAACATGTTCAATGAGAATGATGCCAATACAGCCCTTAAAGAGACAATTGTACGTACCAAAGGCGATGTCACAGGAGCTATCGGTGACCAACAGTCCGTAACCATCGCTTTAGAAATGAATAATCTCCTATACAGTGGATATACAAAAAATATTTCTACCGGAGACGAGTATTTCAAGAACTATACAACGCTTCTTCTGAATCCTTATTATGAACTGGATAATGATGACTGGAAATTACACATCGGTGCCAATGTAGACCTCTCTTTTGGATTCGACAAGTCTTTCCGTGTTTCACCAGACGTAACTGCACAATATATTTTCTCCGACAGCTATGTGCTTTATGCAAAAGCAACGGGTGGCAAGCTATTGAATGATTTCCGCAGGCTGGAAAGTATCTGTCCTTATGGCGAATTGCCAGATGTAAATTCCACTGCAACTTTGGGATATGTACAGCGTCCTTATGACACTTACGAGCAAATCAATGGTACAATCGGATTTAAAGCGAGCCCCTATCCGGGACTTTGGTTTAATGTGTACGGCGGTTATCAGAATCTTAAAAACGACTTATCGTATTTGGGATTTGACCCAAGCAAGACAAATCATTCCGGTTCTTATCTCACTTTTGCTCAAGACAATACGGATAACTTCTACCTCGGTGGTGAAATCAGCTATGATTACAAAGACATTTTGGGAATATCAGCCAAATACACTTATCGCAATTGGGACAGTAAAACCGAAAAGTATCTGTTGGCAGTGAAGCCTGTCAGTGAAATGTCTTTCAATGTACGTATTCATCCGATTTCCGCTTTAAATATAAATCTCGGTTATGATTATGTGAACCGAAAAGAAGTGGAAGGATATTCAAAGATGACTGCAATCAACGATTTGCATATCGGAGCAAGTTACAATGTATTCAAAGGAGTATCTGTTTATGCACAGGTACATAATCTGTTGAATAAGAAGTATCAATATTATCTGGATTATCCTGCCCAAGGATTCAATTTCTTAGGGGGATTGAGTTTCCGGTTCTAAGGGGGGGGGGAGTAATCAAAGAATAGTGTCAATGATTGTTTGAAATTAACCCATACAGTAAACATGAAGAAAGAAATAATTTTTGTACTGCTGAACGAGTTCGCAGACTGGGAAGGAGCTTATATTGCATCCAACCTGAATGCAGGCGTCAAGCCCGGAAGTCCCATTAATTATGTAGTAAAGACCTTATCTATAAGTAAAGAGCCCGTCGTATCCATCGGCGGGTTCAAAGTCTTGCCCGATTACGGCATAAATGATATGCCGGAAGATTATGCAGGATTAATACTAATCGGCGGTATGCGTTGGTTTTCGCCCGAAGCAGAGCAAATAGTTCCTTTGGTCGAAAAAGCATTAAAAGAAAAGAAGTTAGTTGCCGGAATATGCAACGCTTCCGTTTTTCTCGGCTCGCACGGATTCCTCAATAATGTGGAACATACGAGTAACGGACTTGACTATATAAAGCAATATGCCGGAAATGGATATACCGGCGAAGCCAATTATATCAACAAACAAGCCGTAAGAGATGGCAATATTGTAACAGCCAACGGACTTGCACCACTGGATTTCTGCCGTGAAATACTTTATGTATTAGAAGCAGATACTCCTGAAAACATAGAAGACAGTTACAATTTCTATCAGAATGGATTCCCGTCGAAGTAAATCGTGAAATGATATTCGCAAAGATAAACGAGAAAACAAATTATCCAGGCGAATCCCGTACAAAAGAACAAGAAAATAGGAAAGCTCCCTTTTTTTAATTGCCACTCAGGGCTTTCCACCAATATTTATCCAAGTATCCATCTTCAATGTATTTATGCCAAAAGTGCCTTACCTCAATTAGCATCCTAACGGGATTAAACTAATTGAAGTAAGACACTTTGCACGAAGCGACTGCAAACTGCAGGATTTACAACTTCCGAATATTTTCTATCTACGAACTTGCTATTTATCTTTCATTTTAGCAAAGAGAATCACATTGTTTCCCTTTTCATCCAACGACTTCACTAATGCCTGAGTACGTTTCCAATTGTTGCCGTGCAGGGATGCAAGTAAGGCCTGCTTGCAAAAAAACAGGCAAGAGTATCCTTGTACTTACGAGTTAACTGCCGGCTACTGTCTGCCATCATCAATGCTTGTTCATAATCCTTATTCCTGGAATACGCCACCCTTTTAAGACCATACAAATTGTGTTCTTAATGTATCGTTCAGCAGTTCTTCCCGCAGAAGAGCATCCGAAACCAACAGTGCAGAATCAGGTTGGTTACGATATAAATAGGAAGCGCTTTGCTCTATAAGCGCTTGCATACGTTGGTATAACTGCCCATTTTCCGTATAGCGGTGAATGGCAGTCTGCAATAAAGAATCTACAGGTTTCCCGGTCTTCCACAAAGTAGCCTTATAGGACAGAAAGTAATAATCACCCTGCTCTTTAGAAGATAAATTCTCCGGCTTGTCTATTTGTTGCAAATAAAAGAGAATACTATCGACGGAAACATTCTCCATCTGCATAGCCTTTTTCAGAACAGGAGACGGTGAAGAGTGGCAGGCGGTCAATGTGATAACCCATCCGGCAAGTAGAAGTACACTATGATAATTCATAATTCCTTAATTTTGATTTACCAGGCTAATAGTAAGTTTATACCGCTTTTATATATACTACCGAACGTCCGGTTCCATACTTTTCCAATATCCCCTGCTCGATAAAAGCGTTGATGTCCTGCAATGCCTGTGTCTTTGTCTTTCCTACAAGTTGTGCATAATCCTGTCGGTTAATACACGAATGTTCTTCTAAAAACTTTTCCAACCGCTGCAGACACTTTTTCTCAGGCAACGGATTCTTCACACGAAATGGCGAGTGATAACGTTGCAACTCGAGTTCGCTCTCAATATCCTTCTTAAACTGCCGGTTGACACGGAAATTAATATCTTTCAGAGATACGGATGGTGAACGCAAGTTATTTGCATCCATCATTTTCTTGTCAACACTCAATGAAAGAGTGAAATAACCGATATCTCCCAGTTCTACTGAGAATCCTTTTAAGAGTAAATGTCTCAACTCTTTTGATATAGCTTCTATAACACCTACCACTTGCGCATGAGGCATATGCTGAAGCATAGTCACCTGTTCCACAAATTCTTCAGCCGTATAACTGCCCTTCAAAACGACACGTGCGTGCAAAGGTAGTTCTTCTCCATTCTTATCAGGATTGGGAGTCTCATAAAGGTCATAATTAACACTCATTACTTAGTAGTTTTTCATTGGGAAAGATTAATTTCTCTCTTCCCATATATTATTTATTCAATTTGCTATTCAGTTTTCGTTTGACAGTTGTCAAGCGATAGTTCAACAGTTGTCAAGCGTTCGTTTGACAACTGTCAAACGAAAACCAGCATACTAATGAGGCAAATGTACGTAGAATATATAGATACTAATCTATATAAACCGGAATTTAATTTCATTCGATAAATTATTCCCAAGCTATCATTAGTATCAACCCCTTATCTATTTATCGGAATATATCAGTTCCCCACACTTTGAGACTGTTTCTTCCTTTCCCGCCTATAATTTCATAAAATGGCTTTCTGCACCATCACAAGCCATTTTATAGCTATTTGTGCACCTTATTTGGTGAATATTGCACATCCATTTTCCACACCTCATCTAACTTTGCAGTATTGTTAAAAGCCAACAAAAGCATCAAGTGTTGACCTTACTTTAAATCAAGCAGATTATTAACTTAACATATTATTAATCTTTCATTATTAACCTAATTAAATTAAACAGTATGAGAAACGCGCGTAATTTAAGATTCCGTTTTCTTATTATGTTTCTTTTGTTCATACCGATAATGTATGCCTTCCCCCCAGAAGGTATTACTATCAAAGGTAGGGTAACGGACGAAACACTCAAAGAAGGCGTTCCCGGTGCTAATGTAACCGTAAAGGGCACAAGCATAGGAGCAATTACAGATTTCGACGGCAACTTCACAATCGTCGTCCCAAACAGAAAGTCGGTGTTGAGCATCTCTTTTATCGGGTATGTGACCCAGGAGATTGTAGTGGGAAACAGGACATTTATTACAGTCAGCCTGAAAGAAGACTCGCAAAACCTCGGTGAAGTGGAAGTGGTAGCCATCGCCTACGGTAATCAGGACAGGCGGATGCTTACGAGCGCCGTCTCCTCTATTGACAACAAGGAGTTGATTAAATCGCCGGCAACAAGTATCACAAACATCCTTGCCGGTGCATTGCCGGGCGTATCTTCCGTACAGACTACCGGACAACCGGGTAAGGACGCCGCCGCCATTTACGTACGGGGTGTCGGTTCACTGAACGACTCACAATCCAAACCCTTAGTTCTGGTAGATGGTGTAGAACGTGCCTTTTCGCAAATCGATCCCAATGAGGTGGAAACTATCTCCGTGCTGAAAGACGCCTCTTCTACCGCAGTATTTGGAGTAAGAGGTGCGAATGGTGTCATATTGATTACTACCCGTAGAGGTAAATCGGGAAAGACACAGATTTCCGCCAGTACCAAGCTAGGCTTGCAGCAACCCATTTCACTGGTAGAGCAGACGGGAAGTTACGAATTTGCCCGGTTCTGGAACATGAAGCAGGAAATGGATCATGTCACCAATCCCAAACTTTACTTTACGCCGGAGCAGATAGAGGCCTATCGTACAGGCTCCGACCCTCTCATGTACCCCAACATGGACTGGAAAAAGTACATCTTTCATAATGTCTATCTCCAGAGTCAGAACAATGTCAATATTTCCGGTGGTAATGACAACGTGCGGTATTTCGTATCGGTAGGCTATACCTATCAGAACGGACTTCTGAAAGAGCTTCCCGGACAGTTGTATGACAACAACTACCGCTACAACCGATATAACTATCGTGCCAACATCGATGCGAACCTGACCAAGACCACCACCATGAAACTGGGCGTAGGCGGTGTGCTGGGCAAGATACAAGAACCCCGTGATGTCCAGTCGGGTACGGGTAACGACCCCAATGCCTGGGTGATAGCACAGATATGGTCGCATCCGTTTGCCGGACCGGGATTTATCAACGGAGTACGCACATTGGTTCCCGATGATCTGGTACCACTGGGAGAGGTAATGCGCGACGGTATGTTCGTGTTCTATGGAAAAGGATACAACCAAACGTATGACACAACGCTGAATATGGACCTGGACATCACGCAAAAACTGGATTTCGTCACTCCGGGACTGAGTGTTTCCGTAAAAGGAGCCTACGACAATCAGTTCAAACTATATAAGGAACGCGCCGGAGGAGCCATAGAATCACAGACAGTGTACTATCAGTCTTATTTCGACTCCAGCGGAAATATGCCCCAGACCGACCCTGATTATGACAAGACACACATTTTCGTTCCTTCCGGCAGCGATACTCCGCTGACCTATTCGGAAAGTAGCGGACGGGCACAGAACTGGTATCTCGAAGGACGCATCAACTACGACCGGACATTCGGTGACCACAAAGTATCCGGCCTTGTCTTGTACAACCAGTCCCGCAATTACTATCCGGACAGCTACACGTATCTGCCGCGCAACTATGTAGGATTGGTGGGACGTGCCACGTATGCTTATCAAAGCAAATACCTGTTCGATGTAAACGTAGGTTATAACGGTTCGGAGAACTTTGCACCGGGCAGTACACGTTTCGGTATTTTCCCCTCATTCTCAGCCGGATGGATAGCCACTGCCGAGAAGTTCATGGAAAACCAGAAGGTAGTGGATTACTTGAAACTCAGGGCTTCATGGGGACGTGTAGGTAACGATAAGGGCGTAGATTCCCGCTTTATGTATATGCCTGCCGTATGGGGCGGCTCCGGAAGTTACAGTTTCGGTACTAATAATCCCATATCCCAATCGGCATCCGCCATCTCAAGCATGGGTAATCCGGAGGTGACTTGGGAAACAGCGGAGAAACAGAACTACGGTATCGATGTCAAGTTCTTCAACAGCCGCCTGTCCGCCACTTTCGACTACTTTATCGAACACCGCACGGGTATTCTTATCTCTCCCGAGTCCACTCCGAGCATTATCGCAACCTCTCTGCCCAACCTTAATATAGGTAAGGTGAACAATCACGGTTACGAAATCTCCCTGGGCTGGCATGACAGGATAGGAAAAAATTTCAGCTACTACATAGACGGCAATGTCTCCTTTGCCCGCAACAAGATTCTCTATATGGACGAGGTGCCCAAGCAATTCGCCTATATGAACCAAACCGGCGGGTCTACCGGACGTTACAGTGGATTGTATAACTTTGTCCGTCTCTATCAGTACAGCGACTTTACAACTAATGCCGGCGGTGAGCTGGTTCTGAATCCGGAGCTCCCGCAACCTTCCGTAAAGGTATATCCGGGCGATGCCATGTATGCCGACCTGAATGGCGACCATGTTGTAGACGGAAATGACAAATGCGTGACCGGCTTTGCCACCCGTCCGGAATATGTGTTCGGCATGAACATGGGCTTCAATTGGAAAGGCTTTGACCTCTCCATGCAGTGGGTAGGCTCTAAGAATGTCAACAGAATGTACGAAATCGAATACCGCATCCCGTATACCAACGCCGGAAAACGCGGCCTGCTAACCTACTTTTATGAGGGTTGCTGGACAGAGGAAAACCAATTGGGCGCTGTCTATCCACGTGCATCGGAAACTTCGGAAAGCTGGAACTCCGAGCCCTCTACCCTCTGGCTGGCAGACGCTTCTTATCTCCGCCTGAAAAGTCTGAGCCTCAGCTACACGCTCACCGGAAAGAAATTCCTGAAGAAACTGGGACTTACTTCGCTCGGATTCAACTTCAGCGGCTATAACCTGCTGACTTTCTCACCGCTTAAATACCTTGACCCGGAAAGCAACCCCGACAACTATGGAGAGTATCCGCTGATTAAGGTCTACAGTTTTGGTTTAAATCTTAACTTCTAAAAGAACAACTTTATGAATAGTATACTAAAAGGATTCATGGCACTAGGATGCCTGCTGATGGCTTCTTCCTGCTCTGAAATCAGCTTCGGTGACAAATTTCTGAGCAATCAGCCCGAAAGTTCCGGAGCCACCACCGAAGAGATGTTCTCTTCGAAGATAAACGCGGAAAAGGTACTGACGAAAGCATACACCGGATTGCCTTACGGACTGCCTACCACTTCCGACTGGAAGTTGGGTGTGAATATCCTCGAATCCCTTACCGACTTATGCTACAGCTTCCGTGACAACATCAACGACGGTCCCCTGAAACTCTATTATAACGGAGCGCTCAGTCCCACCAACGTTCCCCGAAGTGCTGCCTACCGCTACGGAAGCAAAGCCGACTGGACTGCTATCCGCTACGCCTGGTGCTATATCGAGAACGTAAAGAATGTGCCTGACATGTCGGATAGTGAAAAGAGCCAGCGTATCGCTGAAGCGAAAACCGTCATAGCCCTTTGCTACTTCGAGATGCTTCGCTATGTAGGTGGCGTGACATGGATAGACCACTATGTGGATGTCAACGAAGAAATGAATTTCCCCCGCATCACATTCGCCCAGACCGTGGAGAAGATTGTAGCCTTGCTCGACGAGGTCATCAACTCCAATTTAAAATGGAAACAGGATGATGCGGACGACGGACGCATGACCAAGGCAGGAGCCATGGCACTGAGGTTCAAAGTGCTGCAATGGGCTGCTAGCCCCACTTTCAATTCTGACAAGAAATGGCATCCCCAAGCGGACGAATATACCTGCTACGGCAACTATAGCGCCCAACGTTGGGAAGCTGCGAAGACAGCGGGCGAGGCTTTCTTTGCGGAAGTAGAAAGACAAGGCGGCTACTCGCTGATCCAACCGGAGGAAGAGACACACCGGGCAAGACGTCTTGCCTACCGCCGGGCATACTACAACCGCGGCGGTACGGAAATACTGATTTCCACCCGCCATGGATATGGTGCCAACACTATCTGGGAGTATATTGACAGTCGCCCCTGGGGGTATCTTCCCACATTAAACTATGTCGATATGTTCTCTTGGGCGGACGGAACCGATTTCCCGAAAGACTTCGACTGGAAGGCTCCTTCCCGTCAGCCTTTCTTTACCGTAGGCGATATGGAACCTACCCGCGACCCGCGTCTGTATGAGAATGTGGCTTGCCCGGGAGACACGTATTGCAATGGAACAGTCGCTCCCGTACATCTCAATCATCCCGACTACAAAGCCGGTAGCGGATTCATGACCATGAAGTTCATCCTGCAAGAGAACAGCGACCGTGAAGGACCGATACAGTGGCCCCACACCCGTCTGGCGGAAATCATGCTGGGATATGCGGAAGTGCTCAATGAGGTGAACAAGCGCCCGAACGACGAGGCTTACAGAATGGTGAACGAGGTGCGGAAAAGAGTAGGACTCTCCGAACTTCCCAAGAATATGAACCACGACGAGTTTCTGGAAGCTGTGCTGAAAGAAAGGGCGTTGGAACTGGGATTTGAAGAGGTGCGTTGGTTCGACCTTGTGCGCAGAGGTCGTGAAAATGATTTCAGGAAGCAACTTTACGGACTGAGAAGCAGAGGTAACGACCAGCACAATCCAACATCGTTCACTTTCGAGAAAGTAGAGCTGAACGACCGTTTTTGGGTAGACAATTGGGACACCAAGTGGTATCTGGCCCCAATACCTCAAGAAGAAATCAACAAGAAATATGGAATGACCCAAAATCCGGGTTGGTAAATTGATATGCAAACTAATATTCTATTGAACAATGAATAAAATAAACTATATATTAACCACTCTGCTCCTGGGAGGTTCGGTAGCTCTACATGCACAGACACCGGCAGCGGCTTCGGATATGCAGCTGGCTGACACCCTGAGCGTAGGATACCGTATGAACGTATCTTCCCGGACCAGTAGTTATTCTGTCAGCGGAGTCAATGCTTCTGCATTCGAAAAGTCTCCGCACATAGACATTAGCAAAGCACTGTATGGGAAAGTGGCAGGACTGAACGTATATCAGGGTACAGGCTCGTCAGCCGACAACGTTTCTTCCCTCTCCATACACGGCCATGCTCCATTGATATTAATCGACGGTTTCCCTCGTGACATCACCGACATCAGTTCTATGGAAATCGAATCGTGCTACGTACTGAAAGATGCCGCTGCTGCCGCCCTCTATGGGATGCGCGGTGCTAACGGTGTGATACTGATTACGACCAAACGCGGCACAAGCAACGGATTGAAAGTGAAAGTGGATTATAACTTCGGCGTCAACACCCAGTTCCGCTCTCCCGACTTTGCAGACGCTTATACGTATGCAAACGCCCTCAACAGCGCACTGAGCGGAGACGGCCTGTCCGCACGCTACACCACCCAAGAACTGGATGCTTTCCGCACAGGCATCTATCCCTATGACTATCCGAACGTAGACTGGTGGAACGAAACGTTGAACAAAACGGGATTTACCCACAACCTGAAAATGGCTTTCAGCGGAGGTAGCGAAAAGTTCCGTTTCTATACGGTAGTGGATTACTATCGTGACCGTTCGATGCTGAAAAAAAACACGGAAGATACGCGTTACGATACCACACCCACAGACACACGCTTGGCTGTGCGTACCAATCTGGACGTGAACGTGACTAAAAGCACTTATCTGAAACTCGGAATCGCCGGAAAGCTGAAAGAACTCCGGGGAACCCGTTACGGGCGTAACGCTATTTTCAATGACATTTACGGTATTCCTTCGGCCGCATTCCCGATTCGCCATGAGAACGGAATCTTTGGCGGAAGTTCAGTCTACGGAGACAAAAATCCGGTTGCCTTGCTGAAACATTACGGACATATCCGTAATGTCTACGGAAGCCTGCTCGCCGACTTGAGCGTCCGTCAGGAACTGGAGATGCTGACCAAGGGATTGGCACTTGAAGCGGCTATTTCTTTTGATAACATCGGTGGAATGTACGAAACCAGCAGCAAAAGTTACCGATATATGAATACCGGAGCCAGCATTGCCGAGGACGGTACATTGATAACGACACCTACTATCTGGGGTACAGACTCCGAAACCCTGGGACACAGCCAGCCTTTTGAAAACCTGTTGTTCAGAAGTAACTTCCAGGCAAAAGCGGACTACAACCGTACCTTTGACAAACACCGGATAGGAGGAGCGCTGATTTACGACATGCAGTCAGTGAATAGAAACGGCAGAAACAATTCACAAAAAAATCTGTCGGTTTTAGTGAATGCCACTTATACTTACGACGACCGTTATACACTCAATGCCGTATTCAACCGTTCCGGTTCGGCTTACTTGCCGGATGGAGATAAATTTGCGAACTATCCCGCCGTGTCTGCCGCCTGGATTGTATCCAATGAAGCATTCATGGAGAAAATAACTCCAATTAATCTCTTTAAGATTCGTGCCTCTTACGGTCTTTCCGGTTGGGACGGAAATCTGAGCCACGAATTATGGCGCCAGTCATACGGTTACGCAGCCGGTTATAACTTCGGCGAAAATGCCGGAAGTGTTTCAGGCGGCAGCGAAGGCGATTTACCGGTAGTCGGACTGGTAGCGGAGAAATCGAAAAAAGCGACTTTCGGATTTGACCTTTCCGCTTTCAACAACCGGTTGGACGCCACAGTGGAAGGTTTCTACGAAAAACGTTCGGACATACTTGTGTCCGGTGCCAACTCTACGTCCGGCATCATCGGTGTCACAGTGGGACAAGTGAACGAAGGAGTCTACAAATACAAAGGATTTGACGCCTCTGTGAACTGGAACGACAAGGCCGGTGATTTCCATTACAGCATCGGAGCAACCATGTCGTACCTGAACTCGGAAGTTGTCAATGTAAACCAAGCCTATCAAGAATACGATTACTTGTACACCCAAGGCAACCGTGTGGGACAGATGTACGGTCTGGAAGCCATAGGGTTCTTCAACAGTCAGCAGGAAATCAACAACAGTCCGCAGCAAACATTCTCGGATATCGCTCCCGGTGACGTGAAGTACAAAGACCAGAACGGTGATAACCGCATTGACGAAAAAGACGTGGTGAAAATGTTCGGTTCCTCACTTCCGCGTTTCTACTTCGGGTTCAACCTGAATTTATCCTATAAAAGATTCGAACTTTCCGCCGATTTCCAGGGAATGACAGGTGTAACGGTCTCCTTGCTTGACAGTCCGCTTTACCAACCGCTTGTGGACAACGGAAACATCTCGAACACTTTCCTGAACGAGGAAGTTTGCTGGACGCCGGAGAACAAAGCCAAAGCCACCATGCCCAGACTGACTACACAGGAAAACCAAAACAACTACCGCGCCAGTTCATTGTGGTATCGTGACGGTTCGTTCCTGAAATTACGCAATCTGCTGGTAGCTTACACGTTCCCGAAATCTCAGACCCGCTTTGCCGACTTACGGGTATTCGTGCAGGGCACTAACCTGTTCTCGATAGATAACATCCATTTTGCCGATCCGGAACAGCTCGGTATTGCTTATCCGTCGGCAAGAAGCTATTGGGCGGGTGTGAAACTTAATTTTTAAACAGAAGTAAATGAACATTATGAGAACCAAATACATCATCTTAACCATTTTGTCTTCGTTGAGCCTTGCTTCGTGCAATTATCTCGACTTTGATGAAACAGACGGTTTGAAGACAAAAGAAGACATGTACAAGTATTTCGGTACAAGTAAGGATATGCTGTCACACGTATACTCATACATGCCGCAAGGATATACGTTTTTTGCTACCGAAGGAATATTTTCCGAAGAGAGCTATTCCATGCGCGACTGCGCCTCAGACGATGGTGAGTTCGGCGCTTACGCCGCCAACATCCAGAACGCGAACAACGGCAATTGGTCATCCATCAAAACGTATGACGCCGCTTGGACACTGTATCGTGGCATCCGTGCCGCCAATAGTTTCATCACAGAGATTGCCCAAGCGGACTTCACACGTTATGAACACAGCGGCGGCCAGTATCAGAACTGGATGAAACAATTGAAATACTTCCCTTATGAAGCCAGAGTACTGCGTGCACACTACTTCTTTGAACTGGCACGCCGCTATGGTGACATCGCCATGCCACTGGAAGTGCTTACGGAAGAAGAGGCGAACACGATTGGGAAAACACCGTTTGCCGAAGTGGTTAAATTCATTGCCAGCGAATGCGATGAAGCAGCCAATAACCTACCGGATGATTATGTAGATGAACCGGGAGCAGAAATAGGGAGGGTAACCAGAGGTTTTGCGATGGCAGTGAAATCAAAAGCATTGCTGTATGCAGCCAGCCGCCTGCATAATCCTTCTATGGATACCGAGTTGTGGAAACAATCCGCCAAAGCATCGCTGGATATTATTAACACAGGGCTTTATTCTCTTGACGGTCAAGAAAGTGCCAACAATTTCGCATCAAAAGAGGTAGTACTGATGAGACTCAATGCTGAATCTACAGACTTCGAGAAATATAATTTCCCTCTCCGTTTCACCTACGGAACACGTACATCCAGAATTGCTTACAGCAACTTCCCGTCACAAAATCTGGTAGATGCCTTTGAAACCGCCAACGGCTACAAAGTGACACTGGAAAACACCGGCTGGGTTTGCAATGACCCTGACTTCAATCCGCAAGCTCCTTATGAGAACCGTGACAAACGCTTTTATCGCACGATTCTTACCAATGGAATGACATTTAAGGAAAGTACGATAGAAACTTTCAAAGGGGGTGTCGATGACGGTATTGTGTCGGAAGGCGGTTCGCCCACCGGCTATTTCCTGCGCCGGTATATCCAGGAAAGTACCAATTTTGAACCGGGCAAGGAGTCTGCCAACAAACACCATTGGGCAATCTACCGCTATGCCGAAACCTTGCTCACCTATGCGGAATCTATGGTTAACGCTTTCAATGATGTCGACTATACCGATGAAACTTATACATATTCAGCATTGTGGGCTATCAACGAAGTAAGAAAGAATGCCGACATGCCGTTACTCACCTCTATGGGAAAAGATGAGTTCATGGAACGTCTGTATAACGAATGGCGTGTAGAGTTTGCTTTCGAGGATCACCGCTTCTGGGATGTACGCAGATGGAAGATTGCTGATACCACCCAACGCGAACTATACGGAGTAAAGATTGAGAAACAACCGGACGGCACGCTGAATTTTTATAAGAACCTTTATGAAAACCGTACGTGGAGAGACTGTATGTATCTCTATCCGATACCTCAAAGCGAATTATATAAGAATACAAACTTGAATCCTCAAAACACAGGATGGTAATTTATTGTCTAATCCAATATAAATAAGATATATGAAAAAGTTATATAACAACACATTATTGCAACTGATTCTTGCACTGTGCACATTCAGTTTTGTAGCCTGCCAGGAGTTCGATATCGACTCACAGCCGGAAGGGCCTCTCAACATCCAGATAGACGCACTGGAGTCTTACACCGCTTTGGCTACTTCTCCGAGCAACATCGTTTTTAATATCAGTTCCAACACTCCTTGGACAATCGAAAGTGACCAACAGTGGTGCAAGCCCACTCCCTCTATGAGCGCAGCCAGCTCACTGGTTTCGGAGATTGTAGTAATGCTCGAAAATAATACAGGAAAGCAAAAGCGTACCGCCCGGCTGACTATCAAGGCGGAAGGCATCGAGGGAACCAAGGTAGTGACTATCGAACAGGCTTCGAAAGAAGATTTGGTAGTGATTCGTCCTACGGACATCGTTCCTACCGAAGGTGGCGTGGTTTCATTCAATATTATCTCCAACAAGCCATGGGAAATCATTACTACGACCCAATTCCTTGAAAACATTGATAAAACGTCCGGTACGGGAAATGAGAATGGTGAAAAAGAAAATATCACCATTACTGTCCCCCAAAATACAGGAGCGATAAGAAGTGCGGAAATTACTGTGAAAACAGCTTTCCAAGAGGAAACGTTTACTATTACACAAGACGGTATAGTCATTGAGACCAAGAATGAGGAAGATGCCGTGAACACAATGAACGGAGAAGGTGAAGAGAAAACTATAGAAATCAACTCCAGTGTAGAATGGAAAATAGAAATTCCGGCTGAATACAAAGAATGGCTGAGTGCGGAAGCAGACGGTAATCAGTTAAAACTTTCCGCAACGTTTAATAACTTATTCGTTCCGCGCACCGGACATATCCTGTTGTATCCCAAAATGAATGTTCCGGGATTTGAAGGTGTACCTATTGAAGTGACACAACCCAGAAATATATCTCTTAACAGAGGAGAGGAAACAGTCGATCCGGTGACGGGATATGCTACTATCCAAAGTACAGGCGCATCCAGATTTGTATCCAATTTTGGTTTTAGAAAAGGAAAAGTTGTTTGGGAGTTTGACAAAGTAGATATGCCGGACAGCAATGGTTCAATTGAACTTAACGGAGATACATGGTCATGGGGTGACGGTTCCGGTTACATCAAAGCTTGGCTGAGACCGGAAAGTTCGGAGATGACTTCAAACATTGATGCATGGGACGGAGCTTATTTTAAACTGCAAGACTTTAATATAAATATTAATGACATTAAGTCCATTGCCATTGAAGCTAAGGATGATCCGGAAAATGAAGGCAAAATATGTCTTATACTTTACGCCAACGAACAGGAGGTGGCAAGAATGAAAAATAAGACGGATATTTATACAGCTAATCCGAGTTTCCGCGGACAACAGTTCTACTTTGGATTTGAAAATGATACAGACCAGGTTTGTACGATGACATTCAAATCCATCAACTTTGAGTCTTATGAATAACACTAAAAACAGAAAGTGAATATGAAATCAATTATACATAAAACAATATACCGGGCTTTACTTCTTTTGGCATTGCCTGCAACAGGTTTCCTGTTGCAGAGCTGCGAAGATGAAAAAGCAGAGAAGTGGGTAGACTTGCGTTATAGAGTAGAAGACTCTTACGTGGTTGAAGCCTCCAATCCGGAACCGTTCTCTTTCGAAGTCAAGTCCACAGACCCGTGGGAAGTATTCGGAAAATATGACTGGTATACTCTCTCACCATCAACGGGTGAAGCGGGTAAGATTTATAAGGTAACTGTCACCTGCAAAGAGAATACCGCACTGGACGACCGTACAGACACTATTCATATCAAGAGCGACTACTGGACAGGCAAACGCTTTCTACTCACTCAGAAAGGTACTGCTTATCTGAATGTAGAAGGTGTGGAAATGATTAACCAAGAGGGCGACGCAATGACGTTCAACGTGCTCAGTAACCAAAAGTGGAGCGCCGAAGTGACAGAAGGCGACGTCTGGCTCTCTGTCCGAGGCAACAACGGGAAGATTGAAGGCGAGCAAAACGGACAGATTACAGTAGAGGCAACCCCCAACACAGGTGAAATGAGAACGGGTGTAGTAACCATCTACGACCGTCACAGCAAAGTAGCCATGGAAGTGCGATGTACGCAAGACGGTGTGCTGCTGACACCGGAAACGCCGGAAAACGGCAAATGGTTTGCCATCTACGAGCAGGAGCAGGAACTACGGATTTCCGTAGAATCCAATGCGGAATGGACTGTCTATAAGGAGAATGAACTGGACGACACATGGTACGACTTCGAGAAAACGTCCTTCTCCGGTTCTGAAGGGCTGGTAATCAACGTATCCGAACATACAGGCTCCAGCGTCCGTACGGGAACAATCATACTGGCTACCAAAGCCGCCGAAGGCGCTACGCCGCTGACCAAGACCGTGAGGTTCAAGCAGGCGAACCCCAAACGTCCTGAAGTGCACAACATGGATGTTACATTAGGCACTCAATACGGTCCCGGTAGCCTGATGCCCGGACGTTACAACTTCTATTTCGAACCTTTCAATGCCAACTTCGAACTCTTCTTCATGTGGGGAGATGTGGAACTCCGTTTCCATGTCAGTGACAACACTACCCTCTTGAGTACAAGGCCTTGGTGCAGCGATGTGTTCGACGATAGATCTGATTGCCGCCACACTGTAGATTCCAGTCAACCCAATGTGCTGTCATTTGAACTTCAAGAGAGTGTGACACCTACCGGCAGTTGGCTCTACACCGAGTGGATACTGAACGATAAAGTAATCGCCAAAGCAACCAGTGACGGTATAAGCGATGCGGACGGTACGGGTGACACTTGGAAAGTGCCGTTCTCACAACTTAGTTCCGGCGGGAGCTTCCTTGTCAGGGCAACGAGCGGCAGTCTCGTCTTTACCAAATGGGAATACGTGGCTCCATTAAACTGGGGAGACTGATTCTTTCTTAGCTAAAAAAGCGCTTGCCCGCCTGACAACTATCCGGGCAAGCGCTTATAAAACTCATAATATGTAAAACAAAAAAAAGAGTATGATGAAAAAGAAATTATTATTTATACTGAGCCTGGCATTCATCGGTATTTCCTGCTTTGCATGCCTGGACGATGAAACAAAGTATGTCACCCAAAAGAAAACTAATTATCCGCTTACGGCTTTTGCCGTAGCAGTGAATAACGTACAAACGGGTACTACCTCCTATTATCACGGCAAAATAGACCAAACCACCCACAGGATAGAAATCGGAACCATCGAAAATGCGAATGTCATCACCGGCGTAGATTATACACTGATGGACGGAGCTGCCATTTCACCGGATCCCGCCACTTTTATACAGAACTGGCAGAAAGAGCAGAAGGTGACTGTCACCACCGCAGACAATCAATCGACGACTTACACCATTGCACTACCGAAGTATGATGAAACGTTGAGAGACATTATCTTTATAGACGATTTCAATGTAAACGGCATTCCCAATCCTGACAGTTGGGTACTCTGTCAAAGATCAACATCAGACTGGTGTGACGAGATGTCCGAAAGCTACGACCAGGCTTATGTAGAAGACGGTAAACTGATACTGAAGGCAGAAAAAATAGGCAACGAATATCGTGCCGGCGGCATCGAGTCAATGGGTAAGGTCGACTTTACTTTCGGACGGGTTGAAGTCAGGGCGAGAATCCCCAACCATCCGGACGGAGCCTTCCCCGCTATCTGGTTGATGCCTCAGAAGTCTGCCCCTTTATATAGCAGTTGGCCGAATGGCGGTGAGATTGACATTATGGAACATATCCGGCAAGAAGACGTGATTTATCAGACGGTGCATACCCACTATACCTATGATTTGAACATCAAAGACCCTATCAACTCGACATCGGTAACTTGTAACTACGAGGACTGGAATATCTACGCCGTCGAATGGACAGAAGACAAAATTACGTTCTCTGTCAACGACCAGGAAACTTTTTCTTATGAGAACCTCAAACTGGCAAACGAAGAAGAAATGAAGCAGTGGCCTTTCACTAAAGATTCTTCTTTCTACATCATTCTGAACATGGGACTCGGTGGAAAAACAGACTCATGGGCAGGCCCTATTGACGATACTAACCTACCTGCTATCATGGAAGTGGATTGGGTAAAGGTTAGCAAATTAAATAAATAGTTTTTCTGATTAAGGTAAAACCAAGTTTTTAGGAACTTCTTTATGAAAGGGGAATGAAAGCATAAACATACTTTATGACTTTCATTCCTCTAATTATCACGAACCGATTTCCAAGTATCAATCACGGTGTAGTGTCACTCCCCATTTTATCCTGTTTCCGGTAAGCAGAAGGAATTTCCCCTTTAATAGATTTGAATACCTTGCTGAAATAACGTAAGGAAGAGAACCCCACTACTTCAGAAATCTCAGTAATATTCATAGTGGTAGTAGTAAGCAACATGATGGACCGTTCGATACGCTGTTTGTTCACATAGTCCACAATTCCCATACCTGTGACAGCTTTCACTTTATTAAACAACAACGAACGACTGATACACATATTGGTAGCCAGAAACGCGACATCCAGTTCCGGGTTACTCATATTGTCCGCAATCAACGTGTTCAGCTTCAGCAAGAAAGTTTCATCAGCATTACTAAAACTCATATCTTTATGTGTCAACAATTTGTCATCCCTATATCGCGTCCTGATTTGTTCGCGCTGCCGTAGTTGGTTATGAATCAGTGCCAGCAAACCGTCTATCTCAAAAGGTTTCGGAAAAAAGACATCCGCTCCGGTCTTATAACCAGTATACATATTTTGCGAATTATGATAAGCAGTCAATAAGATGAATGGAATATGGCTGATTTCCAAATTAGTCTTCACTTCCTTACATAATTCAAACCCATTCATCCGAGGCATCATGACATCACTGATAATAATGTCCGGCAATCGGTCTTTGATCTGCTCCAACCCTTCTTTGCCATCCTTAGCAACGTATACACGAGCAAAATAATTACCCAGCGTTTCTTTCAGATAGTTTCGTAATTCGGAAGTGTCTTCTACCACCATCACCGAATATTTCTTCAAGAAGATATAATCAACTTTGTCCGGCTCATTCACTTCCACTCCCGTAGTTGTATCTGCCTGCAATGGTTCCTGTCGCCCGTATGTATCCGCCAGTAACGGCAGCTCGAAGTAAAACACCGCCCCTTTCCCGGCTGTGTTCAAAGCACCCACTTTTCCTTTATGATGAGCAATAAGGCTCTTCGCATAAGAAAGACCGATACCACTTCCTCCCTTCTCATGTATCCCTTGATAGAAACTGGAAAAAAGAGAATCTGTATCTACCATATTTAGTCCCATTCCTTCATCCTTGACAGAGACTCGCACCCAGTCTTCTCCCTCCGACAGACAGGTAATCAATGTAGTGGTGGTATCAGGCTCGCTAAATTTGAGCGCATTCATCAGGAAATTAGAAAGAACAAACTCACACTTGCTTTTATCAAAAGAAACCTTTCCTATCCGCTCATCCAGTTCATACTCCAGCCGGATACCCTTTACACGATATTCATCGGCAAATTTATCTCCGACAGACCGTACCCACTCATTCAGAGAATGGGGCAGAATATGTAACATATCCTTTCCTTCCTCCAATTTCCGCACATCAAGCACCATGTCGATAATATTCTTCATTTGATATGCCTGCTTATAAATCGGAACCAACTGCTCTTCCACCTCACGGCCGTCGCCCGGTTCATGATTGATAATACGTTTCAACGGCGCACAAATCAGAGTGAGAGGTGTGCGAAGTTCATGACTGATATTCGTCAAGAAATTAATTTTCTCTTCATACATTTTGTTTTTCAGACGCAGAATTTCCCGTTTCTGTTTGGCTTTCTTTTTCCGGTAAAAATAGAAAGTAATTCCGTAAATTATTACTCCCATCAATATGCACAGCCCTGCATAAAACCATTCGCTCTTCCACCAAGGGGGGACAACCACAACATGAAGAACCGGTTGCTTCACACTCCATCCCCCATTGCGGGTATAATAAGAAGCAGTAATTGTATACTCCCCTATGGGTAGATGATTAATAACCAAAGAGTTTGAATTAGAATTTGCCAAGTCCTGCCCGATTTCTTCGATATTAAAGCGAAAAAAGTTTTTACGAAACACATCTCCCTCGTTCAACAGCACTTTCAGTTGTAAGGACGAGAAATTCCATGGAACACGGATCGTTTCAAAAGCTTTCTCCCGCTTGTCGGACAATGGAACCGGCAGTCCATTCAGCAGTACATCCAATAATTCAACGGTATGTTCTCCTTCCGTATCTAAATGAAAGGCAGAATTTATCACTGTCATCCCCATAGTACCACCCAGAAAAACATCTCCGTTACGAGCTAGGAGAGTAGCCTGAAAAAGATATTCATTAGGCAAAACCCCATCTACTTCGTCCAACGTAACAAAGTTCCCGGTAAGAGAAGAATACACAAACAAATATCGCCTCGTTCCTACCCATACCCGATGCTGACTATCAGTCACCACAGAAGATACTTCTTGAAACAGGCTTGTCTTGATCAATTCACTCTCCCCTGTTCGTGGGTCACAACGTACCAGCCCTTCGGTAGATGCCAACCAGAAAATGCCATCTTCGTCACGCGATGCATCATTAATAATATATTTTCCTCGATAAATCGTCTTAAAAACCCCTTCCGAAGAATCGTATTCGCATATGTTCTTCAAGTCGGCAAGATAAGTTTTCGTACCCACTGTTGCTATAATCAACGGGGAGTTTCGTTCATATTCGCTCCCCATACTAGCGACAATATCGAATTGATGGCGAGTAGTGTCGTATACAAAAATATGTTGTCCGCTGAAAATAATCTTGTCCGACGTTATCCGCCGGATGTTGACAGAAAAGCCATCAATACATTCACGATCATTTGTCTCTTTATCAACCAATACGAAAGGACGTATCCGCCCCGTCAACTTATGAAAAATAAAGAGCCCTTCATTGAAAGAGGAAAATAATAATTCGTCAGGAGTATACTCGACAATAGCAACCACTTTCTTGTACATAGTAGAGGGGTAATGCTTAAAAGTCCCTGTCAATGGATCAAACCGATTGATTCCACCACCGTCAGTCCCCACCCAAACCATCCCGTCAGTATCTTGAAAGAAACTATTAATGGTCTGATTGCTCAACCCATATAAATTGCCGAAAGGAACATTCCGATAAGAACAGGCAAACACATTCCTTATACCAATCAATCCCCTACGAATACTCCCCGCCCACATGTTATTGGCAGGATCCAGATAAAGCCGATAGATGGTATTGGCAGGGAACGAATGGACGTCATCCTGTTTCTGCTGAATGTCAGTAAACGAAAAATCATCCAAAGAAATGATACTAATTCCACCGCCATCGGTTGCTACCCAAAGCTGATTGTCTTTTTCCACGATATCGTGAATAACATCGTATGTCAGCAACGAATTGGATGTTGTAAAATGTTTTAAAAGTTTGCCATCCTGATAACAATACAGCCCACTACCATAAACACCTACCCACAGCCGTTCATGAGAATCTAAGAAAATAGCAGTATAGCTCTTTGAGGTAAAAGTTTCTATTTTCTTTAACTCACGGGTTTTAATATTGAAAGAATATATGCCATTCCAACATGAATTGAGCAAGACATGTTCATCATCATAACGCACCATATCCCAAAAAGGGACATAGTAAGCAGGATCTTTTGCATAATATAAAGGTTCAAGTTTCTTAGTGGCATAATCATATTTATAAATATCACCTGAACCGCCCAACAAGACACCTCCTTCTACCAATAAACAGGAAGCAACATAAATCGGTTTGCCATTATTTGACAAGGTTTTAAAATTATCATTCTCTCTATTGTAAAGACAAATACCAACTGTCGTAGCTACCCATAAATTACACAAAGAATCTTCTGCTATAAAAATTATATTATCTGAAGGTAAAGTACTTTCATCTCCCGGCCGATGCAAATAATGTTTCAAATGATCGCGATCGTAACAATTCAAGCCGGACTCCGTACCAATCCACAAGTAGCCTCTATAATCATTCAGGATACATTGCACCCTTGACTGCGAAAGTCCTTCTTTAATTCCAAGCTGTTTATAATAATAGTAAGGTGACTGGCTTCGAATGGAATGCACCATTCCGATAAAGAAGAACATTAAATATATTTTCAACAGAACATTGTTCATATTTAGTATGATATGTAATATGAAATGTAAATATAAGCAATTCTATTTTAATAAAACTGTTTCATATCAAATTCTCACCATAATAAAGCACTTTTTTTATTATGGTATCCACCTCCTCTACCCTGAAAGGGGAAAACACAGTTACAACCAAATTATATCGAACTGACGTTATTTTACTAAAAAACATTAGATTCTCCTTATAATATAAGGTAAGGAGAATCTTTTTTTCTACTTTTGTCCCCGAATATTGTGGTACAAGCCATTATAAAAGAAAGAATTATGCAGAAAAACCTTGTCATTGTAGAGTCTCCGGCAAAAGCAAAAACGATTGAGAAGTTTCTTGGGAAAGATTTCAAAGTCCTTTCAAGTTACGGACACATACGCGACCTGAAGAAGAAAGACTTCAGCATCGACGTAGAGAAGAATTTTAAACCCAACTACGAAATCCCGGCAGACAAAAAGGCTTTGGTCAGCACACTGAAAGCAGAAGCGAAAGAGGCGGAAACCGTATGGCTCGCATCCGATGAGGACCGCGAGGGAGAGGCTATCGCCTGGCATCTGTATGAGGTCTTAAAACTAAAACCGGAAAACACAAAACGAATCGTATTCCATGAAATTACGAAGAGCGCTATCTTAAAAGCTATCGAGCAGCCACGCGATATTGACATCAATCTCGTGAATGCACAGCAGGCACGACGTATCCTGGATCGTATCGTAGGTTTCGAACTTTCTCCCGTACTTTGGAGAAAAGTGAAGCCGGCCCTTTCGGCAGGACGCGTACAGTCGGTTGCTGTCCGCCTGATTGTTGAGCGTGAGCGCGAAATCCATGCTTTCAAGTCGGAAGCGGCTTATCGTGTGACCGCCGTATTCCTCGTGCCCGACACGGACGGAAAACTGGTGGAGATGAAAGCTGAACTGGCTCGCCGCATCAAAACGAAAAAAGAAGCAAAGGCTTTCCTCGAAGCTTGCCAAGGAGCAAACTTTGCTATCGAAGATATCACTACCCGCCCGATAAAGAAAACACCGCCCGCACCGTTCACTACGTCTACATTGCAACAGGAAGCTGCCCGCAAACTGGGATATACCGTTGCACAGACGATGATGCTGGCGCAGCGCCTGTATGAATCGGGATTTATCACTTATATGCGTACGGACTCTGTCAACCTGTCGGAATTTGCAACGATAGGCAGCAAGGACGCCATCATCAAGATGATGGGCGAACGTTATGTGCATCCCCGCCACTTCGAAACAAAAACCAAAGGGGCACAGGAAGCACATGAGGCAATCCGTCCTACCTATATGGAAAATCAATCCGTAGAGGGCTCGGCACAGGAGAAGAAACTGTACGACCTGATATGGAAACGTACCATCGCTTCGCAAATGGCGGACGCGGAACTGGAAAAGACAACTGCGACAATTACAATAAGCGGTAGCAGCGACGTGTTCACTGCTATCGGTGAGGTGATTAAATTTGACGGATTCCTGCATGTTTACCGTGAATCTCACGATGATGACAGCGAACAGGAAGATGAAAGCAATTTGCTGCCTCCTTTGAAGAAAGGCCAGAAACTGGAACACGGCCCTATCATCGCGACCGAGCGTTTCACTCAACGCCCGGCACGTTATACGGAAGCCAGCCTTGTACGCAAACTGGAAGAGCTGGGTATCGGACGTCCGTCTACATACGCTCCTACTATTTCAACGATTCAGCAACGCGAATATGTGGAAAAGGGAAATAAGGACGGAGAAGAACGCAACTTTAATGTGATGACACTGAAAGACAATCAGATTAAAGATGAAAATCATTCCGAAATTACCGGTACGGAGAAAGCAAAACTGTTCCCGACGGATATAGGTACGGTAGTCAATGACTTCCTGACTGAATACTTCCCGGACATTCTGGATTTCAACTTTACAGCAAGCGTAGAAAAGGACTTTGACGAGATTGCCGAGGGCGGTGTACAATGGACTTCTATCATGAAAACTTTCTATGATAAGTTCCATCCGTCTGTAGAAAGCACATTGGCTATAAAGACAGAACATAAGGTAGGAGAGCGCATGCTGGGAAAAGACCCGGAAAGCGGCAAGCCTATTTCGGTCAAAATCGGACGCTTCGGTCCCATGGTACAAATCGGTACGGCAGAAGATGAAGAGAAACCACGTTTTGCACAGATGAAAAAAGGACAATCCATGGAAACCATCACGTTGGAAGAAGCTTTGGAGCTGTTCAAGCTGCCTCGCACGTTGGGCGAATATGAAGGAAAGACTGTCAGCGTAGGTGTCGGTCGCTTTGGTCCTTATGTGCTACACAATAAGGTGTATGTATCACTTCCGAAAACATTGGATCCGATGGAAATCACGTTGGAAGAAGCAGAGCAACTGATTTTGGAGAAACGCCAGAAGGAAGCTGAACGCCACATCAAGAAGTTTGAGGAAGAACCGGAACTCGAAATCCTGAATGGACGCTACGGGCCTTATATGACCTACAAAGGTTCCAATTATAAGATTCCTAAGGATATCGTTCCGCAGGATTTGAGTTTGCAAAGTTGTTTGGAACTAATCAAGATACAGGACGAAAAGGGAACCGCTTCAACACCGAAAAGGAAATTTTCTAAAAAGAAATAAAGAGTTGTTTGGTTAAAGCTAAACTTCTCCATATATTTGCCCATTAATTTCTTTATTTTCAGACATGAAACAAACAATATCTGTAAAGACATTAATGGGCATTTTTTGTATCCCATTGATATGTGGCTGTGTTGACAACCAGCGTGATTTATTCGAAGAACCGGAAAAGCCTTCAAAAGACGAGTATTTTGATTTCGACATGAATCAGAGTCTGACAATAGACGTCGACTATGGTTTTAAGAATGAGTATGCCGTTCTTTTCGAGATTTACGACCAGATTCCTGTTGAAGTAAACAACGAAACCGGCACTTCAGTGAAAAAGAGTATAGAACCTATTTATCGGGCTACTACTGATAAGTATGGTAAGTTCAATGAAGAAGGGGTTACCATTCCATCCTCCGTGTCGGAAGTATGGTTGTCTTCTGACTACTTGGGTGCAGCCTCGCCTGTAAAAATCGCAATCGGGGCGGACAAACGCATTTCTTTCAATCAGGATGCATATATCCAGTCTCTGCTTGCCAAATCTCCAGCACTTAGCAGAGGAATCACCACTAACGAACATAAATATCTGGACGACTGGACACTTCTGCCCGGTGTAGACTGGGATGATAACGGACGACCGAACAACCTGTCGGCAGAGAAAAATATTCCGCCTGCCAGCGTACTTTATAATATAAAGAGCGTTTTCAATAATAAAGATGGTAAGAACATTACAAATACTCATCCTGAATTCTTTGATGGTAATATGATTTCAGATATTCCCATCACAAAGGAAACTGAAGTCAGCTTGGTATTCGTTAACAGTACAGCGGGCTGGTATAACACAGTCGGATACTATACATATCCTACTAGAAAAACGCCTACCGTAGATAATATCAAAAAAATAATGGCATTCCCTAACGCTTCTCCCGTTTATAAATCAACCGGTGTAGGCGCTTTAGTTTGCGGTGACGAAGTTAAACTAAAATACTGGAACGACACCAAGAATCAATTTGAAGATAAGTTTCCGGCAGGTGTTACTATTGGCTGGTGTCTGCAAGGCATGGGATTCAGAAACAAACCATTAGACGGGCATGTACAAGGTGACCTTGTAACTGGCATGGGAACCCGTTATTCTACCACTGGCTTAAACGAAGCAGGCAAAGATGGCTTGAAAAGACAAAGAACCGTATCACTTCGTGAAGAGCCATCCAATCAAATCGTTGCCATAGGTTTTGAAGATAATATAGACCTCGATTATTGCGACGCTATTTTCTATATTCATATAGCAGAGAAGGACGCCATTGATGAAGGTGTAATTCCTCCATTACCTGTTGACCCTGAAGCTCCTCCTACTGATGAGGATAATTATACTGTGCGTTCCGGAACATTATTATTTGAAGATTTATGGCCGGAGCAAGGTGATTATGACATGAATGACGTAATGATACGCTATACAAGCAAAGTATATAAATCAATACTGACTAACCGTGTTTATAAAATCGTTGATGAATATACTCCTTTTCATCGTGGTGGATATTTAGCAAACGGATTTGGTTATCAGTTGCACAACATTTCCAATAGTGATGTTAGCAAGATAACTATCGAAAGTCCTTCTTATACGCAGAAATCTCAATATATGAGTGGAGATAGAGAATCGGGACAATCCCATCCTACCATCTTGCTCTTTGACGACATGCTAATATTCAACGGAAAAGAAGAGGCAGACCGTAAATACACCGTTACCATTCAGGTAAATGATGTATCTGAGAAGAGTGTCCTGCCACCCTACAATCCGTTTATCTTTGTAGAATCTGACAAGACCAGAGGAAGAGAAGTGCATCTGGTGAAGTATCCTCCTACGGATAAAGCGAACCTTTCCTTGCTGGGTACTGGCAAAGACGTTTCACGTCCGGATGAAGAATTGTATTATGTTTCAGTAGATTTAATGCCTTTCGCTCTCAACATGCCGATTGCCGATTTCCCGATTCCCGAAGAAGGAGTGAGAATAGACGAGTCTTATCCGCAATTTGCAACATGGGTTAAATCGAATGGAAAACAATCGACAAATTGGTACAAGTATCCCAAGAAATAACAATCTGAAACTATAAACCCGTTCTTCTTTCAGAATAAAGGACGGAATAAAAACACATACGGGGCTCCTCTCATTATGAAAGGAGCCCCGCATATTATAAAAATAGCTCTTACATTCTGGAAGGTACTTCGATACCCAGCAAACCCATTCCCAAACGAACGACTTTCGCTACATTGGCGGACAGAGCGATACGGAAGATTTTCACCGCTTCGTTCTCTTCACGCAGAATGCTATAGTCATGGTAGAACTGGTTGTATTCTTTCACCAGGTCATAAGTATAGTTGGCAATGATAGACGGACTGTAATCTTCACCTGCCTGCTTTACTACAGCGGCAAAGTCGGCAACCATCTGAATCAGTCCTTCTTCTTTTTCACTCAATTCAATGCCGGCAGGAATCTGCTCAGGTATCACAATACCTGATTCGGCGGCTTTCCGAAGCACAGACTGGATACGTGCATAGGTATATTGAATAAACGGGCCTGTATTACCGTTGAAGTCGATAGATTCTTTCGGGTTGAACGTCATATTCTTACGGGCATCGACTTTCAGGATAAAATACTTCAATGCACCCAAACCGACGATACGGGCAATATCATCCGCTTCTTCCTGTGTCAAACCATCCAGTTTGCCAAGTTCCTGCGACGTTTCTTTGGCAGTGGAAATCATCTCTTCCATCAGGTCGTCGGCGTCTACTACTGTACCCTCACGGGATTTCATCTTACCTTCCGGCAGTTCCACCATTCCGTAAGAGAAATGCACCAGTCCCTTACCCCACTCGAAACCGAGCTTGTCAAGTAGAATGGAAAGCACCTGGAAGTGATAGTTCTGTTCATTACCTACTACATAAATCATCTTGTCAATGGGATAATCGGCAAAACGGAGTTTAGCCGTACCGATGTCCTGCGTCATATAAACAGATGTACCGTCACCACGGAGAAGCAGCTTATGATCCAGTCCTTCGGCAGTCAGGTCGGCCCATACGGAACCGTCTTCTTTCTTGTAGAAGAAACCTTTTTCAAGTCCTTCCATTACCTTTTCTTTTCCTTCGAGGTAGGTATTGGATTCATAATATATCTTGTCGAAGCTGACACCCATCTTCTTGTAGGTTTCGTCGAATCCAGCATATACCCAGTTGTTCATCATTTCCCACAATCCGCGTACTTCCGGATCACCGGCTTCCCACTTCACCAGCATATCGCGGGCTTCCTGCATCAACGGAGATTCGGCTTCGGCCTTTGCCTTCGCTTCATCGTCACTCATTCCCTGCGCTGTAAATTGAGCCATCAGCTCCTTTACTTCCGCCTTATAATGCTTATCGAAAGAGACATAATAATCACCTACCAAGTGGTCGCCTTTCTTGCCGGAAGTTTCGGGAGTTTCACCGTTTCCGTATTTCTTCCATGCCAACATGGATTTACAGATATGGATACCACGGTCGTTTACAATATTGGTTTTTACCACTTTATTGCCGTTCGCAGCCACGATATTTGCCAACGCGTTACCTAAAAGGTTATTACGCACGTGTCCCAAGTGAAGCGGTTTGTTTGTATTCGGAGAAGAATACTCAATCATCACCAACGGAGAAGTTTCAGTAGCCTGTACCAAGCCGTATTGTTCATCTGCCTGAATCTCATTCAGCAACTCAATCCATGTAGCCGATGCAATAGTCAGGTTCAGGAAACCTTTTATCACATTAAAAGCGGCGACAGCCGGCTCGTTTGCCTTCAGATATTCACCGATTTCCTGTGCCGTTTGCTCCGGCCCCTTTTTTGACATCTTCAGGAAAGGGAATACCACCAGTGTCAAATGTCCTTCAAATTCTTTCTTCGTTTTTTGCAACTGCACCATCTTTTCAGGGACTTCCTGACCGTAAAGTGCTTTGAGTCCGCTAAGGACGGACGCTACAAGTTTATCTTCTATCTTCATATTTACAATTATTTTCTGTGCACAAAGATACAGGATAATTTATAAAGGTTACTCTTCTGAAGAAGAATTATTCTTCGCACCACGCTGATATATAGAAGGTGAGACGCCAAATTGCATCTTAAAACGCCTGCTAAAATAGCAAATAGCACAATTATTCCATACTTTCATACGTATGTCCATTATATATGAATAAAAAACGCACTATTTTAGCAACGGAAACAAGAGAGATAAATATTACTTATTACATATTCTAATTTTATCCTGAAATGAAAATAACTTTATTAAGCCTTTTAGTGCTGGCAGCAGTGAGTACAAAAGCACAAAACTTACCACAAACTTTTAAATTAGCCGACTCTCCATGCTACTCGGAAAAGAACGGATATGGATTCGACCGCGTAGACACTACCCCAAAAGACAGTAAGGCGCCTTTCTATTTCTCTGTACGTGTTCCGGATGGGAATTATCGTGTCACGGTACGTTTGGGAAGTAAAAAGCGGGCAGGAAATACCACCGTACGGGCAGAATCCCGCCGCTTGTTCGTTGAGAATCTGCCTACTAAAAAAGGAGAGTTTATAGAAGAAGCATTTATCGTCAACAAACGTAGTCCCCGCATCTCCGCCACAGAATTCGTAAAGATAAAAGACCGCGAAATAAATAAATTAGATTGGGATGACAGGCTGACAATCGAGATTAACGGAGACGCGCCCGTATGCGAAAGTATTCGCGTAGAAGCTGCCGATCCTTCTATCCCTACCATTTTCTTATGCGGAAACAGCACGGTAGTAGATCAGGAGAATGAACCTTGGGCCAGTTGGGGGCAAATGATTCCTCGCTTTTTCAACTCCGGAATAGCCATTGCCAATCATGCCGAAAGTGGTGAAAGTGCCAATACATTCATTGCGGCAAAACGACTTAAGAAAGTGCTTTCTGAAATGAAGAAGGGTGATTACCTAATGGTAGAATTCGGACATAACGACCAAAAACAAAAAGGTCCCGGCAAAGGAGCTTATTACTCTTTTATGACTAATCTGAAAACATTTATCGACGAGGTGCGCGCAAAAGGCGGACAACCGATATTGCTTACCCCGACACGTCGCCGCAAGTTTGATAAAGAAGGCCGCACTGTCAATACGCACGATGAATATCCGGATGCAGTACGCTGGATTGCAGCAAAAGAAAATGTTCCCTTGATTGAATTGAATAATATGACCGGTACACTGTATGAAGCACTGGGCGAGGAAGAATCTAAAAAAGCCTTTGTACATTACCCAATGGGAAGCTTCCCCGGACAGACGAAAGAATTGGCTGACAATACCCACTTCAATCCTTACGGTGCTTATCAAATAGCTAAATGTGTGATAGAAGGAATAAAAAAGGCAACACCGGAATTGGCGAAATACCTGAAAACAGATATTCCTTATGATCCGGCCAAACCGGATAACATAGAAAGCTTCCACTGGTGTCCGGCCCCGTTCTGCGAAATGGAAAAGCCCGATGGCAATTAAGATAACACGACACATTTATTGTCCGATTCTATCTTTCTGAACCGGACAATAAAAAAAGAGGTTGTGTCAAAACGTTGGCACAACCTCTTTTATATTTTACAGTTCTGCTATATTTTCTTTTGGCTATGCTGCTTTTTCCTCATGCATTTGGCAACAA
>NZ_JBCOWR010000015.1:109309-144093 GCF_040918965.1 Bacteroides sp. RTP21281st1_H5_RTP21281_210402 | reverse complement strand
TTAGTGTTTCCGAACCGACTTTTGCCGGTTTTATTGTTTAACTTTTAATTTTTCGGTAAAAATTTACCGAAGTATTGATATATAAATACCCTAACCAGTTTCTTTATCCCAAAGAGAGCCCGCTTCCAATCGTGAAGCGAGCCCTCTTTATTTCTGAATAATCTGTAATCCACCCTAATGTTTAGAAGTAAAAAGCAGGTATTAAAGACCTAATAATTCATCAAACTTCTTTGCTGTTCTGGAGTCTGAAGGGCGTGTCATGTTAGCAGAGATAATTTTGCCTTCACGGTCTAACAGGATAAACCGGGGAATACCATTAATAAGATAGGCATCCATAAACGACCTGTCAGTACCCATGTGAAGTTGGATTCCTTTCAGTTCATCTTTCTTTACCATGTTTTCCCATGCTTTCTTGTTTTTATCACATGACATACTGACGAAGTAAATATCCTTGCCCGCATATTTTTCTTCCAGTTCTTTCAATGAAGGAAGTTCTCCGCGGCAAGGACCACACCATGTAGCCCATACGTCAATGTAGATATACTTACCTTTCAAATCAGCCATGGAAACGGTTTTACCATCTATATCCGTATAAGAGAAACTAACGGACGGATTACCCGATCTCAGCTTTTCCCATTTGCCACAAAGTGTATTAAACTTTTCTATTGACTGCGCATCTTTCACATGTTTGCGAAACATGGCAATCAGGCTGTCAGCATCGTCCAAACCGCTATTCTCTACATAACTATAAACGAATTCATTCATCAGAAATTCTGCAACTTCCGCATCTTTTATTTCAGAATCCACATAATGGACACGTTGTTCAATCACTTTTGAATCGTTTGTTTTTCCTTCGAGACTCAAAGCCGTAACAGCGCCGGGCAGATATGCTTTGTATTCTCTCAGAGCCAACAGTTTGGCGTCAATCGGGGTTAGTGCTTTCAGCTTTTTATAGAATACTTCCGAAGGAGTGTAGTCTTTATCTTTTCCGTAATAAGAATGATAAGAAGCGTACAATGGAAGATAATAGTAAGTGTAATACTGCAAACGCACCTTCTCTAGTGCAGTAAAGTCGGCAGGCAACTGTGAAGACTCCAGAACCTGACAATTAGCCGCATACAGGCTATCGCCCCTGTGCAAGATGGCATCTTCCTGCATTTTCATATCGGGCATGCCTAACGACTTGAGTTTTCCGCTTCCCAAGTAAGTGTTGATAGCTGCTCCTTCTCCTGCGAAAGTTACATTCTTCCACATATCATCGCTGTTGAACGAAAGGCTAAGATCCTGTTTAGGATCCAGATAAAGGGTGCGGCGTCCACGAGTATATTGCATGGTTACATATTGCGGCGCAAAGTCTGTGATTTCAATACTTCCATTTCCGGCTGCATCTATCGCAATTTCCTTTTGTTCATTACTCTGAGCAAAGGTTAATACCACCTTAGCAGTTTCATCGGGATTGGTTATCTTGAAAGTCAGCTTGGCGGCTTCTGCCGTCGTGAAGGCACTCAGCGCTAAGCCGAGTACCATCATTGATGTTATTTTGTACATATCATTTCTATCTATTAACGTTCATACTGAGGAATGTCCGGATTATATTCCAATACATTTTGGGGAACAGGCATAATATAACGCGGGTCATTCGCCGGAAGTTCCCATGTCTCATTTCCCACTTTATGGACTATCGTTTTTGCAAATTGAGGCTCTTTGTTCAGACGCCGCAAATCCACATATCGCATATATCCTATCATTGCGAACTCACAACGACGTTCGTCAAGTACTAACTGCAATGCTTTTTGTCTATCTGTATAGTCCGCAGCATCATATGCAATATGATTTTTGATACGGGATGCACGCAAAGTGTTCAAGTAGCCGATAGCTTTGGAAGTAGATCCCACGCGCGCTTCACATTCTGCCGCAGTCAGGAGCATTTCAGGAATGGAAGTCCCCGCATTGATTTGTATCCATGCTGTATAAACGGTATATCCTTTGAAGTATTCCATACCCGCTCCCCGGTTCATGCAGTCGGAACGGAAAAATAAGTCCTCACGCAAATCCACTTCGCCTGCCTCTGTATCTGTATTCTTGGCAAAAGCCTGACGCAAATCGTCGCTTTCAGCTACACTGTTGAAAGTATGATTACTGATATAACGGGTATAAATCTGTTCCGGACTTGGGAAACCATATTGTCCATCGGGGAACTGTGTCTCGTTATCGTCATCCGTTACGATATTTCTCCATTGAGTTCCGTCGATCTTCTTATAGTTCTTATATTCGATTAACTGAATATTCTGCGGATCAGAAAGTATCATATTGGCATATCTCAAAGCCTCGCTATAATTACCCATGTACAGATACATACGGGACAACACTGAATAACAAGCATTTTTAGTGGGATAGAAAGGGAACGCTTTTTTGTCAGCCAAACTTGCGGAAGCAGTTTCCAAATCTTCTTTTATCTGTTCATAAACTTCGGCAACCGTATTACGCTTATATTTACCGCCCCCTACTTCTTCACTCAACACCAAAGGCACTCCATAGTCCGTAGCTGCGGTAGAAGCATCATATTGCTTTCCATATACATTAATCAGACATAAGTACTCGAACGCACGACCTACCAATGCCTCTGCCTGCAGACGGCGCTTGTCGGCATCATTACCGCCGGTAGCGCTTAATACATTATTTATAATGGCATTATAACTGAAAATGTTAGCATATGCATCTTCCCAGATAGCATCACTGTTTCCGGGTGTGTAGACCTGTCCTGGCTGGAACGAGAAGATATTCCTTTCATGGTCTTTTTTACCGATATATTCGAACCATTCAACTGTCGTTTCGCCTTTTTCCACCATCATCGGATCGTCAGTGAAATAAACCAAATAAGGATCTAATACATTAATTAGATATTGACTGGATATTAACTTTTCGTAATCAGCATAAGTCTCGGGAATAGTATAACCTTTCGGCTTATTGCCCAACCAGTCATCGCAGGAAGCTAAAGATAAGATAGCACAAGCGATAGCAATATATTTTGTTATTTTCATATTATTCTTACTATTCAAATTTTGTTTTTAAAAATTAGCCGATAGTCCGATTGTGTAAGTTGCAGGAATATGCTGTCCTCTGGACGGCGAAAGGCTTGTTCCTGACCATACTTCCGGATCTAAATTCTTGTCATTGGCAGCCCAATACCATAAATTCTGAATTTGCAGGTTTACGCGAAGATTCTGCATAAAGAATTTTTTGATCCATACTTTAGGGAATGTATATCCTATAGAAAGGTCGCGCAGCTTAATATAATCTCCCTTCTGGATATGCTTATCCGCCGCACTCCACAAGTATTGCACCTGACCTGAACGGCTGTTGCCATACAGGAAAGCAGGAGCCATGTTCGGATCATTCTCATCACCCGGTTGTCTCCAGAAGTTAAGACGGTCACGATCTATCGCACTGGTAGAGTTCATCACAGGATACATCGTGAACATACTGCTTGCCGCAACATCTCTTAATTTATGACCGCCATAAAATATAAACATGAAATCAAGATCGAATCCCTTGTAAGCAATCCGGTTTGATAAAGAAGCGGAATAAGGAGGAGTGGTAGTTCCCACATGTACCAAATCTTCCGGCTCTAACAAAGCGTAGCTATTGACAATGGTTCCGTCGGCTTTATAAGCCTGCGGTAAACCTTCCTTATCCAAACCGGCATAACGGACTACAAATATAGAATTCATAGGATAGCCTTCACGATTCTGCAAAGAGCCGAAATAACTCTGAGCTGAAGTTCCCGAATTCTCTATTTGAGTCAGTTTGTTCTTATTATAACTGAAGATGAAATCAGAAGACCAACTGAAGCTATGTGTACGAATATTTTCACTATGCAAAGTGACTTCCACACCGCGATTATACATCTGTCCGTAATTCAACTGCAAAGAGCCCCAACCGGAAGTCGGGTCGGTCTGCCGTTGCCCCAACAAATCTACCGTCTTTTTATTATAAAACTCGATTGTTCCGCTCAAACGGTTATTCAAAATATTGAAATCAACGCCGAGGTTAAATACTCCTGTCTTTTCCCAGCGCAAAGTCGGATTGGGGGGAGTAGAGATGTACGAGTAATATTCATTCGTGTAGGAGTTGGGACGCGAATTAGTTGTAGCTATCATATACGGGCCGCTGTCTTTGGCTATATTACCATTGATACCATACGTTCCACGTATAGCCAGACGATCAATCCATTGCCAGTTTTCCAAAGCTACATAATGCAATCCGGCTGACCACAACGGACGATATTGGTATTTGGGGTCTGTACCGAACAAGTTCGACTGGTCAATACGAATACTACCGGTGGCAGACAAACGATGGTCTAACGAATAAGATGCGTTACCATAGAATGAGACATAGCGGTCATCGGTATCAGTAAACTTGTCATACGGTCCACTAAAATAATAGCTGCCATATAAAGCCTCTGTTCCACTTATACCTGTTCCCAATTGCAGTTCATTAAACGATTTCCATGTTAAACTTTGCGGATCATACCCCCATTTAGTATAATATGAACTTTGTGTCTTTACCTGCCTTCTCTCAGCACCAACCAGTACTTGTACATCGTGTCTGCCAAATTCCTTATTAAAATCCGCTTGTACACGAAATGTATATGACTTATTCTTATTCCAAGTCTCACTTAGACGCCCACCTACAGGTATATGGTTGGTTATCGTTCCGTCCTTAATAACAGTAGCATCATTTATCGTGGACTTCATTGTATATGAATTTACATCATAATACTGACTATTATAAATAGAAGTATTTTCATTTTGGTAGTATATCGACAAATTCAATTCAGGCATAATCTTGAATTTGGCACTAACATTCAAATTCTGATATTTTTTTTCATTGTTATAGTGTGCCTTGTCTATTTCATCCAACGGACGGTAAGTTTCATCAAGCAACCCTTTAGCAACTAATCCATCAATAGATTCTTGGGTACGATTCATAGTCCATATAGCAGGAGTACCGTCTTCATTGCGAAGCATCCGGTAGGGTTTTGAATACAAATTACTAAATCCTTGAAAGCCATTATCGTAATCTGCTTTGTAGTTGCTGTTGATAATACCCACATTAACCTGCAACCATTTAAAGAAATCAAACTGGTTCTTTAAGTTAAAGCCGATACGTTGATTGGATTGCTCTTTCTCGTAAGGAAGATTTTCCTGATAGTTTGCCGATAAAGCATATTTATAAATATCAGAACCGCCACTGAATGATATGTTATGCTGGTGTGTAATTTCAGCTTTGCGCAGAAGCTCGTCCTTAATCTGTGAATAACTATCACGATTGCGATATACATCAAGTTGTGACTGCAACTCCGCATCGGTAGCAATTTCACCCGCTTCGCGCTTATACATCAACAAATAAATTTCATTCGTAGAACGTGCATCAGTAGGCTGATACGGATTATGATAATATCCGAATAACTCTTGCATCAAGTCGACCAATTCACCGCTTGAAGTCAGATTCATATAGCTATGTGAAGGCAACGGTGTAAACTTGACGCTACCATTATAACTGACACGAGTTTTACCTTTTTCACCGGAACGGGTAGTGATTACAATAACCCCATTCGCCGAACGGGCTCCATAGATAGAAGCCGCCGTAGCATCTTTCAAAACCGTAACATTAACAATATCGGCAGGGTTAATAGCATCCAGTTCCCCTTCATAAGGAATACCATCTACGACATACAATGGTGTTCGTTTTCCTTTAACCAAAGTCGATATACCACGTATAGACGGAACGACGTCCTTATCCGCTGACACCCTCAAGTCCAACCCCGCAACTTTTCCTTCCATTCTATCCAAGATATTAGTCTGAAGTTTTCCTTCTATATCCTTCGGTGTCATGATAGCATAAGAACCTGTCGCACGTTCTTTTGAGATTGTCTGATAACCGGTCACTACCACTTCGTCCAACAATTGACTTGCAGGTTTTAAATCTACTGTATAATTAGACTTGTCCTGAGTGATTTTCAACTCAGCGTTGGTATATCCCACAAAAGACACCACCAACGTGTTCCCCGCCTCAACATTCAGTGAGAATTGTCCGTCTATATTAGTGACCGTACCATTATTAGTGCCTCTCACTATAACACTGGCTCCAGGAACCACATCTCCGTTCTCATCTCTTACCACACCAGTAATTCTTACTTTCTTCTGGCTCACTTCCATTGTCGTATCGTTATGTTTCATCTGCTCGGCATAAGCAGAAGAAACCGGATAAAACGACATAGCACTTAAAGCGAGCAAGCCGTATATACTGCTTCGCTTCGTAATGTTTGCTACTTTCATATTCTAGCAATTAATTAAATATGTTTATGTTATTTTCGTTTGGGCTTTGCTTTCAATGCATCCGGGCGCATGTTATAGATAGGCTTACCGTGTGTCGGAGGGGCAATGATATAAGCCGGAACCGCCTGTTTATCATTCATTCTGCGAACCACCATCTCCAAAGCTGACGCATATTCCTGGTGAATATAAGCATCATCTCTGTCTTTCTGATTATAAGCGATATATCTCAAATAGTCTACACATTTGTAAAACCATGCATCAGGCAGTTCGTCTACCTTATAACTTAAACGTGCGATAAATTTCAGCCGGGAGATAAGTTCCTGCTGGTCAACATTCGGATCTGCAATCATTGCGTCAATCTGAACTGCGGCAGCATCATAGTTCTTTGCGTTAACACTATTGTTGATACGAATCATTTTACAATTGAAGTCCTTTCCTTCGTAATCGCATAAAGCTTCAATAGCAGTCAGATCACCGTAGGTTGTTTCTTTAGCTAACTTTGCATCCACCACTTTCTTCCCGAAGCGTTGGCAGAAATCCGCATAATTGTCCGACACTTGTTTCAGATAAGGGGTCATGCCTGAGATATTATTCACATAGACTTCCCAGATATCGGGGTCTGTCAACCTGGCACCACCTTTCAACAATTCTTCAAATGCTTTCTGAACATTATCACGCGCATAAACGGAGTGGTTGTAATTGATGTAATTGATTAAAAACGCACGTTCTCTGTTACCGTTCGCATACTGTTCCTGCAAATAGAAAGAACGTTGTGCAGGTATCGTGGCATCTTTTCCTGTCTGAATGAACTGTTCTGCCGACTGACGGCTACTGCTTCTATGAACTATTTCTTCAGTAGTAGGGTCAATGAACGCATAAGTAGGATAGCTGCGTACTCCGTATTTCTTTGCCAGCGTAACTCCCTCGCCTTCTTCCGCATCTATTTTCAGATTGACGAACGTATTATTGTAATAATACCCCACTGTCGGCAAAGAAAAGACAGTCTGCGCCATATTCATACAAGGGCCACACCATTGAGTGTAGAAATCTATGAATATAAGTTTATTCTCTGCTTTTGCTTTTGTTACGGCTTCCGCCCATGTGGCACCGTGTAGAAAGTTAATACCTGCGCTCTGCGCACTCAAGGAAATTGCATAAATACATGCAATTAAAATAGACAAATTTCTCTTCATGTTTTATTATTTGGTTAAGAATTTGATTGTGTGCCTCGTTTGCAATTTTCTCTTTTACCTTAAAACTATTAATAAATCGGTGCAAATCTA
This sequence comes from Bacteroides sp. RTP21281st1_H5_RTP21281_210402, assembly GCF_040918965.1. Taxonomy (NCBI): domain Bacteria; kingdom Pseudomonadati; phylum Bacteroidota; class Bacteroidia; order Bacteroidales; family Bacteroidaceae; genus Bacteroides; species Bacteroides sp. RTP21281st1_H5_RTP21281_210402. The sequence continues at coordinate 136,469 of NZ_JBCOWR010000015.1, read as the reverse complement.
ATCATTTTACTATTACTATTGAAATATAATACACATTAAAAATATAAAATGATAAAAAAGCAGCCATATCCGCAACTTATTCTGAATATTGCAAACAAAAAAGGGAGCGAAGCCCCCTCGACTTCACTCCCACGCAATCTTTCTCCTCTCATTTCCTAATACACGGAGAAAACACGTTTGAATCAAAAAAGTTATACCTATAATTATAAACTACTCATCTGCTTCTAAAATCTATTCTGTCCGGCATCCCACCAAAGACGGGTTCCGCCATTATCAGCTCCGCCAAGGGCAGCTTTCAAGAATCCGTATTGTGCAGGATCCTTGTCGGCATCATCCGTAGAGAATGGCAAACGACGAATCATAATCTCCGTATCAATTGTTCCGCCACTATTGTTTGTCTGTACTTTAAACAGTTTCGGATAACCGGTACGACGTTGTTCCGACCAGGCTTCATAACTCTCAGGGAAACAGGCCAGCCACTTTTGAGTAATTATCTGTTCCAACTGTACTTCAGGAGTTGCCCCATCGTCCCACTTCGGAGTAATGGTAATAAGCGCATCCATATCTTTGCCACCACTGGCAGGAACGTAATCTACATATCCCACCGGTTTTTTGTCACTTGCCAAATAGTCGTTGACTCCATCAACCTTCCATTGAGCAAACGAAGTTTTTACGCCTGTCTCATAACAAACCTTCACATCTTCAGTTGTAAGCCCGCGCAAAGCCGCTTCCGCCCTCAAAAACCAAATCTCTGCCGCTGTCATCAGAATAGCAGGAGTCGTCTCACCACTGATTGCATTGAAAGCCGAATAACCGCTGTAATAACTGGGATCACCTTCTCTCATCAATACTCCTTGCGGAATACCAATCCATTTGTCCGTATGACCAGCCAGAGTTGCCTTATTAAACCATTTCTCACGACGAGGATCCTCATAGCCATTCAGCAAGGACGCCATGCTTGCCCCCATATAAACTTCTCCCCATCCTGCTACGCCATACAAAGGATTAGTATATCCACGGCCTGACACCTGGATAATATCCTGAGAGTTTTCCAATACTCCATAAGGATTCTCAAGTGCTTTTTTAGTTTGAGCTGTCGCCGTAGTCTTATCGACATTGGATATACGGATAGCAAGACGGAGACGTAGTGAATTGGCAAATTTGATCCATCCCTTGATACCTTTGGCGTTCATCATATCATGAGCATTGAAAATCGCATCGTTTCCGCCATCCGCCAGATATTTATCAAGCGCCTCGATTCCGGCATCCAAATCTTTGAAAAAAGCCATATAAGCTTCCTGCTGCGTATCTACCGCATTGGCTTCACCGTTGCCGAATTTGCTGTACACGATAGGCCCGTATGAATCTGCGATACGATGCATCAGCTCCACTTTCAATATTTTACCTATGCCATAGTACTGGATGGCTTCTTCCACATCTTTTGTATTAAGCTCCGCTTTGTATATGGCCGGGAATATATATTGATAAGTATAGTTCCAGGCCGCATTAGACCATCCGGTATTGATATTGTAGACAGAGTTCTTGTCATTAAACTTGGCCGTAGGATCATGGAAATATCCGGAAAACATATCATGTTGCAGCGACTGCGTCAACTGCCACGGCCAGTTCAAGCCGTCTCCCCAGTTGTATTGGAAATAAATTCCTGATTGCACAACCTCTAGCGGCATTGTGTATTTCTGGCGGTCATAGGATTGCGCTTCTTCATTAAATGCGCCTTTCAGTTCATTATCGGATTCAAAATTATCGGTACATCCCGAGAAACTGAACAATCCCCCCATTAGTAATGCTAGTATATATTTATATCTTTTCATAATGCTCAATTATTTTAAAGTTAGAATGTAAATTTAACGTTGAATCCAATGTTGCGGGTAGTCGGCATTCCAAATACATCCACACCCTGATTGTTGTTTCCTACCGATAAAGTTGCATCCGGGTCGAATGGAGCATCTTTATAGAAGAAGAATAAATTGCGGGCAACGAATGATACATCAATTCCCTGAAAAATTTTTGTTTTTGCAAGCCACGTCCTCGGAAGAGCATAGCTTAGTGACAATTCACGCAAGCGGATATTGGTTGCGTCATACATATAATATTCCGAGATACCGTTACGTCCACCTACTGATCCATAGAAGCCTTTCACATTTTCAAATCTCTGACCATTATATTCTACATAACCGCGGTCACGAGCTTCAGCAGTCGCTTTGGTTACACCACGAGAATCCAGGTCGGCTTCTGTCAATGACATTACATCACCGCCGATACGTGCATCGACAAGGAAATACAAAGTAAAACCTTTGTAAGTGAAGGTATTGCTCCATCCCAACAAACAATCCGGATTAGCATTGCCAAGAAGATCCTTATTACCGGTCTTGTTCACCGGCGAACCGTCAGCATTCACTTGAATGGAGCCGTCATCATTGCGGACAAAAGCATTTCCATAAATATCTCCTAATTTACCACCCTCCTTGATACGCATCTGATAAGCCATAGAGAAGCCTTCCTGTCCGTAAGAGAACTGCGTATAATCGGGATGCAAGGAAACCACTTTGTTACGGTTGGCAGATACATTTACCGCAGTCTTCCAACGGAAATTATCATTCATCAGCGGAGTTCCGTCGACGGTAAGTTCAAAACCCTTATTACGAATCTTACCTGCGTTGATATAGCGATAAGCATACAGAGAACCTGCCGGATTGGGCATCATCAGTAACTGGTTCTTTGTATCTGTCTGATACCAGGTAAAGTCGATTCCCAAACGGCTGTTAAAGAATCTCCATTCCGTACCTACTTCAAAAGAAGTACTGATTTCCGGTTTCAGGTCACCGCGATGCTCTCTATCGTTCACCTGAATAGCCCCCCCTGCCTGTACAATATCGGCAAGGCTGGTAATGCCGATTGGTAAGTCATTACCAACCTGTGCCCATGAACCGCGTATCTTGCTGAATGATATCCAGTCGGGCATTTTCAGCGTCTTGGACAAAATCCACGTCAAACCTACAGACGGATAGAAGAAACCTGAATTTTTACTATTCGTATTAGCCAATGTAGACGACCAGTCGTTACGGGCTGTCAGATCAAGATAAAGCATTTCGTCCCAACCGAGTTGCGCGGTCGCAAATACCGACTGAATAGTACGTTTAGAGTCGATAGTGTGGGAAATAGCCGCTTTGGAAGTTGATACGACATTGGGAACTGTAAATACATTGGGATGATATAATGAAGCAAGCTTGGAATCAATCATCAGTGAGTTGGCCGTTGTGGCATTGATACTTGTTCCGACAGCTCCATTGATGGAAAACTTGTTGAATGTCTTGTTGAACATAGCCATCAAGTCACCGTACACCTGAAAATTCTGGCTATCCGACCATACATAACGCCCATTCATCAGTCCGTCATACGTCCCGGCAATATTCGGAGAGGTGGAAGCATACATCTTATTTTCAAATTTATCACTGACAAAATCCACATTGCCGCGAGCTTGCAGAGTAAACCAGCTATTCACTTTCACATTAGCCGTCAGAGAAGCCATTGCACGGTAGCGTTTGTTCCTGTTAGTCACACGGTTCTTTATCCAATAAGGGTTCTGATCCCATTCACTGATAGATCCGTCTTCGTTAGTCACATACCAGTTTTGCAGGTTCATGTTACGATCTGCGTCATAAAGTTCAAAATTATCCCGATAAGGAGCCATATCCATTCCACGCGGGAAACCATAGATATTCACCAACGGATTGAGGTAATATCCTCCGGAAGAAGGACTATTCTTGATAGTCTGCGTCATCAGGTTCACATTACCATCCAACTTCAGGCGATCATTGAAGAAACTGGCGGTTTCACGAAAAGTGAGGTTATGTTTCTGAAGTTTGTTTGAGTCAATGATACCTTTGGCGGTAGTATTCGCATAAGAAAAGTAAGTTTGCGATTTATCATTGCCACCCATGAAAGAAACCGTATTGATTGCAGTCACACCATTACTGAAAAAATTATCTACATTGTTGTAATCCGTGAGGTTTCCTTCCTTTCCCCAGCTACTGGTTCCTCCTTCCATCCGCCCATATGAGTTCTGAAACTCCGGCAGACTGATTGCATGGTCTACTGTCAGATTGGAAGAGAAAGTTACTTTCTGCATACCGGCCTTACCTTTCTTGGTAGTAATCAAGATAACACCATTGGCTGCCTGTGAACCGTAAAGTGCTGCGGCAGAAGCACCCTTCAGAATACTCATACTCTCAATATCTTCCGGATTCAAGTTAGATACCCCATCACCTGCATCGCGATTCACACCGTCATTTTCACCACCCATTACGGTAGCTGTCGATTCTGTACTGTTATTGAGCATCGGCACACCGTCAATCACATACAGGGGTTGGTTATTTCCACTGGCAAAAGCGGAACGGGCGCCACGAATAGAAACCTTGGCAGATCCGCCCAGTCCTGCCGCACTTTTAGTAATCTGTACACCAGCGGTTTTACCAGCCAATGCGTTAATCATATTCGGATCTTTGGCACGGGTCAGTTCATCACCTCCTACTTGCTGGGTAGAATAAGTCAGAGAAGCTTCTTTCTTCTTGATACCCATAGCAGTAACTACTACCTGCTCCAAAGCCATTGCTTCTTCTTCCATCTTAATATTGAAAGTCGTCTGCCCGTTGACAGGGATACTCTGTGACTGATAACCTACATAGGAGACATTGAGAACAGCGTCAGCAGGAAGTTTCAAGGTAAAGTTACCATCCAAGTCGGTAATGGTTCCGTTCGTCGTACCTTTTTCTACAATGCTGGCACCAATAATTCCTTCGCCCCTTGCATCGGTTACGACACCTTTTACGGTAATTATCTTCTGTTGCTGTGTGGATGCACTATTTTCTACCTGCTTGGTCAGCACAATATTATTGCCTTCCATTACATAACGGATACCCGTACCTTTAAAAGCCCGGTCGAGTATTTCGGATACCGGCTGATTGTCGGCTGATACATTAACTACCCGCTTCACATCTACCGTTTGTTTGTTGTAGACGAACAGGTAATCGGTCTGTGACTCTATCTTAGAGAGTAACTCACTTACTTTCAGCGTCGAGCGGGGGATGCTGATTTTCGCACTCTGAGAGTATCCATTCTCACAATAAGCTTGGAACGTTACGAACAGAAGAAGGAATAAAGTGATCTTCATAGTCAGTATTATTTGCTTAGATTCTAAACTTTTTGGGCAAAAAAGCCCTTTCAAAGAAATTTTTCTCATATCTTTGCAACGTGTTAAGTTAATAAATTGATTAAGGTCGATTTTTGACTGTTTCGAATCGGAAAGTATGGGGGTACTTTCCGATTCTCTTTTCAGATAGTGGGGTTATTGACTGTTATTCATAATTCTTATACTTTTAAGGGTTAGCACTAATTTAAGGTATATATCTAACATGAGCTCGTTTCTATTTTATAAAGATGCTGTCTTTTTCGGTATTCATTGAATAAGTGAACGGATGATCTTTCTGAATCACTTTAAGTACGTGTTCCACACCGTCCTGATCCTTGAACTTACCTGTGCAACGATAATTCAGCACTTTCGGATTATTCACGATAATCTTCACCTTATAATACTTTTCAAGTTTACCGAGCAGTAAATTAAAGGGAGTATCATCGAAGCAGTATAGACCATCCTTCCAACGGAGATAATCAAAATCTGTAAACTGTTCCTTTCTGAACTTTCCGTCACGAGAAATAAATACCTCGTTCACTCCCAGGCGAGTGAGCGGACGTTCGCCGCCATTTGCGTAGATATCAACGATACCTTCAAGCAAAGTAGTTGTAAATTCATTGCTGCCTCTATAAGCGCATACATTAAAATGCGTTCCTACCACCCTCACTTGGTTCGTCTCCGTATTTACATTAAAAGGTATCTCTTTGTTTTTCGCCACCTCGAAGTAAGCTTCTCCGTCTAGCTCCACGTTTCTGTCATTGCGTCCGAAGTTGGAAGAATAACTTAATGTAGACTGTGCGTTCAACCATACTTTGGTTCCGTCTGCCAAGGTGATCTGCGCCCGCTGTCCGGCAGGAACTGCCACAGTCTGCGTCTGCGCCACCTTATTATATTGGTATTCCTGCAATAAATACCCGCAACATAATACAACGACAGCAACAGCAGCTATACGGGCACTCCACCTTAACACTGGTAAAATGCGAGTGCCCATTGCCGCCTTCTCTCTCTTATTGTTTGTCTTGGAATCGGTGAAAAGGGCAATATCAAACAGCATACGTTCTTTCTGCAATGTACGGCGGTTTTCTTCCGACTCGTCCACCCAGTCAAGAATACGTTTCTCTTCTTCAACAGTAGTGTTGCCCTTAAAATATTTATGTAATAACTCTTGGGTCATGTGAATTTGTCTTTTTCCTGTTAATACTTAATAAGAGGTCTTTTTCTCCCCCTCTATATATAAAACAGGCCAGCCCCTGACAACCCTAACGAAAAATGCGATTTTTTTTATAAAAGAATGGAAATAAGATAATCTTTCAGTTCGGCACGCAGGATTTTCAGTGCTTTAGTGATATGAAACTCTACGCTTTTAATAGAAATTCCCAGTTGTTGGGCTATTATTTTGTTGGGAGTATTTTGATAACGGCTTAACATGAAAATCTTCCGGCTCTGCTCCGGCATATGTTTCAAAGCTTTTTGCACGATGTGTTGTATTTCCGCATTGAAAATAGTATCCGGCTCACAATCTTCCAGTGTAGAAATACGAAGATCAAGCTCACGCTGCCTATGCGTGGTTATTTCTTCTTCGGCACGAAGACGTACTTGTACGTGTGCCAGATAATTCAACGCCTTATTTTTTATAATGGTCAACAACAATGCGTGCAGATTGGAATCTTCTTCCCATTTATCCCTGTTTTCCCACAAAGTAATCATAGATTCCATCAATATATCTTCGGCTTCCTGCTTGTCCCGGATGTATGAATAGGCGAATGACAGGAACTTCTCCTGATTCTCATGAAAGAATTCAGAAAAAAGTTGAATGGAAGATATATTATCTGTTTTGTACACCACGCATTAGATTTAAGGGTTATTCATATTTTTCAATCTACAAAAGAACAGAAACTTTTTCACAAAAGCAAAATATAAGACAAAAAAATAGTCCGGAAACTAAGTTTTCGGACTATCCTTTGTCATATAAAAGCTATCACTTTTTTACTTTTTCTCCGGTCTTGGCAACAAAACTTTTCTGGAAAGTTTGAATTTGCCTGTCTTTGGATCGATGTCAATCAGTTTCACTTCAATTTCGTCACCTTCCTTGATTCCGGCTTCTTCTACAGTTTCAAGACGTTTCCAGTCAATTTCTGAAATGTGCAGCAAACCGTCTTTGCCCGGCAAGAATTCGATAAACGCACCGTAAGGCATGATAGAACGAACTTTACCTTTGTACACTTCACCCACTTCAGGAACAGCAACGATTGCCTTAATCATGCGCATTGCATCATCAATACATTTCTTGTTTGTTCCGGAAACTTCAATGCGGCCCATACCGTCAATTTCTTCGATAGTAATCACAGCACCTGTTTCTTCCTGCATACCTTGGATGATCTTTCCACCAGGGCCGATCACAGCACCGATGAATTCCTTAGGAATTGTCATCGTTTCGATGCGGGGAGCATGTTCTTTCAAGTCGGCACGCGGTTCTGCAATTGTTTCGGTAATCTTATCGAGGATATGCATACGTCCTTCTTTAGCCTGATTCAAAGCATTTTCCAGGATTTCGTAAGACAAACCGTCTACCTTGATATCCATCTGAGTAGCAGTGATACCGTCTCTTGTTCCGGTTACCTTGAAGTCCATATCACCCAGGTGGTCCTCGTCACCGAGGATATCAGACAATACGGCATATTTCTCTTCGCCCGGATTCTTGATCAATCCCATAGCAATACCCGATACCGGTTTTTTAATCTTCACACCTGCGTCCATCAATGCCAATGTTCCGGCACATACAGTAGCCATGGAAGAAGAACCGTTAGATTCGAGAATTTCTGAAACCACACGTATTACATAGGGGTAGTCAGCAGGTATTTGTCCTTTCAAAGCGCGCCATGCCAAGTGACCGTGACCGACTTCGCGACGGCCTACGCCACGTTGTGCTTTTGCTTCACCTGTAGAGAAAGGCGGGAAGTTATAATGTAACAGGAAACGTTCTTTTCCGTGTTCCAGAACATTGTCGATAATCTTTTCGTCGAGTTTGGTACCCAACGTAACAGAAGTCAGTGACTGAGTTTCACCACGAGTGAAGATAGCAGATCCGTGAGGACCAGGCAGAGGATCAACCTCACACCAGATAGGACGGATTTCGGTAGTCTTACGACCATCGAGACGCTTACCTTCGTCAAGGATAGAACGGCGCATTGCTTCTTTTTCTACATCATGGTAGTAACGGTCAATCAGCGCAGCCTTTTCTGCCAATTCTTCTTCAGAGAACTGAGCCTTGAACTCTTCGCGGATAGCCTCGAAAGCATCAAAACGTTCGTGCTTGTTCTTATTTCCCGAAGCGGCAACAGCATATGCTTTATCATAACATGCTTCACGAACTGCCTTACGCAAATCGTCGTCGTTTACTTCATGGTCATATTCACGTTTCACAGTTTTGCCGACAGCTTCTGTCAACTCCATCTGTACCTTGCAATGAACCTTGATAGCTTCGTGAGCCACTTTCATTGCTTCCAGCAATTCAGCTTCGGATACTTCATTCATTTCACCCTCTACCATCATGATGTTGTCATAAGTAGCGGCAACCATAAGATCCATATCTGCTTTTTCCAGTTGTTCAAAAGTCGGATTGATAACGAACTGACCGTCGATACGTGCTACACGTACTTCAGAGATAGGTCCGTTGAATGGGATATCTGAAACGGCAAGTGCTGCAGAAGCTGCAAGTCCTGCCAATGCGTCCGGCATATCTACACCATCAGCCGAGAAGAGGATGATGTTCACATATACCTCTGCGTGATAATTATCAGGGAACAAAGGACGGAGAGCACGGTCAACGAGACGGCAAGTCAGAATTTCATAATCAGAAGCTCTACCCTCTCTCTTGGTGAAACCACCGGGAAAACGGCCGAATGCCGCAAATTTTTCTTTGTACTCTACCTGTAAAGGCATAAAATCTGTTCCGGGAACTGCATCTTTAGCGGCACAAACAGTAGCTAATAACATGGTGTTGCCCATGCGTAGCATTACAGAACCGTCTGCCTGTTTTGCCAACTTTCCCGTTTCGAGCGTGATGGTTCTTCCATCTGCCAACTCGATCGTCTTAACAATTGGGTTAATCATAAAAATTGTTTTATCTATACTTTTTCTTTCAAAATTCCTGCAAAGATATACATTTATCGTTGTAATCAGGTGGAAATGAGCTAAAAAGTTAGTTACTAACTGATTTTTTTTCAAAAATAGGATGAAGAACACAGCAAAATGCTTTGACTAATCTCGAAAAGAAGTATATTTGCACCTCGTAAATAACACACACTATATGAAAAAGGTTACTTTTGCAGCGCTCGCCGCACTTACTATGACAGCTTGTAGTTCCGGCCCTAAATTCCAGGTGAACGGGGATGTATCAGGAGCCGACGGTAAAATGCTTTATCTCGAGGCTTCCGGCCTGGAAGGTATTGTTCCGCTCGATTCAGTAAAACTGAAAGGGGAAGGTACATTCAGCTTCAAGCAACCCCGCCCCGAATCACCCGAATTCTATCGCTTGCGGGTAGATGACAAAGTTATCAACTTTTCTGTAGACTCTATCGAAACAATCCAGATCAAAGCACCGTATGTAGATTTCTCTACCGCTTATACTGTGGAAGGTTCGGAAAACAGCAACAAGATAAAGGAACTGACGCAGAAACAAATCCGGCTTCAGAAAGATGTGGACGACCTGTTGGCTGCACTGCGCAGCAACAAAATCGGGCATGATGCCTTTGAAGACAGCCTGGCGACCCTGCTCAACAATTATAAGGAAGATGTAAAAGTCAACTATATTTTTGCCGCTCCCAACACGGCAGCCGCTTACTTTGCCTTATTCCAGAAGCTCAACAATTATCTGATATTCGACCCGTTGAACAATAAAGATGACGTGAAGTGTTTTGCCGCTGTTGCCACGAGCCTCAACAACGCATTCCCGAATGCCGTACGTTCCAAGAACCTTTATAATATTGTAATCAAAGGAATGAAAAATACACGCCAGCCGCAAGCGAAAGCGTTGGAAATCCCCCAGGAAAAAATCGTAGAAACGGGGATTATCGACATTGCCTTGCGCGACGTGAAAGGAAACGTACGCAAGCTGACTGACCTGAAAGGTAAAGTCGTACTGTTAGACTTCTCCGTATTCCAGTCGCCTGCCGGAGCTCCTCACAACCTGATGCTTCGTGAACTATATAATGAATACGCAAAGAGTGGACTGGAAATCTACCAGGTATCTCTCGACGCAGATGAACACTACTGGAAAACATCGGCCGACAACCTTCCCTGGGTGTGTGTACGCGATGGAAACGGAGTATATTCGACGAACGTAGCCGTATATAATGTCCGCCAGGTACCATCTGTCTTTTTGATTAACCGTAACAACGAATTGAAGCTTCGTGGCGAAGATATCAAGGATTTGGAAGCAGCTGTCAAGTCATTGCTTTAAGTTGTTATAATTTAGCATATTTCTTTTAAATATGTTACATAGCATCATTTTCCACTTGACACGTATCACTTAAAAGGCTATCTTTGCAAAGAAATAATGAGAAGAGGGTTCCAGCATGGCACATGTTGGAATTCTTTTTTGTTTATATGACCATTAAAAACAATTAAAGGAGGAAAACATCATGGCTTATATGTCAGAAGAAGGTTACAAGAAACTGATGGCGGAACTAAAAGAACTGGAAACAGTGGAACGCCCGAAGATCTCTGCGGCAATAGCCGAAGCCAGAGATAAAGGAGACTTGTCGGAAAATGCAGAGTACGACGCAGCCAAAGAGGCACAAGGTATGTTGGAAATGCGTATCAACAAACTGAAAGCTACCATTGCAGATGCAAAAATCATTGATGAATCTAAACTGAAAACAGATTCTGTACAGATTTTAAATAAAGTGGAGCTGAAGAACGTGAAGAATGGAATGAAGATGACCTACACCATCGTTTCTGAAAGCGAAGCTAACCTGAAAGAAGGAAAGATTTCCGTTAACACTCCGATTGCGCAAGGTCTGCTTGGCAAGAAGGTGGGTGAAGTGGCAGAAATTACTGTTCCACAGGGTCAAATTGCATTGGAAGTAGTAAACATATCAATTTAACGTCAAGGCAGGTCTTCAAGTAAGGCTTGCCTTATTTTATCAATAAAAGTTATGGCAACAATATTCAGCAGAATCATCGCAGGTGAAATCCCCTGCTACAAGATAGCGGAAAACGAAAAGTTTTTTGCTTTTCTCGATATCAACCCGTTGGTAAAGGGACATACATTGGTGGTGCCCAAACAGGAAACAGACTATATTTTTGATTTGAGCGATGAAGATCTGGGCGCTATGCATGTATTTGCCAAGAAAGTAGCCCGCGCCATTGAAAAGGCTTTCCCTTGCCAAAAGGTAGGCGAAGCTGTTATCGGACTGGAAGTTCCTCACGCGCACATTCATTTGATTCCCATTCAGAAGGAATCGGATATGTTGTTCTCGAATCCGAAGTTGAAATTGTCGGATGAAGAATTCAAGTCCATAGCACAAGCAATCAACTCCTCTCTATAAAACATGATGATAAAATAAGCAAGAGCGTTCTGTGAAGGACGCTCTTTTTTTATTCCATGCTTTGAAACAAGATGTTTCCCTGTGTGCAGCTTTTAGCGTTCCTTGCTTTCGGCAACTTCCACCAAATAGACTCCGATACAGATAAAAATGATGGCAAACGTCTGCGTCCAACTGAAACGGTCTTGCCCTAAGATAAGAGAAGCGACAGTCGCCACAATCAGAATCAGATAACCATAAATGGCTACCACTGTTGTCTTGAGATATTTCAATCCGATAGGGAGTAACATATAACTTATGGTGGTTGGGAAAATCAGCACAAACATCAGGATAAGGAAAGGTGTCCAATGGAACGGCATGGAGAATACCGCCGCGTCGAAACCGGTAATCATTGTCACTATAATAGCGGATACCGCCGCACCGGAAAATGTATATCGCAACATGGTCATTGCCCCGATAGTAGTAAGGATACGATTACTTAAAATCAGGTAGATGGCATAGACAACAGAACTGACCAGACAGAGCATATTTCCCATAAAAGCATCGGATGCCAAATCATCGCTTTGCTGCGTCAGAATACAGACCAATGCTCCGACCAGTCCGATGGAGATACCGATAATCTTTTTTGCCGTCGCCTTTTCCTTATAAAAGAAGATCATAATAAGGAATACCCAAATAGGCTGAAGACTGGTGAATATGGAACTGGAGATAGGAGTCGTCTTACTCAACCCCGCCAAATAAAGAAACATAAAGCCATAAAGTCCGAAAGCCCCTAGCAGGAAGAGCAACCATTTGTCCTTGGCCGATGATTTCTCCGGTGGCATGAACCATCCGATAATCCAAAAAGCAGCAGCCGCAAATGTACAACGGAGTGTCGCCCCTGTCAGCGGACTCATCCACAAAGGCAGAAGGAACTTCAGGGCATTCATATTTAAACCGCTAAAAATTTTCGAGACGGCCATGCTCAGATTGGCCTCCAGTTTCTTATTCTTCATTTTTTATTTCAATTGATCATTAAACAAAAAGGTATTACGCCGCAGGTAAGCCCAGAAAAACGTTACAATAGTAATCAGCAGATTAAATATGAAAGGAAATTCCTGTGACCGGGTGTGGAATATCCACTGGAAAAAGTCGACAATGAAAGGATAAAGCAAAATGGCCAGATAATTCATCATCATTACAAACGCCAGCGCCAAAGTGGTCTTTTCCGGCAATGCTGTATGGGTGGTCTTATCATAAAGCATAGGTTGAATGACACCGTATCCCAAACCGACAAGAATACATCCCGGAATAATGAGCCATTCTATCGGGGCTATCCAAATCAATAATAATCCTAAAGCCATGGATAGCAGGCTATATGCCTTTGTCCGTTCTTTCAGTACCCCCACAATCTTATCCAGTCCAAATCCCGGAGCCATAATCGCCAAGAAGAAAAGTGAAATCATCAACCCAGAATCACCACTGGAGAAATGATGTTTTTCCATCAAAAAAGGCAGATTGAATATGACAGCCAATACAATGTAAGTCGTCACTCCATAAAAAAGCATTAATTGCAACAGGTGCCTGGTATGAATGCCGTACTTGCTTCCTCCGGTATCAATGGCAGACTGCTCCGGTGTTGAATTGCCGCTACCGGCAGCAACAGGTTCCGTCCCCGGCTGGTTTGTCTTTAAATGTCCGACCAACAGGATAGAAACCAGTGGAAGAAGATAGACCAAAAAAGGCAGATGCCAACTGACTTCCGCAAGATAACCTGTCACGGCAGTGGCTATCACCAAAGTGAAATTAGTTATGGCGGAACTTAATCCGAATTGCTTCACACGGTAAGTTCCCACGAAATAGCGGGAAACCAATCCGGTAGACAAAGGGATAATAAGTCCCGAACCGATACCGAGCAAAGCGCTTACCACGATTAATTGCCACATTTTATTGGAAATCAGATATAAAATGCCGCTTGCGGCAAAAAGCCAGAGCCCTATTTTCAGGATGCGGACATAATCGACCTTCTCCGTCAGTTTACCACCTAATAATATAAAAGGAATAATAAGCAACGATGGCAGTGAAGTCAACATCTGTATATCCAAATCCGTCGCTTCCGGAAATATCTTTGTAAGATCACCCAATATAGGTGAAACGGCCAGTCCCGGCAATGATGTCAATGCCGAAATAGACCAGATGGCAATTAAGGTTATAAGAGGAATTGTCCCCCGTCCAGTCTGTATTCTCATATGCTTATTCGTTAAAAGTTTAGGTTTGAAGAAAACAATACTCTCCGTATAAAGTTCAAATAGGTACGGAAATGAACTATTTCACCACAGAGGACGCAGAGTTCTAATTCAGAGATAATTATAACCTCTGTGTCCTCTGTGTCCCCTGTGGTGGAAAGAATCAAAAAAGGTGTGTTTCAATAAGGGTATCCGCCCCCTTAATAAACGCCAAATAATGTAAAAGCCGGAAACTTTCAAAACTATCTGCTGTTGTTGTGGGAAATTCGACGGGGAAACACCCCATCGCCCTAAACCTTTAAAAAATAAATTAAGTATGGAAGATTTAAATTTCAGAAAAGGTGATGCCAAAACTGATGTATTTGGTTCAGACAGAATGTTACAACCCTCTCCGGTAGAGAAAATCCCTGATGGCCCGACAACTCCTGAAGTTGCCTATCAGATGGTAAAAGACGAAACATTCGCTCAGACTCAGCCACGTTTGAACCTCGCCACTTTCGTTACCACCTACATGGATGACTACGCTACCAAACTGATGAACGAAGCCATCAACATCAACTACATTGATGAGACAGAGTATCCGCGTATCGCAGTGATGAACGGTAAATGTATCAACATCGTTGCCAACTTGTGGAACTCTCCTGAAAAAGATACCTGGAAAACCGGAGCACTGGCCATCGGTTCTTCCGAAGCATGTATGTTGGGTGGTGTAGCCGCCTGGTTGCGCTGGCGTAAAAAAAGACAAGCTCAGGGCAAACCGTTCGACAAACCAAACTTTGTTATTTCTACAGGTTTCCAGGTTGTTTGGGAAAAGTTCGCACAGTTGTGGCAGATCGAAATGCGTGAAGTACCTTTGACTCTTGACAAGACCACACTCGACCCCGAAGAAGCTTTGAAGATGTGTGACGAAAATACCATCTGTATCGTACCTATCCAGGGTGTTACATGGACAGGACTGAACGATGATGTCGAAGCATTGGACAAAGCACTCGATGCTTACAACGCCAAGACAGGCTATGACATTCCTATCCACGTAGATGCCGCAAGTGGTGGTTTCATCCTTCCTTTCCTTTATCCGGAAAAGAAATGGGACTTCCGTTTGAAATGGGTACTTTCTATCAGTGTATCCGGTCATAAGTTCGGCCTGGTATATCCGGGACTTGGTTGGGTTTGTTGGAAAGGCAAGGAATATCTGCCGGAAGAAATGTCATTCAGCGTAAATTATCTGGGTGCCAACATCACTCAGGTAGGTTTGAACTTCTCTCGTCCTGCCGCTCAAATCCTCGGACAATATTACCAATTCATCCGTTTAGGATTCCAGGGATACAAGGAAGTACAATACAACTCATTGCAGATTGCCAAGTATCTCCATGATGAAATCGCCAAGATGGTTCCGTTCGTCAACTACTCTGAAGATGTTGTGAACCCATTGTTCATCTGGTACCTGAAACCGGAATATGCGAAATCTGCCAAATGGACTTTGTATGATTTGCAAGACAAACTGTCCCAACATGGTTGGATGGTTCCTGCTTATACATTACCTGCCAAACTGGATGATTATGTAGTGATGCGTATCGTTGTCCGTCAGGGATTCAGCCGTGATATGGCAGATATGTTACTGGGCGACATCAACAATGCGATTACAGAACTCGAAAAATTGGAATATCCTACTCCTACCCGTATGGCACAGGAAAAGAACCTTCCGGTAGAAGCCAAGATGTTCAACCACGGTGGCCGTCGTCACAAAACAATTAAAAAATAAAATGTTCTATGGATAAAAAAGTAACACTCGCTCAATTAAAAGAAGTGGTACAAGAGGCATACGATCAGGTAAAGACCAATACAGGCGGCAAGAACGCGGACTATATCCCTTACCTGGCAAATGTCAACAAAGATCTCTTTGGAATCAGTGTCTGCCTGCTCGACGGGCAGACCATCCATGTGGGAGATACTGACTACCGCTTCGGTATAGAATCTGTATCCAAAGTGCATACGGCTATTCTTGCTTTGCGTCAATATGGCGCCAAGGAAATCTTGGACAAGATTGGAGCCGACGCAACAGGTTTGCCTTTCAACTCAATCATCGCCATCCTTTTGGAGAACGATCATCCGTCCACTCCGTTGGTAAACGCCGGCGCCATCTCTGCTTGCAGTATGGTGAAACCTATCGGTGACTCCGCCAAGAAATGGGATGCCATCGTAGGAAACGTAACCGACTTGTGCGGCAGCGCTCCCCAGTTGATTGACGAATTGTACAAATCCGAATCGGATACGAACTTCAACAACCGTTCTATCGCCTGGTTGCTGAAGAACTACAACCGCATCTATGACGACCCGGATATGTCACTCGACCTTTATACCCGTCAGTGCTCACTGGGAGTCACTGCATTGCAACTTTCCATTGCAGCCGGAACAATCGCCAACGGCGGTGTGAACCCTGTGACCAAGAAAGAAGTGTTCGATGCCGGCCTGGCTCCTAAAATCACAGCCATGATTGCCGCAGTAGGTTTCTACGAACATACCGGTGACTGGATGTACACTTCCGGTATCCCTGCCAAAACAGGTGTAGGCGGTGGTGTGATGGGTGTATTGCCCGGACAGTTCGGTATCGCCGCATTCGCTCCTCCTTTGGATGGATCGGGCAACTCTGTCAAAGCACAGTTGGCTATCCAGTACATCATGAACAAGTTGGGATTGAATGTATTCGGTCACGATCATATCACCATTGTCGACTAAAAGACTCTTTTGAAAAAAAACGTAAAGGTTACTATCTTACGATAGTAACCTTTTTTATTCCCCTTGTCCAGTTAAGACTTCACACCAAATATCTTTGTCAGATATAAAACAGATCCTGCGTCTGTACATCTTTTGCGCAAAGATAAAATGTAATATATTCTACTCGATGCATATTCCCCGACATTTATAAAGAATAGTCACAAGATTATTAAAAATAATAATTAACTACTGATTTACAACCTCTTATATATAAGAATAACTTCATCATCCCGCATAAGCAAAGATGATGAAGCCACTTTTATTACTTGTCATATTATCCTTGCGTGCTTTGCGCTACAGGTTTCTCCGCTGCGGCTTGTTTCTGCGCAACAGCCTTTTTTTGCTGTTCTTCCGCTTCGTAATATTGTTTTTTCCGCTTGTTGGATTGCTGAATCAAGTTCGTTATATAGACTGTAAAAATAGGGAACATCATCATTCCCAAGGCTGCCAGCAATACGGAAAGCACCCGCCCCGTCACCGTTTGCGCTATGATATTCGACCCGACGGTAGTAACATCCATAAACGCCCACCACAAAGCATCCCCATAGCCATTTACCAGTGGGTTCACCTTATGTTCGAGAACGAAAAATGCGAGACTGGAAAAATAAACCGTTGCCAGCAACATAGTCAGATAAGAGACGAACAGGCTCGAAGCACGGTTGTACGTCAGCCACCCCACTACGATGGCAAGTGCATACCCGCCCCTCAACAAAGGAATGAACCGGAGCAGGTAAGTGACTTCCGGCGAGAATGTCCACCCGTAATAAGCAATAATGTTCTGATAGGGAATAGCCACTAGCAGAAAGACGAAATGCGTCCGCAGATAACGTCCTTTGTGCTTCGATAGAAAAAACTCCAGCACGAAATCAAAAAGAAACCAAATACAAATCCACAACTGGGTTTTCATGTAAGAAGACTGCGTATAAAAAGGAATTCCCTTAAAAGTATCTACCGAAATACTAATTACCAGGAAAAGTGACATCACTAATATAATAATGTGGAGAATGCCATAGATTCCCTTTTTTCCAAAAACAAAATCTGAAAGCGCTGATTTCATAACTACTTAGTTTATAATAAAATGATTCTTAAATTAATTTATAATGCTAAGAAACAATCGGAGAAAGCGATTGTTTCGGGACAAGCTGTCCAGAGGCAATAATATATCAATTCAGCGATGTTAATTAACGAACTTTGAAAGAGATTGCGGGAACATCTCACGCAAAATGTTGTTATATGACTGACTTTAAAATATTTTTCACTTAAAACCTTAACTTATGGCAAATATTAAAAATGCAGTGAAGCTGGGTGTGTTTACACTAGCTATCATGAACGTTACGGCAGTAGTATCATTGCGTGGACTACCGGCCGAGGCCGTCTACGGAATGAGTTCGGCCTTTTATTATCTTTTTGCAGCTATCGTCTTCCTGATCCCTACATCGCTCGTCGCAGCAGAGCTGGCGGCTATGTTCCAGGACAAGCAAGGTGGTGTGTTCCGGTGGGTAGGTGAAGCCTACGGCAAGAAACTGGGATTCCTCGCCATCTGGGTGCAATGGATTGAAAGTACCATCTGGTACCCGACAGTATTGACATTCGGTGCCGTATCTATCGCCTTCATCGGAATGAACGACGTACATGACATGTCACTGGCAAACAACAAGTATTACACGCTTGTCGTGGTACTTATCATCTACTGGCTCGCCACTTTCATTTCCCTGAAAGGTATGAGCTGGGTTGGTAAAGTAGCCAAAATCGGTGGTATGGTCGGTACAATCATTCCGGCCGCCCTGCTGATTATCCTAGGTATCATCTACCTGGCAACCGGCGGACATTCCAACATGGATTTCAACAGCAGCTTCTTCCCTGACTTTACCAACTTTGACAATGTCGTTCTCGCTGCCAGTATCTTCTTGTTTTATGCCGGTATGGAAATGGGCGGTATCCACGTGAAAGATGTAGAAAACCCGTCCAAGAACTATCCGAAAGCCGTATTTATCGGTGCACTTATCACCGTTCTTATCTTCGTTCTCGGTACTTTCGCACTCGGTGTTATTATCCCCGCCAAGGATATCAACCTTACTCAAAGTTTGCTTGTCGGTTTTGACAACTACTTCAAGTATATCCATGCTTCCTGGTTGTCACCGATCATCGCCATCGCCCTTGCGTTCGGTGTATTGGCAGGCGTATTGACATGGGTTGCCGGTCCGTCAAAAGGTATCTTTGCCGTGGGTAAAGCCGGTTACATGCCTCCGTTCTTCCAGAAAACAAACAAACTGGGTGTGCAGAAAAATATCTTGTTCGTACAGGGTATCGCTGTTACCGTATTAAGTTTGTTGTTCGTAGTCATGCCTTCCGTACAGAGTTTCTATCAGATTCTGTCACAGTTGACAGTTATTCTTTACCTTATCATGTACCTGTTGATGTTCTCCGGAGCTATCGCACTGCGTTATAAGATGAAAAAGCTGAACCGTCCGTTCCGTATCGGTAAGTCCGGTAACGGTCTGATGTGGTTCGTCGGCGGACTCGGATTCTGCGGCTCATTGCTTGCCTTTATCCTCAGCTTCATCCCGCCTAGCCAGATTTCCACAGGTAGCAATACCGTTTGGTTCTCCGTACTGATTATCGGTGCCATCATCGTCGTTATTGCTCCGTTCATCATCTACGCTGCCAAGAAACCGTCCTGGGTAGATCCTAACTCTAACTTCGAACCGTTCCACTGGGAAGTCCAGCCGCAAGTTGCTACTGCTAATGTAGCCGCCGGCAGTACCACTGCAAGCGCAGCCCGTCCTGGTACAACGACTTCCAACGCAACCGTTTCAAGCACCGCTCCTTCAGGCAATTCTGCCGCTTCGAGTGGAAGTTCCGCTTCAGGCAATGCGTCTCCGGGAATCGGAGACACGGATAAGAATGTACCGAAGTCGTAAAGACCAAGCGTACATCCTGCATCTGAAAAAAGTAATCCCGCTCCGGCTTTTCGAATAGCCGAAGCGGGATTATTTATAATCTCCGAAAGAAACTAATCTTCATCATTACTATTATTTATCGAAAATTTCTTTCAAAGTTATTGCGGTATTAAAAAATATACTTATCTTTGCACCCGCAAACGAGAAAAGGTGCCATAGCTCAGTTGGTAGAGCAAAGGACTGAAAATCCTTGTGTCCCCGGTTCGATTCCTGGTGGCACCACTATCGATTCGGTAATTTCTCAGAACCCATTGAAATTCAGTCATTTCAATGGGTTTTCTTTTATACTCCAATACGCAAATTCCAGCCGATTCGAGTATCTGGAAATGTCCCATTCGGTGGCTTTTTCAGAGTCCCTTTAAAAAACCACCGTTTGCACTATATTTCACTCATTTACAATAATTTGCGCTAATCATTTTTAGGAGCAAAAACATACTTTTGCATACCTGCTTGAATGTAATGGAAATAGCGGAAAAAGAAAAGCAAAAAAGATTCTTCATTTACTGACAAATATAAGATCAAGGAAAACAAAGAGAATCTTAAAACTAAAAAAAACGGTGGTTTTTCAGACCATGTCTACAAAAAAGCCACCGATTTTAACTTTTTACCGACTTCCAACTCATCTTTCAAGTTGACAGAATAACTAATTGCATTTACCAACTTAAAGAAAAAAGGTTATGAAACAAGGAACAATGAAGATTCTGTTTTTCGTTCTCAAAACGAAATTATTAAAAAATGGTGAAGCACCTATTCTAATGAGGATCACAATTAACGGTCAATACGAAGAAACACGAATCCAAAGAAGCGTTCCTCTCAAACTGTGGAACGCAGCCAAAGGATGTAGTAAAGGAAAAGACCGGGCTTCCAATGAACTCAACAGTTATTTATCTGAATTAGCCACGCGAGCATTGGAAAAGTATAAGGAACTTATACTGGAGCAGGCAATATCCACTCCCTCCTTAATATTAAAACGTGTATTCGGCAAGGATACGGAAATGCGTACCCTGCTTGAAACAATACGACAAGAAATCAAGGAGATGGAGAAAGTTGTGAATATTGACTATGCACCAGTGACCATCAACCGTTACAAAAATGTACTAAAAAAACTCGAAAATTCCATTCCTACATTTTATGACAAAGAAGATATTACTTTCCATGAACTCACTCCGGAATTCATAAAAGCCTTTGACCTTCATTTAAAAACAGAAGTCGGTTTATGCCGCAACACTATTGTACGATATATGAAATGTTTCAAGAAAATCACAAATATGGCACTGGCAAAAGGTTGGATGAAGAAAGATGCGTTTTATGGATACAAAATGGAACAAGATGAAACAGCTCCTGTATTCCTCACATATGACGAATTACAGACCGTTATGAATAAGGAATTCACTATACCCCGACTAGCACTGGTACGGGATATTTTCATTTTCGCCTGCTTCACTGGTCTGGCATTTGCCGATGTGTCCACGCTCAAAAAAGAAGATCTGATGCAAGATAATAATGGAGACTGGTGGATCAGAAAAGGAAGAATCAAACTGATGCATCGGCGTAAAGCATCTTCCATCTGTAACATACCTCTACTTCCCGTTCCGCTTGCCATACTAAAGAAGTATGAAAATAATCCTGTTTGCATCAAAAAAGGATGTTGTCTCCCAGTTCCCTGCAACCAAAAAATGAACAGCTATCTCAAAGAAATAGCAGATTTCTGCGGAATTAAGAAAAATATCACCACTCACGCTGGTCGGCATACATTTGGGACTACCATTACGCTCGCTAACAATGTCCCCCTACAAGACGTATCAGTTATGCTTGGACATGCCTCTACACGAATGACACAACATTATGCCCGGGTAATGAATGCCAGTCTAAAAAATTCCATGCTCAATGTTAAAAAACGATTAGCACAATAAACGTAAGCATCCGACGAACCAATATAAATACACGCATTATATTAATATTAATATTAATTGTGACCTCACTGTTCAGAACCGATGAAAGCATTGCTTCTCCAGGCTCCGTAAAGGCATAAGGCATATACCTTGTACCACTTTTTGTTTGAGGTGCAAATTTTGCACCTCAAACTCTCGAATTCATCTTTAGTAAATTAGCACCCGGTTCATCATGTCACACACTTTCTGACAACTGTCCTGATCCGCACAAGCAGGATAGAGGAATGAATTGGTTATAATTACATTTTTGTCCAAAAGGATGATATTTTTATCTGTGCCATTTCAGACAGCATATATTTCTTATCTTTACCTTTCTGTTCCAACAGTTTAGCTCTAGACAATTCTCTTAGATCAATCTTTATTTGCTCTTCGGTTAATTCTAATTGTTCTTTTAGTTCTTTCTTTGTAAGTTGTCCTACAACATAAATAGCAGCAATTTCTTCAGCCATTCTAAGAGCTATTTTATCACTAACCCCAGAAACAAATTCGGAAACAAGTGCAGTACCTATAGAAATAGAAGTTAGTTTATCTACATTCACATTATTATGCTCTACAGCACTACCTACTTCACAACTTTTCACACTCATAGCAGGCGCATTTTCACACCTATTCACATCACTGGCTTGTACATCACCAACAACATCTCGATAAGTCATACTAAAAACAAAACGCTCATTATTCAGTATTTCAATCACGCTATTATTATAGTAAAGAGGAGCAAACTTTTTAATATTACGGCTTCCCGAACCTAACTCTTCACCCCAACCCAGTTCACGAAATACCTTGAACAATAATGGATTCTTAGTATAGTTTTCCAATTCATCTATACTTATAGAACCTGTTCTCAAAGAAGACGTGAACTTTGTGGCATTACACGTCCTTACTTTATCAGCAAATATTTCAAATAAACCAACTTCATTACTTGCATATTCTCTATGTACACACAAGTTTGCTATAATCTCCCGGAATATATTCGCCCTAAGATCGCCTCTTTGTGTTGATCCATCCTGAAGATAGAATTTTTCTGGCAAATGTTTATAAACAAAATCCATCAACAAGCCATAAGCCTTGATTAGATTGGTCCGTATTGTTATTCGATCATCATATCTAGTACTATCTGTCACTTCATTTAAAACAAAACGCCCATAAGTCTTATTCCTATATATAGCTTCAAACCGATATGCCGGAATAAAAGAAGCTATACTTTCATCCTTTCCAAACAATAGAAGAGCAGCCACTTTAATACCAATCTTTCCAGTAACAGGATCCTTTGCCATTAAGCCACAGCTTTTCAGCAATTCTTCATTAGAAAGTTTTATCCAGGCATGAGTGTCATTTCGTGCAATAACAAGTTTACGACAATAATCAAATGTTGCATCATCCAGATCCGTCAGATCTAACATGGGAAGTAACCGATTTTCATAAGATAGTGTATCCTTACGAGAAAAGAGAGAAGCTACTAAAGAAGGATTGTCAGTAACATTAGTATCTGCCTCATTATTTCTATCATAATACTTATGTTTGAAACGATGCACGTACTGGCTTTCTTCAACCCTTACAAAAATTATTACTTTACCATCAATCTCTATATCTTCAGGTGTAACGTATGCCTTTGGAGAAAACGCAGTCGGATCATTAACTACATGTACGAAGTTTTTCTTCATTGCCTCCAAGTTGTTTTTATTGACTCCAACTATCTCTTTATCATCATTTACACCGATAAAAATATACCCGCCAGAACGATTTAAAAAAGAGCAAACCGTTTCATAAACGGAAGATCCTATCTCATTCTGACAACTCTTAAATTCAATATTAATTCCTTCTCCTTTTGCTATAATATTTTTTGCTTCCTCTGCTGTCATAATCACATATTTTATATATTACAAATATAATAGTTTACCCACAATCAGTCTACTTTATCAAACAACAATTGTGTTATTTTCATAATTAGACGCCCTCTTAACTTTCGAATAAATAACTTCAACTCCTAATTATCTCCATTCAACCTCATTTAATTCGTTTATATTTGTAAAAACTCATTTTTAATGTAACAATTTGAATAACTAAAAAATAGATGAAACACTCTTCATTGCTTCACTGATAATCTTCTATAATATTTTACTCATAAAATCGCATAATAAAACTACTCAATAAAGATATATCCAATATAATACTGTTACTATTTTCAAGTTAACCCTATTCCTAGGTTCATATTTCAACTTCTTACCTGCAAAAATAGTCCGTGTCCTACGGATTGACCAAGGCAGCCCTATGGGCTGGTTGGCAAGCAAAAAATCATCCTCGCTACGCTCCGGTATTTTTTCCTGCCAAGCCTTGCACAATCCCGGACACGAACAACCCGGCAAGTAAGAAATCGAAATACTGGCTCCACGGAGCCGGTTATGTCTAATTTTAAATGATTAAAGTATGGCTGAAATGACCGAAATGCAGGTTCACGAAGAACAAGTAATGAACCTTGTAGAAAGTAGCAGTGGTAACCCGACAATCACTCCGCTCACAAGAACAAATGCGCACCGTGCAGAATCCATCCGACGGATCGGAACGGACAAAGATGCGGTCGCCTTCCATTTCCGCAAGAAAAGCACAGGTATGTATATGTATATCCATACCTACACGGAAAACGGTGAAGAGAAGGAATTGCGTGCTTCTGACTTCAAAAACTGGGAAGTAACAGGATTCAAGTATCCCGGCTATCTGGAAGAACTGGAAGAAATCGCCGTCAATGCCTACCGCTGGAACTCCCATGCTCCGGAAACAAGGGCTGAAACGGACATCATGGGATATGAAAAGCAGCTCCATGAAGACCTGAAGAAAATACCGGAGGCAAAAAAACAGGATTATATCAATACTTACAAAAGTAAAATATCCGTTTTATTCCACAGCCTCTCACGCTGCGCAAACCCGATGGTGACAGGACGGGGAGGATTCAATTTCCAAAGGAATGAAAAGGCACAAAATGCCTATCAGAACAGATACGACGAATTCCTGAAATGGCGTGAGAAATTTCTGAAAACCATGCAACTGCTCACGGAAAAAGACAGGCCCGAAGAAGAAAAACGGGAGGAAACATGGCGCAGGCTGAAACGTGACATTGCAAGCAGCGCAAACACGATCCATGAGATTGATACGGGAAAAGCCAGAGGATACAACCGGGCACTCTTCGTCAGCAGCATCTTCAACAAGGTCAGCACATTTGCCGGCCATGGCGACGTGGAAATCGTACAGAAGGCAATCGACTTCATCTCCGAATATAATGCCGGCATAAAGAAGCCTGTCATCACGCCACGCCACCGGTTCTTCCAGCTGCCTGAAACAGCCAGTCGCATGCGTGACAAGTTAAAGGAAACCAAAGAACAGGAAAACAGGGAAGTAACGTTTGAAGGTGGAACCCTCGTTTGGAACTATCAGGAAAGTCGCCTGCAGGTTTTCTTCAACAAAATACCGGAAGAGAGCAAACGCTGGGAACTCAAATCATCCGGTTTCCACTGGTCGCCCAAGAACAAGGCATGGCAGCGGCAACTCAATCCGAATGCAGTGTCTGCGGCAAAGAGAATCTTAAACCTCCAAGATATCTGACCATGAAAAAAGAACATCTGAAATTTGTCATTGACTCCCGTTGTTTCCGAGGAAGCTGCGTCACATCCATGTCGGACGGCATACACTGTGACTACTACGGCAGCACACTGGAGGAACTCAAGAAACAGGAAAACAATCCTTTTCTAGTTGCAGTAACAAGAAACGCCATACACAAGAGGTCGCGCATTCATGACAAGTCATTGTGCCGACCCTTCCGTGAAATTACAGAGGAGAACTATTATAACTGTATGAACGAACTGCCTCCCGTCCGTCTGAAGCGCCATTCATTCTTTTTCGGCGAGCCCTACCACGGCAGCCTGTACATGTTCTGTTTCACCATCGGAAAACGTTTTTTCCGGGGACTGCGTCCGGTCATGACACCGCAGGCCGAACTGGAGCGGCAAATGAACGAGCATTACCACAACATCACATTCAAGGGAAAAGTCACCAAAGGAAAAGCGGAGAGAATTACAAGCAAGGACAAGCAGGAGATTATCACCATTCCCTATTCATTCACCGACAAGGAAAACAGGGAACGTTTCATCTGTAACATGGTAACTGGAGGAAATGATGGTGGGGACACCTGCAAGGCCAGAAAAGACATGGCGAACATACTGCTCAGCCTGAGGAAACATCATTTTCTGTATTTCTCCGGATATGGCAGGCATGACGACATGGAAACATTTCTGGATGAAGTGGAGGAAAAGAGATACACCATAATAGCAAGCGGATGCCTCTTCCAGTTTCCTCCCTGCCGTGATTCCGTCTCATTCACCGGAACTGTCAAGGAAACCGGAGAAAACTTCTTCTACAGGATTTATGACCGGGAGCTATTCCTGCACATTATGCACAGGCTCAGAGCCGTCAAAAGAGAGAAAACACCGGCTGAAGCAAAAGCAATCCTCCTTAAATGCAAACGCTATGAATAATACGGAGTCATGGAAAAAATATGTTCCCGAAACGGTCAGCCTGTATCATGTGGACTACCGGGAGAATCTGGACGAACGCGAAGACCTGCAGGAACAGTGCATCCGGAACAATAACATGGAGAGGCTATATGAAACAGTCATGGAATGTTATGCTGAACAGGAAGCGGAAAGTCTGCTCAAAATACTTGAGGAAATCAAAGAGAAGATGGCAGAAGAGAAAAGGCAGGAAGAATTCGAGGAAC
Organism: Bacteroides sp. RTP21281st1_H5_RTP21281_210402; assembly: GCF_040918965.1. Lineage (NCBI taxonomy): Bacteria > Pseudomonadati > Bacteroidota > Bacteroidia > Bacteroidales > Bacteroidaceae > Bacteroides > Bacteroides sp. RTP21281st1_H5_RTP21281_210402. The sequence goes on along the minus strand of NZ_JBCOWR010000015.1, from coordinate 110,029 downwards.
ACCGTGAAGAGATTACGGACCTCATCTTGAGCAGGAGTGATACCGCCCCGGCGGAAGAACTCATAAAAAATTCCGCCGCCGTCAACATGTACTACTCTCCCGGTGCGAAAATAGAGGAACACATCGGAAAAGAATCCAGAGCCATGTCCTGTTACAAGGTCAGGCGCGCCCTGAAACTGAAGAAAGGACAGTTTGACACACTAATTGAAGAACTGGTGGATAATGCCACATACGGTGGTGAACTACGTATTTATTTCAATGCCGGGTTCAATGAACTTGTCACAAACGACAACGGAAAAGATTTCAGAACCATCCGTTTCCACGGGGATGTCATCGTAGCCGTCGCCAACAGTTTCAACGGTTCCGGCTACCACATCAGCCTGCCCCTGGACATTACGTTTCCATTCGTAAGGGACAGACTGTTCGTAGACTCACAGGTACGTTATTCCTATGCAACCGAAGTATGCGGAATGTGCAGGGACTGGTGCGACTCCACCAGCTGGAAAACTGAATACAAAACCGTCAGGAATACAGGCAGGAACAGAGAGAAAGAAAAAACATTATCAACCAATTAAAACGGAATATCATGAAAATCATGTGCAAACAGGAGTATTACGACCAGGTAGTACAGTATGCGGAATCAATCAAGGACACTTCACTGCAGAACTGCATGGAACGTCTTGAAGCATGGGAAAAGAATCCGGACCGTCCGTGTGAGAT
>NZ_JBCOWR010000015.1:0-109159 GCF_040918965.1 Bacteroides sp. RTP21281st1_H5_RTP21281_210402 | reverse complement strand
CACTTAAAGTTTCCGGAACATGGAAGAATGGATGCAGTATGCCAGGGACATGGCGAAAGCGGAAAAAGAGCTGGAGATCGAGCTGTGGGTGATCATCTCCTTTTACAGGACTACGGAGCAGGGCAGCAAAGTCCTGCTCTTCCGATATGACCTGCCACGGAAAGTGGCGGACAAATATGAGTGGGTCGTCCGGTGGAGAAGGGCAAGACTGACCTGCCGATATCCCAAAGGGAATGTTACACACACTTACTGCCTGTATGACAGGCACAGCGGTGAAGACTATTCATTCGGCTCCTGCCTCTCCTCGCTGGCAGCAGCCAAGGCACAGGTCACCAGGATGGAACGGAGGATAAGGGAATACACCGCATGGCAAAAGCAGAACAACCTCTTTTTTGACGAACAGACGGACGAAATGCTCCAAAAGGCTGTCGCCAAGCTCAAAATAAAAAAAGAAAATGTACAGGAGGCAGAAAGAAGGCTGCAAAGGAAAGCCGAAAAACACCAACGGGAAATGCGAAAATAGCAAAACAAATTCCGCATTCCCATTTCTTGCCGCAAAGATAGCCGTTTGCCGGACTGAATGCGCAAGGCAGCCCTGCGGGCAGGTTGACAGGAAAAAAATCATCCTCGCTACGCTCCGGTATTTTTTTCCGTCAAGCCTTGCCGCAATCCCCGACAAACGGACAACGCATCCAACAAGAAATAAAAATGCCCGTCTCACGACAGGCTCATGTATAACTAAAAAATGATCGGCTATGATTACGGATGAAAGAACCCGGAACAGACTGTATGCGGATACGGAAACGACACTTTTCACACTGGAAGACAAACCGGGGGCAATATTACGGATAATGGAAATCATAAGGGACACCCCCGAATATGTGCAACTTTCGCCCCTTCTTCCGGCATATGCGGAAGAAGACCGGCAGGCAGAATGGTGGAAGGGCAAGGAACCGGACTTCCTTCTGGCGGAACTGCTGCATGTACTTCAACTATATGCACCGGAAGGATTCATACTGGGACCGATAACCGGGAGAACGCATGCTTTCGGATATACAAACCCGGAATATGAAAAAAATCTGATCTACAGGACAGAGATCGAGCTTGACTGGGGATATGTGTACGGGAAAAAGAACGAATACAGAAAGAAAAGGAAACTTTATGAAGAAATCGCGGAAATATTCACCACGGACGGATATACGGCAGAGATGGAGAAAAGAGGAAAAGGATGCCGGATAACCAAAGGGAATACAAGGCTTTATTCACATTACGAATGGATAACCGGACAGTGTGAGGCCACACACCTGACCGGAACGCTTATCCGGTTACTCAGGGAAAGCAGGAGATTCAATCTGATTAAGTGCACCCTGCTTGATTTCATATTCAGTTTCACGCAGGAAGAGGAGCTGGAATTCTACCGGCAGCAAAACGAAACAAGCATATACTACCGGATATTTGACCTTTTCAGAAGGAAACCGTGGACTGTTACCGAAAATCTCATGACGGTGGCTTCAGAAATCAACATACCGACTCAAAAATATCCGGAAGGGCCCGACCGGGACTCCCCCGCTTACAAATATGTCAGGGAAGCCTATCAAAAACTCATAGACAAGGGATATCTGGAAGAATACACCCGAACCTGGATAAGGGAAGAGCTCCTTTGTGCAAGAGCAACCCCGGAAGGAATATCAAAAAACATATTCTATGGAACTCAGCTATAACCGTCTATTACTCATCTTCCTGTGGCAGTACAACCACCACGGGGAGGAAGGGCTGAACCTGCACCTTTTCGAGGAGACCTTCGGGAAGACACAGGGCAGTCATTATTACGACAAATGGATGAACTGTTTCAACCGGGACCTCCGGGACATGATCATCTATTTCAGAGGGGAGGGTGAAAACGGACAGAAGTTCTGTGACATGGTGGCCCGACAAATTGAAGTATACCGTAAAAATCGAAAACACTATGGAATTTACTGACCTTTATACAGTGGAAAGCCTGCAATGCTTCAACGGTTTCCATTACCGCAGATATCGGGTAAACCAAAGTGACACGGACAAGGTAAACCGTCTCATTGCAATAATCCGGCAAGAACGGGAAAAGAATATCGGACCGGCAGCAGGTGACATTATCGAGTATACCTGCCGGAACGGTGACTGGTTTCAATCGGCACACATCGAAGAGATATGCGACGGACATTTCAAGATCTGCCTTTCCGGAAGCATCCCGTTCTGTTATGAAAGCGGGGACGGTGTCGGCTATAACGTCCATGAAGGGATATGGACTTATCTGAAGAGAGCCGCCTTAAGACCGGCAGGTATCAGGGAAAAGCAGTTCAGGACATGGGGACATGCCGGAAAATGCGCCAACGGGGAGGTATACTTCATGGCCTGTGTCCGTGCGTGGCAATATACGGAACCGGAACCCCTGTATGGCAGATATACTACCAGAAACTGGAGCAAATACCACATCAACAGGCAGCCCGACCCGGAACATGACGGCGAGTTCTTCTACATGACCGAAGGATTCACCCTATACTCACGCGAGGAACTGGACAGACTGACCGGAATCCTTCACGGGAAACTCTTCGACGGGATATACAGCAACTCACTCGTTCTATGGGGATACCACATGAAATGGGAAATACTCACGGAACAGGAATGGAACGAAACAAAAGCCGAAATACACATATCCTTTCTCGGAAAGTCTCCCGTGAAAATAATAACCAGCGATAATACCCGTACAATAACCGTCTATAAAAAGAAATGACAATGGCAAAATACGAAACCCCTCCCCCGGTCCGTCCGCTTGAAAAGCTGATAACGGATTTCTCCTACACAAACGGACTCGATCCCGTCAATGTATTCAACGATTTCCTGACCTATATCATCCACGGGTTTTCTCCCGGTGCTCCCCCACTGCAGAGCTGGAAGTACAAACGGCAGCAGAACATGAAATTTATGCAAATGCTCACCGGGTGGGTACGGCTCATGGCAAGCCGGATAAAGGATGATACAAGCTGGTATGACCCTTTCGGGGATTTATATATGGCACTGGTTTCCAAAAGTGCCCAGCAGTCACAGGGGCAATTCTTCACTCCGGTACATATCTGCGACCTCATGGTACTGTGCACCCAAACGGAAGAGAAAAAGACCGGACAGAGGATGGGTGACCCGACGTGCGGAAGCGGAAGACTGCTGTTGGCCTATCATGCACGGAATCCGGGAAACTACCTCATAGGGGAGGATATCAACCGGACCTGCTGCCTGATGACCGTATGCAACATGCTCATACACGGATGCGTAGGGGAAGTCATCTGCCATGACAGCCTGAATCCCGGAAACTTCGTGGACGGTTGGAAGGTCAATCCCATGCTAGCATGGACAGGCATTCCCACGATAAAGAGAATGAGCATGGAGGAATACCGGGCAGGCAGGAATCTTCCGGCATCCCCTTATATCATACGAAAAACGATGCCAGCGGGTGGCAGGAAGCGTAAGACGGACTCCCCTCCGCCTTTACAGACCGTTTTCAAGATGTAATAACGACATAAAATATGATACCAAACCCGATCATCAGCATGAAAAATGATTATATACAATATCTTATAAGCATACCACCGGTATGCCAAATTTATTTATTAACCCATTAAATACAGCAATTATGGAAGTTACAGTAATGCCGGCCGCTGCACCGGTACAGAAGCAGCAGGGATTGAACCAGGTAGTCATAAACAAGGTTCAAAAAATGATCGAAGGAAAACAGCAGGGTGTCATGGCTACAATCACCCGCCTGCTCGAAGAGGGAAAAATCGCGCAGGACTTCATCGCACCTATAGGAGTGAACCTGCGTAATGAGGACCGCCATCCGGTCATTACATTTCAGGCAGAGGAACAAGTACAGATGAACATGCCGGAAGGGAATTTCAACCTGCACGGAAATGCCATCAGCCAGATTTCCGAGAAAATGGGCATTCCAGCAAAATATCTCAGGGAGCTTTCCGCAGGAGACGCCTGGCAGAAACAGCTGTGCGCAACCATTCTCAACGAACATTCGGGATGGACGGGGCGCACACGCGTACTCATCCGTGCGGTAGGAACGGAAATCAGGGGTGTACTCTCAGACTCGTACCGGCGGCTTAACTCCGTGGACATACTAACCGCATTCATCAGGGAAGCGGCAAACAACGGAGCCGTCGTGTCCGATGCCTATATGAATGACACCAAAGTATGGTGCGAAACGATTCTTCCTACACCGGTTGAAATACCCACCCGTAAAAACGGGACGGTAATCATATTCGCAGGAGCAAGATTCAGCACATCCGATTTCGGAAACGGTTCGGTGGACATGCGCTCGTTCCTGCTCAACGGAGCTTGCCTGAACGGCATGGTACGTGAATCGGTCATGCGGCAGATTCATCTGGGAGGACGCCTGCCGGATACGCTTGCGCTCTCGCAAAGAACTTATGAACTGGACACCAAGACAACCGTATCGGCAGTCAAAGATTTGACTAAAGGGCTCTACAGCAAGGACACGATCATGCAGAAAGCCATCGAAATTCAGGGAGCGTCAGAAATAGACGTGGACTTTGACAAGGAACTTAAATCCCTGGTACAGCGTGGCGCGTTGCTGAAAAACGAAGGGCGAGAAGTCGAAAAGCTCCTGATGAACAATAACCCCGACGACGGCATAACAGGAGGAGCAACACTCTGGAAACTGGCACAAGGCATCACCGCCTTTGCACGGGAACAGGAGCCGGAACGCAGCAGGGAGCTGCATGAGATATCCGGGCAACTGATGAACCGGGTGAAAAACAACTAAAATGGAATCATAGAATGAAAAATCAACAGAACTTGCCGGACCTTCCATTGTCCGGCAAGCAACTGTAAAACAGAATCATTCACAATGGACAAATTGCCGGACTATAAAAATAGTTGATATGATGAAACGGATGTTTTAACCAAAAGAGCAGATAGAATTGTCGTATTCACCAACTTATTCTAGTTCCCCTATACTATCTCTGCATCTCCCCATAAACAGTCAACTGCTCCCCAGTTCCTCTACTTTATTAAATTCAAATTCATCCGTCTATAAATTTACACAGAATTATTTTTTGTATCTTTGCTTCCCTTTTACAAACATTTATTGAAAAAGAAAACTTATATCAATACTCAAAATGGAAAATAATAATTCGAGCCTGTATGCACAAAAGGCCGTTGAAAGTTTCTATCTGGACCGTCCATACGGTATAAGAATTGATTACTCCAGGAAAGGTTTCGTCCTGTTCAACCGGAAACTGAACCTGCTTGGAATGGACAAATGGAACTCAATTGAGGAATTACCGCTGGAAGAATATGACAACCCGGAAGAAATACCGGTTGAAGGGGTGGATATTCAAAGAAACAGCAGTAAAGTAGACATATTCTTCTACACGGACAAATCCAGTCCCTACCATAACGGAACACTGGATATGGAGTGTCTCAAAAAATACAACAAATATATCTACCGTCTGTCAATACTGCTGGGCAGAACCCTATAATAAAAGAGCCGCGAGCAATATGGTATACTATTCACGGCTCCGATAGCATGTAATCTAAGGTATATAGAAAAGTTCAAACTCCCTCTTCCACCTTGTCAATCATGGAAGGCGGATTTCCGGCACGAGCGGAAAAGGCGGAAATCGAAAGAACAATAAAAAAAGTTTTTTCCCATAATCCATTTTTCCGTTTGTGCTTTCAAACAACGTCTAAGGAAAGTCCGGTGTCTTCTTCCGCAATATTCCGATTCAAGTTATCCACATCCCGATGCATACGACTGTAATCATTCCGGCGGACCGCCAGCTCCTCAAACACGATTTGTTTAGGCAAAAGACGGTGACAATAATAGCTGCTGCCAAATGGGACACCTCCCCCTTTGTCAAACTGGATGCGTTTGTCAAACATCAGCAGTTGCAGCTCCCTGTCCTTGAACAGCCGGCACGGACCGACACTGTTCAGCCAGAAATTGGACATCAGCAGGGCGAACGGCTTGTCCAGTTGCAGGCAGCGTTCAAAAACTTCCATTTTTCTGCTGAAAGGCGGATTAGATACAATAATATCCCAACAATCCGGCTCGTAAGCAAAAAAATCCTGTCCGGTATTTATATGCGAGTATTTTACCTGAAATCCGGCTTCCTGCAGATGAAGCACGAACTCGCTGTGGCACGTGTCAAAAGGGCACCATATGATCTTCCCCTCAGGCAGATACTTGATGATGGGAGCCACTCCGTACCCCGGAGTGTATTTCTCGTCACTGCAGTTCAAGAACATCCTGCTCAATTTACTGGGCACAGGCTCCTCCTTCCATTCTCTCCGCCCCGTCATTCCTGTTATTGAAACTGAAACTCAGCTGCCGGACATCCTGCCAGTTATTTTCAAAGTACAAATCAATCGTTTGTGCCTCATTCGTACTTTTTGAAGTGTAATACAACCGGAACTTCTTCTCACTCAATAAATAGCGGTCATTGGGTTTCAGAAGCGTACCGTCTTCCAGTTTCAACAATCCGTTCCCGTCAGGCTGGAAATAACGGAGAGTATAAAGCGTTCCGGAAAAATTGCCCTCCTCGGTAATTTCCAGACGGATTTCCACCGTCTGGCCGCCGGCTATCTTGTCCGCTACGGGCATCGCCTTTACCGTGAACGGATATTCCTGCTGAATATCCAGGTCATCACTACAAGAGCCAAAACCCAAAAAGGAAGCTGCCATACAGCACAATATCATCATCAAGTCAAGTATCTTTTTCATTTTTCGTATGGATTTAGTCATTATAAAATGTATTTAATTCCCAAGCCGTACTGGGTATGGAAATGCTTTGCTGCACTCCCCCAGAAGATGCGTTCCCGAAGACGCAGTAACAGAACCACCTTATCGGAAAGATATGTTTCCACTTCCAGTGTCACTGTACCACCATAGATAAATGATTCGTATCTTTTCAGGGCAGCACCGTCAGAGAGCAGTCTCTTTCCGCCGTTTACAGCTTCATACCCCATCAGTCCCGAAGCACCAATATTCAGAAATACATTTTTCCCCGGGTCGGAAAAGAAATTGTAATAATAGCCTCCCTCCACAGTATACTGTTCCAAAGGAATACGCGTATTACGGTAAGGGTAATACCGCCGCATGATTTCAATACCCGATACCCATTTGTTTCCTCCCCTGGCATAGGTAGAAACAGCAAGTCCGAAAGTAAGTCCCGCATCATTACGGTCCTTTCCGCAATAAAAGCCGTCAACCATATCCGCCGTAAACTGCACACCTTTCATACCCGGCAGGCAGCGCTGGGCCTGCGCCTGCCCCAGAAACAGGGCAAGCATAGCTACAAGCAGCAACACAAATTTTCCGGTCATTTTCATCGTACCTTCAATTCATTGACAGGTTCTGCACGCACAAGGTCCTCGTTATCCACCTCAAACACCTGATGGCGTCCTCCCTGTTTCTCATACATCTCCACCACCAGTTTCTTGTCCTCCGGTATCGTAAATTTGGGTAATGCGAACACCGTACGTTCCGAGGCCTTTCCATCCACACGGGTCACATAGTTGAAGGCACGCAAGGGATAGATCACCTGTTCCTGCATGGCGGTACGTTTAACGATCTTTTTGTCGACAATCTTGAAGGTCACGAAATCCACATCAAACGGGACATTCGTCTCATTCCTTAGCTGTGTATGAAAGTACAACAGGTCATTATGAGCATAAAGCCCCTTGAGCAGGAACTGCACCCCGAAACGTTTACAACCGATATGTCTGACCCGTCTCTTGTCCTGCCTGTGCACGGACTTCATAATCAGGCGTACCAGACGCGGGGATTCATTACCCAGTTCCTGCAAATAGATTTCCATGGCATTGTTCGGACGGTTCACTGTTTCCCCGTCATGAATGAAATCGCACATCTCCACATTCAGCAGGAGCGGTTCATCCGCATACCTGACATTGAACGTGTAAAAATTTCCATCTTCAGTGATCACGCTCATGTTCGTCTCATCCCGGAAATGCTTTTTAGCAGCTTTCACACGGATCACGTTCTCTGCAGCATCCGCCTTTCCGGCTATCAGATTGGTGGACCCCAGGTCCACATACTTGATCGGGGAAGGAAATATGACATGTACCGTTTTATCATAAGTGATTTCCAGTCCGTGCGGGGCTATCATCCGGTTAAAGCCGATCTTGCGGCTCAGCCCCTCAAAAAAATCCCCGCTACTCTGCTGCGCACTGGCAGCCGTTACACCCGTCATAAGGGCAAAAAACATCATCAGAATCTTTTTCATATCCGATTGCATCTTGATTGGTTGGTTAATGATTGGTTTTCTTTTACTGCTTTTGTGTCTCACTGTTCAGGAGAATGAAGCAACAGCCTGTGTCCGGCTTTCAGAGTGACCTTCACCGTCCGCATCTTTTTGGCGACATATCCCGACACACCCTGTATCACTCCTTTTCCCAGGTCCGAAGCGATCTGCGCCCCGGCATCCGTAGAGATATTGATACTGCCGTTCATGGAGGTTCCCATATTCGCCGCCATCTCACGTGCCGCATCATACTCCATCGAATCGGGTACCGGTATTCCCCGCTGCCCGTCCGCATCGTAAATCTCCAGTTCTACCGGAATAACCGTACCTTTATATTCAACCGCCTGAACCAGGATATCAAGCCGTTCACCTTCCATACGGACTCCGCCGGTCAGGATCGTCCCCTTGGGAATAAACCGGTCATCGACCACCATCGGTTCCAGCAGGCGGATACGCAGTGCCTGACCGTCCGAAACGGTCTGTGTACCGTGTACGCTGGCAGGAATGGTATTCCTGTCAGAAGTCAGTACTTTCCCCACAGGAGTATTGAACCCCATATTCCTTTCCCCCGCAAATCCGGAAACGGATTCCCCGTTGCTCGCGGGTTGTGACAGGGAAGACACCACCTGATGCCGGACCTGTTTTACCGGTTTGACAGCCGTCCGCTGCCTTTTATCCATTGCCGGAGAAGTCGTCGTCGCCTGTTTCCCGTTGTACCGGGCAGCCAGTTCATAGGATTTCTCCATCAACGCCATTTTCTCTTCCATCGTAGTCTCCTGCGACGGCTTTTCATTCTGCCGTTCATGCTCCAGTTCTTCGATACGCCGGAGCAGTTCATTCCTTTCGGAATTCTCCGCACGGGTATAAAAATTATCCAGCGTACGGTTCATGTTACGGTAGGCACCGGCAGAAGAACGGACAGTGCTATGGGAACCTGTAGAGGGTTTATCCGTCTCTTCCACCGGCAATTCCGCCATGCCTTCAGGCAGGTGTACCGTATCCTTACCGGAACTGTCGAACAGCGAGGCCATCTCCTGAAAGGCATTTTTACGGTACTTATCCTTTTTCTCCAATTCTTCACGCTCATAGGCGTCCACCTTGTTACCGTCCATCCTTTGCTGTCCGGGGGAAGGAATGTCCGTATTGAATCCCTTCTCTTTCTCCTCCGCCGCCCTCTCCTTCTCCGACGGCGAATAAATCAGCCATAACGAACCTGCAAAGAGCAGGCACATGGCGGGATAGACAATATACCTGATACGCCTGCGTTTTTCCTCCGGACTCAAAGGTCTGTCAGCAGACAAGCCTAACAGTGTCCTGATTTTCTGAATGTCCATAATCATAATAGTCTTTAAAGTGAATGGTTGTATCTTTCTCCGGCTTTATATCCAAAGGACGGATATGCTCAATTTCCAGTCCCCCGCCCGGTTCTCCGAAACCGGAAAGGGAAGAGAGGATCATATGCAGGCAGCCTGCCGTAAACAGGGCAAATGCAATAGCGATGACAGCCAACCGTTGCCCTGTCGTCAGTCTGCGGCAGTATCGGTGTATCAGGATGTCCGCCTGTTTCCACGGGTATTTTCTTCTTCTCATCGGTCGGCACTCCTTAAATCCTTGTTTTCCATAATGGTAAAATGCTCGATAATGAACCCGTTCGGATTGTCATCCGACCTGACAGCATTCTGAAGCCGGCACTCCGTCACCAGGCTGCGTTCCGTCACGTTGCTCTCACGGATGATCATCTGCCGGGCATACGTCCTCGCCTTATAGGGATAACTGTTGAAGTCGCAAGCCACACTGTCCACCTGGACAACCTGGTTGATGTTACCCGAAATCAGACGGTTATAATATCCCTTCTCCGCAAAGTCCACATAATAATGGTAAGCGCTCTTGTCAGCCAGCAACAGAGCACGGTGGATATTGTGTTCGATGGCGTCCTTCTGCGGTGAAAGGCTGAAGAAGAGTTCATGGAAGCGCCTCACATGCTCCCTGGCTTCCGCCGGACGGTTCTGGGAAAGATCCTGCGAAAGGGCGAGCATCAGTGACTTGCCACCGTCCAGCACATAGATCTTCTCACGCTGCTTCTCGGCAAAACTGTAGGAGCTCCACAACGAATAGCCGGTGATGAGCGTACAGCAGCAGACAAAAGCAACCAGCATCAGGCGGATGCGCCTGAAGCTGCTCTCAATATTGGTTAATGACTTGAATTCCATCAGTGTATCGTTTTTGAATAGTTATTTTCCACGTATGCGCCCTCCGATATTGCCCAGTGCCGCACCACCGGCACCGGCAGTGAAACCACCGGCTTTAGTCGCCGTACGGTTCAGATTGCGGGAATAGTTGCTGGCACCTCCCGCCTGGACAATCCAGCCGGAAACGGTCGGCACGGTAAAATAGCCGACAATCCCGATCAGCATGAAAATGATATATACACAGTTTGAATTGTCCAGCGAATAATCGGGATTTCCCTGCAGTTCCGCAATATCACTCTGGAGCATGAGCACCTGTATCTTGGCAAGCATGCAACTGAACAGGTCGCTGACAGGAAGCCACAGGTAGACCGATATATATCTTGTGAACCACTGCCCGAGCGTGGACTGGAAGCCGTCCCACACCGAAATGGCGAAAGCTATCGGACCCAGTACAGAAAGGACTACCAGGAAAAAGGTCCTTACCGTGTCTATCAGCAACGAGGCGGCTGCAAAGAGCAGTTCCAGCAGGCTGCGGAAAGCGTCACGGATACTCTTCTCCAGATTATACATGCCCACTTCCATATACATCCCCAGACGGGTGGCGGCATCTCCCGGAGACCAGCCGAGCTCATCCAGCTGGCGGTCAAACTCCTCGTCACTGACTAGATAGGCGGTTTCGGGATTACGCATCATGGCCTCCCTTTCCAACTGATCCTTCTGCGCCCTGTATTGCTGCATGTCCAGTGTCTGCCCTTCCAGCATCCTGTGGGTCCCCTGCACAATGGGACTTAAAATACTGTTCATCGTTCCCAACACCAGCGTCGGAAACAGCAGGATACAGATACCCAGCGCAAAAGGGCGAAGCAGCGGATAGACGTCCACCGGCTCGGCACGGGCCATCGACTGCCAGACGCGAAGGGCGACATAAAACAGGGCACCCAGCCCCGCAACGCCCTTCGCCACACCCAGCATGTCCTCGCAAAGAGGCATCATCTCATTGTACAGACTCTCCAGTATCGTATGGAGGCTGGCAAAATCTATCGACAACAACACCATAGGCTACCAATATCTGGAGGTTTCATCACCATAGAGCCTCATTACGCGGTCCATGTCGTTCCTCTTCCTGGCACGCAGGTAGCTCACGGCGATATTCCTGTTCGTATAATAACTGACAAGGTTCCGGTAACGACGCATATCACGGTAACACTCATCCACCACGTCCATGCGGTCCTTGTCCGTCATGGAGAGGGTGCTGACATCGATTACCTGCTTCAGATCCTGCAATACGCCGTTGCTCTCCTCCAGAAGTTTCGTATAGCCGGAAGCGATGGCGTCCAGTTCCCTTGCCGAGAAATTCTCATCCTTCATCATCCTGCCGAAGCCGGTGACATAGATATCCGATACGTCACCCACCATTAGGATGATTTCACGCACCTTGCGGGCGTCCCTCACCAGGTTGTTCACGGATTTAAGGGCGTCATAGTATTTTTTTGACTGCTCATAGATCTTGACCGTTTCGGAAAAGCTCTGCGCGGTGTTCGTGGCCGTCTTGGAGGTATGCGCAATATTGTCCGACATGTTGATGATACCCTGGGCCAGGTTTCCGGGATCGGTAACCACCCACTGAGCACTTGACTGTACGGTTGCCAGCAGAAACACCGTACAAACAAGGCTTGCCTTTTTCCATATGCCTCCCGTTCTCATCGTCTGTTTTCATTACGTACATAATCACCGTGGGGGGAAAAAGTCAGCACGTCGGTTGCTTCATTATAGGATACGTCAATGCGGTATCCGGTGTTGATGAAAAGGTTGCCGTTCTCCTCGACCAGCAGGTAGGTCCGCGGTTTCAGGACACGTGTCTTTCCGCTGCGGGAAAAGACCGTCACCTTATAGGCTCCGCCTTCCTTGTAGACCAGCACGTCAGGCTTACCCTCCACGCTGCTCCACGAACCGCAGAGTCTGTCACAATCCGTTCCGTTTGCTTCCATACAACTTTGCAATACCATGGCGGCCATGCCGACTAGGCATACCGCCAGCCTCACCAATTGTCTGTTTCTCATAACTTCGTTCATTTAGGGGTTTGATACTTGTTTTTGTTCCTCTCTTTTCCTCTCAGCCAGCCGTCGGACGGCGAGCTCCAGATTACCGCCCAGTTCCCGCGTCAGTTCATGGAGTTCCAGCTTCTCGGATTCCTCGGTCGTATACACGTAGGCTAAGCACCCAGCGCCTTGTCATATTTCTATGGTAGGTTTCCGAGTACTCGCCTCCGAACCGGACTTACAAGTCTCCCTGTATCCGGCTCTCCACTAATTAATTCAGTCTGATTCTTCGGTCGGGGTCTATTTTTGCATGACACTTTGAGCAGACAGCCAAAGTTTTTCGTCTTCGAGCTATCATTTTCTTTTCCCAGTCGGATTTACCTTTCAGGTCTTTAAGTTTGCGAACGTGATGCATTTCGAGTTTATCGGTAGCACCGCATAATTCGCAGACTTGGAGCTTCAGCCTTTCCATAAGGCTGTTACGTCCACCTGTTATGGAAACTGTCCGTGGAATAGTGTCACAGTAAATATTCCCTGCAACCTTTTTGCGTTTGAAACCATCATGATAAAATGATTGGTAAAGTGTCTTACCCTTACTATTTTCATATGCCACTTGGAAAACCTTGTTCTTTTTATATTTCAGAAGTATTTTCTTTACAGATGATTTGTATTTGTTCGCAAATACCTTATACATGCTGTATGACATAATGTGATAGAAAGAATTGATGACATAGCTGTTATTGGCTATTGAGTAGTAATTATAGAACCCTCGGATTTCGGCATTGAACTGACTGACTATTTCCAAGTCATCCAAGTTCAGCATGTACGTTCTGACGATGGATTTCCAAACCTCTTTGCCATTGACGACCGCGATTCTTGCGGCTTTATAATCAAAGAGTTTCTTCCGCATCGTTTCAAAATTCAGGTACAATACAGGCTTGTGTCCGAATGCACGAACCGTTTTACCGTACTTATCCTTACGTAAATCGTTACACCTACGTATAAATACGTCATATCCGAGAAATTTCGCTGGTTTCTGCGCATTGGTTATCAGTGTCTTTTCGTCTGACAGTTCCAGTTTAAGAGCTTCATTCAAATAATTCTTAATATCCTCTTTTACTGTTTTGCAGTCTTTAAGATTACCGGTAATTCCAATCAGAAAGTCATCTGCGTATCTCACGTATTTTAACCGTTTGATACTGCTGTCCATTTCATTACGTGCCGGATAGTTGTTCCGTTCTTCTCGTAGCCGCTTAATTTCGGCGGTCATCTGTTTCCTTACCTTTACATCTTTCTCATTCTTTAGTTTCTTTGCCAGTCGGTATCTTCGCTGTTCGTAGAGCTTGTATCGAGCGTCGCCTTTTCTTGTTACCCCTTTATTGAACCGATTGATGTATTCCTTGATGTACTTGTCGAACTTGTCAAGGTAGATGTTAGCCAGTATTGGGCTGATAATCCCGCCTTGCGGAGTTCCACTGTACGTTCTATGAAATACCCAGTCTTCCACATATCCGGCATTCAGGAATTTTCTGATAAGCCGCAAAAATCTCTCGTCGGCGATACGTTCCCGAAGAATATTAATCAGTACGTCATGATTGATATTGTCGAAGAATCCTTTAATATCGCCTTCAATAAACCATTTCACGGCAGTGAATGTCTTTTGTATATCTATAAGAGCAGTATGACAACTTCGTTTGGGACGAAACCCATGTGAAGTATGTTCAAAACTACCTTCATAGATTGCTTCAAGTATCATTCTGACTACTTCCTGTACCAGCTTATCATCAAAAGAGGGTATGCCAAGCGGACGTTTTTTCCCGTTTTTCTTAGGTATGTACGTCCTTTTGGACGGATTAGGCTGATAAGTCTCATTTTTAAGACTGCCAATCAGTTGTTCAACTCGGTCAATGCTCATTCCGTCAATGGTTTTACCATCGGCTCCTGCCGTCATGTTGCCTGTCTTGCTGTAAATATTCTGATAGGCTACATAAAACATTTCCTCGTTAAACAGCACTCTATACAGCCGCTCAAACTTATAGTTCAAGTTACCGCTGTGTTTACTCAGACTGTTCAACACATTTTCTGGATTTCTCATGTCTCTCACATCTTCCTTTAAATTGTTAAACTTAATTAGCTGCTCCCCTTCGCCATGTACAGGGCGTTACCCTGCTCAGACTACTATGGAAGCTCCGTTGCCATGCCGGATATTCAGGGGCAGACCCCATAGCCCTACAACTGGCTTTCCGGTTTAGGCAATCCCCGTTTAGAAATTTGACGACTATTTGGCTCGATAGATTGTCGGATACGACTTTCGTCCTTTACTACTTATGGTAGTTGCCTTGCGGTAAGTTTATGCTACTCCTGCTACGTGTCATCAGTGTAGTACCGCAACATAACGGTATAATTCCGAAGAATTATTCAACTGTCTTCCGTCATTGCCCAAGGATACGACTGCTCGGACTATCGTTCAACCAATGCAGGCTTTATCCTCATATCTATCATTTTAACTTGCCATTCGGTCGCAGCCTGACAGTTGGCTGACTTATGGCTTTACCAACGTGCTATGTTCCCTTGTGGGGTTTTCCCCTCCGGTTAGCGGTTGTTAATGGGCATTTTAAACACTTGCCCAGTCGCTTGCCAAAGCGACATTCGTCAAATTTCCTTTACGGGCGCACCGCATACTCCTCCGCGCTGACCTCCGTCGCATAAACGGCGGAGTGTGTTCCGCCCAGCCCGATCCAGACTTCACGGTAGAAAGGTCCGGGACGGTTCGCACGGTTGATGGAAAGGATCTGCCCCCTCTCCTTCTCCGTCAGTCCCAGAAGTTTCTGGATATGTTCGAACTTGTTCATATATTTACGCTGGTCAAGCAGTATCTTGCAGTCCGAGTTGTTGATGATCGCCTCCTTGACAATATCCGAGGAGATGATATCGTCCACCTCCTGCGTCACTACCACGGCCTCGCCGAAATACTTTCTGACGGTCTTGAACAGATACTGGATATAGGTAGCCATATTGGGGGACATCAACGCCTTCCAGGCTTCTTCCAGCAATATCATCTTGCGGATTCCCCTGAGCTTTCTCATCTTGGAAATAAAGGTTTCCATGATAATAAGCGTAACCACCGGAAGCAATACCTTGTTGGAGGAGATATTATCCAGTTCAAAGACTATGAACCGTTTGTTCGTCAAGTCCAGCTCCTTGTCGGAGTTCAGCAGGAAGTCATAGTCCCCGCCCCTGTAAAACGGTTCCAGCACATTCAGAAAGCCGTCAATATCGAAGTCCTTTTCACGCACCTTCTTTTGCTCGATCATACGGCGGTAGTCATCACGGACAAACTCATAGAAGCCGTTAAAATCCGGCCTGGACGCCCTGTCATCCGTAATCCGGCGGATATAGGCATTCACCGCACCGGACAGGGCCACCTCCTCCGAACGCTTCGGGGCTTCGTCCTCCCGTTTCCAGAGGGTCAGGATCAGCGTCTTGATACTCTCCCGTTTTTCAACGTCAAACTGTCCGGAATCCGTATAGAAAGGATTAAAAGCTATCGGATTATCCTCCTCATACGTTATATAGATACCGTCCTCACCGTGCGTCCGGTCATGGAGCATGCGGCACAGTCCCTGGTAACTGTTACCCGTATCCACCAGCAGGATGTGCGTGCCCTGTTCATAATATTGTCTGACCAGGTGGTTGGTAAAAAAGGACTTGCCGCTGCCGCTGGGGCCGAGAACAAACTTGTTGCGGTTCGTGATGATACCGCGTTTCATCGGCAGGTCGCTGATGTCCACATGCAGGGGGATACCGTTCCGGCGGTCAGCCATTCGGATGCCGAACGGGCTGGGAGAACTCCGGTAATTGGTTTCAGCCGTAAAGAGGCAGACGGCCTGTTCCAGAAAGGTGTAGAACGACTCTTCCGCCGGAAAATCACCGGCATTGCCCGGAATACCCGCCCAGTAGAGCACCGGGGCATCCACCGTATTGTACCTCGGGGTACATTCCATCATGGCAAGCTGGCTGCCCGTATCGTTCTTCACCCGTCTGAGTTCCTCCCGGTCTTCAGTCCATGCCATTACGTTACAGTGGCAGCGGACGGGCAATACTCCTCCGGTATGGGCTTCATCCAGATACATCTCCGTCCACTCCCTGTTTACCGCATTGCTCCGGCTGTACTTCGAGAGGGAAAGCATGTTGCGGGAAGTTTTTTCCATCCCCCGGAGAATCTCCTGCGCGTCATCTATAAACACATACTGCGAATAGATATGGTTACAGGGGAGCAGCAATCCGACGGGGGCGGCGAACGAAAGACGGCAGTCGCTACGGTCGGTGGACATGCGTTCATAGCGCATATCCGTAGATACCCTGCCGGGAAGGTCTCCCGCATCCGAAAGGGTATGCACACACAGCCGTTTGTCACCGATGCGCATACCGCCGGGTTTAAGGCAGATATCCTGAAGCACGGCGGTTTCATCCTCCAGCGACAGGGAGAAATATTTCTCCACCAGCCCGGGACGTCCTTCCGTACCGGTAATCTCGTCCGCCTCCAGCCTGCGCAGGCTGACATGCCCGGAATCATTCATGATACGTTCGAACTGTTCCACAGCTTCCAGAAACCTGCCCGCCGTATCCTTGTCAACCATTTCCTTAGGCAGAAGGGAACCGCGGCAGAGTGTGTTAAAGTCACTCCTCTGCCGGCTGCGCTCACGCGTGGTCTTCGTCAGATACAGGTAGCATTTGTGGTTCAAATACGGGCGCTCGTTGAAATGGCGCTCATAGCTTTTTGACAGGAAACTCTGCCCGCCGTCCTTAAAATCCGCACGGTAAGTTTCTTTCGTGAACCAGTCCTGCTTGCAGACAACCGAGAAGTCAGGCAGCACTTTGACAGCCTTTACCCAGGATGAGTGGATATCCTCGTATTCGGCAGCAGTCACAGTATAAAGTTCAGGCAGCTCCACCTCGAAGGCCACAGTCAGGTCGGCGTCCTTGCTGACGATGCAACCGTTCTCCACAGACAGCAGGGGGAACTTTCGTTCAAGCGTTTCCGCTTTCAGTACATTTCTCATAGGTTCTTCTTTTGGTTAGTAATCGGAATAATCTTCTCCGGTGGATCAGGTAACGGGGATGGCGTCTTTCCGCCAGCAGTTTCATCAGTCCGTGTTCACCGTACCGGGCATTCAGGCGGAAGGTCAGCCAGACCAGCAGCGAGCCCGACAGGAGCCCGAAAGGAATGCATATCCACTGGTTCACACCGGCTATATAAAGGATGACCACCACAAGCAGCACCGCGACAAGCCCGCCCGCAAAAATAAAAAGGTACTGTGATTTCAGGCCCTTGAACTCCAAAGGATTACCCGCGCCTTTGTTTATCTCATATTCCATAGCCTCTAGAGGAAGAAGGAACGCAGGATAGTGGCGGCCACAATCAAAAATATACAGGCGAAAAACCAGCTGGCTGCCGTCTTGCTGGTGTCGGGATCACCGCTTGAAAACTTACTGTAGGTCTTGATACCCCCGACCAGCCCAAGCACCGCGCCGATGGCATAGCACAGTTTGGTTGCCGGATCGAAATACGAGGTCAGCATGCTCGTGGCTTCGTTGATGCCAGCAAGCCCCTGCCCCTGCGCAAAAGAGCCGACCGCGAAAAACGCGAAAAGCACTGAAAAAAGGATTCTCTTTCTCATTGTAGAATCGTTTAAGGTGAGACATAAAATTGAATTCGAACGCAAATATAGGAGGGGACAAAAGACCATGATACAAACATTTCATCAGGTGGCAGCAAATGTCAGCAGATGTCATATCTTACAAAGCACAGACGTCTTTCAGCCTGGTTAAAAGAGAAACAATCTTGTTAGCAGAAATCATAAGTTCAAGAATCCAAATTGCACGCAAGATAACCAGTGCAACAATGGAATTATATTGAAATATCGGCAAGGAACTGTCCGCACAACATTTGAACAAAGGATATGGAGCACAGGTGGTGGAAATACTTGCTTCTGATTTGCAGAAAGAATTTCCCGGAACTACGGGCTTTTCTTCGAGAAACCTCTGGGAAATGAAACGGTTTTATGAACGATATTGCGGGGAAAGCCGGAAACAGCAACAGAGCGTTGCAGTTTAACCTTGAGGACATAACCTATTGTTAATGAGCAAGTGCAAAAAAACGGAAGAAATATACTTTTACCTGAACCTGTTGGACAGACAGGTAAAGATGCCGGACGAAAACCCGTCCATCGGTATTATATTGTGTGCGGACAGGAACAATGTGGAAGTGGCCTTGCAAGGCTCAACGGCTCCGATTGGGGGTTCCGAGTACAGTTACCTGATTCCACAAAAACAGATCAAAGAGTTAATCAACAACGAATTGTCCGGAAATAAGGAATAGAAGAAAACAGCCGTAAAGAAAACGAAAAAATAAAAGCACATCCCGGCATTTGTTCCGGGATGCGCTTTTGGTACACCCGAAAGGTCACAGATATTGCTTCCAACCGTCCGATACAGGTACGACAGATTTTGTTTTCCGCACGGGCAGAGGGTTCCCGTTCCCGTCCAGATATTTTCCCATCAGACTGTCGATGACATTCTTATTCTCGACCTGGGAGGAAAAAATCTCAAACAGGTCCGTTTCCCGGATGGTGTGCAGAGTAAGGGCCGCACGGAGAGATTTCTCCTCATCCTTGTCCGCATCATTCAGTTTAAACAATACGTTGCCGGCATTGTCAAGATCATCAGGCGTTACGACCCGTGAAACGGCATCCACTACCGGGTACATTCCGTCCAGTTCTTCCTGTTCCTCTTTCAGCATTCTCATCTCCTCCAACGGTAATTTACATTCCACTTCTCCCTCAGCGACATCTTCCTCCTCACCTATAAAATCCGCAGCCGTTTCCAACGGCTGGCTCATATAGGGGGCAACGCTCTTTCCTGCATCCTCATCCAGATAGACAAAACAGGTGCTGCCCATAATGCCGGATTCGCCGCCCGGTTCCGACAAGACATTTTCCGGCTCTTTCTCTTTTACGGGAGGTAACTTCGTATACAGCAGGTCACAAATTTCACGTATCTTCTTTTTCTGCCCACATACCTTATATAATATATAACAGGCACAGGCAAGGCGTATCGACAAATAAACTATAGTTCCCATTCCACCGGTTTTTGGGTTGCTTCCCGATTATACATTCCGTTAATTATATCCTGATACCTTTTCAGATGGTCCGACAGTACACTGTTCACAAATGTGGGGACAGACATTTCCGGTGCAATGACCGGAAGCACCCTGGCCAGGACCTTATACAGTGAATCATGTATATAAGTCTGTCTTCTGGCTCCCGTCAGTTTCTGTTGCAGGAATTGTTCCCGGTAATCATCAAAGCCGTATGCCCGCGGTGTTTTCTTCCCCGCGAACGGTTTCTTCTCAATGGAGACATCAGGTTTCTTTTCTTTTTCTTCCGACACTCCGGAGGCACCGGCATCTTCTTCCGGCCGTTCATCCTGTTTCCTTATCTTTTCCAAGGCCGTTGTATCTCCGGCTACCATACGCTTGAGCGCGTCCTCGTCCACATTATAGACGGATCTGTTCTTGTTTGCCATAGTCATGTCCGGTTAAAGTCCGAGTATGGTTTCCATTTCAGCGGCAAGCAGATCGAGGTTGCTTCCTTTCAGAGCGGCGGCGGAAGGCGGAAACAGAGTGCTGCGGAATATCTGCCCGTTCAAACCGACATCCTTTTTATAACGCTCCGCACCCGGAAGGACCGTATTCAATACAGGTAGTCCCAAAGAACGGATGATTTCCATATAAGCGTCATACAAGTCCCTGGAGACGCGCTTGTCCATTTTATTCCAGAACATATGGATATCACGCAAGGGGACTCCCTTGTGATGAAGCAGATATTCCCGGATGGACAGGACAAATGACATGCTGCTCTGCATGACCATCCTCTCCTGGGTGATCGGGGTAAAAACATAGTCCATATTGATGATGGACTGGAAAACGCCTGTGGTATTGACCGTTCCGGGAAGGTCCAAAAGGACAAGGTCATATTCAGTATCGGAACGGTCTATAAAACCATAGGCAGTTTCCTTGGCCTGTTCGGGCGTGGAAGCCAGGATATTGTAGGCCTTTCTGCCCGTATCCCCGAACTGCTCAACCAGCAAACTTTGCAGACGAGGGGTCTTTTCCACATTTTTTATGTCCCATTCACGCATAGTCATCATGCTGTGCTGGGGATAGTCACAATCTACCACAAGCACGTTCTTTGCCTTATGGTAATGGAAATAGCTGGCAAGCAACACGGTTAACGTTGATTTACCGACTCCGCCCTTCTGATTGCTGAGGGCAACAAATAAAGGTTCCTTCTTCATAACTTCATAAAATTAAGGGTTAATGACTTATTTTCTTTTCGCCTGTATCCTTACATCAAGTGACGCCGTACAATACTGTACGGCAGCATGAATACAGCTGTGTATCACTGTTTCCATACATGGGCGGTATCGCATCCAACCGGGGTACACAGTACTGTCCCGTCACAGTCTGCGCCACATCAATACGACTTCTCATGTGCCGGACCAATACGATACATGCAGCCTTGCGTCACACTAAAAACGGAATGTACCTTTGATGCCATACGCCAATATTCGTTATGTATGACTGTATCTATACAAAAGCTACCTCATGGCATCGATACGCCTACGTATCATTGCATCGGAACAATGCCGTATCCATACATGACCAACGTCACATTCAACCGGAATACACAGTATTGTCCCACTACCATAGGCACCGTATTGATAAAGCATTTTTTATACCGTACCGTTCCGTCCCTTACTGCATTGCGTCACGCCAAAAGTAGAACGGATTTTTGATACAATAACTAAAATCCGCTTCACCTGACATGACATGTCATCAGATGTCATCACTTGTCACATAAACTTCTATTTTACAAGTACTTAATCCGTCATAACTTTGCAAAATCGGAATAAGACTATGGAGGAAACCATGCTTCATCGGACAACAGCACGCCGTGAACGTCGCGCAGCAATCCGACGAAGGAGGATTCTATGTTCAAACGAACATAGCAAGTTGTGTTTTCGTCCGACAGGAAGTATCCTGTCCGACGAAAACCACTTGCCCGACCTGACAGTCGGGGAATTTCCTCCAAAGTCGGAAATTCCGGAAGAGAAAAAAGGACGGACCATAATTATGCAATGAGTATGAAGGAAGAATCGAGAGCAAAAACGGGCAGAAAGCCCAAAAGCGATCCGGCGGACTACAAATACAGCTTCCGCCTGAATGCCGGAGAAAACATGCGGTTTGAAAAGTTGGTTACCGAATCAGAGGCAAAAGACAAAACACGTTTCATCAAAAAAGCCATCTTCGGTGGCACAATCAAAGTGGTTAAAATCGACAAGGCGACAATGGATTACTACATCCGCCTTACGGAATTTCACAGACAATTCCAGGCTGTCGGTAACAACTACAATCAAGTCGTACGTGCCATCAGGACCAATTTCGGGGAGAAACGTGCAATGTCGCTACTTTACAAACTGGAGAAAATGACACTTGAACTGATGCTAGTGAACAAAAAAGTTATAGCACTAACCGAAGAATACCAAAAGAAATGGTTGCAAAAATAAGTCATGGAGCCAGCCTGTACGGGGCACTGCATTACAATCACGAGAAAGTAGAGAAAGGGACGGCTGAAATACTCTCCGGCAACCGGATGATTTCAGACCGCCCGGGACTACCGGGCGAAGACATGCGCCTCGCCCTGCTCTCCTTTGAGAATTACCTGCTGGCAAACAGGAACACGGAGAAGCCCGTCCTGCACATTGCACTCAGCCCGGCACCGGAGGACAAGCTGACCGATGAACAGCTGGCGGAACTGGCGCAGAATTATATGCAGAAGATGGGATATGGCGACCAGCCCTACATTGCTTACAAGCATGGTGATACACACAATACCCATATCCATATCGTAAGTGTATGCGTGGATGAAGAGGGACGGAAAATCAATGATTCTTTCGAGCACCGCCGTTCCATGACCGCCTGTCGGGAATTGGAAACAGACTTCGGATTACGCAATAGTGCGGATATGGAAGAACGGAACCCGAAAGCGGAATTAAAGAAGGTAAATACGTCCGGGGGAGACATACGGCATCAGATAAGCAACACCCTAAAAGCTGTATTAGGAAGTTACCGCTTCCAGACATTCGGGGAATACAGCGCGGTATTGTCTACCTTCAATATTGAAGCCAAGCAGGTACGGGGAGAATTCAAAGGCGAGCCTTATACCGGTATTATCTATTCGGCTACCGATGACAGCGGAAAAGTGGTCAGCCCGCCTTTCAAGAGTTCACGCTTCGGCAAACGTTTCGGAAACGAACGTCTGGAAAAGAGGATGCTTTCACACACCAGGGATTTCAAGGATGGTAAATGGGCACCGGCTATTCATGCACAGGTGGTTTATGCCATGCGGCACGCACGTTCGCGTGAAGAACTGGCCGGACTATTAAAGAAAGCCCGCATTGATGCAGTATTCCGGGAAAATGAGCAGGGACGTATCTATGGTGTCACGTTCATCGACCATAACAGGCGGGAAGTATTTAACGGTTCGCGCATGGGCAAGGAATTTTCCGCTAACATTTACAATGAACTTTTCAAATGGTGGGACGGTATACCTGCCACAGAACGTTCCGCACATACCGGCACCGAACTATGGCAGCACCATTCGCACAAGGCGGAATCGGGAAGCCCATTGGAACAGGCGGCAGGCATATTCTCCATGGAAACAAATCCGGTAGATTACGGGGAGGAGGCCCTTGCACGCCGTATGAAGAAAAGGAGAAAAGCGAAACGAAAGTCCCGCGGTATTTAAGGAAAACTGATTATTACCCCCATTTACACATAAGTATTATGCAACAGGAAGACGATTTGAGAGCACTAGCCAAAATAATGGAATTCGGAAGGGCGGTGAGCATTTTTCTTTTGGTAGTACACGTATACGTGTATTGTTATCCGAGCATTGCCAGTTGGAATTTAAATCTGGAAGTGATAGACAAAATAATTATGAACTTCAACAATACAACCGGGATCTTCAATTGCGTCCTATGGAGCAAACTGGCAGCTATCCTGCTGTTGGCCGTCTCGTGTCTGGGAACAAAAGGTGTCAAGGGCGAGAAGATCACCCGGCACAAAATCCATGCAGCACTCTTCGCAGGATGCATCCTTTTCTTTCCCAACTGGTGGATATTGGATTTGCCCATGCCCCATGCGGCTGTCACCGCACTTTATGTATTCACATTGGTGCCCGGCTATCTTTGCCTGCTGATGGCAGGATTGTGGATGAGCCGTTTATACAGGCACAACCTGATGGAGGACGTGTTCAATCTCGAAAACGAGTCTTTCCAACAGGAAACCCGGTTGATGGAAAATGAATACTCGGTCAACCTGCCGACAAAGTTTCAGTATCAGGGGAAACTCAATGACGGATGGATAAATGTGGTGAATCCCTTCCGCGCAACTATCGTGCTTGGTACACCCGGTTCGGGCAAATCATACGCAGTGGTAAATAACTACATACGCCAGATGATTTCAAAGGGATACAGTTGTTACATTTACGATTACAAGTTTGACGATTTATCCATAATTGCATATAACACATTGTTAAACAATATGGATAAATACAAGGTAAAGCCCAAATTCTATGTCATTAATTTCGATGACCCGCGTAGATCACATAGATGTAACCCTATCAATCCGGAGTTTATGACGGACATCTCGGATGCATATGAAGCAAGCTACACAATCATGCTAAATTTGAACAAAACGTGGGTGTGACCTGTAAAGTCACGTAATTGATTGTTAGACAGTAATATTAATTGCATGATTTAACCCGCTGTTCCGTCAGCGGTAGCCTACTATAAGGTGCATCTCCAGTGATGGGTTGTGCCAAGCTTATAGGACAAAGTACACTTTCCGAAAGGACAAGACTGAACCGTGAGGGAATGTCAAGGGCGGTTAGTATCATACCGTTGAGTGGCGAGGCTGGATAGCATGGTTAACGTAAGTGAACTGACTTTAGCCGTCGTAAGGTTTGAAGGAGCGCAAGATACTTTAGCTCTCACCAAAAGGTAAGCAGTCGGATAACCCTTGCCCATGTTGGGGTTACACGGACACAGCACTGCCGGCGGACTTGGCAGAACCTAAACTATCCGTTTGTCAATTACGTGGAACAGGGCAAGCCTGTATCTCTCTCGTAAGAATGCGAGTAAGCGAACCGCAAGGCAAGCCGAATGGGGTGCAGGTATGAGATAACGGAAAAAGCGAATGCCACCCTGTAATGGGGTGGATACGGATTGAATCAACATCACGGGTTGTTATTGGTGACATCATCCGACACGAAAGTGGGCAGACTTCCGTATATGGTAACTCTTTACAAGATAACTTTTAGAACTTTCAAAAGGAGGAAAGCAAATGAACGAAACTAAAACATCGTGTGCGCCTGCTGATAGTAGGAATCTAACTTGGGACGGCATGGACTGGTCCAAGTGTGAAGCCTATGTCCGAAAGCTACAAGCGCGTATTGTAAAGGCTCAAAAGGAAGGCAGACATAACAAGGTGAAAGCCTTGCAGTGGATGCTGACCCACTCTTTTTACGCCAAGGCATTGGCGGTAAAGAGGGTTACTTCCAACAAAGGGAAGAAAACGTCTGGAGTAGATAAACAGCTTTGGGATTCTCCCAAGCGCAAGTACAAAGCAATCGGTGAACTGAAACGTCGTGGTTACAATCCGCAGCCGCTTCGTAGGGTTCACATCAAGAAAAAGAACGGTAAATTCCGACCGTTGGGAATACCGACAATGAAAGACAGGGCGATGCAGGCATTATATCTCATGGCATTGGAACCGATAGCCGAAACGACAGGCGACCGCTTTTCTTATGGTTTCCGCAAGAAACGCAGGACAATGGACGCTATCCGTCAGATTGATACGGTTCTAAACCGCCAGCATTCCCCCGAATGGATTTTGGAGGGAGACATTAAAGGCTGCTTCGACCATATCAGTCACGACTGGCTTCTTAATCATATCCCTATGGATAAGACGATACTCAGAAAATGGCTGAAATGTGGAGCTGTATTCAATGGCAAACTATTCCCGACAGAAGAGGGTACACCACAAGGAGGTATCATATCACCGACACTTGCAAATATAGCACTTGACGGACTTCAACCACTCTTGGCTGAAAGATTCAAAAGATTATGGCGCAACAATAAGACATTCCACTACAAGGTAAACCTTATTCGTTATGCGGATGACTTTATAATCACAGGTCGAGACAAGGAGCTATTGGAAAACGAAGTCAAACCTATCGTGATAGAATTTCTCAAAGAAAGAGGGCTGACCTTATCCGAAGAGAAAACTACCATTACGAACATATACGACGGTTTTGATTTCTTAGGTTTCAATGTGAGGAAGTTTGGCAAAAGGCTATACACATCCCCGTCCAAAGATGCACAGAAACGCTTCAGGGCAAAAATCGGTGACATCGTTAAAGGACATAAAATGTGTAAGCAGGAATCGCTGATACGAATGCTTAATCCTGTAATCACAGGTTGGGGCAACTATTACCGATATGGTGCATCAACCGATGCTTTTCATGGTTGTGACAATCACATTTACAATCTCACGAAGAAATGGGCTTTACGTCGCCATCCAAAGAAACGCAAGTCTTGGGTTGCAGACAAATATTGGCATGAAATTCGGGGGCGTAAATGGACGTTTGCATGGAAATATGAAACCAAGAGCAAGAAAGTGAACTACCTGACCCTTAAAAGGTTGTCGGATATACATTATACTCCGTACAAGCAAATCAAAGGTGAGGCAAACCCTTTCGACCCGGAATACGATGATTATTTCTTTCAGCGAAAGGAGCAACAAATGCTGGAATCTCTCAAGGGACGTAAGTCTCTCTTATATTTATGGAACAAGCAGAACCGGATTTGTCCGTTATGTGGCAAGGAAATAGATTGTACAAAAGCATGGAACGTCAACGAAATATCTGTTGGTGGTTCGATTGTACGGCAACTTGTCCACAACAACTGCTACAAGCGAAATAAACGAAAATGTTGAAAGTATGAGCCGATTTCTAACAACAAATAGAAATATTGAGTTGCTTGAGCCGTATGAGGGGAAACTCTCATGTACGGTTCTTAGGGGAGAAGGGGGCAGCAATGCCCTTGACTTACCCGATATTGAGAAACAGGGGGATTTCTTTGTGGAATCACCCATCATTCTTCTGGCGGCAATTATCTGGTATTTAAAGATTTACAAAAACGGCATCTATTGTACATTCCCGCATGCGGTGGAACTGCTGAACAAACCGTATTCAGATCTATTTACTATATTAACCTCTTATCCGGAGCTGGAGAACTACCTTTCACCCTTTATGGACGCCTGGAAATCCGGAGCCCAGGATCAGCTCCAGGGGCAGATTGCCAGTGCAAAGATCCCGCTCACCAGAATGATTTCACCACAGCTTTACTGGGTAATGACGGGTAATGATTTTTCCTTAGACATCAACAATCCGAACGAGCCGAAACTGCTGTGCGTAGGCAATAATCCCGACCGACAGAATATTTATTCGGCGGCCCTGGGATTGTACAATTCCCGCATTGTAAAGCTGATTAATAAAAAAGGACAACTGAAAAGTACGGTAATCATTGACGAATTACCGACTATATATTTCAGGGGACTGGACAATCTGATTGCCACGGCACGAAGTAACAAGGTAGCAGTCTGTCTGGGTTTTCAGGATTTCAGCCAGTTAAACCGCGATTATGGTGAAAAAGAATCCAAAGTGGTACAAAATACTGTGGGCAATATTTTTAGCGGCCAGGTGGTCGGGGAAACCGCCAGGACACTTTCAGAGCGGTTCGGAAAAGTACTCCAGAAGCGGCAGTCCGTATCCATCAACCGGCAGGATGTGTCCACATCAATCAACACGCAACTCGACTCTCTTATTCCTGCCTCCAAGATAGCAAACCTTTCACAAGGAACATTCGTTGGTGCCGTATCGGACAACTTCGGAGAGAAAATAGAACAGAAGATATTCCACGCCGAAATCATCGTGGACCACGAAAAAGTCAGCGGGGAAGAGAAGAATTACAAAAAAATACCCGTCATCAATGAATTCAGGGACAGGGAGGGAAACGACATCATGACGCAGCAGATCGGACGGAACTATGACAGGATCAAGGCGGATGCGCAGG
This sequence comes from Bacteroides sp. RTP21281st1_H5_RTP21281_210402, assembly GCF_040918965.1. Taxonomy (NCBI): domain Bacteria; kingdom Pseudomonadati; phylum Bacteroidota; class Bacteroidia; order Bacteroidales; family Bacteroidaceae; genus Bacteroides; species Bacteroides sp. RTP21281st1_H5_RTP21281_210402. The sequence continues at coordinate 81,346 of NZ_JBCOWR010000015.1, read as the reverse complement.
CAATCATTAACATGGAAATGGAACGCATTAAAAATGACCCGGAACTCTGCAGGCGGCTGGGACTGGAGAATGAAGATGACAAAAAGAAGAGAAACGGGAAACAGGAATAAATGCGCATTTTCCCCTCCATAATTTTGAAAGATGAAACAGCACCCGTTTTCCGGGGGCTGTCCTATATTCCCTTATTCACACAATACCGTATTTCCTCAACTTGTAATACAGGGCAGTCCGGCTGATGCCGAGTACACGGGCGGTAAGGGTGCGGTTGTTACCGGTCTGCCCAAGTATCCGAAGTATCTGCTGCTCCTCCTTTTCCGGACAGACAATCATGTTTCCCAATTTCATGCCCTGATCCAGATTCAGTTCCTGTGCGGATATCCGCCCCTCCCCGGCAAACACGACGGCACGCCGGACGGTATTCTTCAGTTCACGGATATTCCCCGGCCAGCCGTATTGCCGTAACACGGCAGCCGCTTCCCGGTCGAAGCCCTGAACCGATTTCCCGTATCTTGCGGAAAACTGCTTCAGAAAGAATTCAGCCAACGGAAGGATATCCTCCCCGCATTCGGAGAGCAGGGGAACCCGGATAGTGAACTCGTTCAGACGGTGGTACAGGTCCTCACGGAAACTCCCTTCCGCAATGGCCTTCTCCAGATCCGCATTGGTGGCGGCGATAAGGCGGACGTCAAAGGGCCGTTCCCTGACTGTCCCGACCGGCAGGTAACGCTTTTCTTGCAGGGCGCGAAGCAGTTTCATCTGATTTACGGGAGCAAGGTTACCGATTTCATCAAGGAACAACGTACCACCTTCGGCAGCCTGGAAAAGTCCCGCCTTGTCACTGTCCGCACCGGTGAACGCCCCTTTGCAGTACCCGAAGAATTCGGATCTGACAAGGTCATCGGAAACGGCACCGCAGTCCACGGCTACAAAAGGCTTGTGCCTGCGCAGGCTCCGCTCATGAATCTCGGCGGCAATATGTTCCTTACCCGTACCCGATGCTCCACGAAGCAAGACGGACATGTCGGAACGGGCCACAGGGCCTATCAGCCGGTACATCTCACGGGCCTTTTCACTTTCACCACGGTAGAATTCCGTGCTGCCATGCTGCGGACGGCTGAACTCTTTTTCTATGACTTCCCAAAGCCGGTCCGGCTGTACCGGCTTGCAAAGGTAATTGGAAGCCCCAAGCTGCATGGCTTCCACCGCATTCTCCACCTGGCCGTAACTGGTCATAATAAGGAACGGGATGGAATAATGTTTTCCCTTCATCCACTTCAGCAGCTCCATACTGCTGCCGTCCGGCAGGCGCAGGTCTGCCAGGACAAGGTCGAACTCTTTGGCCTGAAGTTCCTTACGGGCCGCCGAGAGTGTAGACACATGACCGGTTACCATACCCTTTTTCTTCAGCCAGTTACTGATACTGCGACTGAAGACAACATCATCCTCTATAATCAGTATATTTTTCATTTGCTTATTTTATATTCTTCTTCATATTTTCAGCACAGGCAATTAGTTTCCCGGCAGCTTCTCCTACTTTATAGATACACCTTATCTGTTCTTCCGTCCAGAGTCCCGGTTCAGACAGTACAATAGTTGCAGTTCCTCTATCGGATAATCAAGGCGGACACTTGTCCACAGGGGAAGGTTCTTGTGCAGGATCTCTCGGACTGTCTGACGCTCATCCCTTTCCAGTGCCCCGTGCAACCTGTCAAGGTCCTTGCGGCTTTCCCGGATGAAGATACCGAGCATCTCCCCCTTGTTGTCCTCCCCGCTCAGAATCAGGGAAAAATCCGGTTGCCATACCGTCTGCCTATTCCCTCTGACGATTCGGGAAACGGTTTCCAGCAGCTCATTCATCCGGAAGGGTTTACGGATACATCCGGCAAATCCCCGGGAAAGGTACTCCTCTTCCGGGTTCATATCGGCAGTCACGGCTATGACCGGAATTGTTCCGGCCCTTTCCATATTGGATGAACGCAACAACTCCAGCAGCCCGAACCCGTCCATGTCAGGCATGCGGATATCCGTCAGCAACGCGTCATAATCCTCATCCCGCAATCTTGCAACCACCTGACGGAAATCGGTATAACAGTCACATTCAACCCGGTTTCGCCTGAACATCTCACGTGTTGCGGAAAGCTGTCTCGGGTCATCGTCAAGAAGGAGAATACGCAGTCCTTCCGTTTGATAGTCAGACGGAAATTGTAACTCTTCCTTCAAGAAACCGCTGTCGGCAGGGGAAAGGGGAAGAGATACCGTAAAACAGCTGCCTTCCCCCGGGTGACTCTCCACCCCGATGGAACCGCCCAGCTGTGAAACAAGCCGGGAAACGATGGCAAGGCCAAGTCCGAAACCGGAAACGCCGCGGGCATTATCAAGCCTTTCGAACGCATCGAATATCCGTTTCTGCTCCTCATCATTCATTCCCGCTCCCGTATCCTGCACTTTGATACACAATTCGCCGACGTTGAAAGTCGCTTCCAACCGGACATATCCTTTCCCGGTAAATTTCAGGGCGTTGGAAAGCAGGTTGTTCACAATCTGCTGTAAATGTCCCTTGTCACAACTGACAACAGCGTTCATGCCGGAATACCGGGTCAACAGTTGCAATCCTTTCTTTTGAACGAGCGGCATGTAATTGTTGGTAATCTCCCTGAACAGGGTTTCCAGACAAAAGACGGAAATATTCTCCCGTGCCTGTCCTGTATCAAGCAGATAGAAATTCATCAGTGTGTCAACCAGAGAAAGCATATAGTCCGATGCATGCCGGATATTTTCGGCATATTCCTCCTGTCCGGCCCTTTCCTTTTCACCGGGCAGCAGTTCCGCCGTTGCTCTGATAATGGCAAGGGGAGAGCGCAGGTCATGGGCGATAGTCAGCATCATACGCTTCCTGGATTGGAGGAGTTCCGTGTTTTCCAAGTTGGAAGCTTCCAGCTGACGCCGGTATCGGTTTCGCCGGTTCAACTCCCGATGTATGATGATATAAAGTAAAATAGTCAGCAATGAAATAAAAACGGCAAAGGTGGAAACCGTATAAAAGGACCGTTCCCGTGCCTTGAGGAACTGCATGTAACGTTCCTCAAGGCGCCGGTCAGTCTCCAATTCAAAATCTCTGATGATACCATACAACCTACAGTTTAATACCATATTGTTATTGAACAGACGCTCCATTTGTACCAGCAGACGTTCACGCTCAGTCTCCTGCCGGCCGGTCAGTTCCCTGTTTAAAGAATGAAGTATACTTGCTGTTGAGACCTTCCGGTCTTTTTCCGCAGGAGGTTGCAGCCGTTCCCGTTTTTCCTTCTGTTCCGAATAAACGGATTTTCTCTTCTTGCGTTTGAGGAAGGACCAGAAACTTTTCTTCGGAACTTCCTCTTTGACTCCAACAGGCGCTTTCTCATTGCGGATATGGGATGCAATCAACGGGATTTTCCGGTTTATGATTTCACCGGCTTCACGAAAACGGCTGAACGTATGCATTACCGTGTCAAGCAATTGTTCCTTTCTCTCCAGAAGCAGGCACAGCGAATCTATACGCCCCCGTTGTCCGGATGCATGCACATAGTGCTTCAAGGACTGTAATGTACCGCATACCTCGTTTCTCCTTTTCTGATAAGTGCTCCGATCGTTCTCGTCCCACACACTGACCGTCTCTCCATAAGTGGCCAGATCCAGCAGGCCAGCGTAGGCTTCTCCGGTCAGATGCCAGAAATGAAGCAGTTCCTGTTCACCCTGTTGCAAATAGTTTCGCTTCATCTGTTCCTTACGGAAGAGACAAATGGTCAAGACAAGCAGGAATATCAAGATAATATATCCCGAGAATATTTTAATTTTTAAACACATAATAAACTAAACTTACATCCTTCATTCCTGCCCAACTAAAGACTAAATATAAAACAATGGCTAGTAGTGAAAAAAGCATCCAAATCCAATATAGTAAATACACCTTTCAAATGTAGCCGAATTTCATCCGTTTTTCATTTAAAATCTGTGATAAAACAAAGTATCAAGATGCTTAAACAGAATATTATTTGCATACACTATACTCAGAAATCAACCGATATAATTCAATTCTTTTATCAAATTCCTATTTTATAATTATATAACTCATACTATTATTTAAACAACTAGTATCAAGAAATATAACCAGCATCAGTTCAAAACAATCTGATAATTTCCACTCCTTAACACTGGTAAAAACAGTTTCCCTTCCTTCAACCTTGCTTTTACCTGCTTTCCATTAATACTTACTCTATTTTTATCTTTCCTTGCAGGAAGAATCACCTCAGCTTCTGTATTTCCGGGAATTTTTACTTCCATCGAGAAAGTAGTGCCTGCCTGGCTATACTCCACGGTCACCGCTCCCTTAATAGTCGGAACTTTCGCTTTCGCCCATTCCAATTCACCCAACTGAGGTTTAATCTGAAATCTGTTCCAACCCGGTAAAACAGGTTTTACTCCTATCAATTCCCTCATAATGATATTTCCGGGAGCAGCCCCCCAAATATGATTCCAGTCCTGATTGGGCTTGTATTTGTTTCCCCATGCCTCCATAGACACCGTACTCCCTTCACGAATCATATTATACCAACTTCTGTCACCCGTCGAATTCATTAATGAAAGTCCATAGTTTCCATCTTCCGCACCATATACCGCTTCCAATAGGAATTGTGCCACATATACGCTGCAAGCCATACCTTTGCTACGGATATACTCCATTACCGATGCTTTATCCTTTTCATTTACCAATCCGAAAGCTAATGAAAAAACATTCGCATGCAAAGAAGCGTGTTCTGTTTTATCACTGTCCCGATAACGCTTGTTCTTCCTGTCCCAAAAGACTTGTTGGAAACTCTTTTTCACATGAGCCGCTTTCTTCTTATAAAAAGTCACGTCCTCCGTATGCCCCAACGCTTCTGCCATTCTTGACATCAATACCAAATCCCGGTAATAATAGGCATTAATCACAGACTTGCAGGAATTGTCAACCACATATCCGTCACGTTCCGTTATCGGCCAGTCGACAATATCCTCAATGCTCCTTTTATGATGTATCTTTGCCATTACTTGCGGATTCTTCTGTTTGTCTGTACCCGATACGATAATCAAGCCATTCTCCGTCTCGAAATCCATCAGACATTTCGCTTTCAAATCCTCATAATAATATCGGATGGAGCGCAAGTCACCCGTATAAAGGTAATCCAGCCATGCCGTCATTACAGAAATCTGAATCCATTCGGTAGGCCAGGTAGGATGAGTGATAGAATACTCGTGCGAATAGCGTGGCAGGTTATATTCATTGTCCACACAATAAGCTGTCAGTTGGCCGATATAATTATCTCCTTCATAAGGCAACCGTTCACGGTCCCCGTCGATAAACTGACCGGTGAATGAGGTTGCCTTTACACTATATTTGCACAAGTCCCATACCTGGTTTAAGATACTGTCCGAACTCTCAAAATAAGAAGCCTCTTCATTATAAGGATAATATACGGCATTGCGAACCAATAACGCCTGCCTGGCATTACCGCCATAATTTTCCAGCTCTACGTAACGAAAAGGAACTACTTCGCCTATGTACCCCGGCATCTTTATACTACCTCCGTCATGCCGGAACTGAATCTGGTAGGTATGCGTTCCGGAGCGCAAAGGCAGGCGATATCTGCAATACCGGATACTGCCTCCGGGTTTTCTGTTTACAGTACCCTCCGGTGTATTCGCTTCCCCCGTATGCACCACCACCGTATCCCGGTCGCTGTCTGAGGTCAAGGTCAGATAAAGTTGTCCGCAAAAAGCCGCCTTACCAAAATCCGCCACCCATGTATTGTCTTTCACATTTCGCACACATACAGGCATTTCTTGTTGTTTCTGCAGAGGATAACGGGCAGTCGCATGTTTTTGCAGATTCTTGTCTGTCAGGAAAACAGCCGCATCAGAATAAGCACTCTCCACCTGGTTTCCATTCCAAATCCTTACTTTCCAAAAATAAAGACGGTCACCGGCAAGAGGCTTTCCGCCATAAAGGATACCGGAAGATTGGGCACTAATCACTTTTCCTGAATCCCAGACATCCCCTTGATTCTCCTTCAAACCGTTCTCCGTACTTGCCACTAAAATCTGATAAGCAGTCTGCATCACCTCCGGTTCATCACTTGAAATGTTCCAACCGAAAGAAGGGGTTTGCGTGAGGATTCTCACACACTCATGTTTGCCCGCCTGTGCCGCTTTCCATTCTGTCGGAACAACAAAACCGTGTGCAGACTGATAATCAGTCTGCAACAACAAATCACATCGCAATTGGGTCGGCACACTCATCTCCTGAGACCATCCGGATACACAACAGCCTATTCCCACAAAGAACAAGACCTGCCTGACTAATCGATTATTCACAAAATATTCCATTCACATATCATTTTATTCATTCAACGCATTACAAACTTTCCGGTTCACCGCCTTTATCTGCGGCTCATCCACTTTGACTACCTTACGGTCATACGTAATCAGCCCGTTCACTTCCCCTTCTACATCGGTAATCTGGGTATAGACAGCGGCGGAGAATCCTTTCTTTATCAGTTCGAGCAACCGGTTGGCATAATTCCGGTATTCCTTCGTCACCTCTTCCGGGGTATTGTACTGCACATAGCCCCAGTTCTTGTCGGGCAACCACAGATGACCTTTCAAAGCCAGACCAATGCCCCCGTATTCGCCGAGCACAGTAGGGCGGACAGGGTCATACAGATAAAGGTTCGGTTCCGGATAATGGTGCAAGTCGAGCATGTCGCCGCACACATAATGATTGCCGCCGCTTGCCGGATTCACCAGTCGGGTAGGGTCGTACTCCTTGGTCCATGCCGCTATCTCCACCGTCTTGAACTGTCCCCATGCTTCATTGAAAGGCACCCACACACCGATGCTCGGATAGGAATACAGGTAATCCATGATTTCTTTCCACTCCTTGCGGTAATTGGCTTCGGAAACGGCAGAACGCACCACTTCCGTACCGTTGAAATATTCCCGCATCTGCCATTGGGGGCTGGGACCACCGCTCGGCATGTCCTGCCATACAATCAGTCCAAGCCGGTCGCAATGGGTATACCAACGTGCCGGTTCCACCTTGATGTGCTTGCGCACCATATTATAACCGAAGTCCTTGATTTTCTTCAGGTCATACACCAACGCCTCGTCCGTAGGTGCCGTATACAACCCGTCGGGCCACCATCCTTGGTCGAGTGGACCGAACTGGAAATAGTCTTTGTTGTTGAGCTGCAACCGGGTGAATCCTGATTTGTCCTTGCAAACGGAGAATTTGCGGAATGCCGTATAACTCTTCACCTTATCCGCCACCTTTCCGTCCTTGTACAACGTAACCTCCATGTCATAAAGCGAAGGAGACTCCGGCGACCAGAGCTTTACATCCTCCGGCATGGACAGTTCTATCGGCAGTCCGCCCAGCGAAGCCCCTGCAGCCGCCGTTCTGTCACCGTCCAATACCCGGACTTCCACCTTGTCCGCAGAAGGGCCGTTCGTAGTCACATCCACCTTCACGGTCCGCTTGTCAATGTCCGGAGTGGTCTTCAGCTGTGCGATGTGCACGGCACCCACCGGTTCCAGCCACACCGTCTGCCAGATGCCCGTGACAGGCGTATACCATATCGTATTCGGTTTTTCCACTTGTTTTCCTCTCGGCTGCTCACTGCGATCGGTCGGGTCCCATACCTTGACAACCAACCGGTTCGCGCCCTTGTTCAACGCCGGAGTGATATCAAAGCTGAAAGGAGCAAATCCTCCCGTATGCCTGCCGACCTTTACGTCATTCACCCAGACATCCGTCTGCCAGTCTACGCCTCCAAAATGCAACAGAACCTGTCTGCCACGCCACGAAACGGGAATCTCAAACGTACGCTGATACCACAACTCCTGCTGTTCGCCCACCGTTTTCCCCACTCCAGACAAAGCGGATTCTACCGCAAACGGAACCAATATCTCACCCTGATACACATCCGGGGCAGGAGCGCCCTTTTTCGTAATCGCATAGTTCCAGCTTCCGTTCAGATTCTTCCACTCCGGACGCTCCATAATCGGGCGGGGATATTCCGGAAGTACATTTTTGGGGTCCAGCTGTTCTCCCCACGATGTTTTTATTTTATCGCCCGCAGGGCTCCACTGTGCTGAGATGAGGTTGCAACATACCAACCCGAGATACATCAGCCATACACTTTTTCTCATAAACAAACGTTGCTTCATTATCTATTTTTCAAATTACTTTCACTATCCAGCACCATGCGTGACGACTCTATCACATTTCTCGAATCCCGGCACAGTTCGATTTCGTATTCTCCCGCATCCACTCTCCAATTGCCCAGGCGGACATCGTAATAAGAGAACGCACCCTTGTCCAGTTCAAATTCTACCCGGACCGATTTACCGGCAGGCACAAAGACTTTTTTAAACCACTTCAACTCGTGCTGCGGACGTTCTACGGAAGGACGGAGCGGTTTGACATACACCTGCACCAGTTCACTGCCGTCTCTGCTGCCGGTATTGTGCACTTCCACACTGCCCGAAACGGTAGTCGCTCCCGTCTTCCTGAGTTGCAGGTTGTGGTAGTCGAACGTCGTGTAACTCAATCCGTAGCCGAACGTGAACTCCGGTTCCGCCTGTGCCGTATCAAAATAGCGGTATCCCACTTTCAACCCTTCGGTATACAGCACATTGTCATTGTCCTGATAGCCGTACTTATAGCTCGGCGCATCTTCCAACTTCTTGGGCCAGGTGAAAGGCATGCGTCCGGAAGGATTCGTCTTTCCGAACAGGATATTGGCAACCGCCGTCCCGCCTTCCATACCCGGATACCACGCCTCTGTCAATGATACTACATTCGGAAGCCAGCCGCCGATTTCCAAAGGCGAACCGTTGATTAACACTACATGCGTACGTTTATTCAGCTTGGTCAGGCGGTTAATCAGTGTCTCCTGAAGTTGCGGGAAGGTAAGACTCAGGCGGTCGCGTCCTTCCGTATCCAGGCTATGGTCAATACCACCCACAAAAACCACCGCATCCGCTTTCCTGGCGACACGTTCTATCTGTTTCCACTGACGGGCTGCCAGTTCAGTCTGCGGGCTTTGCCATTCCACACGCACGGCAGCATCACCCTTGTCTTTCTTATAGATAAGACACAAACGAAGCATTACGCCTTTCTTCAAATCAAGGCTGGCGGAAACCGTTCCTTCTCCCTTACCCGGATGGGCAATGGTGACAGGAGCACCGGCCCATTCATTATTGTAGACATAAGCAATACCGCCACCTGCCGTAAACCGGAAGGTGTATTTTCCGTCTACCGGCGGAACAAACTTCATCTCAAAACGGGCTTCACGAAACTTGTCCGCCTGAATGGAAGCATCGGGCGATTTCATTTCCCACATGAAGTCTACGGCTTGTTCTGTACGGGTAAGTACGGGCTGCTTGCTGTCCCGCACAAAATACTGTGCTGTGAAACCTGCACCATCCGGCGACATCTCCGCCGACAAAGGACGGAAATCGCCCAGTTCGTCTGAAGAGATATAGCTGACCTTGTTTTCGCCCAGCAGACGCTTGATTCCTTGCAGCACCGTCACTTCATAGGTGGACTCCATCCAGGAACTGCCGCCCATGCCACCCAGGCAAAAGCGCTTGTCCGCATTCGGACCTATCACCAGTACATTCTTCAGTTTCTGCGCATTCATCGGAAGGGCGTTTTTCTCGTTTTTCAGCAATACGATACCTTGTTCCGCAATCTCCAGTGCCGTCCGGTGATGTTCGGGCGTGGAGATAGTAGCGCCTACTGATCGGTCCTCACGGTCGAGGATACCTATATAATCATAGACGCGCAAGATACGACGTACCTTATCGTCAATGACATCCATCGATACACGACCCGCCTTCACCGCATTCAGCAATGCCGTACCGAAACCGCAGGCATCGCCGCCGGGCATGGAGACATCCAGACCGGCAAAAGCAGCCTTTTCCGTCGAACGGGTCTGGAGCCAGTCGGTCATGATAAAACCTTGGAATCCCCACCGGTCTTTCAGGATATCCGTCTGCATCTTCCGGCTGTCGCTCACAAACTCATAGTTCATGCCGTTGGCGGAAGTCATGACAGTCTGCACGTCCGCATCTTTCACAGCCGCCTTGAAGGCGGGCAGGTAGATTTCGTGCATCGTGCGGTCGTCAATCACGGACATATAATAATTGCGGTTGTTCTCGCGGTTGTTGCAGGCGTAGTGTTTCAAACAAGCAGCCACGCCCTGTTTTTGAATCCCCCTTACCTGTGCCACTGTCAAAGCACTGTTCAGATAGGGGTCTTCGGTATAGTACTCGAAGAAACGACCGCAAAGCGGATCACGCAGGATATTGCAGGCAGGTCCCAGCAGGATACTGCGCTTCATAGCACGCAACTCTTCGCCCATGACGTTACCGGCGCGCTCCACAATCTCGGGATTCCATGTGGCACCGAACAGGATACCGGAAGGAAAAGCGGTAGCACCGGCACGTCCGTTCGGACCACGCGGCCCGTCACACCAACCTACATCGGGTATATTCAATCGGGGGATTCCCTTGAAACAAGAGAATCCTCCCGAACAAAGGGACACTTTTTCTTCCACTGTCAGTGCAGAAAGGAGTGCTTCTATTTTCTTTTCTCTATCTTGTGCCTGCATGCAAACCGCTACAATCAGTAGCAGACAGGCATACCATCGTTTTTCAACTATTTTCATTCTGATGTTGTTTATATAATTACTTATTTATAATCTATCGTTTCGATACTCACCGGTCCCAGCAATCCTGATTTCTGCAAAGGCGAAGCGGCGTTCCACGGATTGCAAGGCGACCATGTGGGACGTTCTTCGGTAGCAAGCGCACAGTCGCCGATTAATCGGTTCATCCAGGTGTTCACCACACTCACTTCTATCCGGTTGTTGCCCGTTTGCACCGCATCCGATATATCAAGCCGATAGGGGGCGGTCCATACACCGCCTACCTCTTTCCCGTTCACTTTCACCTTTGCCATCACCATCACATCACCTAAATTGATGAAAAGGGATGAAGCAGCCGGTTCCGGCAAGTCAAATTCGGTCTGATAGATGACTTTTCCCGAATAATACCGCACAGCGTCGTCTTCACTGGTACTCCAATCAAACAAGGTTCCGGTAACGACAGGCGTTGCCGGTCCGCGCTGCGCCGAGTCGAACGTCAGGGTCCAGGGACCGGACAAGACGGCTACGGTCTGTGGTTCCGGATAGTTGGTACTGCCACTTCCACCGGTCGCTTCCGCCATTTCTGCATGCCTTGCCGTATCCGTTGCATCCTTTACCGTTTTGAACACCACAAACGCGCTTTCCAACGGTTCCAGTTCCAGGGGGACAGCCGTGGTCTCCCCGTTCTCTTCATACACGTTCAACGTACGGCATGTTCCCGTAGCGGGATTCCACAATTCAGGCTGACGGCCGCTTACACGGAAAACCGGTGAGAAAGCTACCTTTTCAGACGACTGGTTGGCAAGAAAATAAATATCCGCATCGGGCAGCCGGCGATGGCAGTAGACTACCGGAAGGTCCGCCCCAAGGGCGCAATCCGGCAGGCAGTGCACTGTAGCCAACGCTTCCGCCATGTCCATACCATTCAGTACCAGACCCTTTCCGAAACGGGCGCTACGGGTTTGCACGCCATCTACGTCCCCCCACAATTGACCCGCCATATCACGTACATGCTCATCGGCATGAGGATAGTTCTCGTAACTCGGCGAACGCTCCGGACGGGGACCGAGAATGACACCGCCGTCTGCCACCAGCTGTTTGATTTTTGCCAATAGTCCGGGACGCATCGTTTTCAGTTCCGGCAGCACCAGCATCCGGTAGGATGTGCCGTGCGGAAGAGTCAGCATGCCGTCTTTCACAGTCATGTCACGAAGAATCACTTCCGCATTGATATAGTCGAACTGGTAACCTTTCGGAAGGGCAGGCTGTGTGATGCCTGTCATTTTAGGCGTGTCTTCACCGATGAAGTAGCAGACATCCGCCACATTCAATCCTTGTTGCAGCATGAAGTTGCAACGCTTCAGGTAATCGGTAAACAAGTCCAGATGGGAATACCAGGTATTGTTACGGTTGAACTCGTTGCCGTACCATGTATTCAGGCCCGGACGTTTGTATTCCGGTTTCTGGGATATGTAAACATGCAACAGGCTGTTGTTGATACCTTCCGAGAAGAACAGGTCACCTCGCTGTTTCATCACCCTGGGATATCGGCTGTAGGCTTTTCCACCACAAGTGAACGATTCGGAAGAGACTTTCCGCTTCCCGTAAATATGGGCACAGGAAGAAGCGGCGCGGTTTTCCACATTACCCAAATCCCCTTCGCTCCAGAACTCGCCTGCCACTTCGTCCGCCTGACCTCCGTATTGAAGGAACTCACCCATAAATCCCCAATGCCCGTAGTTCTCCAGCCAGGTAGTCAAGCCATGCTGATGGCTCAGGCGGGTCAGTTCGCCGACATGGTTGTAAGACAATTGTTCCGCCACCAGTTTGCGCATGTCCCACAAGAAACGGTCGGACACATCCTGGCTTTCCACCACCGTCCCGTCAAAGACAGGAAGGAACGGAACCGCACTGTATCCGTAAGCGCGTTCGAACGAAGCAAGGAAATCATCTGTAAAGTTCTGTCCTCCCACTTCGTAGCTGTCTGCCACTACTACCTTCCAGGTCTTGCGGTCTTCGGCAGGAATGCGCCTGTATATCTCACCGATGAAGGCGTCGAAATGCGCCTGCAAGTGAGTCTTGCTCATCTTGTCTACTTCAAGCCCCAGTCCGTCTCCTTCCAGGGCAGGGAAATTGGTGACATAGGTGGGCAGCATGCCGGTACGTACAATTTCCCATTCACCCGGCGGGACTTCCCACAAAAGGGTGTCTCCCTGCAAGTATCCGGAAATGTCCGTCACCCTGCCGGCATGTACCAACAGGGAAGCATCGTCCACTTTGGCCTGCTCCGCCCACTGGTATTCTTTCCAGTAAGGCAAAGGCTCCTGAAACATCTTGGCAAAAGTCTTTTCTTCAAAATTCTCCACTACAGGCAAGGAAGAGAGCGTAATCTCCCGAAAACCGCAACCGGGATTCAAGCCTGTGAATTCCAGCCGGAACTCCTTGCCCGTCGTGGCGGGAAACGAAACGGAGACCGGAGCGTAAGGGTCAAAACCTACATCCAAACGGTCTCTACGCCGGTCTATGCGGAAACTCTTCACCTTTTCATAACCGTTGTCTCGCTTTACTAACAAAACCGCCTGTGCCAGAATAGGAACGGGCAAGGGATGGCAACGGAGACTGCGGAGCGTGACCGCAGTGTCTGTCCGGAAATCAAGCGAAGCGTCAGATTGTGTAAAGCGTACCTCTGATGCCTGGCGAAGCGTCATTTCTTGCGTTCTCAGGGAAGGGTAAGCGAGCACCTTTACATCCTGAAAGTCCGGCGAGGGCTTGGGAAGAGGGAGCCGCACGGTTTGTCCGCCCGACAAACAGGCGCGGACGGAAGCCAGGCGGCGCATCGACTGCTCCGGTTTGACCCACGCACCTCCCGCCTGGCTCCAACCGGCGGAGTTGAATATACCGATTTCGATATCCAGTTCGGTGGCTTTCTTCAAGGCTGCGTGTAGAATCTCCCACCATTCGTCCGACAGAAAACGGACATCACCCGTAGGCACTTCGTGGGGTTGCAGCCCGATGTTGGCAATAAAGGCGCGGTTGATGCCCGCCGCCTTCATCGATTCCAAATCACCGATGACACCCTCCTTAGAGATATTGCCCGCCAGCCAGTGCCAGTAGACGGTAGTCTGGATAGAATCCGGCAAGCTGGTGAAACCGTTGCGGAGCTGTTCATAGCTCACAGCCCTGTCCGGTGCCTGGCAGGCAAACGAAGAGAAGCCGAGAGCGACAATAGCAATTATTTGTGTAAATTTGTTCATATCACTTTTTATCTAATTAATCCGGGTATCTATATACGACAATACCCTCATCCAAACTCGTAAGTTCAATCATTTCGCGTACAACCTTTCCAATCATCCGTGCGGAAAGGAGAAGCGGGAAGTCCGGCGCCGTTGTACAAGTTACAGTCCGGATTGTTTGCCCACGCATAGCGGACGGCAACGGGGAAAGGAACCTCCGGTGAACTGACCACTACGCAATTGCCCTCAATGCGGGCTGTCGCCCAATGAAACTTATGGTCATAACCGGCGATGGCAAAACCTTTCAGTTCATTGCCGTTCCCCGTTTCTTTCACACCTGTCGCATTCTCCCCGCAACCGGCTTTCAGCCCGCCGTCCGCATGGTCGAAAGAAAGAATCACCCTGTCTCCCTCTATGCGGTACGAACGATACATCGGACCGGAATACGGAAGCGACGCCTCACCATAGGCCTGCGCACGGGCAATCAGCGAGAGTCGCTTACCCACCGTCTGCTTGTCCTTGGGATGGATATTGGTAGCATGTCCCTTATCTATAATAACTGCCATACCGGTATTTTTCAGTGCAAGGGCACGTGTCTGAGCCTCACGCAGTTCCGCCCATTCCGATTCGGCAGGCTCGGGAAGCATCGGAGTGAAAGCCGCCAACTGTACGAAATAGAATGGGAAATCCACGCCCCAGTCTTGCCGCCAGTTAGTGATGAGCAAGGGGAACAAGTCACGATACTGATAAGCACGGCGGACATTGTTTTCGCCCTGATACCAGATAACACCGTGAAAACGATAAGGTATCAACGGATGAATCATCGCATTGTACAGAGCTGTACCCGCATGCGGGCTCACCTTCTCTGTCAGCGGTAAGGAAGCAACGGAATCTACCTTTTCCGCAAAAGCCGGTAATTTCCGCAGATACTCTCCGCTAATCCACGGTTCAATGTCCGTACCACCCCACGAAGAGTGCAGCAGCCCGACGGGAACATTCAATTTCTTCGCCAGTTCACGACCGAAGAAATAAGCGGTTGTGGAGAACTCAGCAATAGTAGCCGGCGAGCAGACCTGCCAGCCGTTACTTCTCACCTTGATATCGCTCCGGGGTTGTGAAGAAGTGACGTGCTCCACATGAAACAGGCGGATTTCGGGATGGTCGGCATCCGCTATTTCCTGTTCGTAATTGTCCGGTTTGCCCCAGCCTATAAACGGCATTTCCATATTGCTTTGTCCCGAGCAGAGCCATACTTCGCCTACCATGACATTATTCAATACCAATTTCTCACCGTCGCTGATGGTCAGGCGGTAAGGTCCGCCGGCAGCAGGCGTCTGAATATCGATACGCCATTTGCCGTTCTTGTCGGCTTTGGTGACATACTGTCTGTTATCCCATGAGGAAGTTAGTTTTACCTTCTTGTCGGCTTTGGCTTCTCCCCATACAGGTGCCACGGCCTGTTGCTGTAAAACCATATTGTCCGAAAACATGGGTGGCAATACGATTTTGGCGGAAGCTGTTCCTGACAGCAAAGTCAGGAACAACACTCCGTAATTAATGAGTCTTTTCATTTTATATATTGCTATATTTTTCTATCAGTTATTTTCCGAAATGATAAGTTCCCGAACTCAGTTCCACCTGCCAATATGCTTCCTGCGAAGTTATCCCGCGAATACCTTCTGCCAGCACCGGTTTCTCCGGATGCAACGCCACGGGCAGATAAAGGGTGGCGGAACAGTTGGCGGGGATGGTCACCGTCCACGACAGGCTGTCGCCGTCACGTTCCCACCGGCTGCCGATAGTGCCGGAAACGGAACGGTACGTAGCGGAAACACGCCCGAGCCCGTCGGGGAAACAGGGTTTCATCTCGATATGGCGGAAGCCGGTGGAGCCTTCGGCATTTTTGATACCGGCAAGGTTCTCGTAATACCAGATAACCAAATCGCCGAGCAGCATCACGTGATTGGCGGAATTCATGTCCGGTGCCGCCGTGTCGCCGTTCCAAAGTTCCCAGATGGTGGTAGCTCCTTTTTTTGCCATGTATCCCCAGCTCGGATAAGTCTCCTGCGTCGCCAGTTTATAGGCAAGGTCCTGCCGGCCGTATTTGCTCAGGCAGCGCATCAGGTACTGGATGCCGACTACCCCGGTACTGACATGCCCGTCGCGTTCTACTTCGGTTTTTTCTACGATACTATTGAGCACCCGTTGTTCGTAGCCTTCGGGCACTAGGCCATAGTAAAGAGGAAGCAGGTTGCCTGTTACGGCATTGTTGCCGTATTGAGCGGTTTCATAATTGAACAAATGACGGTTGAGCCCTTCTTTCAGTGAAGAGGCACAAGCAAGGTAACCATCCGCATCTTCCGGATGTCCTGCCAGTGAAGCAAAGTCCGCCAACAGATACAGAATATGTCGGAAGGTAGCAGTACTCAATATACGGCCGTCCGGCTTACGGGTAGGATCTTTCGAGAAAATCAGTTCCAATGATTCGGGCGGGAGACACCAGTCACCAAAGCAATCGCGAATGACCACCCCGTCCTGTACATACTGGCGGATGATAAGCTCCGCCCAACGCTTCATTGAAGGATAGTGCTTTACGATACCGGATTTGTCACCAAAGTGGCGGTACATCATCTCGGCGGCAAAGATGTAAGCACCGGACCAAGTAATATCATCTGCCCGTTCGTACCAGTATTGGGGAGAGACAACAGAGATACAACCGTTGTCGCCTTGCGAGCATTCAATGTCCTGCAGCCACTTGCGGTAGAGCAGGCAGTTTTCGAAGATGAAGCTCTCGCCCCAGCAGCCCGTGGTGCGGTCGCCCATCCATCCGTGGCGCTCGTCGCGCTGCGGGCAGTCGGTAGGCATGTTCCGGTAATTGCCGCGGATACCCCAGTAGGCATTGCTGTATACTTGGTTGATGACGCGGTTGTCGGTCTCAAACGTGCCGATAGTCGCCATATCGTCATAGAGTACTTCCACTTCGAGGTCTTTTGCCGCCGGCATTTCCGTCAGCCCGTCCAGCTCAATGTAGCGGAAGCCGTGGAATACGAAAGCGGGCCTCCAGGTATATTTACCGTCAGCAGCGGCGGTGAACAGGTCGGTAGCCTTTGCCGAACGAAGGTTTGCCACATAGAGTGTGCTATCGGGATTAAGCAGTTCGGAAAAGCGCATGGCCACCACGCTGTCTTTCCGGGCTGTGAAGGTAGCGTTCAATCGTCCGACCATATTCTGTCCCATATCCACCAGGTATTTGCCCGAAGGCATCCGGGTGATACTGACTGGACGGACGCGCTCCATCACCCGGATAGGCGGACAAGGCTGCGCGCACAACTGTCCGGCAGGAGCAGAAACAACATCTGCCGGTTGCCAGCCAGTGTCGTCATAACCGGAACGGTTCCAGCCGGGGAGTTCCTTGCGGGCATCGTACTCTTCGCCGTCGTATTCGTTGTTGGCAATAATCGGACCTTTGGAAGTCACTTTCCAGCTGCCGTCGGTAACGACAGCCTGACGGCTGCCATCCTCATACTCCACTTCCAACCGGGCAAGCAGGCGGGGAAGACCGAAGCCGGCGATAGGCTTACCCTGGGCACGAAGCCAGAAGTAACGGCCATTGCCGAGAATGACCCCCAAGGTATTGTCGCCTTTATGCAACAGGCGGGTGACATCGTAAGTGTTGTAATAAACTAACTTGCTATAAAAAGTAAGAGCAGGAGCCAGAAAATCATCACTGACACGTTCGCCGTTCAGATAGGCTTCGTACGCGCCAAGCCCGCTGATGTAAAGCATAGCGCGGCGGATGTCCTTCTGTCCGCCGGCAAACTCCTTGCGTAAGTAGCGGGCGGCAAGGCGAGTGTAGAGGCTGTCGCGGTTCTCACCCAGGTTGGAGAGCCGGTCTTCACCAATCCATTCGGCTTGCCAACGGTCTGCGCCGATGGCAGTGGAGAAGCGGTGTGCCTTGCTCCAGGCAGTGGTACCTTCATTGGTATAGGCACGGACTTTCCAATAATAATCAGTGCCCTGCTCCAAAGCCTGCCCGTCGTAGGCTGCCTGCATGGCATCCGAGGCTACTTTACCGCTGTTCCAGACCAGAGAGGATTCGGAATCCAACCCTTCAAGGGTAGAGGAGACTCTGATTTCGTAGGCGTTCTGTTCCACTCCTTTCCGGTCGGAATCCAGATGCCACGAAAAGACGGGATGCGGGACGGAAACGCCCAAAGGTGCTTCCTGCATCTCAAGACGCGGCGATTCCAGACGCACCGCATCCGAGCATCCCGATGCTATACAAAAGTATAGCAGAACACACAATAGTTGTATCTTTTTATATGTCATAGATTCTAAGTAATGCTTATGTTAGTTTAGTAGCACTGAATTGTCAGTTGTTGGCACTCAATGTAAAGCGGCGGCGTTCCACACGTTGGCTGTCGGGGCCTACCATCACTTCAAAATCCCCCGGTTCGCAAACGTATTGCAACTCCGAATTGTAGAACTTGAGCAGTTCCGAGGTGAGAGTGAAAGTCACTTTCTTCGATTCCCCTTTCTTCAAATGGATACGTTGGAAACCTTTCAGCTGTTTCAGCGGACGGGAGACACTTCCTACCAGGTCGCGGATATACAACTGTACGATTTCATCCCCGTCACAATCTCCGGTATTCTTCACGGTAACGGATACTTGAATGTTTCCTTGTTCCGTCATGCGGTCGGCACTCAGGGTCATGGGCGAGTATTCGTAGGTGGTATAGGACAGACCGTAACCGAACGGATAGAGCGGTGTATTGGGCACATCCAGATAAGCACTCGTGAACTTGACAAATTTACTGCCTTCCGCCAACGGCCGGCCGGTGGGCAGTTCGTCATAGTGGATAGGGATTTGTCCTACATTGCGCGGGAAGGAAGCCGTCAGCTTGCCCGAAGGATTGACATCGCCGAACAGGACATCGGCAATAGCATCGCCCGCCTCACTGCCCGGGAACCAGACGTTGAGGATGGCGGGCACGTGTTCCGTCTCCCAGTCCATCACCACGGGGCGTCCCGTGAAGTAAACCAGTACCACCGGTTTGCCCGTCTTCAGCAAGCGTTCGAGCAGAGCCCGCTGGGATGCAGGCAGGGTCAGTTCCGAACGGCTGCTGCTCTCACCGCTCATCATCTCGTGCTCGCCGAGGAAAGCGACGACGACATCAGACTCTCCGGCAATGCGGACAGCCTCATCCGCCTCTTCCGGTGTGCCGGGCTGCCACTTGAAGCCTTTTCCTTTATCGCGCAGATAATTCTGTATTTGTTCTTCGTTAGCGCCATCTTCAAAGCCACAACCGCGAGCGTAAAGAAGCTCTACCTTCTCTCCCACAGTCTTGCGGAATGCTTCCAGAATAGTAGTATATTTTTCATTGGCACCCGACGGACTCCAAGTCCCCTGAATTTCTTTCCTGTCATTCAGGAAAGGTCCGATAAGCGCTACCTTTCCTTCTTTCTTCAACGGAAGAAGCTGGTTTTCATTTTTCATCAGCACAAATGTTTCTGTCGCCAGTTGGCGTGCAAAATCACGATGTTTCTGTATATAAACCTCTTTATCAGGACGGGATACATCACAATATTTATAAGGATCTTTAAAAAGACCAAGTTTATATTTGGCCTCCAATATGCGGCGACAAGCTTTATTAATCTGTTCTTCCGACACACGCCCCTCTGCCACAGACTTTTCGAGAGTACGCATAAATGCTTCCGACCCCAAGTCCATGTCCAATCCGGCATTTACAGCCAAAGCAGCCACTTCCTGCGTATTTCCCATACCATGAGCACACATCTCTTGAACGGAACTGGCGTCACTCACGACAAAACCGTCAAATCCCCAATCGTTGCGAAGCAGTTCGGTGAGCAGCCATTTGTTACCGGTAGCCGGTATACCGTCCACTACGTTGAAGGCACTCATCACAGAACCTACACCGGCATCGATGGCAGCCTTATAAGGCGGCATATATTCATTATACATGCGCAGGCGACTCATATCCGCCGTATTGTAATCACGACCTGCATCCGAAGCCCCATACAAGGCAAAGTGCTTGACACATGCCATCACTTCGTCCCTTCTCCGGTAGGTATTGTCCCCCTGATATCCTTTCACCATGGCTTCCGCAATCCGCGAACCTAAGAATACATCTTCGCCCGAACCTTCGGACATACGTCCCCAGCGGGCATCCCGGCAAATATCCACCATGGGCGAATAAGTCCAGCAGATACCATCGGCACTTGCCTCGATAGCGGCAATACGTGCCGATTTCTCAATCTTTTCCAGGTCCCAACTGCACGATACTCCCAACGGAATAGGGAATACCGTCTCGTAACCATGAATGACATCTTTTCCGAAAATCACCGGAATTCCCAAACGGGATTCTTTCACTGCAACTTCCTGTATACTGCGAATATAAGAAACTCCTTTCAAGCTGAGAATCCCGCCTACTTCTCCTTTCCGGATTCGTTCGGCAATATTGCTACGCACCACCGGACCAGTATAGACGTCTCCTGCACCACAAAGGTTTAATTGTCCGATTTTCTCGTGAAGTGTCATCTTCGACATCAATTCATCAATAAAGCGGTCCATCTTCGTATCCGAAGAAGACGCAGCCGACAAGGTTTCTCCACATAAGAACCCCGCCAATAAAACAACTATGATTTTCTGTAAAATATTCATTCCTTTGATTTTTATTTCTTTCATAATATAACTCCCGCATAGCGGGACATAATTCCATGTAATTTGTCTCTATATAAACAGCATAGTGTCCCTATACAGACACTGTAGTGCAGATATAGAGACACTACGGTTTCTATATAGGGACACTGGGGATATGGCAATACACCTGCCATGTCAACCGTTATCGTTTATTTCGGCCGCATATACATATTTCTGAAGTCGATCGTATATTCACTGATTGGCAGTTCCTTCTCCTGCCAGATTAAGATTCGGAATGTATTGCCTGCATTTCCCCACTTGGTTTCTTCCAGGGCTTTTTGTATATCAAGCGTAATGGTAGTCCATTGGTCTGTAGCCGGCAGATTCCAATCATAATCGTATCTCTTACCAGTATCCGTCATAAACATAAGCTGTGTACGAGCAAGTATTGAACTTTTATATTGAAAAACCAGCATCATATCAGTGCGTCTCAAACTTTGCTCCATAGGCACAGACAAGATAAAACGCTCTGCAGCATTATAATCAAACACATATCGATATGCATTATCCTCTCCTTCTATCGGAGTCATGCTCTTGATACCGTACGATTTTTCCAGATTAGGTTCTATCAAGATAACATCCCGAGGATCAACAATAGGAGACGCCTCATATGTGCTTTCATCCGTCATCGTCCCATCCGCTACATTCTCAGCACGAACAATGAAAGTCGTCTTTCCAACCAAGTCTGTTATGGAATAATCTCCTGTGAAAGTCGCATCTACTTCCTCTTCCATATACATTCCCAACCCATTCGTGTAAGAGAGATGCAATGTCACACCTATTTCTGTTTCGTTCACCCAGAAGAGACGCGCACCGGCTTCCTTAGGCTCAAACTGCACCGATTCCATTACGTATGCAGCAGCTCCCGACCTATCGTCCGGCGTACCTTTTACAACGACCGGAACGGAAGAAGCTCCGCTATAGCCATGAGTAGTCAACGTAAACTCATATTCATTAGTGTCCGTGAATCCGCCTACAAACGTTGTTGTAGTATGGTCCGGACTCCCGCTAAACCGACTGACTTTCTTATTCACCGTCCGCCCGTCAGCGGTTTTATAGGAAATCAACGTGTAATACCAATCCTCACTCGCCGGATTTTTCCACTTCATCTGAACCGAACCGACGAAAGGGCTACACTCCACCTCTGTCACAGGCTCTATCACTCCCTTGACATCATCGTCATTACAGGCAGATGCGAGGAACAGAAACCCTGTTAAAAATAAAATATATTTCTTCATTATCTTTCTTAATTAAAAACATGTATCAAGTTACCAACCGGGATTCTGCCAGGTCACACCGGTCACTTCTTCCATCTTGTCCACTTCGGACCGGTTGATGGGGAACATCAGATACTTATCTGTATTCGTGCCGCGTTGTGCCAACTTAATGCGCTCATACTTCAAAGTTCCGGATAAACCGCTTGTTATCTTCATTCCGGTTACAAAATCATCTGTTTCTTTCAGAATCTTCCAACGACGTACATCAAAGAAACGGTGTTCTTCAAATGCAAGCTCTACACGGCGCTCATTTCTGTAACGCTTACCGAATACCTCTTTCGACAATCCACGCGGCAGTTCGGGCATACCTGCACGCGAACGGATGGCATTAACCGCTGCACGAGCAGTCATAGAACTGCCACCAACCGTTGACTTCACCAGTACATCGGGGCCTTTGGCCTGATAAGCCGCTTCCGCAAAATTCAAATAAAGTTCCGCCAAACGGAAAATACGGATAAAGCCATCTCCTGCAATCTCATTACCCGAACGATAATTATTGAATTTTCTCAAATAATAACCGGTACGTGTATAGCGGATATCTGTCACATCGTCAGAAATACCGCAATTTCCTCCCACATAAGTATCTACCGTCTCTGTACGGCTATCCAAATACCGTCTCACTCCGTTGTAATAAACAGATGCATAGAATCGCGGGTCGCGGTTGGCATACGGATTATTCTCTCTATACATCAGATTGTTCTTATTATAATTGGGTTCCAGATGGTCAGCATCCTTATAAGGCTGGTCTAAGTCCAGCACAGGTTCTCCGTCAATCGTTTCATAAGCATCCACCAGTTCTTGCGACGGTCCCGCACCTGCCCTTTCCATACCGGGAGTGATGGGAGTACCTGCATATTTCCACACGTTTGTTTGGGCAGACGATTCGAAAATCGTCTCCTTATCCAAGGAACGGCTGGGATCTGAACGCGTAAAGTGGTAATAAGCATATGCATTCTGCGCTACGTCAGCCGACGGTTGGGTGGCATACAGTTTGAATCCATGCTTCAGGCATTGGTCCAGCGCCTCTTTCGTGATTTCCATAGCTTTCTCCCACGTATAAGCGCCGGTTCCATCCTTCCACAATGGGCTGGCAGCATACAAAGCGGTCTGTGACATCACAGCGTAGGCAAAGGCACGCGTGATTTCTCCACGTTCCGTATCATTGATATCCCAACGGAAACCAAATGTAACGGCACCGCTCAATTCCTCTGTAGCCAATGCTCTGCGGCATTCGCTGATGATAAAATCGGCACACTCTTCAAACGTAGCCCGACGGTCAACCGAATAATCATGGCCTGTTCCGTAAGGTACCGTCACCAACGGCACACCACCGTAACGTTTGATTAATTGCAGGTAGTAAAAAGCACGCGCCACCCGCACCTGGGCAATCCAACCGTTTTTTTCTCCTTCACGGAAACTGTAAGTAGCCACTTCCGGGTCATTGATATACAGCAGAAACGTATTGCAATGGCGGATAGCCTCATACAATGAACCCCAGGGGCTCGCTATCGGGAAGTAACTGGCGGTTGCATATCCTTTATACCAATCTGAAACAGCACCGTCGGCACAATCACTGGCATCATGCGCTTCATCACAGAAAGAGGCCAAAGCGGTACCGCCATAGGATGTCATACTGATGTTCGGTATCTTTTTTATACACCCGTTAAAATAACTCCTTGTACGACCGTAATGCCTGAAGATATCCTCATACGTCACACGTCCGTCCGAACGGACGTCCAGGTCGGCGCAAGACACGCCTCCCAATACACATCCGACAAGCATTAATAGTTTTAATATATTGTTTATCATATCATGCTACTGTTAAAAGGTTAAACTGACTCCGATGTTATACACCCTGTAAGGTTGGAAATCCCCCATCGTTCCTATTTCCGGGTCGATATACTTGGAACGCATCTTGTCGAAGGTAAGCAAATTCTGCCCGCTCAACGAGAAACGGATGTTTTCCGCACATATCTTTCTGGAGATATGTTTGGGCAGCGTATAAGCAATCTCCATATTCTTCAAGCGCAAATAGGACGCATTCCATACAAAGAAGCTGTTCGCCACATGATTGGTAGATTCATTCAACGACAAGGCGGGATATTCTATCTTTTCCCCATTATTCCAGCGTTCCTGGGTCCAGGCATGTTGATGAATATCATTGAATACGCCCTGATAAGCATGTTCATAAACTCCTATGCCGCTCGCTACGGTGGACACCTTGTTTACGCCCTGGAACAGCAGGCTGACTTCCAAGTTCTTATATTTGAATCCGGCGGTCAGATTGTAACTCTGACGAGGGATTCTCGAATAACCGATAGGGGCTATGTCTTTTTCATCAATCACCTTATCACCGTTCAAATCCTGATAAATGAAGTCTCCCAGGCGGGGAGTGCCAAAAGCATAAGTCAAGCCGCTCGCCTCCAGCTCCTCTTTAAAGTTGAACATTCCGTTACCATTGCTATAGTCGATAAGATACCCCCATACCTGTCCGGATGTATATCCTTCCGTACGGAATCTGTAAGCATAATCGGAAGCATAGGGAGATTCGTTGACGCTGATTACTTTATTCTTATTGAAGCTGAACGAACCGCCTACATGAAATGACCAGTCGTCATTGAGACGCTTCTCATACATGGCTTCAATCTCATAACCGTAATTTTCCATTTTTCCCCCGTTGGTTTTCGGATAATAGTTGAGAGGTACGCCCTGGTATTGAGGAATCGTGCCGGAACTACTTACCAACATATTGTCGCAACGTGACTTATACCAGTCCAATGAGACGCTCAGCTCGTCAAACAGCCCCAATTCTATCCCATAGTTCTGTTTTTTCATCTTCTCAGCCGACAGGCCTGGATTCCCTTTCAGTCCCTCATTACCGTTTATGTCGATATTGTCAAGATAAAGATAACGTGCACCACCGAACTGGTCGTTTGCCGTAATACCATACGAAGCCCTCAACTTCAAATAGCTCAACCACTCTATATCCTTCATGAACGCCTCGTCCGAAACAATCCATGCTCCCGAAATGGCAGGGGTTGCCACATAGCGTTTGTCCGGGTGAAACTGTTCCGAACCGGAATAGCCTACGTCCGCCTTGATGAAATAACGGTTCTTGTATCCATATGTAGCAGTCGCTCCCATACTTTCACGTTTATAAGGCAGATTACTCTTCTGGAGCTCCTGCTTTTGATAAAAGATATACCCCATCGCATCAATGCTATGGTCACCGAACGTACGGTTATAATTGGCATGTGCGTATAAATTCAGGTTATAATCCATCGTAGACGATTTAGAGTATTTCAACGGAGAATTGAGTGAAGAACCTTTCTTAGTGAAATACAGTCCACTCATATCTTTGGTACGGATATAGCGTTCGAAATCCTGTGTTGTCAGGGTCTGATTCAATGTGCTGGTCTGATAAGCCATCAGCCCCCCGATTGAAAGTCCTTTTGTTAGAAAGCCCAGATCCATATTTAACCCCGCCTGTGCCGTAATATTGACATATAGATTTTGAATATATCCCGAACGATTCAACATTCCATATACCGGAGTCCCTTCATCATCATGCGTTATCACCTGCCCGCCGTTTTCGTATTCATCCCCGCTTGGAGTCAACGGACCATACATGGTAGGAGGCAAAGTGAACAAATGGTCATAAACAGCAGCATTGGAATATCCGGTCATTTTCTCATTCTTCACATTCCCCGCCAACCGAAGGAAGCCTTTCAAATAGGAAGTAAACTTCACGTCGACATTGGAACGGAAATTGAACCAGTCATTCTTGGGTTCCGGGTTGTATTGGGAACCAGGTTCTTCTGTCGTTTTAAACGGGGATTGCTGATGCATGTAATTGACATTGGAAAAATATTGAACTTTCTCACTACCGCCGCGAACAGTCACTCCCGCGCGGGACATGAATGTCAACGGACGGACAAACATGTCATACCAGTTATTATTCGGATACAATTCATTGCCTCCGGCATGAAACTGTTCCACATCCGACGGGGAGAACTGTGAATACTTGCCCAATCCGTCATTGCAGCCTGCTTGATTCCGCAGATCCACATACTCGCCCGAATTAACGAAAAGAGGTCTGCGTGTCATTTGCTGAAGCGACTGGTCGAAGGTGACCGTAACATCCGTCTTTCCCACACGACCTCGTTTGGTCTTGATGGAAATTACACCATTGGCACCCTGAATCCCATATAGTGAAAGCACAGCGGCATCTTTCAGCATTGTGACGGATTCTATTTCATCCGGTGACAAATACACATAGTTCGTATTAGGACATAACACACCGTCCAGAATCACCATCGGTGTTGTCCCGTTGACAGTAGAAAGTCCGCGAATCCACCACGACATTCCCATTGTTTCTGTAGAAAATCCGCCCCTTGACAATTCCGCATCCGTCTCCCGGGTTGTCAAACCGCTAAAACGTCCCGCAAAGGTCTTGGGCAGACTTGCATCCGGACTCTTTCTCAATTCCGTACCGGATACACTCGACACTGCTCCTGTGACAGCCCTCTTGGGCAAAGTGAGATATCCCAAATCGATAACTTCCTCCTCATCCGAGGTACGGACAGCAGAAGAGGTGGCTTCCTGTCCCCAGCTTGCCGTTGAGGGAACCATCAGGCAAGCAAAAACAGCCCATACGGATATTTTATTCTTAATATTATTCATTCTATTGTTTTTTCAAATTATACTAATGTTACCATCCCGGATTTTGCCAACTTTCTCCGGTCACAGCCTCCAAACGAGCTGCCTCCACAACCGGAACCGGCAACAGTAAATCACGCGTTTCGCATCCGCCACGCGGATTTTGTGAGATGCTATAGCGTTCGTACTTGAATGTGCCGTCAGACTGCTTAATCGGTTCCATACCGGTCAGCCATTGGCAACTTTCCGACAGGTCGCCATCCGGTTGTTGCCAGCGGCGCAAGTCGAAATAACGGCATTCTTCCCATGCCAGTTCCACCTGACGTTCATTACGCACACGCAGAATCATTTCTTTCTGTGACAAACCGGCCGGCAATTTCGGCATCCCCACACGTGCTCTGATTTCATCCACTGCATCCTTTGCGTCAGTCAAATGTCCTGCTTCCGCAGCTGCTTCCGCATAATCCAATATGATTTCTGCCAAGCGGAAAAATTTCCATGCAGGTGTCTGTATACCATTCTGTTTGCATGCGCCCGGCTGAACGAATTTGCAGTGATAGTATCCGGTACGCGTATTATACACTTGACCGGGATTCAAATTAATCTCATTGTATCCCCCTTTGTAAGTCTGCACCGTTTTAGTCTCCCCGCTCCAGACAAAAGTGGAACCGTTGTGCATCAACGTCTCTTCCATACGCGGGTCGCGGTTGGCAAAAGGGTCATCAGGATTATACTGTGTATTTCGGGAGTTGTAGTTCGGTAGCAGGTGTTTTTCATCGTTGTAAGGGTTTTCCAGATTCAAAACCGGTTCACCGTCAAGCGTATTAAAAGCATCCACCAACTCCTGAGTCGGACAGGCACCACAAGCATACGTACCGTCAATACCATTCATACCTTTACTTCCGATATAACCGATATGCCATACGAAACAGGTATGTCCGACGTGTTGCCAGATAGTTTCCTTGTCTCTCGGTTCCGCCACATAATCAGCTGCCGTATTAAACAACTGGCGAAAAGCGGCCGCTTTTCCCGTGCCATAAGTAGTAGGGTTCGTACATTCTTTAAACAATTCATATCCGTTGTTTTTCAATGCGTTCACAGCATCGCGATTCACGATATAGGCTTCTTCCCAATGATTCATGCCTTCGTTGAACAACGGACTTGCAGCGAACAGCATCATTTTTGACTTAATGGCCCAGGCAACCGCCTTTGTCATCCGCAATCCTTCCGATGCTGTAGTGATTCGCCACGGAAGATTATCCGAATAAATAGCTGCATCGCAATCTTCCTCAATAAACTTCACCACATCATATACCGATTCACGTCTCATGCCCGAAAAATCCGCATCAAAAGCAATCGACTCTCTAACGACGGGCACCTTGCCAAACCATTTCACCAATTCTGAATAAAAATAAGCTCGCAACACATGCGCTTCGGCACGAAAACGGTCACGGTCTATTTCACTGTTTACCGCTGCATCATCAATATTTTCTATAAACTGTGTACACAAGCGAATCTGTTGCCAATAACGTGCCCAATAATTATTGGTACACCAAGTGTTTTTCTGACTATCATCCAGCCATGCATCTCTCACCGGATGATCCGAAGCGGAAACTTGACCGCGATATACTTTTGGAGCAGCACCACTGCCTCCATCTCCGGAAGTCCATGCGTCATCACTGAGAGAAACCGGTGCCGGATCCCATCCCCAATAGAAATATCCCTTTCTCGGAAGGTGGTTATAGCAAGTATTCAAAAAGGCTCCTACCTTGGTCGGATCAGCAAAAATATCTTTCATCGACAACCTGCCGTCAGGTGCCGTATCAAGCACATCGGCACACGAACACAAACCGCCCAACACGATAAAAGAGGAGATAATACAATATTTTAATTTCATAATATTTGTCTTTTCAACTGTTAAAATACAACATTCAGACCGAAATTCACCATCTTGGTCAACGGATAGTTCACCTCCCAGCTCTGTTCCGGGTCAATGGCATTCACCTTAATCTTCTTCCACGTAAGCAGGTTGTTTCCATTGATATAGACACGTACTTTAGAAAGGCTAACCTTTTGCAGCCAATGCTTGGGCAGACTATAACCCAACTCCACATTCTTCAAACGCAGGAAATTACGGTCCATGATAAAGAAGTCATTCGCCACATGACTGACACCGGTCGATGCCGCCAACGCCGGATACTCTATGCGTTCTCCGTTAGCATAGCGTTCTTGTGTCCATGCATGTTTATGCCAATTGCTATATACACCCTCACTGGCAAATTCCGTAGCCCTCCAAGAATTGTAAAGACGAGAACATTTGGCAATGCCTGAAAAATGGAAGGAGAAGTCAAGACCTTTCCAATCTACCGAACCGGAGAAACCATATGATATACGTGGCACATTGGAATATTTGATAGGTGCCATATCCTTCTCACTGATTTCCCCGTCACCATTCAAATCCTGATATAAGAAGTCACCCAAACGGGGCGTTCCGATTTTATACATTTTCTTTGCTTTCTCCAATTCTTCAGGAGTATTGATGAAGCCATTTCCATTACTATAATCAATCTTATATCCGAATAACTGTCCGATGCTATAGCCGGTTTTACGATAACGATATGCATAATCTTCGGAGTAAATAGCTTCATCCATGTTGCGTTGCTTGTTCTCGTTGTAGGCAAAATTCCCTTTGAAAGAGAATGAGATTCCCGAATCCAGACGTTTCTGATAGCCTGCTTCTATTTCAAATCCCTGATTGTCTACTACTCCCATATTCACTTTAGGTAGGTCCGCAGTTGATATGCCCAAAACTTCCGGCACGGTCCCGCGGGAAATCAGGATATCCTCCCGTTTTTCTTTAAAGTAGTCGACAGAAAGAGAGAAATCGTGGAACAATTTCAAATCAATTCCATAGTTTTGCTTATAAGCTACTTCCCATGTAATATTCCTATTTCCAAATTTTCCTATCGAAATAGACTGACCACGTCCCAATGAAGATATCTGTCCACCAGTGACGGAAATATTATCCAAATAAAGGAAGCGGTCATTGCCTAATTTGTCATTACCAACCTTACCATAAGAAGCACGCAACTTCAAATGGGTAAGCACAGGGTTGTCACGCAAGAAAGCTTCATTGCTGGCTACCCATCCTGCTGAAAACGCAGGGAAGAACCCAAAACGTTGTCCTTTGGCGAACTGTTCGGAACCGTTGTAACCTACATTGACCTCAGCCAGATAACGGCTGTCATAAGCGTAAGTGGCGCGAGCGGAAAGTCCTAACATATTGTAAGGCAAATCCGCATTTGCCTTCTGCCAGTTGTCACGCTGAAACAATGCCATGGCAGACACGTCGTGCTTCTCAAACTGGCGGGCATAATTGATAGAATATTGCAGGTTCAAGTAGTAGTTGGAAGCATTCGAACGGGTAGGAGCACCCAGCACATCTTGTTTGTCAACTTCTATTGCCTGATAATAAGACTTTTCATCGGGTGACTGTGCCGGATAAGCACGATAAACATCAAATACGCGGCGGGCAGTCAAAGTTGTGGAAGAAGCTGCATCAAAAGCTACCATAAACTTCGTGCTCAATCCCTTCGTAATAAAATCAAGCCCCCAGTCTATCGCCAAGGAAGAGTTCAAATTCATATTGGTCACCTCCTGATAGCCGCGACGGTTTAACTCTCCCCACTTGTTGTTCTTGATGTCTGTATTAAAATTAGAACCTACTATCTGGTTGGCAGGAATCTCCGCCCCTGTATCCGTTGTATACCCCGGCATGGTAACCGGTCCCGGTGTAGTAGGCGGAGTTGCCCATGCATGCGCAACCATATCTGCAATCATTGAATTCAAATTCCCATTATATAAATCCTGACATTGCGGTGTATTGGACTGTTGAAGATAAGAAGCCAGATTCAATGACAATTTCAAATTGGAAGCCAATTTATAATCGACATTAGACCGAAAATTATAACGGTTCATTTTATAACTGGGATCATATCCCAATGCCTTGGGCGATTCAGTCTTAAATTGTCCGCTTTGTCCTATATAACCGACATTGATGAAATAGTTGATTTTCTCCGTACCTCCATTCATATTGACGTTCACCCGGGTTTGCGGCGCCCACTTCTTGAAGAACTCTGACATAATGTCGCGGTCAGGAAAGAAAACAGGATCCTCTCCGCTTTTATACATGTCAATCATATAAGCATTATAAGGCGCATCCTTGCCATCATTCGTGAAAGCTTGATTTCGTAGTTCTGCATACTCCCAAGAGTGGATACGGTCCATTGATACCGTAAATTGCTGCAAACTATGGTCTACAGAAATACTCAATTCTGTTTTGCCTACCTCTCCACGACGAGTGGTAATCAGTATCACACCGTTGGCGCCACGTACACCGAACACTGCGGTAGCAGAAGCATCTTTCAGTACGGTAACGGATTCCACTTCATTGGGGTCGAGCGTAGCAATACCGTCGCGGGGAACACCGTCAATCAGAATCAGCGGATTCACCCCGTTGGTGGTACTGGCACCACGCAAATAAAGTGTTACGTCATCTCCACCGGGACGCCCGGAAGTCTGCATCGTGGCCAATCCCGGCAAACGTCCTGACAATGCAGCCGCCAAGTTTGCCTGAGAGCTTTTGAGCAAATCTTCCGTTTGGATAGAAGCAACGGAACCGGTCACAGAGATTTTCTTCTGCGAACCGTAGCCTACCACCACCACTTCTTCCAACGTTTTGGCATCTTCCTGCAAGGTGACGGTCACAAAATCGCGTCCTTTCGTGAAAACCTCCTTTTTTACATAGCCGATATAGGATACTTCTATGACGGCATCCTGCTTTACCCGCAGTTTGAACGTACCTTCCAAATCGGTAATCACCCCATTGGCATATACACCTTTTTCTATAATGTTGGCACCGATGATAGGTTCTCCATTGGTATCAACTACTTTCCCGGTCAACATTTTCTTCTGTACCGCTTGTTCTGGCGCATACGCTAGAACAGTGGGGGCTTCCGCTCCAGTTGCCGAAAATACATCCGACAAACAAAATGGAGCGGAAATCATGAACAACAGACACAAGCCAACCTTGACAACCTGTCTGGACTGCCAAATCTTCGAGATATCCCGGTTGAACCTTTGATTTATTCTCATAATGTTATTCTTTATTATTTTGTAATAGTTTGATTAGTCGGACACACTGTGAATGATATCCTCCCACTTGCTTACCCCGATAACGGGTAAGTATTGATCGAGTACTTTACTCTCATTTGCCGTTCCATATGCCTGATATACATACCACGACGGTTTCTTTCCCCACGGGTCGCCCGGATGATCTTTACGATAATGCAATCCTAAGTTCAGATTCCCTTCAACATTATTATCTGTCAACGCATGCCAAATCACTGTTTGGATGCCGGACAGCTGCTCTACCTTTTTCAAAGCGTATGCTGCGCAGGCTGCTTGTTCTTTCAAGCTCTGTTCAGTATAGGTCGATGTACTAGAACCATTCTCTGTCAACCAGATATTGCGTTGCTTCGTCCCTTTATACATATTCGCCGGTGTTTTAGCCCATTTATCCAATACTTCTAGATTCTTGAACGTCACCATACGAGTGTTCATTGAGAAAGTCGCATCCGGATCTTCCCATGTACGTGAGTTGAACTTCTGCGGATAAGAATGATAGCCCATTCCCCAATAGAAATCCCCCTCTTTGGCGCTAAGTTGGTTAAGTAAACCGAATATCTTCTTTACTGCATATTCCGCACGAATGCCGGGGGTAATTACTTCACGAGTCCACGACTGCGTTACGGGCACCAATATCTGTACATGCGGATTGTATTGACGGATAATATTATGACCGATACGAATTGATTTCGTAAAATAATCCACGTAATATTCCAATGGCTTGTAGCCGATATTATTCCAGTTAGCAGGGTCGTCGATTTCATTGTGCAGTACATAACGATGAATGCGCCCGTGCGTACCGTCCGAATAGCGCGATGCCATAAAGTCAAGTGCCGCTGCCCAATAGTTTACACTTTTAGCTTCATCAAGGTTGACCATCGAATAAACCCCGTTTGTACCAGCAGGTTCAGAGAAATCGGGATGTTGGAAAAGCATACCCAAATCATGGTCGTAATTTCTGTAAGCACTGGCATCTTTCGACACTTCCGGACGAATGCAAATAACCGTAAACACAGCAATATTTCGTTTCTGGAATTCCAGAAGTCCCCTATCCATCTCCTCAAAATAACTCTTGCTGAAATAATAGTTCTTTCCCAAATATTGATGCGTAATCACCTGGTCGCCTACTTTGGCAGCATTCGCCTGGGTCTCCCACATGACGGCTGTCACAGGTATGCCTACCAGAACCGCTTTCAATCCTAACGCATCTACATCGTTCCAACCTGCCTGGCTACTTCTGTCAGCTTCTCCGCCTTTTGTCAGGTCACCGGAACAATCCGGCAACGAAGAGGCTTTAGAACGGTCTATCAAATCCGCATCCACATAGCGCCCGCACGATACCAATTCGTCTTTACCATTGACGGTCCGCACCAGCACGAACTTGGAGAGCAGGCGGTCATACTTATAACCATCATATTCCACCACACGGTCTAATGAAACGGTGAATGTTCCCGCTTTGATATCAGTCTTGCACTTCTTGAAATTTGTAAGCAGCAAAGCGTGCTCGTAAGGGGTGACTTCCGCCAAGCTACATGTACCGCTTCCGCTATACCGGCCTTCGATATTAACTTTATTAGAGGTCACTTCCACACGGGTGATTTCCGAAGAGAAAGAACGTTTCAGATATTCCGGAAGTTCTTTTGCTAATTTCTCTATACCATTCTTCTTCTCCTGTTCTGCTTCCCAAGCTTCTTTCTCCTCGCTATTCATTCCTCTCAGACGGACATTCCGCATATAAAGTTGTACCCCTACCGTACTTCCAAAATCCAAACGGAGATAATCCTGTATTCTTCCCCACGAGTATTTTTCTATAGCATCATACAGATTGCATGAATATGTGTCCCATTTGCTGGGCGATGCTTCAATTGCCCCATATTCTTCCATTCGGTCGCCGGACAAAGGATTGGCAAAAAATACCTGAAAGCCATTGATGGTTTTAGAAGCTTTGTATTCGAAAGTCAACACAACGGAATTTTCCGGATTCTTTTTATCCAGCGGCATAGTGCAGATATAAGGGTCTTTTCCTGTTGTTGTCAGTACGAATTCTCCTTTATTGTTTACGCTGACTTTAACGTCGTTCGTTTTATCTGCATTCAGTTTTAGTTCATTGACTGATGTTTCTTCTTCCGGTGCCGCGGGTTTTTCACCTTCTTCAGCCAAATCAGAATCACTGCTACAAGCACAGACTGCCCCAACGAATAGTAGCAGATAGAAAACGGATATATAAAATAACTTCATAAAAGAATTGATTAACAGCCGTTAAGCGGCTGTATGTTATATAAAAAATAATTCCTGAAAAACAATCTTTTACCTTTTCTCAACTAACAATACCTTATTTATCCTTTATTTCCAATTTAACATTTTTCAGTTCGATACCATTGAAACCGTACATTTCTGGACACTGAGGATTATCTACTACTCCATTCTGTCTCACTAATCTGAATCGAAAACGCATCTTGTAAGTAGACACCGACAGTCCCCATTGTTTTGCCTTAAGAACATCGGTTATATCCATCCGGATATTTCCCCAATCTCCCTTATACTCTATCGGCTGCATATCGATTGTATTACCATTATCTGCTATTCCTCCACCTCTGAGATAAGCTGTAAATTGCCAAGGATATTCAATCTTTCCAATGGATTTATAATCAAAGACCAGTTCTATTTTCTGATTGTCTGCTACCGTCAATGCTTGTGCCAATACATCAGTTTCAATAAAATGTTCTCCATGACCACCTCCTGCTGCGAAACTCAATGTATATTGCCCATCTTCAATTTTATCTATGGTTACATTAGCCTTTGTCGATGATTCAGAGAATATCAAAGCCAGAACATTCGGGTCTTCCGGCTCTATCGGAGCGGGCATATCACCAACTTGCAAATGAACGTCTTTGAGGTCTATTTCCTTAAAATCGTATTTTTCAGGATGTGCGGGGTCAGTGATTTCTGCGCTTCTCATCAGACGGAACCGCAAACGAATCTGCGGTGATACTGAAAGATCCTGTCCCCATTTATATGACTTCACCATACTGGTTAAGTCGTGACGATAAGTTGCCCATCCTTCACTGTCAGGATTAGCATTTGCCGATGCCTTCATATTTTGGCAGTCTACAACTGTTGCATTGAATATAGTCAGATCCTCATTTACCTGAAAGAAAGTCGTAAATTGCCATGGGTACTGAGTAGATGCTTTATACTTAAATACCAGTTCTACTTTCTGATTGTCTCCCACATTCAGCATCTTGGTCAATGGATCGGTAGCAAACATATGTTCGTTATGTGATTGTGTAGCATCGTAATGACGGTCAACGAACGTAATATGGTATTCATCACCGTTTCTCGTATATTCGATGCCATCCGCGCGTCCGAATTTATTTTCGAATGCAGTAGATGGACGATTCGATGAAAATGACAAAGGATACTTATTAGGATCCTCCGGTTCAACGGGCTCTACCTGCTCATCCGTTTTCTCCAGATAGATGTTTCTTATTTCAAACGTCACAGGAGCGCCAGTCTTCGTTGCCGGCTGAAGATAAAAACCAAGCCAATCGTCTACATTTCCCCACCGGTATTTTTCAATATCCTGAACCAGGCTTACGCTATACGGTGCCCATCCATCTTCATCCTTATCTACATCGGCTTCAATTTTTCCGAAATAGTTCATGTTCTCTTCACCGGAATATCCTATATTAAACTGTGCTATATCTTCGGTACATTTATATTCGAATGTCAGTTTTACTTTCTTATTAGCTAATGCATCTTTCAATCCGACGGTAGGAATATAATACTTGCTGCCGTCTGTGGTTTGAATACTCAACTGATACCCATTCGTTTCACCGGCAAGCTCCGTCAGTGAAATACCGCTTGACTTAGCTGCATCCAAGAACAGTGCCGTCCCGTCTCTTTGTGGTATATCCGGACCATTTGGATCATCAGGATCAACTGGAGTTTCTGGTTCCGGCTCCTTAACTAATTCCTTTTCGTCATCATCGCTGCACGCACCTAGCATACAAGCGAAAACAAATAATACGCCTAATGACATGAAACGCCACATAGGACTACTCATTGCTTTCTTTATACGAAGCAATTCTGCAATAAAAAAGTTTTTTGTTTCCATAAACAGGTTATTAAATAAAGTTAGTCAGTTTCAGATAAAAGATTCGCTATCACTAAACCTTCATACTTTTAGAAAAACATTTTAAAAAAGAAGTATAAATAACAAAGAGGGGAGAGAACAAGAAATCTTCCCAAGAATTTAAAAGTATTTTTCATTGTATCACACATCGTGTTGTAAGGTCAAATAATAATATCGAAATAAGTTTTTATATCATTAAAATATTAAGTTATATTTTAATATCTTATTTTACTGGCTTTTAGCCTCTTGATCCATTACTCCATAGGCTTTGTTTTAAGGTTTACTACTGTTTTTTCACTACTATTACTCTTTACTTCCACAAAGATAGTATTCTTTTTCAAAAGAAAACATAATCATTTTGATTGTAACACTATCATTATTGACACTTATCACTTTTATCATTTCTTTCAAATACTTGAATTTTCCTTAATAAGTAATTAACCTTCCCACCTTTTATATATTGGTTATATTAATTTAAGGAACGCGCGTACATAATTATAATATAGCAATAATCAACAATTTCATTTTGGTGCGGTTACCTTATAAATTATTTTCTTTTTTTGGAGAAAAAGCATAAAATCCGTATATTTGCAATATTCATTTTACACTCTATTCTCTTTATCTACAAACGGGCTTGGGTTTCGTTTACAGAAAGCAGGTACCGACTGAATGTATTTATTAACCCCAAATTAAATCAATGATGAGAATATTCATTGCATGTACAGCACTCTGTTGCTGCCTGCAAATGTTAGGACAGGAGACATTTCCTGATGGCAAACCGATTAGCAAATGGTTCAAAGAGACCCAAAATGTGAA
The DNA here is from genome assembly GCF_040918965.1 of Bacteroides sp. RTP21281st1_H5_RTP21281_210402. Taxonomy (NCBI): domain Bacteria; kingdom Pseudomonadati; phylum Bacteroidota; class Bacteroidia; order Bacteroidales; family Bacteroidaceae; genus Bacteroides; species Bacteroides sp. RTP21281st1_H5_RTP21281_210402. The sequence goes on along the minus strand of NZ_JBCOWR010000015.1, from coordinate 44,585 downwards.
TCCAAAATCACTCGGTAAACAATATCGGATTACTGACTACGGAGTAATAAACGACAGTACCGTATTGCAAACCAAACAAATCCAGCAAGTAATTGATATGGCTGCAGAAAATGGTGGTGGAGTTGTTGTTGTTCCCCAAGGTACTTTTTTAAGTGGTTCACTATTCTTTAAACCGAAAACGCATCTGCATCTTGAAAAGAATGCTGTGTTGAAGGGCAGCGATGACATAAGTGACTTTCCGCTGCTGACCACCCGTATGGAAGGACAAACGCTGACATATTACGGAGCTTTAATCAATGCAGACGGGCTGGACGGATTTACCATTTCAGGAAAAGGTATGCTCAACGGCAATGGCTTCCGCTTTTGGAGAGCATTCTGGCTACGTCTGAAATGGAATCCGAAATGTACTAATATGGATGAACAAAGACCTCGTATCATTTATCTGTCCAATTGTAAAAATGTGCAGGTGGAAGGTATCAAAATAGCCAATTCGCCCTACTGGAGCACGCACTATTACAAATGCAATAATTTGAAACTTTTGAATCTTCACATTACTACTCCCCGTAAGCCTATGGAAGCCCCCAGCACAGATGCTGTAGACCTGGACGTCTGCAAAAATGTGCTGATAAAAAATTGCTATATGTCAGTATGCGATGATGCTGTATGCCTGAAAGGCGGCAAAGGGCCTTGGGCAGACCAGGATGCAAACAATGGCAGTAATGAAGATATTATTATTGAGAATTGTCAATACGGCTACTGCCATAGTGCCCTGACCTGTGGAAGTGAATCTGTACATAACCGAAATATTATCTTTCGCCACAGTACGGTAGACAAAGCATTAATTCTCCTGCATTTTAAGATGCGTCCCGACACTCCACAAAAATATGAGTATATCTTAGTAGAAAATATTAAAGGAAACGCAACAAGCTTTATAACCATTGCTCCATGGTCTCAATTTTATGATTTGAAAGACCGGAAAGATATTCCGCTTTCCTATGCCGAGAATATCACAATGCGCAACATTGATTTGAAATGCAATATTTTCTTCAATGTAAAACCGTCTAAACAATACCAACTATCAGATTTCTATTTCCAGAATCTACATATACAAGCAAAAGAAGGCGATATTGACAAAAGTATTATAAAATCTTTTATAACTAAAAATGTTACGATAAATTCACAAAAGGTAGAATAATAAAGACTAATCAGTATTCCTTTTATTTCTTCCTAAGAAATACTCAACATGGTTGAAATAGAAGGAATACTTTCAGCGACAGATTTAATATTAGAAATAACTATTGTAACTATGAGTCTAATTTTACCTGCTGAAAATTGTTTTATTATTAAATAATAAATCTGCTCATTTATTATCTGAAATTTTGTCATCACATTTATAACATTAATGTAACAAATCTATATTTATCTAATCCTAATATTAGGATTATTCCGAAACATAACTTTATATACGATTGAAGTCAGAATCCTCATAAGAATGAGATATTTGGTAATACCTGCAAAATATTATATTATACTTAATTCCCCTTTCTTTTATAGTCAACCTCCACAAGAATACGACATAATAGTCTATTAATGCATAAGTATGTAAACACCTTTTTATCTTACTAGTTTTAATCATATAATAAAAATAACACAGTTATTTCCTATAATAAAGATAAATCAAAAACGTCTTGTCTCCACGTTCCGGCTTACGTTTTTCAAAGAAGTTTTCTTCGCGACTTCGTCGGAGAAAATTCCTTTGAAAAAAACGTTCCGACCACGTTTTTGATTTAATGAAAGGATTATAGGGACTAACTGCGACCGACGTGACGCATAGATCACATTTCCACCATTCCCTTTCTTTTTACCAACATCTCTACAATATTACACAAACGACACAGTTCCCACAGTAAATTCATAATTAAAGAAAAACTGTCCCCAATAAAGACAGGGACTCCTGCTCTCTCTGTTCTACATAAATTTCTCTCACCTTATTAACCGGCTTGTATATTTTTTTCTTCCTTATTCCCTTTTTCCACCATCATCTTTTCCCTTTGATTGACATCTGCTGACATCTAACGACACGTGATGTCACCATTTTGAGAATCAGCATTTTATTCAATTTCAGCCATTATTTTTGAGCTGTCAAACGAAAACATTAATCTCAAAATGATGGATCATGGCACAAGAAAAAGAAGTGAAAGAAAAACCGAAGCGGACACGTAAAACGCAGAAATCCGCCAAAGAAAAGCCCTATGTGGAACAAATCAACGAACTACTGTTTGTCCACAACAAGGAGGACCCCAAAGCCGGTGTGCAAGCCGTCAGCGAAATTGACGGAGAAGGAAAAGCTCAAACGGTTCCTGCCGAAGAAAAGAACGAAAACTCCTTTCTGAAATTCGAGAAAAACTCCAGTATCCTCGAAAACTTCATCAGGAACTTCTGGAGCCAGCTCAAGGAACCTACACATTTCCGGCTCATACGAATGACCGTCCATGATTACAAGCAGAATAAGCAGGCAATCAGGGATTTGTCACAAGGCAAGGAAACGGACGCAGTAAAAGAGTTCCTCAAACGCTACGAAATCCGACCAAGAGAAAACAAGGAACAGAGTAAGAACGAAAAAGAAACAGAAACAATGGCAAAGAAACAAAAAACAAACCCACAGGAACAGGCACCACAACCGACAGTTTCAACAGAACAGCCGCAGGAACAGCAGGCACCACGCTACCGTTATGACGAGAACATGGTAAACTGGGACGCACTGGAAAAGATGGGCGTCTCCAAAACTTCCCTCGAACAACAGGGACTGCTGGATTCCATGCTGAAAGGATACAAAACCAACAAACTGGTTCCCCTGACACTGACGCTGACAGGTGCCAGGGTCAAACTGGACGCACGCCTCTCATTCATCACCATGCCGGACGGGCAGATCGGTCTGGGTATCCACGGCATCCGCAAGGAACCGGAGCTGGAAAGGCCCTATTTCGGGCACATCTTCACGGAAGAGGACAAGAAGAACCTCCGTGAGACAGGAAACATGGGACGCGTGGCGGAACTGAACTTGAACGGGGGTTCCTATACACCCTGTCTCATCTCCATTGACAAGAATACCAACGAGCTGGTTGCCGTACGGCAGGAAAACGTGTACATACCAAGTGAAGTGAAAGGCATCAGACTGACAGCGGATGAAATAAACGCGCTGAAGGAAGGACAACCGGTATATGTGGACGGAATGACCTCAAAAAACGGAAAGCCGTTCGACGCCACACTCCAATACAGCGCGGAACGCAGAGGACTGGAATTCATCTATCCGGAAAGCAAGGGGTTCAACCAGCAGAGCCTGGGAGGCGTACAACTTTCACCCAACCAGATCAAAATGCTCAGCGAAGGACATACCATCCTTGTAGAGGATATGAAACGCACCGACGGAGCGCTGTTCTCCTCTTTCGTCACGCTGGACAAGGTGACCGGCCGACCGCAATATACACGACATAATCCGGAGAACGGGGAAATATACATCCCGAAGGAAATCTGCAACGTGCTACTGACTCCCGAGGACAAGGAGGCGCTGCGCAAGGGACAACCCGTCTTCCTTGAAAACATGATCAACCGCAAGGGGGAAGAGTTCTCCTCCTTCGTCAAACTGGACATGAATACGGGCAGGCCGCAATACTCACGTACACCGGACGGTTTCAGCGAGCGCCAGGTGCCGGTCGTTCCGGCGGAAGTATACGGGCATGTATTCACGGCACAGGAACGGGCCAACCTGCAGGACGGAAAAGCCATACTCGTATCGGACCTGAAAAGCGCCAACAACAAGACATTCAGTTCCTACCTGAAAGTGAACGCAAATTCCGGACAGCTGCAATACTTCCAGGAAAATCCCGACATACGCCGCAATACGGCCCGGCGTGCCGCACAGGTGGACGACACGCAAAACCGGCAGCAGGAACAGAAAAAAGGAAGCAGACAGGCCGTATAAAAAGAATACAAAAAAGAATCATTAACCATTCATCAGAAAAAAAGACATGAATCAGAATGACAACCGGATATTCAGAAAGGAAGACCTTGACTGGAAAGAACTGGAGACCATCGGTATCCACAAAGAAGAACTGGAAAAAAGCGGGGACATGGAACTGCTCCTGCAAGGGGAGGAAACGGAAACCGTCCCATTGAAAATCCGCACTTCCGCACTCCGCTTAACAATGGACGCCACCCTCAGGATCACGGTGGGGACGGACGGAAAGCCGGTAATGGAAATCAACGGGATCAGTCCCGAAGCGGAAAGCGAAGCCGGCGGATAATCCCTGCCCCATACAGACAGAATCAAAAGTATACACAATTTCCCCGTACCGGTTTTATTGCGAAGGTACGGGGAACATCAAATGGAAAAAGAACATGATTGCGATATTGACAGACAAGCCCAATGTGGGAAAAGAGATAGCAAGAATTCTGGGAGCACATACCAGAGAGGACGGATACATGAGCGGGAACGGGTACATGGTGACATGGACCTTCGGCAACATGCTTTCGCTGGCCATGCCGAAGGATTACGGGATGGACCGCCCGGAACGCGGGGACTTCCCGATAAATCCCGCCCCCTTCAGACTGATGGTAAAACACATCAAGACCGATACGGGATGGATACCGGACATCAACGCAGTCCTCCAGCTGAAAGTGATCGAGAAAGTATTCGCCGCCTGCGAGAGCATTATTGCGGCCACCGACGCCTCCCGGGAGGGAGAAATGGTGTTCAGGTACCTTTACCAGTATTTGGAATGCAGGAAACCCTACCGTCGTCTATGGAACTCGTCACTTACGGACGAAGCCGTGCTGGAGGAAATGGGCAACCTCAGGCCCGGCAGCCTGTATGACCGCATGTTTCTGGCAGCGGACAGCCGCAACAAGGCGGACTGGGTACTGGGACTCAACGCCAGCTATGCCCTCTGCCAGGCGACCGGAACGGGAAACAACTCACTGGGACGGGTGCAGACGCCCGTACTGGCAGCCATAAGCAGCCGTTACCGTGAACGTGAGAACCACATTGCCACGGACACCTTTCCGGTTTTTATCAGCCTGTGCAAAAATAACACCCTGCTCAAAATGCGCTGTACGGAAGAATTCACAGACCGGGAGGCGGCTGCACGGCTTTACAGTGACTGCAAACTGGCCGGACATGCACGCGTCACCGCTGTCAGCAGACAGGTCAGGGAGATAGAGCCTCCAGCCCTCTACAACCTGACCGAACTCCAGAAAGACGCCAACAACTATTACGGAATGACTGCCGGAAAATCGCTTGAAATCGCACAGAAACTTTATGAGAAGAAACTGATTTCCTATCCGCGAACTGCCGGACGTTTCCTTCCACGGGACGTTTACGACAAACTGCCCCGTATCATGGAGAAAATCCTGAACAGGAAGGAATTCCGACCGTATGTCAGAAGCATGGGGATCAACATATTCGACCTGCCGGACAAGGTAGTCGACGAAGGACAAGCGGCGGAACACCACGCCATCATCATTACCGATACATATCCGGAAGGATTAAACCGGGAGGAGATGCAACTTTACATGATGATTATCGGACGGATGCTGGAAGCCTTCATGCCCGTATGCAGGGCGGAATACACCACTGTGGATGCCGTATGTGCCGCACGAAATTTCCGGTGTCATGCCTGCCGCATCATTGAAAAGGGATGGTTCGGCATATTCGAAAGGGAAAGCGTCATTGCAGGAAGGGAATACGGCTTCTCCCCCATCCCACAACTGGAAAACGGGGAGACGGCCGCTGTTACCGGATGCAGCCTGATACACAGGAAGGACCTGCCCGTATCCGCATATACCGACGCGGAACTGATCACCTACATGGACACTGCCGGACTGGGAACGGCGGCCACGCGTACAGGAATCCTGCAGACCCTGATTGACCGCAAATATGTACGTTATTCAGGCAAATACATCATCCCCACACGAAAGGGACTTTACATATATGAGACGGTACGGAACATGAAAATAGCGGGAGCCGCACTGACTTCGGGGTGGGAGGCGCAACTGGCACGAATGGAAAGAGGAAAACTTACACAGGAAGAATTCATGAAGGGGGTACTCAAACTCTCGGGAGAGGTAACGGAAGATATCTTCCGGAAATGTGAAAGATAGAAGCTATATATAGGAACGGGAAATGCAGGCTGAAAAGTCTGCATTTTTTATTTATCAGACATCTGTTATGCCGCTTTTAGGCGGCAAAGGTACCGGATTACCCCGTATTCGTGTCAAGGCAGCCCTGCGGGCCGGTCGGCTGAAAGAAAATCATCCTCGCTGTGCTCCGGTATTTTCTTTCGCCAAGCCTTGACACAAAAGGGCAATCCGGGAAACGAAGGCCTGTAAAATCGGGAAAACAGATCCCGAAGAGATAATCATACACTCATAAAAACAACAAGGACATGAAACAGAAATCCATCGCAAGCATCTGCAAGCCGGCGGTCACACTGCTGGCAGCCGCAGTAATAATCCTGCTATGCCGTAAAGGCATAATTCCGGTACATACCATCCTGTTACTGACAATGGCGGAAGGCATAATCCGTATTTTGCTAAAACTCCTCCCGTTCCTGGCGACAATTCTCACCATTCTGATCCTTATCGGAATGTTATTATAAACCCTTAAACTACAAATGAAATGGAAACAAGAAAATTCACCCCGTCAGCTCCGGTCGCACCCGCACTGTGGCCGACAACGCGAAGCATCAGGCCTGCAAAGAGAAGATTTCCCAATACGGTTGATGAGCCCAGAAATATCGGGTATTATCTCAAGCCACTGCTTGACATCACGAAGCGACCGGACAGAGACGAAATTCTGAAGACATATCTCAAGGAAACCTATGTATAACAATAAAAAACAACCATTATGTTTTTCCAATCAATTTATCAGATGATGTCGGCAGGCACAGACCTGAACATCAACATCAGGAGAACGGACGGAAAACTGTCCGTAGCGGTAATGCCCAGACGTACAACACTCAAGGATGAAGCTGGACAGGCCATCGTGCCGCTCATACTCAACGGTACCCCCATGGAACTGGACGGACAATTCCTGCAGATCATCACCACACCGCTGCAGAAAGCGCAGGGAATCCTCACCAACCTTGAAACCTTCGAGCAACAGGCACGGCTCGCCGCAACACAAGGCAAGGCGGCCGGAACCACCAACGACAAGAAGACAAAAGAGGCACGTGAAAAACAGGAAAAGATGGAAAAACTCCTCAAACGTGCGGAGGAGGCGTTCACGGCAGGAAGATACTCGGAAGCGACAACCTGCTTCAGGCAGGCCAAGGTACTCGCAGATACGGACAGGCAGAAACAGATAGAGGCAAGGATACAGGAAGTGCAGAAGGAGTCGTCACAGGGCTGCCTGTTTCCTGAAATGGACACACAGCCGCTTCCACAACAGCCGCCCGCAAACGGTACGGCGAACGGTAACCGACCTGACGGACAAATGCGGATGTTCACGTCACAACCGCCACAACAGCCTGTACAGCAGGCAATCCCGCAACCGGTACAACAACCGGTGCCCCGGCCGCAGATAGTACAGCCGCAGCCCGTACCACAATATTATCCGGGAACACCGCAACCACAGCCAATGTACGAAGGATACTGCCGGAATCCCGCAAACGGCAGTCCGCAACAAACAGCGGAACAGCCCCAAACATACTTCCTCCAGCCCGGCGGACAGTCCCCCCAGGCACAACCATGGCAACAGCCGCAACCCGTCCCCCTGCAGCCGCAGGCAACCGTCATACAGACAACCCGGGAAAATACGGGCAGGGAATACCAGTCACCGCCACAACCGGCCGCAGAAGCGCTCACTTTTGACAAGGACGATGAAAGTGACAGGGAACTGTTGCGTGCAGACCCGTATGCGGAATACATAGACTTCCCGCAGGAATGCCGCATGAAGGACGAGACACAGGCGGAGCTTATATGTTGTTAAACCATTAAAACTTTAAATAATATGGCACTTGATATCAAAGGACTCAAAAGAGTATTCATCCTGAAAAAAGGAAATGACACCCTGACACTGGAAGATCCGGACAGCAGAATGTCCCTTTCCGAAGTGACGGACTTCTATTCCATGAACTATCCGGAACTGACCACGGCAACCCTGCACGGGCCGGAACTCGAAGAGGACCGCGCGGTATACCGGTTCAAAACCACCATAGGAACGAAAGGATAAGCCATAGCAAAGAAAACAAACCCTAAGAAAAAGGAGGAGACAACATGCAGACAGTTATCGGAACTACAAACGGAAGACCTGGCACGACTTATTATCAGCGAGGCCGGATGCACAGACATCAGCCGGGGAACCGGCAGCAGAAAGAAAAGAAGGCTGCCGCCGGCAGGAACCGTAATGATTTTCTAACGGGGAGAATTCTCCCCGTTACCCCCGATTACTGTATGGAGATCCGCGCGGGAGAGAAAATCAATCTTACGACAAGGGAGAATTTTTATTTCCTGTACCGATCGGCACTCAGATACAGCGCACTTGTCGGCCTCAGGCTTCCTTTCCGTCCGACCGGGAAATCACCGAGGATGAACATCGTCAAACTGTACCGGGCAATGGACACCATGCTCCCGGAGCATGTCAATCTGGAAGAGGAGAACGGAAAGTTGTACTTCTGCCTCTACCGGTTCCATGAGTGGCCGGAGTATAAACTGTTCTGGATACCGCTGGAATTCACGGAGAGACTGCCGGAGAAACTCGGAAAGATAGCACTGGAATTTATCCGGCAGCTCGCCCGGCACCATGGCATACCCAAAAGCACGGATACCAGCTACTACGAAATGGCACACGATTACCTGGAAGACTACAGGCTCTACGACGAAGAGGCGACGGCAGGAGAGATCAGACGCAAGGCCGCACTTGCCAGACTGTATGAAAAAGGGAAGGCGCACCGTATACTGGAGAGAATGGGCAATTCAAAGGGATTTCTTGCGGACCTGGAGGGGGAAATACGGAAATATCATACGAAGAAGAACAATGAGCGGGCATTGCTGGAACTGCTCACGGAAGGTACGGCATACATTTCACACGGCAGCCCGAGCATCATGCAATACTCCTACGACTGGGCATACGAGGAGGCAGCAGATTTCAGGCCGGTGGGACTGGATACGCAGATAATGGTCACCTGGTCGGTAAAGGACGCCATGAACGACGAAATGGAAAGCTATTTCAACTCGGACTATCAGGAATCATATGTGATCACACCCGTCACGACATTCCACCTGACACCGGACACGGAAAAGCCTTTCTCCATGGAGGACTTTCCGGAGCGGTTCTCCCAATGGCTCACACGCTTTATCAAACTCATTACAAACAACTTCTAATAAAACAGGAAAATGAATGAACTGACAAAACAGATGCAGCAAATCATGCATCCCAAAGCGGTACTTGTCGCCTATGAATGCGAAACGACAGATTACTCAACCCCGCGAAGTTATCTCGAACTCAGGCCCGTCAATGAAAAAGGACGGATGGGGGCCGGCATTCCGGTAACCTATGAGTTCATGAACTCACTGGTGGAATCATACACGGAAAGCATGAGCGGAATCCCGCACGGACGCATCCCCGGGAACATGCTCCTGTGCGACCCCAGAAAAGGGCGCGAAAGGTACATATGGTACAATCCGCCGCAGAAGAGAAAAATGTACTTCCAGGACGGGCTGCACATTACAGACGGGACATTCAACGTGCCGGGCATCATCTACGTGGTGGAACGGGAATGCATGGACATACACGCCTTCAAGGGAGCAATCCCCGAAGAGCGGACAGAACTGTATCTGGCGCCGTTCTTCAATGTAACCGGGGCGAACGTCTGCCTGGGCAGCTCGTCAGTAAAAAAACCGCAGGACATGAATTTTCATGAATTTCAGGAATACTGGGAAAAGCGTTTCTGGATGAGCGAGTTCTCACATTTGGGAGGCGGCAGGAACCCGACCCGCAGCAATCTGGTGTCAGTAACGGAACATGCACGGAACAATCCGTTTGATTACAGCGAGTTACAACAATCCAGGAAGAAACTTAAAGACATACTGACATGAAAAAGATTCATTATACGGACAGCTACCTGCTGAAACCCTACCATCCCGTCACCATCCATGTTGCGGGTGCAGGGGGCACGGGATCACAGGTCATAACCAACCTGGCACGCATGAACGTCGCGTTGCAGGCACTGGGACATCCGGGACTGCACGTCACCGTATTCGATCCCGACATTATCACGGAAGCCAACATAGGACGCCAGCTCTTCAGTGAGACGGAGCTGGGGCAAGGCAAGGCGACAGCGGCCGTCACACGCGTCAACCGTTTTTTCGGAACAACATGGACGGCGGAAAACTGCCGCTATCCCGTACGGAAAACACAGGAAAACGGGGATGACAGGACAAGACCGGCGAATATCATCATCACCTGCACCGACAATACCCGCTCACGACTGGAACTGTGGAGATTCCTGAAAAAATACAGGGAGACCTCCGCAAACAATGAAAGGGCGGTTTATTACTGGATGGATTTCGGGAATGCGCAAACCACCGGGCAAGTCTTCATAGGTACTGTCCGCAACAAGATACGGCAGCCGGCATCAAAAGAATTCATGCCGGTACCCGGAATGAATGTCATCACCGAGGAGGTGAACTATTCCACAATAGAAGAGAAGGACTCCGGACCGAGCTGCTCACTGGCGGAAGCACTGGAAAGACAGGACCTGTACATCAACTCCATACTGGCACAAGTCGGCTGTGACATCCTATGGAGGATGTTCAAGGAAGGAAGAACCCTGTACCGGGGAGCATATATCAATCTGGACACACTCCGGGTTAATCCGATACCGGTATAAGCCATGTGAAACAGACAGCCGCCCTTGCCGCCAACAGTTGCTGCGGCAAGGGAAGCATCGGTATTTTTTTTCAATCCGTATAAAACCGGAACCGGATTCAGGACTTAATCCGCACTAATCCGGCAACACCCTTTCCTGTTTTAACCAGTTCGTATTTCTCAAGCCTTTCATACAATTTGCCGAGCGTCCTGCAGCCATACCTTTTCACTTTGAATTTGGGCATCAGCTTCTTCAGCGCACCTCCAATCAAAGACAGGCTAACCTCCGCCTTACCGTCAGCAGCCTGTTCAAAAGCCTTGTCAAAGTATTCCATATCTCTTTGAATAAAAAATTCAGGTGTATTTTCCTGAAAAGGCTTCTCCTCCTTCCGGTCAGCCAACAGAAACCCAGTACAGGAACGTACCAGTGCCACCGGAGTCTTTCCCTCCCCGTAACCGAGGACCGTCAGACCACTCTCCCTGATACGTTGTGCCAGCAGGGTATAATCCCCGTCACTGGCGACCAGACAAAAACAACCGACCCGCCCCTCATGAAGGATGTCCATCGCATCCATAACCAACGCGATATCCGTCGTATTCTTTCCCGGCACAAAAGAGGAAGCCTGCACCATCCTGAACGAATAATCCCTTGCCGCATCCTTCCAACCGGAAAGGGATTTTTTAGTCCAGTCACCATATATACGTCTCACAACGGCAGCACCATAGCGGGATACGAACCGCATCACATCTTCCATCTTCTCGGAAGAAGCATTATCGCCGTCAATCAAAACCGCGACAGACAAATCTTTTTCTTTTTTCATACCGAATCCTTAAGCTGCAAAAATATAACAGGTTCCCGCAAATATAAATAATTGATCCTATTTTTTCTTTCCCCTATGCCGCAAAAAATCCTGTATTTCCGAACTACGATAAAAATTCTTCCCGTTCTCGTCCGTCTGGTAGTAGCGGATAAGCCCCTTTTCACGGTAACGGGCAATGGTCCGTTGCGTCACGCCCAGAAGTTGCGCAAGGTCACAGTTATCCAGCAAGGTGTCGCCGTCCAGGCAGTCTTTCAGGCGGTTCATACGGTCAAGTTTCTTTTCAAGGCGATTAAAACCTTCCACCATAGTCATGATCATTTTCTCAAGTACCTCATTATCTATATACATCATGGCATATCCTCCATTGTTTTAAAAAGTGATTACCTGAATACTCTTCCTGTGCGCACTACAAGAGTATATTACACTATAATGAAAATTACATGCCGGATTCAAAAAAACGAATCCATCTTTTTACATAACATTCTAATTCACAAAGAAATATAAAATAAAAAATTACAAAAAGCACTGTAAAATGTAATCCCGGATGTTGTAAAGTCCGGGTACAATTTGTAAATACGACTTACAATTTGACCAGCTATCCGTGAAATCTGACGACATCTGCTGACACCTGTAGTCAGAGACTTGGAGACAAACATGCCGGCAGTATACCTTTACATCGGACAAAAAATCAAAAGCTTATGGAAGTGATCAGTATCGAAGCCGCAACATTTGAAGAAATGAAGCAGGCGTTAAGCTCAATCATCCGGGATATCCGGACAGGAAGAGGAATACGGCAGGAGGAAAGACTGACGGAATGGATGGACAATCAGGAAGCATGCATTATGATGGATATCTCTCCAAGGAAGTTGCTTACTTTGCGCAGCACGGGAAAAATCCCGTACAGCAGGATAGACAGGAAAATCTATTACCGGAAAAAAGACATCGTCACATACATGGAAGGAGTGTTACAAAAAGGAAACAATTAAACAAAGAAATATGGCACATGACTTACTGACAAGGGAAAGTCCGGAAATTATCCGGTTCTTTCAGGACATTGGACACATCACTGAACTCTTAAGAAGCGAACCGGACAGATACAGACCTGTCCTGAACGGTGACAGGTACATCACCGAAGCTGAACTGTCCGAATCACTGAAGATAACACGCCGGACACTGGTTGAACACAGGACAACCGGGCTTATCCCCTATTACCGGCTGGGAGGCAGGATACTTTATAAAGAGAAGGATATTATAAAACTGCTGGATGAAAACAGGCTGGAAGCTTTTTAAAAGCCGGCAATATAGAAGAGAACGTCTTCGGAAATTTTCCTAAAGACGTTCTCTTCATATATATGCCATTCATTCCAGCATAAATGAATACATTATAAAGTTTTCCTGATGCACCACTTTGAAGAAAAGCAATAAGCTGTAAAATCCTGATTTCCAAACGAAATTTGGATTTTTTGTTTCTTGATGGAACGCAAAAACGGTAGAACAGGAACCGGAACGCAACAGGAAGCTGCATGAGATATCCGGAAAATTGATGAACCGGGTAGAAAATAGCTAAAACGTAAAAAACGCTAATCATAGAATGAAAAAAATTACAGTTGTTTGCCAGATAAAAGGAAATCCGGCAAACAACTGTTAGAAAATGAATATAATATTGAAGCAGATCAGGCTAAGGAACTACTATCGTTCCTTTCGCTGCCCTGAAATCAAGAGTTATTATAGTATTGGCAGCCCATACATAATCTTTGTTCGGTTCATCCATGCCCTCTTTACGCAAATAGATTTCAAGAGTCTCCGGATTAACAGCATATTCGCGTTTCCAAGCACCAAATGAAGGATTAAGATTATCAAAAGCAGGAATATAAGGATGTATTCTGAAACGTCCTCCATTAGGTAAAGTAACAGAGAATGTTTTCCCGTCGCTACTTTCCGTAAAAGGCAAGATCTTTTCGTTGTTTCCTCCGGCTGCCGTTCCATACCCATAGATTACAGGCTTTTGGATGGAGATGGTCTTCGAACCTAAATCAACGAAAATGATATAAGTACCACTCTGGGGGATAACCACCAGCCCTTCGTCAGAGATTTCGAAGCCCACATTATTAGTCAGTCCGGTAAACTCTCCGTCACCAAATATCTTGGATGTAGAGAAACGAAGTTTAGTTCCGGCATTGAAATAATTAATATGTATCCATCGGTCGGCACTGTTCCAAACCTTATCTAATGAGATAACCCCATCCGAGCCCCAATTCATGTTTCCAAATTCATCGCCAACCATGTAAATAGCTTTCGCTGTTGAGGGGACATCACTCGGAGAGGCAAAAGTTACAGCGATTTTACCTTTATCTTGGGAGAAATCAAGCTCTATTGGTATATTAGAAGTAACAGGAACCGATTCCAGTACAGCACCTACACCACGATAATAGATTTGTCCATTATAGATGTTGAATTCCATACTGTTCCAGTCTCTATTGTTATAGTCGGAAGTTGCATACATCTGAAGGTTACCTTTTGTAGTAGTGACAGCAGAGAATTTCTGCCCGGAAAGCTCGAACGATACTTCCTGTCCGTCAAAGCACTCACCTATTCCATAGACGACAGGTTTCTCAAAAGCTATGAGATTACGGTTCATATCTACATATACCAAATACAGGCCGCTTGTTTCTACCGTCGCTCTTCCGTTACTGCCTACAACATAATTGACATTTGTACCCAAAGAGGCAAAACTTTCCGCATCAGATTTTTCCGATGCCCATTTGATTCCCTGACCAGCATTGAAATACTTGATAGTCCAGAATGCACCATTGCCAAGCTGTCCCACAGGGGCCATCTCTACCACATTTGTCGAATTCCAATTCCAGTTTCCAAATTCATCTCCAATCATATATAGTTTCTCCGGATACCCCTCCGGTTCGGGTTCTATGATCTCATTGCCCGTCATCTTCGCAAAGAATTTTCCTGTCAAGACTTCATATTGAAGCGTTACTTTATACTCACCTTTGTTTTTAAGATTGAGCTGCACTTGCGACTGGTTGGTTAGTTCGGCATATTCTTCAGTTAAAACATTCATTTTTATACTTCCTCCCGTTCCGGTGTACATAGAAGAGAATGTATATTTCTCCGTATCTGTTTCCTTCACATCAAAAGATGTATTATCGGTATAATTAAACGAAAACTCTGCCGGTAATATCACTTCTAACTCGCCACTGGACACCCAGGTAGCCACATGGTTAATATGGTCGTAAGACGGTTTTTGAAGAAAGAGTTCGTTTTCACCGTCTTCTGTCAGTTCGAATTTACTCGTCAAACGGAAATTGAATGGAACAATATTAACCTGTTTCAATAAAGGATTCACAATTAGCTGATACAATCCATCTTCCATTACTCTGAAACCGCCGGTTCCAGGAGCCAAAGAATAAGTTGACACCTCACTGTTGTCGTTTTGCAAAAGCGCTCCCTGCCCATAATAAACTGGTTGCCCATCCGGTCCGACTAAAGAGATATAAAAATCTCCGCTGGATGTCAGCCATGTGTTCAATGCGACCAAAGTGCCCTCTTTTATCACATTCATTTTACCATTGATTGCCTCTACCGAGAATTGGGACGCACTCCCCGTCAGATAGATACCTTCGGGAACATTGATTTCCCGTTCATAGTGTATCCCGTCGTCGGCACAACGACAGAAAATAAATGGCAACGAAAATACAAATAATAATTTTATTATAGTTTTCATCTTCATGATTACATTAAATTATAAATAACTATACTATTGGAATCTAATGGTATTTGACTAAAATTTCACATCAAACTGATGTTGCTTCTTGTCTTTTCCATTCGCTCCTACCACATCAATCACCATTTTTCCATCTTTTATCTTACAAAGCAGATAGCTGTTATTATCATTGACAAGGATGGGAAAGTTGGCTTTATCGGATTCTGATTCACGGAAATAATATTTATGAGTGTGTCCGGATAACATCAGATCAATTCCAGCCGTATTTAAAACGGGCAACAAGGTTTGCTGCAAATGATAGTTTCCATGCCAGTTGCCTATCGTCGGCGGGATGTGCAGGAATGCGATCCGAAGGGATGATTGCTTAAAATCGTTTTCTTCCACCACACTCCGCAACCATAGGGTTTCTTCTTCTCGGTAATTGTCATAGTCGGCAATACCGGCATACTCCAAATCCGAATCCGGCTTATCTTCACCGGAATCAAGAACAAGAAAACAAACCTTACCTATGTTGAAACGATAATAAAAAGTTCCGGTAGACGTAGGAAAATACTTTATCAACGCATCGGAATAAACTCCACGTGTTTCATGGTTTCCCCGATTGAAAACAATAGGCACTTCGGACGCAAACAATTCGACACAAGCATCAATATAATCTTTACATATCTGCTCCTGCCCCTCTACCCATGACGACATATCTCCATTAAGCAAAACGAAATCAAGAGATTTGAAATCTACTTCCCGACACAGAGACTTCATATAGTCACTCCGCCCGTGAATATCATTTAATACCAGAAAGGAAATTTCTTTCTTCCGGTCGTCGAAAGTTCTGAATCTGAAAGGTTCTTGCTTGTATACATTTGAAGCAGCAATCAATCCATAAGTTACCCAGTCACTCGAAGGCCAGGAGACAACTTCTCTCGAAAAAATCCGGTATCTGTATTCCCTGCCGGGTTCCAAATGTTTGATGCGTACACGGTGGATTGTATCATTGGCCCGCTTACGTCCGGACTCCGTATCGTAATATCGCGGACGTTCCTTCCCATAGAAATGATCTTCACCGGCAGGCGCCACTTCCACCCACGAAAGAGCAGGTTTGTTTGTAGTCCATACCACTGTCACGCCGTCGGTACTCATATCACACAGGTAAGGACCGTGTGTGATCTTTATACTGTCACCGTCATGTGCAGAAAGCCGAGCGGCAAAGATGACAAAAAATACAATTATCCAATTTCTCATAGAACGGTTCCTCCTTCTAATTTATTAGTTTGACCGATATGGTTTGTAAATCATTACTGTTGCAGCCGGTCATAATTTCAAATTCACCGGGTTCTACCACATAGTTCATGGCAGCATCATAAAAGCCTAAAGCTAAAGGAGAAATGTCAAACTGAACGGTCTTTGACTCCCCCGCTTTCAGGAATATTTTCTTGAATGCCTTCAACTCCTTTACCGGACGCACAACAGAAGCAACTTTATCATTCACATACAGTTGCACAGTCTCTTCGCCATCTCTGTCTCCGGTATTGGTTACTGTCACCGAAACGGAGATGGTCTCCTGTCGCGTATATTCTTTTTGGGTGCTCTGCGGAACTGAATAACTGAATGTGGTATAACTCAAACCGTAACCAAAAGGATAGAGCGGAGCATTCGGAACATCGATATGCCGGGTGGTTGAGGAATGGGGCATATCTCCCGGACGTCCGGATTTCTTATAGTTATAGTAAACCGGTACTTGTCCCTCTACCCGTGGAAAAGAAATGGTCAATCTTCCGGAAGGATTATAATCACCGAACAGTATATCAGCAATAGCGGTTCCTGCAGAAGTACCTAAAAACCAGGTTTCGAGAATGGCCGATACGTTCTTGTCCACCCATTCGATAGACAGCGGACGCCCATTCATCAATACGACGACAACGGGTTTCCCTGTGGCAACCAGTTCTTTTATCAATTCTTCCTGCACACCCGGCAAATCCAGTTGGGCACGGCTTCTCGATTCGCCACTCATCAAAGCTTTTTCACCGACAACGGCAATCACCATATCACTTTTGGAAGCCAATTTCACTGCTTCTTTGAATCCTGACTTATCTTCTCCGTCAAAATCGCAACCACGGGCATATCCAACTTTCGTTTTGTTACCGCCGATTTTGTTCTTTATGCCCTGCAATACAGTCGTCACATGGCGATCTTCCCCTCTTGCTCTCCACGAGCCCAGCAGTTCGGTCTGATTATCGGCCAGCGGACCTACCACGGCAATGGAACGGACATTTTTTGCCAGCGGTAATGTATGATTGTCATTCTTCAACAGGACAGCCGATTTATGAGCCATGTCCAGTGCTGCATCCAGAAATTCTTTTTTCATGATTGTCTGCGATTCGTATTCTTCATTACAGAATTTATATGGATCAACAAACAGTCCCAAAGCATATTTGATATGCAGAATCCGACTGACGGAATTGTCGACATCTTCCATACTGATTTTACCGGCTTCTATCAGTTCTTTCATGTATTTATTATAGAGCCCATCTGTCATATCCATGTCGATGCCGGAATTGAAAGCCAGACGGGTAGCGTCTTTATCGTCTTCCGCCACTCCCTGCGCCACCAGCTGCTTCACTGCTTCCCAATCGCTTACCACAAAACCATTGAAATTCCATTGCCCTCTCAATAAGTCTTTGAGCAGGAACGGATGTGCGGACGCAGGAATACCATTTATATCATTGAAAGCACTCATAAAAGTAAGTACTCCCGCATCAATGCAAGCCTTAAAAGGAGGTAGATAAGTATCAAACAAAGTCCGTTCCGACATATCCACCGGAGCATAATCTCTTCCCGCCTGGGGAAGTCCGTAAGCTACCCAATGCTTTGCACATGCCAATACTGAATTATTCTCCCAAAGATTCCACTGAAAACCATTCACTCTTGCTTTGGCTATTTCACTTCCCAGGTAGGTGTCTTCTCCTGCTCCTTCCACTACCCTGCCCCAACGGGCGTCTCTTGCGATGTCGACCATAGGAGCGAACGTCCAATGTAGTCCGGCTGCCGAGGATTCAATCGCAGCAATCTTGGCAGCTCGTTCGATCGCTGCTAAATCCCAACTACACGATTCCGCCAAAGGAGTCGGAAAGATTGTCTTATATCCATGAATCACGTCCATCCCAAAAAGAATCGGTATCTTTATCCGGGAATAACGCATATTCTTTTCCTGCAAATCACGCAATGTCTTTGCACCGGATATATTCAAAACAGAACCTACAAGTCCGCGTGCTATCAATGAATCGCTCAAATATTCTGATTCAGGACCGGTTAGAAGGGTACGGCCTACGTATTGGGATAACTGGCCGATCTTCTCTTCCACAGTCATCCGTGAGAGCAAATCTTTAACAAATGAATCCGCTTCCGGAGTATGAGGTAGTTTACTATTTCCGACGATCCGGGTATGCGGATCGCGAACATAAACTCTTATCCAATCAATATCGAAATCAAATTGCTGCAATTCCTCCACAGGATAGCCGACATCCAACTTGTCAAATGCTCCTACCTGCCCGGTGATAGCAATATCCCAAACTCTGTCCAGCCGATTCTCTTTACGAGCCTTAGTGATAAAATCAGTATATGCATCCCCCAACTGTGTACGGGTATGTATCTGGTAATTGACTTTATTATCTATCAGAAACGTAATGATGGCATGATTGTTATCAACAGGATCGGGATCTATCTGAACCGCATATACATGGAAATTATCTCCCGGCTTATCGTCTCCGATTTCAGTATATCGTATCTGACCTTTGGGTAGATTGATTCCCAACTTTTGCGTTTCCGAATTGAACAAATGCAAGGTTTGATTCGCTTTGGCCGGATAAGGATTTTCCCCGAAAGCTTTGGTAAAAAACTCCAGTATATCTATTTCGGCTACTCCAGCTCCTTTATAATGCCTCAACCAAAGTGCATTCCAAAGCCCATATAGATATGGGACTTTGGCTTTGATCTCTATGCGGCAGAAAAGAGGATAATATTTCTCCGTATCGGAATCTCTGCTGGACAGCGCTCCCGACCACCATCCGGTCTTGCTCTTCACACTGGGATGAACGGGACTGGGCGCATCTTTACTTTTGAATGAGCGAATTCGACAAATCTTCTCTCCTGTAGGAAGGGTTTCGATAAAGACCTGCTCCGGACGGTATGTCTGAAGCATGGCTTTATTTTCCTGATTATAGGTGGGTCGCCCCACTTTTTGGGAACCATATATTCCCCAATACCGGGAGTCAATCACATCTCCGTTAAACTCGTCTCCATCGTAATAAATCCATCCGGGAGGGGTTTCTGATGAAGGAGGAATAACGGTTTGGGCTTTCACCACCCCGATACAGCAAAATATGATTATTAGAATCTTTATTTTCAACATGATATTTCTTTTTAATGATTTACCAACCCGGATTCTGTTTCCAGTTCTTCAACTGCAGAATCTCACTTTCAGGTATGGGATACCAATACATTTTAGAATCAAACACTCTCTTTTCTACCACAGCACGGGAATAATCAAACTTCTCGACGGGATATTCCGGCTTTTCAGGAATCTCTGGTTCTGTTTCATCCCGGGTAAATACACGTACCCAATCTACATCCATCGAAACGTTTCTCAAATTGGCATTCCTGTCTTCGGGATAGCCGATACCATTTTCATTCTTTCCTCCGATTTGTCCGGTTATCGCAATGTCCCAGGTTCGCTTTTCTCTTCCCTCCGCTATTGCTTTGGTTATAAATGTATTATATCTGTCATCATAGTCAATCGTCTTGAATGTATTGGTTACTTTACCATCCAACAGGTAGCTGATGATAGCATGCTTATCCGGAGAAACCGGGTCCGGATCTACCTGAACGCCATACGTATGGAAGTCTGCTCCCGGATCAAAATCAAGCACTGTATGTCGTCCGTACCCATTCACGTTGATTCCCAGATTGCCTGTTTTATTATCATGCAAATGTAAAGCCTGGCTAAGCCGGCGGGGTGAAGCCGTATTCTCAAATTCCTTGACGAAAAACTCTTCGATGTCAAGTTCCGCAACACTGGCTCCTGCATAATGACGACACCACGGTCCCATCCATATACCATATATATAAGGTATTTTTGCACGAATCTCAATGCGGGAATGCAGAGGGTAATATTTCCCCTGATAACCATATTTGTCGGTATCCCGGCTGGACAAAGCTCCCGACCACCATCCTTCTCTCGTACTGGCAGTGCTTAATGTCGGAGCCGGTGGATTGTCGTCCTTGGTGGCTGCTATCCGGGCAAAGCTCAATCCGCCACTCCCTTTCTCAATCGTAATCTGTTTTTTACGATAAGTCTGGATATTTCCGGTGGGTTGTCCATACTGGGAGTTTCCTACCGGAGTGTCGCTTCCATACTGTCCCCAATATGAGTTGTTTATGACCAAATCATTGAATTCGTCTCCATCGTAATAATGCCATCCTTCCGGAACTTCGTTAGCCGGTATTACGGAATTCCGGGTAACAGCTCTTCGAGCCTGATTCTTACGGGTGATTTCAAGACCTAGCAAATCTCCTCCGAGTGTTTCTTGCGCAATCTTCCACCGTCTTACATCCCACGAACGATGCTCCTCAAATGCCAGTTCGACACGACGTTCACGCCGGATACGCTCACGCATTTCGTCCTGCGTCAATCCGGAAGGCAGATTCGGTTGTCCGGCACGGCTGCGCACTCGATTGACGTATTCTGCTATATCCGCATTTTCGGGATCGTATTCGTTCAAGGCTTCCGCATAATTCAGGTAAATCTCCGCTAAACGAAACAACGGCCAGATATGTCCCTGACTTCCTCCGCCGGTTTGGATATTCACATCTTCATTGAGGTATTTTTTCAGATAGAATCCGGTTTTGGTTGCATTGGTAACGCCCAGACCGTCTTTTCCACCGTCCCAATTCTCTACCGCCGTGCTTTTCCAAACGGAATCATTCAGCAGAATGGTAGCATTCAACCTGTCATCCCGGTAGAATTGCGGACGAACGGCATTTTCCTCATTCTCCCAACTAAAATAGCTGCCATCTTTCATTTCATAAGAGTCTACCAGATTCAACGAAGGATTGATGCCGCCTACCCCACCATAACTGACAGGAAAGTTGTATTTTTCAAAGTCGGAACTGTTTCCGTAACGACGCATCAGAATAAACTCGGAATTCTGAAAGTTATTCTTGAATAAAGTGGCATAACTGCCATACAACGAATATATGCCCAGATCAATTACGTCTTTCGCAGCCTGTGCCGCAGCTTTCCATTTCTCCATATCGGAAGGAAGATCGCTTTCCGAAAAATTCTGCCAGTCCAGATACAAGGGACTGGCCGCATACAATAAAACTCTGCTTTTCAAAGCCAATGCGGCTCCCTTCGTTGCACGTCCCAAATCCGAATCGATTCCTCGTCCCGGAGTTAAATCGAGCACTTCGGCTACCTTATCACATTCGCTGGAGATGAATGAGATGCAATCGTCCATAGACGGGCGTGGAGTCTCCGAATAATCCGCATTGACGGATAGTGTAGAAGTAATCACAGGTACAGGTCCGAAACGTTTCACCAGCTCGAAATGGAAAAACGCTCTTAAAAAACGGGCCTCATATTTCCATGTTTTCAAGTCATTCAGACGGTTCTGATATTCATTCTGATTATCCGGATCGAGTCTGTATTTATCCAGATTCACTCTGTCTACATTTTCTATAAATTCATTCGCTATGCGAATTCCTGCGTAATACTTATTCCACAAATCATCCGGATTGGACCTTGAATTCCAGGCTCCGGTGTTGAAGTGCTGGATGTTGCAGGAGGCATTAGCATGTTCGGCATCATCGGTAGCGGCATCCAACATAGCTTCGGAACCGATACGGTTGAAACCATCAGGCAGATACCGATAAGCATTGACTAGAAATTTGCTTGTACGTTCATAGGAAGTAAAGGTCATCTCGTTGTCGATAAACGAATCATACTCTCTGTCCAGATAATCACTGCATCCGGACAATATGCTGATAGCAGCAAGAGCATTCAATATGATAGATAAACCTATTGGGTATTTCATAATTATTATATTTTTGTTCTTACCTATTAAAAATCAATTTTTATTCCCAGGTTGTAGGAACGTGTCAACGGATATGTAATCAAAGAACTGCTTTCCGGTTCGGCCAATCCGTCAAGATGACTCACGGTGAAAAGATTGCTCGCATTAGCATACACATACAATCTGGACAATTTTATCGCTCTTGCTATTGACTGGGGGAAGGTATATCCAATCCGGATATTCTTCATTCTGAAGTAGTTTCCGTTTCTTTTCCAATATGTAGATATCCGGTAATTGTTTTCAAATGTCCGGGTAGACAAACGGGGATAAGAAGCATTGGGATTCTCCGGTGTCCAGCTGTCGAGAGCCAGTTTTGAAGCAGAGCCATTGTCGGTAAAGGAATAAGCCAACGGCCCGCTCAAATAGATGTCTCTATTGGCAACGCCATGAAATAAAGCCTCAACGTCTATCCCTTTCCATTCAAAGCCTATTTTCAAAGCATAATTCCACTCCGGAATATTAGAATATCCCACAGGATAGGAGTCATTGGAATCGACTACTCCATCACCATTTTTATCGATATATTTTATATCACCGGGGTTTACTTCTCCAAACTGCGGTACCGGTAAATGTGACTTCAGACTTCCATTCGAATCGAAATCACTCTCCTGATACAGTCCGTCAGCAACAAGTACAAAAGGAGTATTCACGGAACGTCCTTTACGATATTGATAATCGTAGAGTTTCACTTCTTCCGCCATATCGACAATTTCATTCTTTGCATACCACGCCGATGTTTCAACGTAATAGTTGAAGTTGTTTTTAAGACTGCTTTCGTACCTGATCGTACCCTCGAAACCTTGATTCTTTACTTTACCTACATTCATATAAGGCAATATGTCGCCATAAGAGGCTCCAACAAATCCGGGAATAGTGGAATACGGCTGTGACAGGATATCATATCTTTCTTTATGGAAATAATCGAATTCTACCGACAGCCCTTTCAGTAAAACTGCATCCAATCCGATATTGAATACACGTTCCTTCTCCCAACTAATATCGGGATTAGCAATCATATCTGCCCGAAACCCGCCTGTTGATGACGACCCTGTACCTAAAAAATAGGAGCCGTTACTGCTATAAGTCTGGTCGAACAGATAACGTCCATTCTCATTCTGATTGTTTCCAACCAGTCCGATAGATGCTCTTAGTTTCAAATATTCAACCCAGTTGATATTTTTCATGAAGTTTTCTTTCGACAGTATCCATCCGGCGGAGAAAGCGGGAAAGAATCCATATCTTTTTCCAGGAGCATAATCATCACAACCTGTATATGAAGCTGCAAATTCTCCTATGTATTTTTGATTATAAGAGTAAGTTACCCGCCCTGCATAATTCAAGTATTTAATCTCATCACGACTTCCATATTTCTGATATAAATCAGACAGGAAAAAGATACTGGCAGTGAGTTGATGTTGCTTGAAAACGCGATCATAATCCAACTGTGCCTTAATGTTCAGACGGCTCCAGTCTGTACGGAACCCTTCATCAGATTCCAAAGGAGAATCAGCGCCGTAGGGTGTATATAGCACCTCTCCCCCTGCTCCTTTGGAAAGGGAATAACGGGCATAATTCTGATTCTTTATAGATGAATCCGCCATATAGTTGTTGTAGGCAATACCGGCACTGACACTTAATCCCTTTGTCAGTTTCTCCAGGTCGTATTTAGGCATAAAAATCAGTTGGAAAGTCCGGCTGTTTTCTTTATAAAGCCCTCTGCTGACGATATTACCGACCGGGTTGGTAAAAGCGGCATTTCCTCCATACGATCCGTCGGGGTTGTACACCGGAAATGCATTCGGAGCTGTTCTCCATATCGCTCCCAAAAGTCCGTTGGCAGAACTGCTGCCTCCGGGAATAGATCGATTACCTACACTCCCGCTAAAATTGAGTCCGGTAGACAGGTGTTTGCTTATCTGGATATTCAAATTAGACCTGAAATTAAAGCTCGCATAATAGGCATTCGAGTTTTCCCGGCGTTTTTTATCGGTGTCTTTGTAGAAACCGATGTTCTGCAAAAGATTCATCATTACATAGTATTGCACCACATCTCCTCCTCCTTTAAAACTTAAATCAGCCATACTCAAAGGAGCTGTATTATTCAAAATGGCCTTTTTCCAGTTTACATTGGGGTAAAAGTAAGGATCGGTGTTGTTCTGATAGGCATTCAATTCCTCTGGAGTGTATAAACGAGGCAATCCGTCATTCACACGCGCCTGATTGTATAAGGTGGCATAATCATACGCATTGATAGGATCGGGAACGCCCAACGGTTGTTGTATTCCCGTTTGTAAACGGATACTGACTTGCGGAGCGGAAACGCATCCTTTCTTGGTTGTCACCAATAAAACACCATTTGCACCACGCATACCATATAAAGCCAGAGCCGAAGCGTCTTTCAATAATGTTACAGACTCGATTTCCGCAGTGGACAGACTTTCAATCGGGGCTTCGAAACCGTCGACATATACCAGCATTTTTTGTCCGCTTGCATAGGAAGTACGTCCCCGGAGGTAGAGATTCGCGATAGAGAAATCATAGCCGGGCTCTCCGCTTTGTTGCAACAATGTTAGTCCGGGAAGCTGTCCTTGCAGACTATTTCCCAAGCTTGCGGAAGTAGTTTTCATCAAATCTTCCCCACGTATGGAAGAAATGGCACTTGTTCGCCTCCATTCCGGTTGTTGCCCATAGGCGACTTCTACAAGTGCAGAGTCGGCTATGTGTTGAGCAAACAAAACGGGAGCATAAAAAGTGAAAATAGTAGTCAAAAGTATAGCATAACGCTTCCCTTTGTATATACTGTTTATTATTGTCATACCTTTTATTTTTAGTTGATTGAACATATTTACCATCCCGGATTCTGAAGCATATACCCTTTATCTATTTCGGTCTGCTTGATAGGATGTAAATAAGAACGGTCACTCCATAATCTGTTTTCAAAGACATAAGGTTTGTAATGTACTTTATCCGGTGCTCCTGTAACAGCGGAGAGCTGCAATCCATACATAGCACCTTTCATTACACCTTCATCATCGGCTATCAGCCAACGTCTTATATCCCAAAAACGATGATCTTCATAAGCCAGTTCCACGGCTCGTTCCCTTCGCAGTTTCTCCCTGAATTGCTCTTTATTCAAAGTGGAAGGAAACCCCGGCATTCCGGAGCGTTCACGAACTTTCAGGACTGCATCGAATGCTTCTTTCGGGGGAGTTTCATAATATTCATTCAAAGCTTCCGCATAATTCAGATAGAGTTCGGCTACCCGGAAAACAATCCAGTCCATGTTAGTGGAGTTGCGCGGAGCCGTTGCTCTTAGTACGCGAGGTACCCATTTGCGAACCAGGTGTTTCGTTTTATCATAGGCTACATTGTGAGCTCCACCAGGCAGAAAATTAAGAATTCCAATTTCTGTATTCCAGTTAGCTCCATGCGCTGCAATGGTTTGCGCAAAACGAGGATCCAGTTCATCGTACTTTTCAAGCAGATCATCGCCACCATCCATATTCCATGTTTGTTGGTTCCCATCTTTTTTCTCATAGAAACGCACAAAATTAAAGGTTGCAAAAAGCCCGCCATCGCTCCAACTACTTCCTGCCCATGCCGGTATATTGCTCGTTATGGGATGACTGCTTGTTGTGAAATTCCGGTATTTCTTGTTGGCCAGAATTATTTCTTTGTTATCGGGAGCAGTCCACACATGTTCGTAATTTGTTTCAGGTATTCCCTCATCGTACAAGTCGTAATAACCTGAAGACTCTACAGCAGTAATAGCCGCCTTGGCTGCTTTGGCAGCCTCATTCCAGCGTTCTTTACTATAGTTTCCATATCCTATCAGGTCATTATTTTCGCTAAAAGGAAGATACGGATCATCGGTATTGAACAAGGGACTCGCCGCATACAGGAGTACTCTGGATTTAAGGGCTAAGGCGGCTATCCTGTTTGCCCGTCCCACTAATATCGAATTCGTATAATAATCCGGTAATATGGAAGCAGCTCGGTCACAATCGATAAGAATAGAATCTACACAATCGGAAAAAGTGTTCCGGGGTAGTTTACCATCTTCCGACGGATTTATCCTACGGTGTATTATAGGCAGTCCACCATATCTATATACTCCTTCCCAAAAGACCAAAGCTCGCATAAAATAGGCTTCGCCTTTGGAACGTTTCTTAAAATCAATGTCTCCTGGATCATCGGGCACTTCATCAATACGTTCAAGCACGATATTGCATTTTCGCAATGTCTGCCAACGGGTGTTGTGACGGGGGTCTTCATCCCAGTCTATGCTGCTGTTGTTATGATTGTCCACGTTCCACGAAGCATTGCCTTTCCCCCAGTTTGCACCTTGTTCAGCTTCATCACACGCACCTGCCAAGGTTGAGGTTGCACACAGTTTACGGTCAATCCCGCTACTTCCCATCGAGAATCCCAACGGCATACCCTCTGCATAAATGCCCGTTATGTATTGTTCTGTCAAAGTCCTGTCGGCAAAGACACCGTCTTCATCTAAATCGACAGAGGGCGGAGCTTCCAGATAGTCACTACACGAAAACATCAATACAGACGACAGAAGTATTGCACATATATATGTTATTCTTTTCATGATTATCAAAAATTTATATTAAGACCAATATTATATACTTTCTGCAACGGATATGTATTGATTTCAACATTTCCACTTCTCGAAGGTGCTTCCGGGTCCAGATCTACCACATCTGTCCACGTGAATAAATTGGAACCGTTGAAATATAATCTTACACTATTCAGATTAAGCCGTTTGACAAAACCTCCAGTAAATGTATATCCTACTTCGAGGTTTTTCAATCGCAAATAACTGGCATCCCGTATCCAAAGAGTAGAAGGACGATAGTTGTGATCGGTTTCTCCGTTGGGATTCAGAGACAAACGGGGAAAGGTGATCTTTTCTCCTGCCTCATACCGTTCCTGTGTCCAACGTTCTTTTATCAGAGATTTCGCACTCTCTTCTCCTTTCGCGAAAGGCCACATCGACCGTCCGAAATATTTAATGGATACATTGTCGGCTCCCTGAAATAAGATGGAGAAATCAAATCCTTTATATTGCACTCCGAATGAGAAACCGTAAATAATCTCCGGTACGGGGGTGTATCCTATCGGAACCATGTCGTAATCATCAATCACCCCATCCTGGTTGACGTCCACATACTTGACATCTCCCGGTTGCAACTGATTCCCGCTCCATGAACTTTTAGGACGGTCTAATGCATTGATTTCTTCCCACGAGTTATAGTATCCGTCAAAGATCAGTCCGAAAAACTGATTCTTTCTTCTTCCGGTAGTCATCTGATAATCATATCTCTTCTGCACTTCATCCATGTAGATGATTTCATTCCTCGCAAATGAATAATTGAAGCGTGCCCAATAATGGAAATCTTGTATATGATGTCTAAAATTAAGGTCCATTTCCCAACCGCGATTTTCCATTTCTCCAAAATTATATGCAGGAAGATTAGCACCTATAATCATGGGGGATGTTGATCTGTTGGCTAATATGTTATTTCGTTTTTCTTTGAATATATCAAATGAAGCAGTCAGACAATTATTGAACAGATTAATATCTACACCGACATTCATCTTTTTCGCCTTTTCCCAAGTCAAATCAGGATTACCGATTTTATTTTCAACAATCATCAGTGAAGTATACGGATTGGAAGCCAAACCGAAATTATACTTGTTCACACCCGAATCGCTCGCTGCTCCATAAGAAGACGGCAGATACAAAAATCGATCACCACCTATCTGATCGTTTCCTACCTCTCCGTAGGACCCTCTCACCTTTAGATATTTAACGATATTGTTTTTCGGAAAAAACTTTTCTTCACTGATGACCCAACCTAATGAAACAGCAGGAAAAAATCCGAACCGTTTGCCTTTGGCAAAATTCTCGGTTCCGTTGTATCCCATATTGAATTCTGCTAAATAACGGGAGGCATATTCATAGGTCAATCGTCCTACCAATCCCTGATAAGCATTAGGTACATAATATTGAAGGGAGGGGGAATAGTATTTACTCTGATTATACAGAATAAGTGCTGTCGTTTTATGAAGCCCGAAAGTTCTATTATAATCAATTCCAAACTCCATATATACTTTCCGGTTCTTATCCCATCCGGTACTTACAGACCAGATACTCTCTTCTGATTGGGGGATCAGATAGATGTAATCCAGATCTTCCGCATCACGGCGCGCAAGATAATAAGGAAAGGTTTTCGAATATTTCTTACGGCTGTAATAATAGCTATCATACGCGATACTCCCGTGTACGGACAAACCTTTGGTCAGCAAAGATGATAAATCATAATTCAGACGTAATGTTGTATTGATGTTATTTCTATTATCTTTCTGATAACCGTTGCTTAATAAGGTTTGCCAGGGATTGACGCTTCCCAATCCATCCTGTATGCGGACAATTTTATTGTCCACCAATCCCGGAGAGCTCAAGGGATTGGCAAAAGAAATAGCTTGCCAGATTCCACTGTTACCGGAGCCCGGAGTAATCACTCTGCCTATCTGAGCGGCCATTTGAACAGTTGCCGAAAAGTCCCGCGTTATCTGAAAATCGAAATTAGTTCTGAAGTTATAACGGGTGTTACGGGGATTTACATCATGATCCGAATCTATCTTGGTATGTTTATAGATACCGGTCTGATCGAAATAACTTCCCGATATAAAGTATTTCACACGTTCTGTACCACCCGAAAGGTTGATGTTATGTTGAGTGCGGGTAGAAAACTTTCTAAGAAAATCGTCTATCCAGTTAGTGTTCGGATGCAAAATCGGATCAAAGCCATTTCTGTACAATTCAATATCTTTATCCGTGAATTTCGGTTGGTAGGTAGAACCCGAAACCCGGGAGTCATTTTCTAAAGCTTCATTGTATAAAGTTGCATAATCCGCACTATTCAGATAACTGGGAAGCTGGGTAGATTGCTGCAAAGCAAAATTACCCGAATAGCTCAACCGGGGACGTCCTCTTTCCCCTTTACGGGTAGTAATTAATACTACGCCGTTAGCTCCCTTTACTCCATAGATCGCTGTTGCCGAAGCATCTTTAAGTATATTCAATGATTCAACTTCATTCGGATCTATGCCGTCAAAATTAGTTCGTTCGATGCCATCGATCATTATTAAAGGAGCCGTGTTGTCTGTAAATGTACTGACACCTCTGATTAACAAACTGGAAGCGTCTTCGCCGGGAGCACCACTTCTTTGAAAAGCAATCAATCCCGGCATTCGTCCTACCAGCATGTTACTAATATTGGATTGTTGTGTCTGTACCAGTTCTTTCCTCGAAATAGAAGCAATAGATGCTGTCACACTTTCTTTCTTCTGCTTTCCGTAGCCGACAACAACGACTTCCTCCAGACTTTGCTCGGCTTCTTTTATTTCAATAGAAAGCACTTTATTGTCTTTTACAGGTACTGTCGTCGTGACATAACCGATATAACTGATTTCCAAAACTGCATTCGGATTTACAGATAAGGCAAAGTGCCCGTTCATATCGGAAATTATGCCGTTAAATGTACCGACTTCCTTGATATTGGCACCGATAATCGGTTCTCCTTTTGTATCGGTAATACTACCGGTTATTCTCCGAGGCTCCTGTGGCTGTGAAGAAAGATTCTTTTTCACTGCCGTTTTTCTCTTTACAACAATCTGTTTTCCATTTATTTCATATACCAGATTTGTCTTTTCAAACAAGGCTGACAATTTTTCTGTGATTGTCTTCTTCCTGGATAGATCTACACTGACAACTTGATTTAAACTAGGCCGGATGTCTTTCGAATAGATGAAAACGTAGCCTGTTTCTTTCTCTATATCTTTAAAATATTCCAGTAGAGTCCCTTTCTTTATATCATAGAGTTCGCTCGTTCCATTTCCATTAGCGAGAGTTACATTCGCTATAAATAGAAAAATAACAAAAAATTTCACAAACAGATATGATTTACAAAGAAAATATGCCCTATTTGCATGATTGTAATAGGAATTTTCCATATTTTTGCGTATCAATTTTTAGGTTTTTCATAAGTAATTGAAAAATTTAAATCTCACGGGTTCGGAAGAGTTGCCTCTCTTCCGAACTTCTTTTTTACAAAGGCTTCATTTCTGTGATTTATTCATAGGCATTAAATTTTTAGGGTTATTACTCGATTTTTATACTTCCCGCTTCAATTGTACACTGGACATCGTACAGCAACGAGAAGGTTTTCATGACTTGTTCTATATCATCAAATAAGATAAGTTTTCCCATTGTACACTTTTGCGCAACTTCCGGCGTACATGTGATAGATATATTATAGTAGCGACTTAGCCGTTGGATAATATCTTTCATTGTCTCACCCCGGAACTGAAGTACGCCATCTTTCCATGAAATATAATCGTAAGCATTTACTTCATCAATGCCGGATATCCCATCACTCAACTTAAAACGCTGATTAGGCAAAAGGCCAAAATCTTCATTGGAGTTTGCTTTTACATTTACTTTTCCTTCTACCAACACCACTGATTGCAATGCATCATCAGCATAGGCAGACACATTAAACTTTGTTCCCAATACATTAACTGTCAGTTGGGGTGTCTCTACATAAAAAGGCCGGGAAGTATCTTTGGCAACTTCTATATAAATCTCTCCTTCTACTTTTATCCTGCGTTCGCCCGGACCAAAAGAGGAAGGGAAACGTAATTTACTTCCGGAATTAATCCATACTTTCGATCCGTCTGCCAATACAATGGATGAATGGCTACCATAAGGAACTATCAGTGTATTTTGTTTTCCGGGTTGAGCCGCTCCCTCTTTGATTATCTCCGTTTCCTTACCATCGGATTGAATAGTAATATTGCTATCATAAGTAATGACGGCATTATTCTCTATCTGAATCGCTTCCGCATCATCTCTTATCAGCATTACTTTCTGATATAGAGTATCTGCTTTCACATTGACAAGCAGATCATCAGCAGTTCCGGACGTCTGAAAAGAATGGATCAACCAGAAAGAAACAATACCTAATATTAGTACACAGGCAGCAGCATAACGGGTAAATAAGATAAAACGATGTCTCTTATCACGACGCTCCATGCTTGTCTCTATACGTGCCCACAATCTTTCTGATTCTTCGGGTAACCGCTGAACCGGATTCAGCCGGGCAGATAACATGATTTTGCGGGCCTCCTGTAGGGATGCCTGATCTTCGGGATGCTCTTTTTGATAATTACCCCACCATTCTTCCGATTCCTGGGTAGAAGCCAGACACCACAATATGAAGTCTTCATTTTGTAGCCATTGTTTTGTCGATTCGGGGATTCGATCTGAATGCATACTCGTTCTTTTTATGGTTTCACTTTAAAAACACGCAAAGAACCAAAATACCCCCACGAAAATTAAAGAAAATAACCGAAAAGGAAAAAATAAATAATTTGAGGCTGAATTTTACGCATTTGTTCGATAGCCCGATACACTAATTTTTGCGCTGCTTTAGGTTGTATTCCCATTAATTTCCCGATTTCTTCATAGCTAAGTCCTTGGGTATAACGAAGGTATACAGCCTCCCGTTGTCGGTCTGTAAGGCTATCCAACATTTTTTTCAACTGTTTTTGTATAGCAGCTCTTTCTTTTTCTTCATTTATGAGTTCAAAGCCGTTCACTTCAATAAGGAAACTATAGTTGTCAGAACCTTCTTCCAGGAATTCGGTATTCATTTCTTTTTTCTTAATGGTCCGAATTCGGTTTTTTAAGCAGTTCAACAGATAGAACTTCATATTCTGACTTTCCAAAAGTTTATGCTCACGCTCATATAAATACAAAAAGACATCCTGAATGGCATCTTCCAAAAGTTCTTTACTAATACCAAAAGCAATGCCGTATGAAAACAAATCGTTCTCATATGTCTCATATAACCATTTATATAAGGATTGCTTATTCTTCATACCATCTTCACAAAAAGTTAGAATCCTATCTTCTAAAGAATATTGAAATAATAATTATCGCCAACCTGTCTCATCCCATCCGCCAACATAACACATTATAAAATTTATCTTCCACAGACTGTATCCCATCTGTCATTTTCACCCAATAGCCCTCTGTGACAAAGCTACGAAGAAAATTGTCATCTGCTATATAAACTAAGCACTGAACGTAATAAGATTCTCTTTCATCATCGCCACTATGACAAGCGACTACCAGCATAGCTAAACACACAAACAAGGAGAATATTTTTATCTTTTTCATTAGATTTCAAGTTTATTACGAGACAAAGATAAGAAATATGAGAAACAAAGCTCTATCTCTTAATAAGATTAACAATTTAACTATTGCTTATGACTCTTCCGATTTCGATGCGATAAATCATATCTTACCAATATTACATCATGACATTTTTCCTTGTAGTAGAACGGACATGACAGGTTACGGCAGGATACTATATAAAAAGAAGGATATTATAAAACTACTGGATGAAAACAGACTGAAAGTTTTTTAAAAGCCGACAGTATAGAAATTCCATTATAAATAAATACATTAGAAAGTTTTCTGTAATTTTATCCCAATAGTATTTGGAGGAATCGAACCTTTTCCATATCTTTGCACCGTCAAAAAAATGACAGCGATAAAGATTGAAATAATTGAGATTAGGAATATGGCTAATTCAATGGTTTTGATTTTAACGATATAAGATTTAGTGCTGTTTATTAGGGA
Organism: Bacteroides sp. RTP21281st1_H5_RTP21281_210402; assembly: GCF_040918965.1. Lineage (NCBI taxonomy): Bacteria > Pseudomonadati > Bacteroidota > Bacteroidia > Bacteroidales > Bacteroidaceae > Bacteroides > Bacteroides sp. RTP21281st1_H5_RTP21281_210402. The sequence continues at coordinate 11,302 of NZ_JBCOWR010000015.1, read as the reverse complement.
CTTAGAAATAAAAAACTTTAAATGTTCGATTCCTGGTGGCACCACTTCTTCAAGCAATCGGAATGTAGCGCAGTTGGTAGCGCACTACGTTCGGGACGTAGGGGTCGGGCGTTCGAGTCGCCTCATTCCGACCAAACAAAGGGTAGCTTTCTGTAATTCAGCAAGTTACCCTTTCTCTTTTTCAAGTATCCGGGACGAAATCGGGACGACAATACAAGAGAACACTAACCTATTATATCATGAAGAACAAATTCTACCTTCTCTCAGTAGCAGCCGCTACCCTGTTGTGCGCCAGTTGCACAAAGACTCAAACTACCCTTTCGGACAAGGAGCAAACGTTCAATCCCCCCATCATGGGATGGAGTTCATGGAATGTATTCCGGGTTGACATCAGCGAAGATATTATTAAACATCAAGCCGACCTTATGGTGAAGAAAGGTCTGAAAGATGCAGGGTATCAGTATATTAATGTAGATGACGGCTTCTTTGGGAAAAGAGATGATAACGGTGTCATGCACACACATAAGACACGTTTTCCGAATGGTATGAAACCGGTGGCAGACCACATCCACGGCCTGGGCATGAAAGCTGGTATCTATACGGATGCAGGTAACAACACCTGCGGTTCCATTTGGGATAATGACGCGGCAGGAGTAGGCGCAGGCATCTATGGTCACGAACCGCAGGATGCCCAGTTATACTTTGGCGACTGGGGATTCGACTTTATCAAAATAGATTATTGCGGCGGAGACGTGCTGGGACTGAATGAAAAAGAACGCTACACTTCTATCCGCAACAGCATAGACAAAGTGAAAAAAGATGTTTCTGTGAATATCTGCCGATGGGCTTTTCCCGGCACTTGGGCGAAAGACGTAGCTACTTCCTGGCGTATCAGCGGAGATATCAACGCACATTGGGGTTCACTGAAATATGTAGTCGGAAAAAATCTCTACCTGTCCGCCTATGCCGGCAACGGACATTACAATGATATGGATATGATGGTAATCGGATTCCGTGATGACAGCAAAGTAGGCGGAAAAGGACTTACCCCGACTGAGGAAGAAGCCCATTTCGGTTTGTGGTGTATCATGAGCTCTCCTTTGCTTATCGGCTGTAACTTGGAAAACCTGCCGGAATCTTCTCTCGAATTGCTGACAAACAAAGAGTTAATCGCACTCAATCAGGATCCACTAGGATTGCAGGCTTATGTAGCGCAGCATGAAAACGATGGGTATGTACTGGTGAAAGACATCGAGCAGAAGCGCGGTAATGTACGTGCAGTGGCATTATACAATCCTTCTGATACGGTATGCACTTTTTCCGTTCCATTCTCTTCTTTGGAATTTGACGGAAATGTGAAAGTACGTGACTTGGTAAAGCATGATGATCTCGGTAGCTTCTCCGGCAACTTTGAACAAACTCTGCCCGCCCGTAGCGCCATGTTCCTCCGCATGGAAGGCGAAACACGCCTGGAACCGACTCTATATGAAGCAGAATGGGCATACTTACCTCTCTTCAACGACTTGGGTAAGAATCCTAAAGGTATTATTTATGCTAACGACAAGGAAGCATCCGGCAAAATGAAAGTGGGATTCCTCGGCGGACAACCGGAAAACTATGCTGAATGGAGCGAAGTGTACAGTGGAGACGGCGGACGCTACAACATGACTGTTTACTATTCATTCGGTAAAGGACGTCAGTTGGAAGTAGATGTCAATGGCATTATTACCAAAATTGATTCATTGGGAGAGGATAATAAACACAATCAAATCTCCATCCCTGTTGAACTGAAAGCCGGATATAATACCATTCGTATGGGTAACAGCTATAACTGGGCACCTGATATTGACTGCTTTACACTGACTAAAGCACTGTAAAATAATAACTACCATATAAAAAGGAGCAAAATGAAATAAATTCATAATTGCTCCTTTTCTGTTTTAGCTATGTCTAGTTTCTATTACGGATTCACTATAATTTCCGCTTTCTCCTGAAGGTACAACTGCAACTGGGCATCTTTCCCCGTCGGAGTCCACATAACACGCTTGCATTCTCCTACCTGTAAAGCGTTACGATGTGTTCCGCTACCTCTAAGATACTCCGTATCTATGTCACAGTTTTCAATTCCCCAGTCCCATGCACTATTCAAGTTCAGATAGAAATTTTCCATTTTACTATCCTTTGCCGTAAACCTCAATTCTTCTCCATCTATACTAAAAGAACGGAATTGGCAAGAATCAAGCAATACTTTCTGATAAATGGCATGCACAAACAAAGAATCCATTTTCACCTCCTTCAAATTCAGCCTTAAACCTTGCGTATTGATAAAAAGGCTATTTAACGAATCTACAGACATTTGGACATCTATTCCGGTCGCATACATATAATCCTTATTACGGAATTTCTTCGGAATATTACGGTTATTAAAATCAAATTCCATCAATAACGTGTCATTCATCCGGTTAACTTTCAGATATTCATTCTTCGGATAGACAATCTTTCTTTCCCCTGCCGCAGAAGGACTTGACATCTTCACATCTCCATTCATGTAAATCCTCCTTTCTTTACTATCTTCGGACTGGCTGACAAACATCTTCACCACATGTATACCATCCATATTCATTTCAACCAGCTCTCCTCCTACGAAAAGACCATTCTCAGGATATGGTTTTTCGGATGTAGAAATGAAAATAATAGATGCAATAATGACAATCAATCCGGAGACAATAAGCCCTATTAATATATAAGTAGTACGTTTCATAATATTTCGTTTTTATTTCTGCTTTTTTATAAACTCACGATACATTGGTTCTATCTCTTTCATCGGAATATCAAGCGTATAAAGCTGACGAAAAAAGTACTCCAACTCTTCTTTCAAAAAAGTTTCTTTGCGAAGAGAATGAATCAACTCCTTTGCTCCCGAAGCTACAAAATACCCTATACCACGTTTATTATAAATAATATTCTGTACCTGGAGATAATCAAAAGAACGCATCACCGTATTGGCATTCACCTCTACAATAGCAGCATATTCTCTGACCGAAGGTACACGTTCTTCTTCCGGATACTGCCCCAGCAATATCTCATCACAGATTCTATCTGCAATTTGTAAATAAATGGCTTTACTTTCTTTAAAATTCATAAGCTAAGGATTACATTCGGTTAATAATTTCTGATTCCTTAAAACGGAAGTAGGCAAGGATCCAGTTAAACAAGGTAAAGAATATGCTGACAGCAATTAATAATCCCCACATAGCTTCATCGGACATCGCAATATCATCCCAAAAAGAATAATACACACCACTCTTCAACAACATCTTACCCATAAAAGCACCGACTCCAAAATATCCCAGTACAATAACCGTTACCGATGCAAATGTTTTCAGAAATGAGTTTTTAGACCATATAGTACTACCCAGAATAAATAAAGATTGAACGAAGAAATATCCTGCCATCAACGCCCCAAATTCCCATCCGGTTCTACACAATGCATAATAGCTTTTTTTGCCGACCAAATGAGATAAATCAACAGGAGAAATAAACCACTTTTCAGGATAGGCCAACGAGTAAACCATCACCCGCGTATAATCCGCCAACTTATAAGTAATCAGGAAAACCACCAGAAATACCACCGTAAATACAAACCAACGTGAGAAAAATTTCTCGAAAGGAGTTGCCGGGGTCATTAACGTAGAAATACGATTGGTTTTTGTTTTCATCTTCTCCATAGTAAACGAAGCGCTTAGACAGCCGAAGATCCACAAGCCCCATATAAAAGCAACCAGAAGAAATGACCACGTCGGGTCTTCCGTACTTTTATATCCATGCCTGTATTCAAAATATCCGTTCCAAACCATCGCCACCGTCATCACTCCATAAAGCAACACGATACGAAGCACATTCGATCTCCAACTCTCCACCATCTCTTTGCGGCAAAGATTCATAAAACGGGGCAAACTGAAAAAAGTATCTTTTATCATCGTCTTTTATTTTTGAGCGTGAAACAATCGGGCTATCTCTTCGGGAGCGGCCAACGTAGCATTAAACAGAAGTTCCAGGTTAATCTCCGACTCTTCCTTTTCCACATTGGGAAGTATCAGATGGTTACCTTGAATCGTAGGAATCGCAAAAAGAGCAGTCTTTGCCAACTCGCGGTCGTCACTCTCCACAAAGTAAAGTTTCTCACAGATTTCACTTGTCGATTCATCGAGCAACACACGGCTCTCATCCATAATCAACACATGATCGAGCACCTTATCTATATCACGAACCTGATGCGTAGAAATCACAATCGTCTTTCCATCCGACATGCCCGACGCGATAAACTTGCGGAACTGGCTCTTTCCGGGAATATCCAACCCATTGGTCGGCTCGTCCATCAAGAGCAGCGAAGTATTCGTCGCAAGCGCGAAACTCATGAACACCTTCTTCTTCTGTCCCATAGACAACGCCCCGAGATCAATATCAATATCCATCTCGAAACAATGAAGGTACTTAATCATATCCTCCTTACTAAAACGGGGATAGAAGGGACTGTTCAGCTCCACATAGCTGACCAAGGATACCGAAGGCAATTCAAATTCCTCCGGAACCAGAAACATATCCTGCAAAGTTACCGGCAACCGGCGACGCACATCCGTGTCGTGGAACATCACCCTGCCACTTTTAGGCATCAACAGCCCGGACATCAGATAAAGAAGAGTAGACTTTCCGGCTCCATTCTTTCCCAGCAGCCCATATACCCTGCCCGACTCGAATGAAAGAGAAAAGTCGCGGAGCACCGCCCGCTTCGATTTACGATAAGTAAATGAAAGATTTTCTACTGCAATCATAGTACTTTTGTTTAATGAATTAGTCAATTCTAGTGTATTAGTATAATAGTACACTGCAAAAGTAGGCAATCTTTTGAATAAAGCAATAGAAAAGCAGAAAAAAATGCAAAAAAAAGGAGAAGCTAAGATCACTCTCCACTTCTCCTGTCACGACAAACAACTAAAATTATTCACTATTTGATGCCATCCAATGCCCTTTTAGCAGTAGCATTAGTGGGGTCTATAGCCAGAATTTTGCTCCAGTAATCCCTGGATGTATCTTTGTTCGCCTTCGCTTCGGCTTTCAGTGCCGGGTTTTCGATGGCTAGCAAATAATAGTATCCAAGATAACTGTAACATTCAATCAAAGCAGCATTGTAATGAGGGTCGTTTTTACTTTCCAATAAAGTAGCCACTTCCTCATAGAAAGGCTTCGCCAGTCCCAGGGTTGTTTCGGGGTCGAGTGCCGAATTGGCACGTGCCCGCCAGAAATTACCCAAGTAGCTGTCCGGTGCCGCTACTGCGATGGCCTGGAAAACAGAATCGGCAGATGCCAGAGCCTGTTTGCGCTCATCGACAGTGATTGTTAACGAATCAGGTTGCGTACCCGCTCCATAATAAAGTCTGCCAAACTGGAATTGTAAATCCGGAGTCTGTTTTTCTTTATCAAGAGAGGAATAATATTTATGGTAAGCACCGATCGCTTTCTTATAATCATTCTTCTGCTCGTAAGCAGCAGAGATGTTCTTGTAAAGCTCCGTCTTCGTCGGATCCATTTCAACCGCCTTTTCATACTGCACTACTGCATCGTCATACTTCTTCAAGTCTTCCAGCAGATGCCCGTAATACATATAGTCCAAATACGAATAATCGGCTTTGTCACATTCATTAAAGAAAATATCCGCAGCCTTTATCGCTTCGTCAAAACGCTTCAGATCTGTATAATTATACATCGCCAACCGGTTGAACGCAGCGTGACGGGGATTCTTCCGCAAACCCATGTTAGCCACTTCGAGCGATTTGGCAAAGTCATGATTCAGGAACAAGGCAAACGCATACTTCACTAAATCTTCTTCAGTGGCCGTCGGGCCCATTGCAAAGCGCGAATAAGCATCCGCCGCTTTACTAAAATCATTCTTTAAATAATAAATCTCGGCAAGTTTTTTGTCTACGGCTGTGTTGGACGGTTCCAGGGCTTTCAATTGTTCCAGTTTTTCAATGGCAAGACTCGCGCTTGCCGACTTATAAATATCCGCATACTTCAGATAAGCCTCCGCACATTTCGGATCAAAATAAATCGCTTCCTCATACTTTTGAGAAGCAAGTCCCGCATTTTTCTGTTTCACGGCAATATCCCCCTCCAGTACAGAAGCCATAGGCGATTTACCGTCCGCTTTTCGCGCAAGGGCAGCATACTCCTGCGCTTCGGTGAGTTTGCCGGCATCCAGATAGGCTTCTCCGACAGCCACCAGAAGTTCCACATTCTTCTTATTCTTTCCTTTTATCAGATATTCAGCTTCTTCGGCAGCCTGTGCCGGATTCGTCTGAATAGTTTCCTTCAATTTCGCGACACCTGCCTGCCATTCGGCATCAGATGATTGTGCGCAGAGCGACCCAACTGCTATAAACGCTCCAGCTAAAAACATTTGTACTCGTTTCATGATAGTCTCTAATTTTAGTTATTATTCGTCTTTCACATGGACAATACGCACCGGCTGTGTAGCCGGAACAAGTCCGGATTTTAATATGATCCGCTGCCCCTTGTCGGATGTCATAAAAGAAGTGAATCCCCAGGGCAGCCCGTTGCGGGGATCATTCAGAATTGCATAAATCGGACGTGCCAACGGATAGTTGCCGTAGTACAGATAAGCCTGATAAGGTTTATAACTATTTTCGGGAGTCGCCACATCTCCGGCACTCACCGCCATCACTCTGATTTCTTCCTTGAAAGAAAGGTTCGTGGTATCACTGCGGTTGCCCAGCCAGTTCACCCCGATCACCCCTATCGCCGCGGGATTCTTCGCTACAAAATCTATCACCTGCTGATTGGTCTTCAAGGCACTCACATTCTCCGTAGCCAGCGGTTTCCCGCCACATACAGAATCCATTGCAAAGCGTACGGTGCTCGAATTCTTATTGTCGAATACCACCTGAATATCCTTCAGCCCGGAGTTGGAGTTCACCTGTTTCCAAGTCTTCGCTTCTCCCGTCAGGATACGGCGGAAATCGCGTACACTCAACAAAGAATCCGGATTCGCACGGTTCACAATCAATGCCAGGGCATCGGTCGCCAACTTAATCTCACGAGGATAGAACTTACGACTGTGAAACGAATTCATCTCTTCTTCAGTCAGCGTCCGGGTAGCGACAGCCAACCGGACACTGTCTTTCAGAAGTAAATTAATCGCTTCCACTTCCGTCGTGTAGCGAGGGACAATCCCGGCCAGAGGATACAGGCTCTCGAATACATCAATCTCTTCCTGTATGATAGGCTCGAAACTCGCATCCGCCGCAATAGCTATCACGCCGGACGAATACGTATCCGTCTGTCCCTCTTTCGATTTAGAGCGGCAAGCACTTAATGCCAGCAGCAAAACGATTCCTATCAGCCAAAATTGTCTTTTCATCATCTTTTATTGTAATCTGAACATTACCGGGACGGTGAACTTCACACGCACCGCTTTACCATTCTGCTTACCCGGAATCCACTTCGGCATACTCTTTACCACGCGTACCGCTTCCTTATCCAGATAAGGGTCTACGCCACGGGCGACGTGTACATCCGAAATAGAACCGTCGCGCTCTACCACAAACTGAATAATGACACGCCCTTGCGTTCCATTCTCCTGAGCGATAGTCGGATATTTGATATTCTTACCCAGATAAGACATCAATTCCTGTTGTCCACCCGGGAAAGCAGGCATCTGCTCTACCATGTCGAACACCTTTTCCGGCTCCGGCGCAGCCTGAGTCACCACTTGCTTCAAGTCCGCGATATCCTTACCGTTGGCTTCGTCATTCCCTTTCACGTCGGCAATGGAGATAGCCACCTTCGTAGAAGTCAGTTCTTCCTGACTCTTGATCTCATTATCCTCGTGCACCTCCTCATCCTTCTTGATGACAGGAGCCGTAAACTTGATAGAACTCTTCAATGCAGGCGGGGGAGGCGCAACAGGTTCCACCCGTTTCATCTCTTCCTGCTTGATTTCCGGTTCTGCCAGTTTCGACAGGGTCGTGACCTCCGTCATTACTTCCTTCTGTTTCGGGGTTGCCAACTTCACCAACGTAGGAATTGTAAAACCTATCAATGCGATGACCAATACAGCCAACATAGCCCAATTGTGCCGTTTCGTTGAATCGGCGCGCATCTTATAAGCGCCATACGCCTGATTCTTGCCTTCAAAAATCAGTTGACACCATTCCGAAGAAGTCAAATCTATTTTTGCCATTTTACTTTTCTTTTTTAGGTGTTACATCATTTATCGGCCAAATTCTGCGACAACGCTCCCTTCGCATCAAAATTCTTAATCAAGAATTCGTCCGCTTCGGCAATGTCCGTAATCACATACTTACCTATATTGCATATCTGCATTTCGTCCAGCGCGTCAATCAGATTCATATAAGAAGCATCATCCGTCGCCTTGATAATCACGGTCGGCGTATCTTTTCCGCTCTTAATTTCGGAAACCTGTTTCCGGTATTCCTCCTCTGATATCTTGAGGTCAAGCTTCTGCTGCTTCAAAGCTCTCACTTTGTTCACGGCAGCCGCGTTCTTCTGAAGAAGTATGGAACGTATTCCGTCCGGGGTGTAACTCGTCTCTTTCAACGAAGTGTAATCCTTATAGTTCGGTTCCCCTTCGTAATAATAGAGCTTGTTATCCGCTCCCAGCAGCAATGTAATTGCCTGCGAAGCCTTCACCATACTCTTCTGTTGTTCAGTAATATTCTTGTCGTTGCTCGGCATGCTTATCTCCATCGTCTGAGGTTTGCTCAGGGTGGTACAAAGCATGAAGAAAGTAATCAGCAACATATTCATATCCACCATCGGGGTGAAGTCCACCCTTACGGCAAATTTCTTCTGTTTGCCCTTTCCATTTTTTCCGCCGCTCTCTTGTACTTCAGCACTCATTCTGTTTCCTCCTTTTTATTCTTCAGATGTCGCTTTGAGAGAAGTAATCAGATTATACCGATTCTCCCGCAAATCCTGAAGTGAGTTCATAACGTTCTTTATCACTGAGTATGGAGTTGAAGCATCTGCCTTGATAGCGATACGCAAGTCAGCATTGGCGATACGTGCGTTGCGCACCCATGACTTGAACTGATTGTCGGTACTATCGCAAGGAATCCCTTCGTTTTTGAGAATCTTGTCCCGCTGTTCTTCAGGAAGATCCAGGAATTTCTGCATACTTCTGATAGGCACTCCGAAAGTAGAAGCCAATGTAAACCGCTTCTCCTGTTCGGGAGTAAACTTGACGCCATACTCTTCTCCCATGCTCTCCAAAACAGCCTGCATATCCTGCTGCTTGTCGAGGCTCATAAATATCTTCCCGTTCGGGTCTACCAGAATCTGGAGCACGTTTGTCTCCGGGATTTTGATTTCCGATACGGAAGCCGGAGTGTTCACCTGCACCGGTTCTTTCTTCACAAATGTTGAAGTCAACATAAAGAAGGTCAGAAGCAACACAGTAACGTCACTCATAGCAGTCATATCTATGAACGTACTTTTCTTTTTAATTTGCGCTCTACCCATGATTAATAGATTTTAAAGGGTTCGCAGAATTAATGAGTAGCAGCAAAAGTTTGCACGATAGAGAATCCGACTTCGTCGAGCCCGTAAGTCAGCTTATCAATTTTGTTAGTGTAGTAGTTGTAAGAGATAACAGCCAATGCACCCGTCAAGATACCGAAAGCAGTGTTAATCAAAGCCTCGGAAATACCTTGCGACAAGGCCATGGAGTCAGCACCACCACCGGCAGACAGAGCGGCAAACGAACGGATCATACCGATTACAGTACCGAGCAATCCCATCAATGTACCCAATGTGGTGATGGTGGCGATAATCGGAAGATTCTGTTGCATCATCGGCATTTCCAGTGCGGTAGCTTCTTCCAGTTCTTTTTGGATGGCCAGCAGTTTCTGTTCCTTGGACAAAGCAGTGTTCTTTTCCATCTCGTCGTATTTGCGAAGAGTAGAAGTAACAACATTAGCCACAGAACCTTGTTGCTTGTCACAGATTTCCTGTGCTTTCTTAATATCGCCGGCAGCCAGGGCAGCTTTGATATTAGCAACGAATTTAGCTAAAGAACCTTTTCCGAAAGCAGAGCGGAGAGCAAAATAGCGTTCGATACTCAATGCGAGTACGGTTAACAACAGTGTCTGAATGACAGGCACAATAATACCACCTTTGTAAATAGTACCCAAAAAGTTGCCGGGCAACGGATGGTTGTTAGGATCATTGTTCATAAAGTTGGACGGATTTCCCAACAGGAAATGGTAAATACACACTGCCAGAATAAAACAGCAGATAATCACGATACCGGCATTCTTTATACCTACAACTTGAGTTTTTTTAGTAGTTTCCATAATAAGTTTTTTGTTAAGATATTAATTTTAGTTATTTAGAAAATTTCAAATGATTAGATAATACACTGCGCTACAGACCCCGCGACTTTTTAAGCATAAAAAAGGCGCACAGTTCATACAGAGTATAAAAAGTAAATTAATACGGGAAAAAAGATTGGAATTTTAAATAAGGATACGTCTTAGAGCGAATACATAGTAATCGCTACAGATAATGGAGTAATGTGGATCCTTATCCGAGTAGTAAGATTTACTTTGATCTAATACAAGTGAGTTTTCTCTTAACAAGAAGAACTTATGTATAGTGTCTTTTAAAGAATCATTTATTTCGATGATCCTGCGTAGACGGTAGTTATTGGCATTTGATTCAGTTACCGGCTTAAAGCCCAATTCTACGTCCGAAATAGACAAAGCCTGAGAGTTATCATAACCCACAGAATGACTATTGACAGAAGAGCGTTGATTGGTACCGGAAGATGATTCGGAGATTTGACAAGAAGAAGCACATTCTGAAATACAGGAAGATGGATTCCCGGCATTTCCACTTATGCTAAAGGATAGCATCAGCAGAAGAAAAGCTAATATGAATTTCGGGGAAGCTTTCATTGTATTTCAGTTGTTTATTATTGTCCTTTTGACATTCGACGACAAATGTAGCAATTAAATGCACAGGTTTGCCGTTGTTCACGTCATTTATACTTTTAAATTTAACTCTACTATTAAAACAAGTCCAAAAGGATTTTGTTCTTTAAGAAAGTAATTTTATGTCTTAAAAAAGATTTAATACTTGAATAGGAAGGAAATACGAATTGCATAAATAGTTATTATACGCACGAGATGTATAAAAACAGAAAGCCCCTTGATTCTTTCGTTGAATCAAGGGGCTTCTTAAAAACGGCGGCTACCTACTC
>NZ_JBCOWR010000014.1:143740-179703 GCF_040918965.1 Bacteroides sp. RTP21281st1_H5_RTP21281_210402 | reverse complement strand
AACAAAGCCCGGGCTTGAGAAAGTCTGGGCTTTGCGCATAAAAAAAGGCTGTGTCAGCGTTTTGACACAACCTCTTTTTTGTTATTAACTTCCCTAAAACTTTAAAGATTCTACTTTTGTTTGTTATCTTTGCATATCAGTGTAATATTGGAATAGAATATCATCTATATGGATAAAATAGTAGAACTGTCAGTAGAGAACTTCAAGGCTGTAAAGAAAGCTGATATAACGTTGAATGGAATCACCGTAGTTTCCGGTATTAATGGTTGTGGGAAAAGTAGTTTATCACAACTGTTGTACTATTCGTTTTATTATGCGAATCGCTATGAAGATATTGTCGATAATATTTTAAACACAGAATTACTTGGATATACCGATACTTTAAAACAGATAGAGCGTGAAGTTAAACACGCAGTACCGGATGTTGGTGAGTTCTATGCGATTGGTCATACCTTTGTGAAAGATAAGGATGTATATTTACGATATATAGGACAATTATTTTCAAGATTCTTATCTTATGGAGATATAGTGGATGAGGTAGGGAGTAAAGACGACGTAAATTCATTTAAGCGTGTTGCTAGGATTATAGCAGATACATTGAATGATAAATTGCAGGATAGCTTAGAAAAATTACTAGATAAACTTTATAATACGATTGAGCATTTGTTTAATGTTGCATTAGCGGAACTTGAACAAAGAGATTATTCTTTACTTGAGGATTATTTATTTTTTTATATGAAGCGGGCATTACCGGAGGAATGGACTATTCAGGAATATGGAGTTCCTTTTGCTGGTAATGATACAAGTGATGTCCCTTTGCTTCATTATATTAAAAGAGTTGCTTATGTTGATACTCCTATGATAGTGGGAAATCAGTTGATAAATGGCAGGGATAAAGATTATTGGAAAAATTTGGCGGATTTGTTGAATAGCGATTCTCATATAGGAGAAAATATTCCTTTATCTAAGAATCTTTCACAAATAATGAATGGTGAATCTATAGTAGAAGAAGGAAATATCCGTAAGTCAAAACTGTCTTATAAAAGAATCGATGGTAAAATCTTTGATTTAAAAGACTGCGCGACAGGAATCAAGTCATTTTCTATCTTGCAACTTCTGTTGAAGAGCGGTTTCCTTCAAAAAGATACGTTACTTATTATAGATGAACCGGAAGCGCATTTACATCCTCAGTGGATAGTTGAGTATGCGCGGATGATTGTATTGCTTCATAAAGAAATCGGAGTTAAGTTTTTTGTAGCAAGTCATAGTACAGACATGATAAGTGCGATTCGGTACATTGCAGCTAAAGAAGAGGTTCAAGATAATCTGAACTTTTATTTAGCTGAGGATTCGGAAGAAACTCCTTATGAATATACATATCGTGCTTTAGGTCTTGACATAGATCCGATTTTTAAATCATTTAATAAATCCTTTGAAAAGATTGATGAGTATGGAGTTTTCGAATAAGTTGCAATGTAAGTGCCTTTCGATAGACTCTTATTGTTTTTCTGAGGAATTCAGAAAGCAGTTCTCTCCTTTTTATGTTAGTTTGACTGATTTATTAATTCGTGAGGGAGCTCCAAAGAAGATACCTGATTGCAAAAGGACAATTTTGGTGATTGATGTTGACCAATGGGAGATAGGGCAGGCAAAGAAACAACGTCGTTGTCTGAAGAGTACGATGGATTTTGTGTCATTGCTAAGTAATAAAAAGAGGCTTTTGGTGGATGCTAAATTCAGAGTGGAAACTAATGAACTGAATTCATCTTTTGTTCAAGATATAAAAGCTAAGTTGGTCTATACCAAACCTCTGTTTTATGCCCATCTGCCCATTCACGAGAAAATCATATTATTATTTCAAACCAAGAAGGTAGAGCAATGCAGAAATAGAATAAGGCGTTTGATGAATAATAAATCAGATATTGAGGTGATGGATATTGCTGACTTTTATGATAAGTATGTTATGTAAAAAAATAGGCACTGCCCATAATTTTATGTAAATAAAAAACTACAGGATATATCTCGAATATCTATCTCCAGGAAAAGAGCTTTCTCTCTTATTTCCCATAAGTATCCCTTATATCATTGCACCACTACGGTTGTAGTTGTTGAAAGTTCTCATCATACAGCCCAATAAGTAAACTTTGTCCTTTATCATCCACTTTTAGTCCACCATACATGGCATTCTGATAAAGAGTATCCTGTCCCTCTTCAAAGAAGAAAGATTCGGCACCGAGAAATATCCGCCTGTTTACTATTTTGTATTTGATAGCTATCTCATTATCATTCAAAGGTGTTAGAGCATTCTGTAATCGTATAAGTTGACCTGCCTGATTACTGTCCGTTTGGAGTATGGCATAACCGCGTGTGGCAGTCTGCTCATCTATAAAGTCTGACGAAGATGAGTTTATTTCGTAGTTGAGTCTCATGTAGTCCCCTTGCATGAGAGAACGAGGGTCAACGGGAGCTAAGTGTAATAACACTAATTGTCCATCCTTCAAAGTCTGTTCTTTCTTGAAAACTGACCAGTTGAAGTATCCCAGTAACAATAGAAGATTTGCAATAATTAATATCCGGCTATATTTTTTCATGTCTTATTCTTTTTTGAGTGAAGAAATACCAGGCTGCAATGAATGCGATTCCAATAATGAATAACGTGATAGACTTAATGAGTAAGCTTATATTCAAATCATAGTAGTATTTGGAAACAGCATAGATAAAGAGAAGGAGTGAGGCTGCACACTCTGCTTTATAGCCATAATGGAAACATATCAGAATTAACAATAAGCTACCGGATAAATAAGGGGCAAATACAGTGGGCAGACAGATAACGATACAAAGAATATAGATGCCGGCCTGATGTACCGGGTTATCCACTTGCATGACTTTCATAATCCGTTGAACCATGATAAGAAGTCCTATCCATATAAATACAGACAGAATGCACGATATAATCCAATAATTCATATCCTGTGTCAGATAATTAATTGACAACCCACTCATTAAAACAAGACAAGAGACGAACTGCCCGTAGTGGAATGGCATATATTTGGAAAAATTATTTCCTAGCCGGGCAAGCAGTTTTACTTCGAAAAGATTGGTGAACAGGAATACTGCCATCACAGGAACTACTGCAATTTGCAGAGGATAGGAAGAAGAAAATATATGAGTTATTTCTCCAAATAAGGATATGATAAACGCAATCACTGAAAGAAAGGGCAGGATGAAACCTTTCGACAGGCAGAAGGTGAGCATACTGGTTCCTATAAGTGCAATGAAAAGTATGTTCATATTATAATTAAGCCCAAAGCCAACCAATACGTATCCTGCAATATATAAAGTGATATTCATAGCATCTAGGAAAGACCGGATGACAAGACGGCTGATTGTTAATGTAGTAATAATCAATAAACTCCCGACTAACAGGCATGAGATTTCGGAGCTTAGGATTCGGGCAAGTGCAAGAAATCCGAGAAAGAAGATAGCAGTCAGTATTCCACCGATGATGGATACCACTTGAATTGTAAGATTATGCTTCTGTGCCATACCACTTCTTTTTTAGTTGAAGAATAATGTAGATAAGTAAGGTTGTTCCGGTGATAACCATAATTCCTGAAAAGAAGAATAGATTGACATCTCTCAAACCGCTGTGGCATATGAATGTAGTCAATAGAATCATCAATGTCGCAAAAGGAATAACAGCCAGATAGAACAGATTCTTTGCTTTCCACCCGAACCATAGTCCTACGGAGAATATAAGAACAGTACTTATAAGAGTAACAATTATAGTCTTTTCCTCGCAGATGGCTGATGTCATGAGAAAGCTGGCGTCCGCAATGGCTGCCATCATAAGATAACAAGTGTGTACGATGGTGGCTAATGAAAGCAGACTAACGAACCAGCGATTCTGCTTATTCAGGCTCCCTTTTATACTCATCCATTCTGTGATGACAGTTGACAAAGCGCATATCCAAGTTACTGCATTGGCAAGCAGAATCATTTCCCATGAGCCGCGACTGGCTATTTGTATATTATACAGCCATATCGTCGTACAAAGTAATCCGATGAAAGTCAGCCATAACGGAGCAAAACGGGCGGCAACCGCCCAAAGGATAGTAAAAAGTGTCCAACCCAGGAAAAGGTCGTAGGCATCAGCCCCTGTCTGATAAATTTGTCCGAAGACGGCAAAGAGCGTACCTATCAGGAAAGTCGCTCCTGTAAGAAGAATCTGTTTGACGAGCCTGCTCCATCGGGTGAATACGGTAAGCAAGACAGAAGATACTAATAATACTTCTACAATTCCCAGTTTTGCAAATTTGGGCAGGTCGTTCCAGTTGTAGGCAAAGAAAAAGATGATACCTGATACAGTAAAACCAATGCCCACTGCCAATAAGAAAA
The DNA here is from genome assembly GCF_040918965.1 of Bacteroides sp. RTP21281st1_H5_RTP21281_210402. Classification (NCBI taxonomy): domain Bacteria; kingdom Pseudomonadati; phylum Bacteroidota; class Bacteroidia; order Bacteroidales; family Bacteroidaceae; genus Bacteroides; species Bacteroides sp. RTP21281st1_H5_RTP21281_210402. The sequence continues at coordinate 175,305 of NZ_JBCOWR010000014.1, read as the reverse complement.
TGGATAGAAACCGGTTCCATTCCTTTTTGTTTGCGTACAGGGCTTGTCGTGACAAGGGTGAAGAGTCAGCTTTTTCCATATGTTTCAACTTTTAGATGATTACAAACATAAGAAAATAAAATGATTATCATAGAAAAGAATAATATAAAAAGTTTGATTTCTGAGTGACAACAATTATCTGCAAAGAAAAGTTCTGATTTAACATATGCTAATAACGGCTTTGTGTCGGAACACATCGCAGTTTTTGTGTTAAAAAGAATTTTGTAACAACTTTTTAGCAAAATAGAATAAACAAACGCAGTATCCATTTGTTATCTTTATAGGCGAAATCTTAACCTAATGTTTTAAACCTCTTAATAACTGTAGAAAATGAATAGAAGTGAAATCGGCGTGAATGCCGGTAAAGTTTGGCAACTGCTTAGCAATAATGAGAAGTGGGGCTACGGACTTTTGAAAAGAAAATCCGGGCTGAAGGACAAAGAGTTGGGCGCCGCTTTAGGATGGTTGTCAAGAGAGAATAAGATAGAGTTCGACCAGTGTGATGAAGAACTTTACGTGTATCTCTGTGTGAATGTTTACATTGGCTAAAGGTGTTTAGTGCCTGAACAAGAACAAAAGAATCCCCGAAGTAACGACTGGATAGTCAATGCTTCGGGGATTTTAGTTTTTATTCTTTTTCTTTTTTATGGATGTTCATTTCAATGAGGAAAGCACTTAAAAGACCTATGCCACCGAAGAAAAGCACGCATGCACCATAAACGAGACTGGCTTGCTGTGATACATTCCATGCGGCATCTCTACCGGTAGAGTAATTAGGGAAAGCTGCGCAACAAATGAAGAAAGCGATTAGGAGTCCTAAACCGATACCAATCATCAGGCAACCGCCTTTCAGGCTACTGAAAGTGAACCGAGAACGGGAATAGTTGACATTGAAAGATAATTTGCTGCTAATATCCCCCATGCTAAGCTTGTCGCCTAGTTTTTCAATCATGATTATCCGTTCTTTTTTACATACAAAGAGTTCGAATAATTTGTAAATACCCAATGTGATAATACCTACCACCAAAGGAACCAAGATAAAATCCATCATAATTATACTATTTTTAAGTGATTATTTTCGTTCTTTGTACCGTTTGACGCATACAGTGGAAAAAGGTTACACATTACGACTGATTATTTTCCAATTCTATTTTTTCATTCTGAAACTGTAACCTTTTATAATGTATAGCGTCTAATTGGTCAAGATGGAACAGAAAGACGAGATATACTATATAACACGAATATTGGACGGGGAAACAGAATATTTTTCTGTGTTGCTTGACCGTTACAGCCGTCCTTTATATTCGTTGATAGTACAAATCGTCAGTTGTCCTGAAGATGCGGAAGAGTTGCTTCAGGATGTTTTTCTGAAGGCTTTTCGAAACTTGTCCGGTTATAAGGGCGAATGTCGTTTTTCTACTTGGCTCTACCGGATAGCCTATAATACTGCTATATCAGCGACTCGAAAAAAGAAACCGGAGTTTCTGTATATTGAGGAGAATACTATTAATAATGTACCTGATGAGAAAGCGGATGAAGTGATTTCTTCGGCAAGAGATGAAGAACAGATAGAATGTTTATGTAAAGCCATCGAGCAATTGACCGGAGAAGAAAAGGCATTGATTACTTTATTCTATTACGAAGGGAAATCAATGGAAGAGATAGGTGAGGTGTTGAAGATAACGATAAGCAATGTGAAAATCAGACTGCACCGTACCCGCAAGAAAATATATGTATTAATGAATGGTAAATGATAGAAGAGGAGATGGAAACGGAGAAGAAAATAGAAGATAATATGAGAAGTGCATTGAAACAGGCACTTGAACGGCGGCAAGTGGAACGTTTGTCTTCCAATTTCTCCTATCGAATGATGGGACATATCCGCCTGGAAGCAGAAAAACAGAGAAAAAGAAAAGCGAAAATCAGTTGGGTGGCCTTGCTGACATCAGTCCTTGCATTGCTGGGACTCGGCATTTACTTTTTGTTCTTTTATGTGGATATTAACTTTGCCGATTACCTGCCGCAGACAGATGTTCGGTCGGAAGCTCCTTTGTTGAAGTTTTATATCTATATAGCTTTGTTGGTCTTACTTTTGCTGGGGGTAGATTATTGGTTGCGTAAGAAGTATATTTGGAAATAAATCTGTTACTTTGCAATTCAATTTAAAATGCAAGGAAACAATGAGAAGTTTTGCCTCTGATAATAATTCCGGTGTGCATCCGTTGGTGATGGAAGCGTTGAACCGGGCAAATATAGACCATGCATTAGGCTATGGCGATGATAAATGGACGGAAGAAGCGGTAGCTAAGATAAAGGAAGCCTTTACGCCGGACTGCGTACCCTTATTTGTGTTCAACGGTACAGGCAGCAATGTCGTGGCATTACAATTAATGACACGTCCGTATCATTCCATCTTTTGTGCGGAAACCGCTCATATCTATGTAGATGAATGTGGTTCTCCCGTAAAAATGACCGGTTGTCAGATTCGCCCGATTGCTACCCCGGACGGCAAACTCACCCCGGAACTGATGCAACCTTACCTTCATGGCTTTGGCGACCAGCATCATTCACAGCCCAAGGCTCTTTATATTTCCCAATGTACCGAACTTGGCACGATTTATACTCCCGAAGAATTGAAACGTCTGACCGACTTTGCTCATCTGAACGGTATGTATGTCCATATGGACGGGGCGAGAATCGCCAACGCCTGTGCCGCCCTCAATCTTTCTCTCAAAGAACTGACTGTAGATTGCGGAGTGGATATCCTGAGTTTCGGTGGTACAAAGAACGGATTAATGATGGGAGAGTGCGTTATCGTATTCAATAAAGACTTGCAATCGGAAGCACGGTTCATCCGTAAGCAGTCCGCCCAGTTGGCTTCGAAGATGCGTTACCTTTCCTGCCAGTTCACGGCTTATCTGACAGATGACCTTTGGCTGAGAAACGCGAAGCATGCCAATGCAATGGCAGCCAAACTCTACAATGAGTTGAAGAAACTCCCCAAAATAACTTTTACTCAAAAGGCGGAGAGTAACCAGTTATTTCTGACTATGCCCCGCCCGGAAATCGACCGGATGCTGGAATCTTACTTCTTTTATTTCTGGAACGAAGATAATAATGAAATCCGTCTGGTAACTTCTTTTGATACCACAGAAGAAGATGTTGACGAGTTTATGCGACTTTTGAAACGTTAAAAAGGAAAAATGGGGCAACAAAAGCTCCTGAAACTCTGTTGTAATAAGAAGTTTGAAACTAACTTTGTCCCGAAAGTTTTCTACTTCTTATTACAATGAATACTAGACAGAACTGGCTGATATTATTCGCGCTATTGTTACTGACACGAACATCACTTGGCGCGCAGATGCATTCTACCGAAATTGAACTGCCCGGAGACTCTGTATCAGTAATTACCGAAGATACTGTTGTGGTAAAGCGCAGCTTCTTCAAGAAGTTTCTCGATTACTTCAATGATGCCAATAAGGAAAAAAAGAATAAAAAGTTTGATTTCAGCGTGATAGGTGGCCCTCATTATTCCAGTGATACAAAGTTCGGACTTGGACTGGTGGCAGCGGGTTTATACCGCACCGATTATAAGGATACGATTCTTCCCCCTTCCAACATATCCCTCTATGGAGATGTCTCTACGGTCGGCTTCTATTTATTGGGAGTCCGTGGAAATCATCTGTTTCCACAAGATAAATACCGCTTGAACTATAACCTTTATTTTTATTCTTTCCCCAGCCTTTATTGGGGCAGGGGATATGATAATGGAGCAAACTCCGATAACGAAAGCGATTATAAACGTTTTCAGGCACAAGTGAAGGTCGATTTCATGTTCCGTATGGCGAAGAATTTCTATATCGGCCCGATGGCTGTATTCGACTACATCGACGGACGGGACTTTGAAAAACCGGAACTATGGGAAGGAATGGCGGCACGGACTACCAATACGAGTCTCGGGCTTTCCCTTCTCTACGACTCACGCGACTTCCTGACAAATGCTTACCGGGGATATTATCTGCGACTGGATCAACGGTTCAGTCCTGCTTTCCTCGGCAATAAATATGCATTCAGCAGCACCGAATTGACTACCAGTTACTATCACACCGTGTGGAAAGGCGGAGTGCTGGCAGGACAATTCCACACGCTGTTGACCTACGGAGATACCCCCTGGGGACTGATGGCAACCTTGGGAAACTCTTATTCGATGCGTGGATACTACGAAGGCCGTTATCGTGACAAGTGTGCGATGGATGCGCAAATAGAACTCCGGCAACACGTTTGGAAGCGGAATGGAGTAGCTGTATGGGCAGGAGCGGGAACAATCTTTCCGAAATTTTCCGAATTTACCCCGAAGCATATTCTGCCCAATTACGGTTTCGGTTACCGCTGGGAGTTTAAAAAGAGAGTAAATGTACGTTTGGACTTAGGTTTTGGTAAACACCAGACCGGATTTATCTTTAATATCAATGAAGCTTTTTAAGAATATAAAAAAATGGCTGGAAAATCAGGAACACTTGTTTTATCTGTTCCTGTTTATCTTGATAGTGCCTAACATCGTCCTCTGTTTTACAGAGCCGCTACCGGTGATGGCAAAAGTTGCTAATGTATTGTTGCCTTTCGGCTGCTATTACCTGTTGATGACTCTGTCGAGAAACTGTGGCAAGATGCTATGGATTTTATTCTTGTTCCTCTTCTTCGGGGCTTTTCAAATCGTACTGCTTTATTTGTTCGGACAGTCCATCATCGCTGTTGATATGTTCCTGAATCTGGTGACTACCAATTCGAGTGAGGCACTCGAACTACTCGATAATCTGACTCCCGCCATTATCGCCGTAATCATACTTTATGTTCCTGCATTGATTTTGGGAACGATTTCAATAATCCGCAAGCGTAAACTATCGGTAGAGTTCATCCACAGAGAACGGAAAAGGGCTTTCATAGTCTTTGGAATCTCTCTTCTCAGCCTTGCCGGAGCGTATGTACAAGACTCGGGATATGAACTGAAGTCGGATTTATATCCACTGAATGTCTGTTATAATGTAGGTCTTGCCTTCCAACGGACAGTCTTGACACAGAATTATCATCAAACCTCGAAAGACTTTACCTTCCATGCCAAGGCCACCCATCCGAAAGAGGAACGTGAGGTGTATGTGATGGTAATAGGCGAAACGTCCCGTGCCTTGAACTGGCAGTTGTACGGCTATGAACGCGAGACGAATCCACTATTGTCTCAGCAGACAGGATTGATTGCTTTCCCGAAGGTACTGACGGAATCGAATACGACACACAAAAGCGTACCTATGCTGATGTCGGACGTCAACGCTTGCAACTACGACTCTATTTATCACCAAAAAGGAATCATCACCGCCTTTAAAGAAGCCGGTTTCAAGACCGCCTTTTTCTCTAATCAGCGTTACAACCATTCATTTATCGACTTCTTCGGAAAGGAAGCCGACACCTCTGATTTTATAAAAGAAGACTCTCTTGATTCAAACTATAATCCGTCCGATGACGAACTTTTGAAACTAGTGGAACAAGAACTGGCGAAAGGTGAAACGAAGCAATTTATCGTACTTCATACCTACGGTTCCCACTTTAATTATCGCGAGCGCTATCCGTTGGAAAACACTTTCTTCACACCGGATTATCCGGTCGACGCGGAACGGAAATACCGTGATAATCTGGTGAACGCTTATGATAATTCTATCCGTTACACGGATGGTTTTCTGGCAAGAATCATCCGTATGTTGGAAAAACAACAGATAGACGCCGCTATGATTTATACTTCCGACCATGGAGAGGATATTTTCGACGATTCCCGTCATCTGTTCCTTCATGCTTCGCCCGTGCCTTCTTATTATCAACTTCATGTGCCGTTTCTTATCTGGATGTCCGACAGTTACCGGGAAACTCATCCCGAACATTGGCAGGCGGCAATGGATAATAAAGAGAAAGATGTTTCTTCCAGCAGTTCCTTCTTCCCGACCATACTGGATTTGGGCGGGATAGAAACTCCTTATAGGGATGATTCACAATCCGTAGTCACTTCACTTTATCAAATGAAGCTGAGAGCATATTTGAATGACCATAACGAACCCCGTCCGTTGGATGATTTGGGCATGAAGAAACAAGATTTTCAAATGCTGGAGCAGAAAGAGATTAAGTATAAAGAGAAGTATTAAGTAGTATGCCATGCGGACGGAAACTTGCCGGAAGCTACGGTTAATATCTAATACTTAATACTTGCTAAAATTTGCATCCAAAAGCAGGATTGGCGTGTTATTTGCCGTATGATGTATGAACGATTAAATTCATAAAACATGGCCTATATAGATTATTACAAGATTCTTGGAGTAGACAAAAGTGCTTCTCAGGACGATATCAAAAAGGCTTTTCGTAAGTTGGCCCGGAAGTACCATCCTGACCTGAACCCCAATGACCCGAGTGCAAAGGATAAGTTTCAGGAAATCAACGAAGCCAATGAAGTACTGAGTGACCCCGAGAAACGTAAAAAGTATGACGAGTACGGAGAACATTGGAAGCATGCCGATGAATTCGAAGCACAGAAACGGGCGCAGCAACAAGCCGGTGGCTTCGGTGGCGCAGGCGGTTTTGGCGGATTCGGTGGTGGCGGACAAGGTTTCTCTGACGGAAACGGTGGATATTGGTACAGTTCCGATGGTGAAGGCTTCTCCGGCGGTAATGCCGGCGATTTCTCCGATTTCTTCGAATCAATGTTCGGTGGACATCGCGGTGGACGGGGACAAGGTTCTGCGGGATTCCGCGGACAGGACTTTAATGCCGAACTTCACCTGTCTCTTCGTGATGCTTCTCAGACGCATAAACAGGTATTGACCGTTAATGGCAAGCAAGTGCGTATCACTATCCCTGCCGGTGTAGCCAACGGACAAGTGATTAAACTGAAAGGCTACGGAGCCGAAGGTATCAACGGCGGCCCTGCGGGCGACCTGTACATTACTTTCGTCATAGCCGAAGACCCTGTATTCAAGCGCTTGGGTGACGATTTGTATGTAGATGTGGAAGTAGACCTTTACACAGCCGTATTGGGTGGTGAAAAGCTGGTCGACACGTTGGACGGTAAGGTGAAACTGAAGATAAAACCGGAAACACAGAACGGCACGAAAGTCCGTCTGAAAGGAAAGGGATTCCCGGTTTATAAGAAGGAAGGACAATTCGGTGACTTGATTGTGACCTATTCTGTCAAGATTCCTACGAACTTGACGGACAGACAGAAAGAGTTGTTCCGCGAGTTACAGAGTATGAACTAAAAAGAATGAGTACTATGCAGACCGAATTAATTATTGTCAGTGAATACTGTCACAAATGTCATATCGAGCCTTCATTCATAGAACTGTTGGAAGAAGGCGGTTTGATTAACGTACATACCGAAGGCGGTGAACATTATCTGCTTTTGTCGGAACTTCCGAGCGTAGAACGTTATAGCAGAATGTACTACGACCTGTCCATCAACATGGAAGGCATCGACGCCATCCACCATTTACTGGAAAGGATGGAAGAGATGCAACGTGAAATGAGTTCACTTCGCAATCAACTCTTGTTGTATCGGAAACAGGAAATAGAAGATGTGGACTGGTAAAAAAACGAAGGCTCTGTTTGGTGCAAATAGAGCCTCTATTTATATAAAACAGAGGCTCTGTTTCATTCAATCAGAGCCTCTGTTTTTTTGTATGATAGCGGCACGCCCGCAGTTATCCGATGTATGTGCAAATTTCTTCCAGATAGCGTGCGTCAACCGTATCGAAACTATCCAGTGTATCACTGTCTATATCCAATACTCCGACTACTTCTCCCTGCCTTATCATCGGCACTACGATTTCCGATTTTGAATCCGAACTGCATGCGATGTGTCCGGGAAATTGCTCTACATCAGGAACAATCAGTGTCCGGACTTCTTTCCAGGCTGTTCCGCAAACCCCTCTGCCGATTCGGATACGTGTACAGGCAATAGGCCCCTGAAAAGGCCCTAATACAAGTTCATCTCCTTTTACAATATAAAAGCCTACCCAGAAGAAACCGAAAGTCTGCTTCAAGGCTGCCGCAACATTGGCTAGATTGGCTATGAAATCCGTTTCCGTACTTACTAAAGCATGTAGTTGTGGAAGTAGCTCGCGATATTTCTCCTCTTTGCTTCCTGTGCTGATTAATAAATTTTCTGCCATATCGTCCTTATTTAATTTGGTTCAGGATACTCGGGTCTTTTATCTTATTGTCTTCTGCGAAGAAGATAATCTTTGTCAATATCTCGGCTGTTTTCGGGTCTTCGTCTACAAAAGGCAGGAACAAGCGTCCGCGGCTTTGCGAATGTACCGGAAGAACTGCAATCTGCGCACCGCCTTCCTGATGAATCACACCGCTGCCCAGATGGATGTTATATTTACCCAGTTTGCCTTCTATATGGGCAAAGTTGCCTTTTACCTTCACATTGTTGAGATGGAATAAAGGCATCGTCAGTTCCACCAATGCGCTGCGCATTTCGATGGTAGAGTGACTGGTTTCCGGGTCAACACTTCCGGCATGGGCTACACTGACCGCCAAGTCCACATCCCTCATTACTTCAGAGAAAATAACGGGCGGAATCTCCGAGATATTCATTAGTTTATAGTCCCTGCGATTGTGGAAGCAGACATATTCCAAGGTCGGGGCTTCGATGTCGGCAGGAGAGAACCAGTCCGCCATGGCGTAGATGGTAGCGATGATATTCTCTTTATAATATATCTTCTGAAGTCCGTCTTCATAATCGGCCACCCATCGGCGTCCTTTCAGTACGGCGACAGTTTTCTGCGGTTGAATCTGATTTCCGGCATAGCGGCGGGACTGTGTGGCGTTTTCCTCTTCCGGAGTAGGCACATAAAGTTCGCGGAATACCTGTTTGAAAGGTTGGCGGATGGCTTTGTCGAACAGGAATTTCTGATACATATGCCAGTCACCGCTTGCGTACAGGTCGGTAGGATGGGCGATACGTAATTCGTCTTTCGATTTCAACGGGAGACAGACGGCATTTGCCGTCACCAGTAATCCGTCGGTATAGAAACCTGCCTGTCCGTTACAGATAAAGACAAGATGCTTCAATAACGGCCAGATAACAGGGTTCTGCATCAGTTTGCGAAGCTCGTTCTCTTCAAAACGGATGCAGTCTTCCATAGCTTGTTCTAACATAATGCGGGAGCGGGTGTACTGGTCTTTCAGTTTCTTGTGTACCGCTTTCAGTTCTTCTACATACGGATGCTTTTTCAACTTGGCAGGCATACTGTTAAGCTCTTTTCCGGCTTTGATTTGTTTGATTTCCGCTTTGCCTTCGTCATTAATGTGCACATACACTTCTACATCTTCTATTTCTTTCGGAGAGAGGTAGGGGAGAAGTTCTTTAATCAATTCGGTTTCCATACTCCAGGTCAGACGGGTGACGTCACCGTAACCGGAGTTGAGGGCTAAGTTTTGCAGAGCGATACCCACTGCCTTCTTTTCGCTTTCCTGTCTTTGCGCGCCGAAGTCCTTGCTTTCTTTCAGGAATTTTTGCAGGAACTGGTAACGTTCCAACAGCTCTTTATCCGCTTTCTTTCCTAGTGGGATGAGGCCGTAGCTCATCAATAAATCTTTGTTGCGCTTGGCTGATATTTCCTTCTTTATATCCGCCGCTTTCACTGCGCCGTTGGTGGCGTCCGCAAATTTGCGGGCGCGGGTGTGGCTGTTGCTGCATGAAATATACTTGGCGGCATTGTAGACTACTTCAAAGCGTTGTTTGCCAATCGTTTTGAAAGCATCTTTGAACCAACCGATGTCGAAAGCACCATCCCTGAGGTCTTCTACGTCAATCGGAGTATAGCGGGCGATAATTGCTTTCTTCTTGTCGTCGCAAGTCTCGTTGGTATGGGCGTGGAAATAGTATGCTGCGCTTGTCAGTCCTTTCCATCCTATGGCTTGCTCGGTGAGTTCAATCCATTGCGGGGCGAACATGGCAGCTTCTACCAGACGTTCGTCGCTGATTTCTGCTTGCTTTGCCAGTTTCTTGAGATGGTCGCTTGTGTCTGCCGGCAACGGATAGCAAGCATGGAGCAGGCTGCTCAATACTCCCCGTTTCGTGTTCCGCCAATTATAACTGTCGCGTATGAACGTATCTTTGCCAAATGCTTGCAGGATACGGATAAATGTTTCGGCACCATAGACACAAGTCAATTCTTCGGCCAGACGGGTAACCTGCGTTTCGGAATCTCCACGTGACAGTTCTATGTCCAGGATACGGTTGACTACCTTTTGCAGCAGTGGCCGGAAGAGAGAGAAGTTGAAATCTTTGATATAGGTCATCCACTCCCTGTCTCTTTCATTGAAACGACGGTTCTCGTTCAATACCAGAGTGATATTCTTGATTTGTTTGGGAGAGTTGACACGGGCTATCAGTTCACGATATACTTCTTCTGTCGGAATCAATCCCAGCATCCAGGCACGGGCAAAGTCCACGCATTGCAGATAGGAATCGGTTTCTTCCAGTTCGGGGGTATGCTCCATATAGTTGGTGAGCTTGTAGAGCTGATAGCGCACGGTGAAGTAGCGGGTAAACAAGGCGTCGTCTATCGGCCTGCTGGGTGTATCAAGCCAGAACTGGACAAACTTATTGTTGTGTATCGGATAAACAATGAGCTTTTCTCCGTATTCCAGTTTGTCTCTGAGCCATGCGTGTTTGCTCGTATATTGGCGGAAGATATTCTTTGTATCGAGTAAGGGTGTCAGTTGGAGCAACATATTGGCAGCCATTCGCTGATAAACTGTTTCGTCTCTGTACTCATAGGTCAGCGCGTCGATAATATTTTCCATCTGTTCATAATAAGGCAATTTCCGGAGTACCTTTTGCAATCCGCGATAGGTGAAACCCGCATACATCTTGTTGACAAGCGGTTCAAAACTGTTGGCTGATTTAATATCGGCTTTTCTGTCTTCTTCATCTTCCTCGTCGTAGTCGTCATTATCCTGGGCAACGCCTGTTGATGCAAGCATGAAACTCATCATCATCAATTTCTCGTAACTTCCGATTTCACGCTCGTAGAAATCCTGCCAGAGTTCCGGAAGCCCAAGGCCGTTCAAACCGCCATAGTTACTCCATCTCATCAACACACTATTGCCCACCAGGCGTGCTTCTCCGTAGTCGTTTTTAAACTCGTCGTTTTTGTGCGCAGAGATGTATTTACTCAATCTTTCGAAAGTGAGTTTGGCTCTTCCGAAGCCGATAAACTCGAATGCTTTCTTGACATTGAATCCTTTGTCCGGCGCAATTTCCGGCAGGCTTACTTCGAAATCAGGATTGTACAGGCCGAAACCGTTTTCTTTGGTGTAGTGCTGCGTGGCTTTCTTCTCCGTTCCGTCACCAATCAAGGATTCTATCAGTACCTTTTCTTTAGCGTTCGGTTTCTGAATTTCTTTGATGGCAGGAAGAAGTTCCTGATAGATGTCTTGCATAAAATCTACATTATGAATTGTCTTCATCATATCCAGTCCTGCCAGGCGGCGTTCGGCCACTTTGTCTGTAAGCAATCGCCGGATGCTGCCGGCCAGTTCTTCTTTCGGCTGTTTCATCAGCAGGTTGATAGCGTTGATACGCATCTCGCTATATTTGAAACGAAGCAACTCTTCCACTTTCTGATTCTGTTCGGGCGATAAGGCCATTTCAGACAATACTTTGTAGGCCTCATTGCGTACATCCAGAGAACGGTCGCCCAGTGATTGCAGTATATATTCTTCTTGCAGCGGACTGGTGGGCGGATTCAGTACGATACCGATATAGCTTGCCCGCATATAAGAATCCAAGGATACCAGATAACTGCAAAGGTCATCTTTCATGGCAGAATCATTCAGCATCCAAATGATATATGCCATTTTGAGAACTACTTCTGAACGGGTGAGCTGCGTGCTTTCCCACGGAAATATATAAGGAGCATAGGTTTCTTTGGTTGAGATAGACTGATAGATTTGCTTCAAATATCCATAGTGGCGCACGGCTTCTTCCCTGTTCTCAAAGTAATCGGTAAGTTTCGGGTCTTCACGCCCGCCATATCGGCTAAGATAAAAATCAGAGAGATAGAGTGGGAGAATAGCTGCCACGACCGACGGGGCACTGTGCCACTTCTCAAAGGCATCTTTGCTGATGCAATAACTCATGGCGGAGTGTTGCGTACAACGCAGGAAATAAAGGTAAGTCTGTACTTGATGTTTGGCTCCGTTCCTGATGATGTCCGATGCAAGTGCCTGAATATCGTTTGTATTATAAAACCCAATACTCCATAAAGCCAGATAAAGATCGATGGTATCTTTGCTTTGAAGGGCTTTGCGTGCCTCGTCCTGATTCTTCAGGAATTTCAGGATTAGTTCTACATATTTATTGGTGACACGTTCGCTGCCGTCCTGCTCGCCGATTCCCGTGCTGACTGCGATGCCTCGTTTTACGGAAGCAAACCGTTGCAGGCCGTTATCGTAAATCACGGAGAGCAGGTATAAATAACTTTCGGGACATCCTTCGTCCATTGTTTCGACGATAGCTTGCCGAAGTCCTTCCTGTAGTTTGGCTGCCAACAGTAATTTCCCTTCCAGTTCCAGCAATGGACGGTGCCCGCTCACTGCGATAGCTTTAAGATGTCCCTGATTAAGGCGGTTGGCGTTATTTTCGCTGGTCAGTACATTGTGCAGGTAGTCAATAACGGTTTGGTTGCCTTCTGCTATTTGGGCGGCTATCCAGTCTTCGCAGCTCATGCAGTCTTTGTATGCTTCTATTTCTTCCGGCGTATTTCCACCGTTCAGTATGACTTGGTCTGTGAAGCCGGTAGCGCGAAGTTTTAGGAATTGCGTCAGCGCGTCTATCACATGGGAGAAGTGCAGATAAGGATTGACGGCGCGTTGCGACCGTCTTGAATATCCATGTGTGTATGGACAATGCGCTTTGAGCTTCAGATAAGTGTGAAACAGATGTGCGTATTCATTCCCCAATAAATAGAGGAGTAGTTTGTTCAGCTTTCCGTCGAAGAGATTGGCTACGCTCTTGATTTTCTCTTCCTTGATAATACTTATAATGCAAGGCTCCAGCTTGTCGCTATATGTGCCATACCGGGTATCCATATCAAAGTATAGCATAAATATATCAAACAAGGTGCGGGTCTCTTTATCCAAACTACTTTTCTTCTTGGTTAATTTCTCCAAGTACGGAAGTATCCGTTTATTTAATGCTTCATTATAAATGAGTCTCATGATTCTATTTGTTTTTTAAGTGTTTTCTTTTATGGGATATGAATTACCACAATCTTCCTGACAGCATGGTTAGCCGGATAAAAGTCAGTGTGGATTCTTCTTTCACTAGGATAGGAGAGGATAAATCTCCTGCTTCCGCGTCGTCGATGAAGATACGGAAAATTCCGTCTTCGTAGGATTGCAGGGCATTGGCGATAGCTTCGGCTTCTGCAGCGGGCTTGCCGTTGTAATTTACCCCGAAGCCTACCTTACCGGATGCAGCTTTATCTTCCACTTCTTCCCGGGTGAGGTATTTCAGCACTTCGCTTTGTTGCAAGCGTTCGTTGTATTCACTGACTTGCCAACTGACGATGGCTTCAATCAACTCCCCTACATGGGCAGGAGGAGCAGGAAAATCGACGGGCATCTTTTCGATGCTGCACTTCCGCTTTCCTAATTGTTTGACTTGGATATATACTCTCATATTCTCTTTATTTGGTTATCTGAATACTTGATGCGATGGCTTCTATATCGGGTTTCGCTTCTTCGTCATAGACGAGCATGACAATACTAAAGATTCTTTTTTTACTCTCCTGAAAATATTTTAATACAATTTGTTGTATATCTTCTTCCGGTTCATCGGGTGCACCGATGTGTAAAGGATTGGTAGTCCTTGTCATGGATAGCCCATTGATGTTGACATCGCTTTGCTTGTAGTCTTCCGATGGTTGCCCTTGTGCATTTCTCGGGAGAATAAGCGATAATTCTTTTGTATGTTCAAATTCTTTCTGTGTATCATAGGTAATAGAAGTAACTGTCAGTTGGTTGGCTCCGTTGACGAGTCTGAGTAATGGTGGTTGCGAACTGGGAGTTAGCCCTTGTCCTCCTGTAATTTTCCTCCAGTTGGTCGGATACTGGCAACTGAAATTTGTTTCTGCATCGTAGTAAGAAAGCCATGTATCGTTATTACCAACGGGAACATATGAAGGAAACTGCCTGCCGGAAGAGTCATCGGAAGAATTCATGTTTGTCTCATCATCGTTTTCTTCTTCCAGTTCTCCGTTAAGATAGGCTTCTACGATTCCGTTGTCCCACTCCTGACGTATCTCTTGATACAGGGGCGAGACATTCTTGCAAAGTATAATGAAACTGAACAGGAAAATGCAGAATATGCCTAGTTCTCCGATGATGGATACGGTTCGCTGTGCATCGGCTTTTTCGAACTTATAGCTGAATACATAGACAATTCCCAGCAAGAAGCCGCTTAATAATCCGCCGATGTGTGCTGCATTGTCAATTCCTTCTTTCATCCCATAAACCAAATTGTAGCCGACGAAAATAAGGATACTGGTTAGTAATGCCTTTCGTTGTTCTTTGGCAATGCCGTGGAATAAAAGGAAGGCAAGAAATATGCCGTAAAGTCCGAAGATTGCCCCGGAAGCTCCGGCGCTGATTGTCTCGGCATGCATATATAGGCTGAATACGGCCGAACATAGCCCGGTCAGGAGATAAGAAGCGAACATCCGGCGGCTTCCTATCAGTTGTTCCAGAAAAAGGCCGACAAACATGAAGGCATATATGTTCATCGCAAGATGGAAACCACCGATGTGAATGAAGTTGCAGGTCACCGTGCGCCACCAGTCGCCTGTAAGGGTCAGCGGTCCGAAGTCGGCTCCCCACTTTAACAGCGCCAATGTGCCGGGCTCAAATACTCCCACTCCCGAAGCGACCATCAGGATAAATACCAGAATGTTGATGTCTATCAGGATAGGCGTTGCTATAAATCCTTTGCGTGGAATAAAGAAAGACAAGAGAGAACCTTTTTTCTTTTCCTCTTCTATATATACTTTTTCTTCTTCTGTGAGCGGACGGTTAAATTCTTCTTTCAGCTTATTTGCTTTTTGGGTAAGTTCTTCCGGGAGCAGGGTAGCCCTTACTTCTTCCATTATCTCTTGTAACTTTTGGATATTCTTCCTGTTCTTTCCATAATCTACAAATTGTATGGAAGTACATTCACTGTGGATGGATATCTCTCCGTCACCTTCCTTTCCGAGAGTGAAAGTTATTTCTTCTCCGCTGGTGTGCATATTTATAGGGACTTCAAAACGGAGCCATTCCGGAGCAATTTCTTCGATGTTCCATTCAAGTTTTTGAGAAGCCTCAAGAGCTAATATAAGAATTTCCGTATTTGATAATCCTGATAAATGTAGTTTGTCGTCATATGAAGGTTTGAGTGCCATATTTCTTTCTCTATCTCTGGTTACTGATTAAAAAATTACTTATCTCCCTGACAAATGTATAGAATAATAATGAAAAATGACAGAATATGACAAATAAAAAAGCATCCTCTTCGTGAGAAGGGATGCTTTTTTTATTATTGGTACTTAATCTTTTACTTTTTGTAGAAAGCCAAGTCTTCTTTATCGAGGTTTTCGATGAAATTTGTATGCTTTTCTACCTCTGCCTCTGCATAATTCAAATATACATGTGCGGATTTGGAGAACAGCTCTGAAGATTTGCTGGCATCTTGAATCAACAGGTGACACATGATGATGGTAGCGGACATTTCCATCAGTCTGCGGGCAACGAAGTCCAGCAATTCCTGATCTTGTGCCTCTTTCACAGCGTTCGTACTTGCTTCGAACTTATCAGCCATCTTCTTCAGACGAGACATCAACGGTTCCATTTCCGGTGAGCAAGGAATAGCCTCATATTCGCGGATAGTAGCGATGTAAGAACCATTAGTCACGTAACGGATAGCGGCTACGGTCTGCAACTGGGTTGTTCCTTCGTAGATGCTGGTGATACGTGCGTCGCGATAGATGCGTTGACAAGCATATTCCATCATGAAACCCGAACCGCCGTGAATCTGGATACAGTCATAGGCGTTCTGATTGGCATATTCAGAGTTCATACCCTTGGCAAGAGGAGTGAAGCTGTCGGCCAATTTAGCGTATTTTTTCTGTTCCTGACGTTCTTCAGGAGTCAGTTTACGTTCGCGGGCGATGTCATCCAGCGCTTTGTAGATATCTACGTAGCGGGCTGTTTGATATAGCAATGCACGTCCGGCATCCAACTTGCCTTTCATGATAGCCAGCATGTCGTATACTGCCGGGAATTCGATAATAGCTTTGCCGAATTGCTTACGGTCTTTGGCATAAGCCAATCCTTCATTGTAAGCAGCCTGGCTCAAACCTACGGATTGTGCGGCAATACCCAGACGGGCACCGTTCATCAAAGCCATTACATATTTAATCAAACCGAGTTTGCGGTCACCGCAAAGTTCAGCTTTGGCATTCTTATATACCAATTCACAAGTAGGAGAACCGTGGATACCGAGTTTGTTTTCGATACGACGTACGTTCACACCACCTTCATTCTTGTCGTAGATGAACATAGAAAGACCACGACCGTCTCTTGTTCCTTCTTCCGAACGAGCCAGTACCAGGTGAATATCAGCATCACCGTTCGTAATGAAACGTTTTACACCGTTCAGCAACCAGCATCCGTCTTTTTCGCTATAAGTAGCTTTCAGCATAACGGATTGAAGGTCGGAACCGGCATCCGGTTCTGTCAAGTCCATAGACATGGTTTCGCCTTGGCATACACGAGGGATGAAACGGCTGTGCTGGTCAGATGTACCGAATTCGTACAATGTTTCGATACAGTCCTGTAAAGACCAGATGTTACCGAAGCCTGCGTCGGCAGCAGCCACGATTTCCGCGCACATGGTGTATGGGGTAATCGGGAAGTTCAGACCGCCGAATTTACGTGGCATGGTCATGCCGTTCAAGCCGGCTTTCACCATAGCGTCCAGGTTCTGTTTGGTTCCTGAAGCGTATTCTACACGTCCGTTGGCACAGTGAGGGCCTTCTTCGTCCACGCCTTCTGCGTTGGCGGCGATGATTTCTCCTGTGATTTCTCCTGTAATCTCCAACACTTTGTCGTAAGAGTCTACAGCGTCTTCAAAGTCCAGCGGAGCATAGTCGAATTCATCTTTATCTCTGTAATTGCGTTCTTTAAGTTCGCAAATACGTTTCATCATCGGATTGTTCAAGTGAAACTTGAGTTCCGGTATGTCTGTATAATAATTAGCCATCTTTCCTTACTTGCTATTTTGTTTATAATACTTAATCATCTTCGGCACAACTTCTTCGATACTTCCGTTGATTACGTAATCGGCAATCGTGTTGATCGGAGCATCCGGGTCGTTGTTGATGGAGATGATGATACCACTTTCCTGCATACCGGCGATATGCTGAATTTGTCCGGAGATACCGCAAGCGATATAGAGTTTCGGACGAACCGTTACACCTGTCTGGCCGATTTGACGGTCATGCTCTGCGAAACCTGCGTCGACAGCAGCACGGCTGGCACCTACTTCTGCATGAAGCTCTTTAGCGAGGTCGAACAGCAGGTCGAAGTTTTCCTTCGAACCTACACCGTAACCGCCGGCTACGATAATCGGAGAACCTTTCAGGTTGTTCTTAGCCTTTTCTACATGGCGTTCGATAACTTTCACTACATAGTCCGTATCGGCTACATATTTCTTCACGTCGTGACGAATTACTTCTCCCTGATAGTTAGGAGAGAGGATTTCTTTCTTCATCACACCTTCGCGAACGGTCGCCATCTGCGGACGATGTTCCGGGTTCACAATCGTAGCAACGATGTTACCGCCGAATGCCGGACGAATCTGATACAACAGGTTCTTGTAAGTCTTACCTTCTTTTTTGTCTTCGTGGTCACCGATTTCGAGTGAAGTACAGTCGGCAGTCAGTCCGCTGGTCAAAGCAGAAGAAACACGCGGACCGAGGTCACGACCGATAACGGTAGCACCCATCAGGCAGATTTGCGGTTGCTCTTCTTTGAAGAGGTTCACAAGGATAGAAGTGTGAGGAAGTGAAGTATAAGGATAGAGTCCTTCACCGTCGAAAACGTGAAGTTTGTCTACTCCGTAAGGAAGGATTTGTTTTTCAATCTCTTTGAGGCCGCTTCCGGCAACCACAGCTTCGAGCTGACAGTTCAACTGGTTGGCTAACGAACGACCTTTGGTCAGAAGTTCGAGACTAACGTCTGCAACGTTACCTTCTTCTATTTCGCAATATACAAATAAGTTATTCATGATTATCCGATGGTGTGGTTAGCTAATAGTTCAACAATCAGGTCTTCCACGTCACGGTCGCTGCCGCTGATGGTTTTGCTCTCTTTAGCCTGGAACACGATGTTCTGGATGGCTTTCACTTTGGTGGGCGAACCGGACAGACCGCATTGTGCAAGGTCGCCGTTTACGTCGGCTACGCTCCATTCTGCCAGATTCAGGTAGTCGCGCTTGTCATACAAGTCAGTGTAATCAAGGTTGCCTTGTTGCTTTTCAGTGACAGTCTTGGCGTGTTTGTATTTCTGAACCAGTTTCGCGTTGCGCGGACGACAGGAAGCTGCAGAACCATTTACGGTAATCACGATAGGCAGCGGGCCTTCTACTGTTTCAACACCACCGTCGATGTGACGTTTTACCTTAATCTTGTCTT
The DNA here is from genome assembly GCF_040918965.1 of Bacteroides sp. RTP21281st1_H5_RTP21281_210402. Classification (NCBI taxonomy): domain Bacteria; kingdom Pseudomonadati; phylum Bacteroidota; class Bacteroidia; order Bacteroidales; family Bacteroidaceae; genus Bacteroides; species Bacteroides sp. RTP21281st1_H5_RTP21281_210402. The sequence goes on along the minus strand of NZ_JBCOWR010000014.1, from coordinate 156,484 downwards.
TACCCACTTCCAGAATTTCTTCTGCGTATGTGATTTGCGTCAATCCCAGCTTCTCTGCTACCTGAGGACCTACCTGTGCGGTATCACCGTCGATAGCCTGACGACCACCGATAATAATGTCACAGTCACCGATTTTGCGGATGGCAGTAGCCAGTGCGTAAGAAGTAGCCAGTGTATCTGCACCAGCGAAAGCACGGTCGGTCAGCAAGTAGCCGTTATCTGCACCACGGAAAAGTCCTTCACGAATAATGTCGGCTGCCCGTCCCGGTCCCATTGTCAGGATGGTTACGGTAGAGCCTGGATGAGCATCTTTCAATCGAAGCGCTTGCTCAAGGGCATTCAGGTCTTCGGGGTTGAAGATGGCGGGAAGTGCCGCACGGTTAATCGTTCCGTCGGCTTTCATGGCATCTTTCCCGACATTACGTGTGTCAGGAACTTGTTTTGCCAATACAACAATTTTCAAACTCATGCTATAAATTTTAGTATTAGTATTTCTACAAGTTAGCAGCCAGTAGTCAAGTAGTAATCTCTTGCTATCCAAACTATCCGGTTAACTATCAGCGTGCAAAATTACTCAAACACTTGGTTCTGACAAGAAAACCGAGTAAAAAATGCACAGGTTTAAGAATTTTGAGCATAAAAGCACGATTTTAGAGATTTATCTTTTCTCTATTATTTAATATTGTCCGGTGATATTCTTATCAATTGGTTTTTCTTATTTTTTCTTATTTGATAAAAAACAATATTACTGTTGTTTTTTTGCTGTCAATGTGCTTAATTTGCCCGTTGTTACTTTTATGTATTATGATGGAAAATAATCAAAAACAAATGGAAAAAGACTTCCAGTCTTTTTTTACCACTAACTTTCCTAAGGTGAAAAATTTTGCCCGGCGGTTGTTAAAGTCGGATGAAGATGCAGAGGATGTCGCACAAGATGTTTTTTGCAAACTCTGGCAACAACCGGAAATATGGCAAACCCCCAATGATAAATTGGATGGGTATATTTTTGTAGCAACACGGAACATCATTCTTAATATGTTTAAGCATCAGCGTATCGAGCAGGACTATCAGGCAGATTTTGCGGAGAATGCGATACTTTGCGAAATAATAGAAGATGACCAGGCTCTGAAGAATATCTATTATAAAGAGTTGCTTATGATACTCCGGCTTGCTTTGGCGAAGATGCCCGAGCGTCGGAGGGTGATTTTTGAAGCCAGCAGATTCCAAGGATTAAGCTATAAAGATATTGCGGAAAAATTTGGTGTTTCTATTCGTACAGTGGAACATCAAGTCTATTTGGCATTAATAGACCTAAAGAAAATACTTCTTTTTTTAATTTTTTTGTTAGCATCTTTAAGTAGTACATTGTTTTTAGTTGTCTTTAAAGTATAAGGCCGAAATAAAAAAGAAATAATGATGAAGAATTATATTCGACAAGTAATAGAACTGTTTAGTCAAAATGATTATCCGATTTCAGTGCAGAAGCAATTCCGGCACTGGTTGGCAGACGAAGACCATGCTGAGGAGAAGATGGAAGCTCTTAATACTCTTTGGAAGGAAGCTGATCAGGAGAAAGTTCCCCAAGGAATGAAGCAATCCATACGGCGTATGCAACAAAATATAGGTATCCGGCCTGCCTCATCACAGAAGAAATATATATTACGGGTTTGGCAGGTGGTTGCAGCGCTGTTGTTGGCAGTATCGTCAGTTTCTATCTATTTACTTTTAGAGAAAGGGGATTTTTCCGGTGATTTGATAGAATGTTATATACCAACTGCGGAAATACGTGAATTGACTTTGCCGGATGGCAGTTCTGTAATGCTAAACTCTAAAAGTACCTTGTTCTACCCGGAGAGTTTTAATGGTGAAACTAGAAGTGTCTACCTGATGGGAGAGGCTTATTTTAAGGTGAAGCCAGATAAAAAACATCCATTTATAGTAAAAGGTGCTGATTTTCAGGTGACAGCCTTAGGTACGGAATTTAATGTAAACTCTTATTCGGAAAATGAAGAAGTACATGCTACTTTGATTTCGGGTAGTGTAAAAGTGGAATATAATAATTTGATTTCAAGTGTTATATTGAAACCCAATGAACAGTTATCTTATAATAAGTTGACGAAGAAAAGTAGTTTGCAACAATCACAAGTTGATGATGTACTGGCTTGGCAACGGGGAGAAACTGTATTTAGTGATGCGCATTTGGAAGACATATTTACGAGACTTGAACGTAAATATCCTTATACTTTTGTATATAGTTTCCATAGTTTGAATAATAACACATACAGTTTCCGTTTTCCCAAACAGGCGACTTTGGATGAAATTATGAAAATTGTATCGCAGGTAACAGGAGATATCCACTATGTGATTAAAGATAATAAATGCTATATAACTGATAAAAAATAATCCCTATTGTCTAATTGTTAACTTAACACACCATGTAAAAAAATACCCGGAGGGAATGCCAGTTCCTTCCGGATATGAAATCAAAAACTTTCCTGATATTAGCGTTTAATTGACGCAAACTCCTAACGATTAAATAGAAATAATAACCAATTTACTAATACGAGAAAGATGCTACAAAAATATAAAGAAATAGCAGGACGAGTATTCCAAAAACAAGTTTTTCTTCCTTTTTTAGTATTATTAATGATACCTACGCTTGTTTTGGGACAAAAGGATAGTAAAATCACTATCCAACAGAAAAATATTACTGTGATTGAAGCATTGAAGACTGTGGAAAAACAGACTCAAATGTCGATTAATTATAGTAATTCTCAATTGAGAGGAAAGACAATTGTTAATCTGAACTTGAAAAACGCACTTGTGACTACCGCACTCGATGAAATCTTGAAAGGGACAGGTTTCATTTATCAAATCCATGATAATTATATCATAATAACTGAACAAAAGCCAGTGACGCAACAGATTGCGAAAACAATCAAAGGTAAAGTTGTCGATGAAAGTGGCGAACCGTTAATCGGTGTGAACATCTCTGTTGACGGAAGCTCTACGGGTACCATTACGGATATAGACGGAAACTTTACAATCAAAGCATTCAGCAATTCCAAACTGAAAATCTCTTATATAGGATATGCTACTCAAATAGTTGCTGCTTCTAATAAAGATTTTTATCAGATTGTATTGAAACAGGATGCTGAGGTGTTGGATGAAGTTGTTGTTACCGCATTAGGTATCAAGCGTTCGGAAAAGGCTTTGTCATACAACGTACAGCAAGTGAAAGGCGATGAATTGACTACAATCAAAGATGCCAATTTTATTTCTTCTTTGAATGGTAAGGTAGCGGGTGTTACTATCAATTCATCTAATACAACCGGTGGTGCTTCACGTGTCGTTATGCGTGGTGTCAAATCCATCACTTCTTCCAACCTTGCACTTTATGTGATTGACGGTGTGCCGATGTACAATATGTCGAACGGTGGTGGCGGAAGTATTTATTCCGATCAGCCGGGTACAGATGGTGCTGCCGATATCAACCCCGAAGATATTGAATCAATCTCCATGTTGACAGGTCCTTCCGCTGCTGCATTGTACGGTAATGCTGCCGCTGCCGGAGTTGTTTTAATTACTACAAAGAAAGGCTCGGTAGACAAGACATCTGTAACCGTTTCCAATAATACCACTTTCTCCAAAGTAGCCATGATGCCTGAAATGCAGAGCAAATATGGAAACGTTGCGGGAAATTTGGATAGTTGGGGACCGATTGTAAACAGTGATTACGACCCGCGTGATTTCTTCCGTACAGGAAGTAATATAATCAATTCGATGTCTTTATCTACCGGTAATAAAAAAAATCAGGCTTATCTGTCTGCTTCTACCACTAATACGACAAATATTCTGCCTAACAGCGGATATAACCGTTATAATTTTACCGTACGCAACACAACCAGTTTTTTGAATGACAAAATGACCTTGGATGCCGGTGCGAGTTATATTCTTCAGAATGATAAAAACATGATGTCCCAGGGATATTACTATAATCCTTTGCCCGGACTTTATCGCTTCCCTCGTTCCGAAAACTTTGAAGATGTGCGTATGTATGAGCGATATAATGAAGGTTTGGATATCATGGAACAATACTGGCCTTATGGGGGAACTTCAAGTGGTCTGGCAAATCCATACTGGATACAAAATCGCCAGATACGTGAGAATAAAAAGACCCGTTACATGGTCAACGCTTCTCTCAAGTATCAGATATTGGACTGGCTGGATGTAACAGGTCGTGTGAAGGTTGACAATTATGAAAACCGCAGGACATATAAGGCATATGCTTCTACCGGTAGCCTGGTTGCTGGTGACAGAGGTACTTATGCTGATTCTTGGGCACAATCAAAGAGTACATATGCGGATGCTATTGCTACAGTGAATAAGAATATCAATGATTGGTCGGTTAATGTGAACCTGGGCGTATCTTTAAACGACAATCGCTATGAATCTATGGGTTATGAAGGCGGTTTGAAGATTCTTAATTTCTTTGCCGTACATAATATCAACTTCGATGAAGCGTGGAAACCTAAACAGGACGGTTGGCATGACCAGACAAGAGCTATTTTTGCAAATGCTGAACTTGGGTGGAAATCAATGCTTTATCTGACTGTCACCGGTCGTAATGACTGGGATTCCAGATTGGCATTTTCTGACTATAAGTCATTCTTCTATCCCTCGGTAGGTCTTTCGGCTATTATTTCCAGCATGTTTGATGCGCCGGACTGGTTGTCATTCCTGAAGGTTCGCGGTTCATACACAGAGGTAGGTAACTCTTACGACCGTTTCATGACATCCATTACTTACCCATATGACGAAGCATCGCATAATTGGACCAGTACATCTATTTATCCGAACACTAAATTAAAACCGGAACGCACGAAATCATGGGAAATAGGTGTAGATGCCAAATTCCTGAATGATATTAGCTTCAACTTGACTTATTATCGTTCCAATACTTACAACCAGACATTCTATGCCAGTTTGTCCGAATCTTCCGGATATTCCAAAATTCCTATCCAAAGTGGAAATATAATGAACGAAGGTATCGAAATGGCTTTGGGCTACGATAAGAAATGGGGAGATTTCTCTTTCTCCACTAACTATACATTGACTTGGAACCGTAATAAAATCAAGCAACTTGCCGATGGTGTCTATAACTATGCTACGGGGGAACCGATAGAAATGCCGGAACTTGAAATGATGACTTATGGAAAGACGGATGCTCACTTGGTTCTGCGTGTAGGCGGTTCGATGGGAGATGTATATGGACAGAAAGTGCTGAAACGTGATTTGAACGGATACATCCTCAATGAGGATGGAGTAGGTCTTTCCTTGGAAAATAAAGAAACTCATTTGGGTTCTATTCTGCCTAAGATGAATATGGGATGGAATTTAGGATTCGGATATAAAGGTGTCAACCTGGGTATGACATTTACCGGTCGTTTTGGTGGCATTGTAATAAGTGAAACACAGTCCATCCTTGACGCTGCCGGCGTATCAAAGGTTAGTGCTGATGTACGCGATGCAGGTGGTGTGGTTATTAATCAGGCAAAGGTAGATGCGCGCTCTTATTTTCAGACTATCCAGGGGGCTTCCATTTATCATACCTATAGTGCTACTAACGTGCGTTTAGGAGAACTGAGCCTGAGCTATACATTGCCAAAGAAATGGTTTGCCAATAGCATGGGAATGACTGTCGGCCTTGTAGGAAAGAACCTGTGGATGATTTATTGTAAAGCTCCTTTCGATCCGGAAATAACGACTTCTGCATCTTCCAATTTTTATCAGGGATTCGATTCATATATGCTCCCGAGTACGAGAAACTTTGGATTTAATGTCAAATTTCAGTTTTAAATAATAATAGGTATGAATAAAATAATAAGAAATATTGGTGCAGGTGTAGCTATGTGTCTGATGATGGTAGGATGTACTACTAATTTTGAGGAATACAATACCAATCCGTACCAACCGGGGAAAGTTCCCGCCAACAGCTTGCTGTCGACTATGTTTAAGGTCTATGCATCTCCTCAACAAAACGACTGCCAGGCTATAAACTGTATGTGGGCTTGTTTTAGCGGGCAGATTACTGCGCCTTATGATTGGGGTAAAGGCAGAAATCTTTTTGCTTATTATAATGCGATGGAAGACCATAACCGTGCTTCATGGGGAACTATTTATGGTCAGATTTATCCGAATTTCTTTCGGATTGAAGAAGCCACGGAGAAGAAAGGCGTTATTTATGCCATGGCACAGTTGACGCGTATTTATGCCATGCAACTGATGGCTTCCTTGCAAGGTCCTATCCCATATTCTAAAGTGACATCAGGCGATATAAAATCTCTTTATGATGATGAACCGACTGCCTGGCGTGCAATGTTTGATGACTTGGATAATGTGATTACTATATTGAAATCAGCCGCAGAATTAGGTATTAATCAGGATTTGGCAACAGTCGACCAGTTCTATGGCGGTGATTGCGCAAAGTGGGTGAAGTTTGCTAATACATTGAAACTGCGGATGGCTATCCGTGTATCGGGAGTAGCGGATTATGCTCAAAGTAAGGCGGAAGAAGCAGTGCTTGGCGGTGTATTGGAGTCTACGTCTGAAAGTGCGTATGACACGACTCACAGCGGCATCGGTGTAAATGGATATTCCATTGTCAGCGGATGGGGCGAGTTGAGAGCTAATGCTTGTATTGTTTCTTATATGAACGGATACAAAGATCCACGTCGAAGTGCTTATTTTACCCAATCGACAAGTAGCTTGTCAGGAGAATATGTAGGAGTCCGTTCCGGTTCCACAGAAATTCCGGTTCCTTCTAATTATAGTATTTATAGCAATCTTATGATAACGACCGGCAGATCTTTACCGCAACCGGTGATGTATGCTGCCGAAGCTGCTTTCTTACGTGCTGAGGGTGAGCTGAAAGGTTGGGATATGAAGGGTGACGCGGAGACTTTCTATAAACAGGGAGTCCGGTTATCATTTGCTGAATTTAATGTGTCGGGAGCAGATGAGTATTTGGCGGACAATACTTCTGTTCCGGGAAATTATACAGATAGCTCGCATCCTGCGGATAATTACACTAACCAGTCTTCAATTACTATTCAATGGGATGAAGGAGCCAGTGATGCAGAGAAACTGGAAAGAGTTCTTACTCAGAAGTGGATTGCCTGCTATCCCGACCCGATGAACGGATGGGCAGATTACCGTCGTACAGGGTATCCGAGAATTTTTCCGGCAACCAGTTCTGCAAATGCGGATTGTACTGTTGAACGTGGGCAACGCCGTATTCGTTTTGCCGATACTGAATACAATACGAATAAGGAAAATGTGGAAGCTGCTGTACGCATGCTTAATGGTGGAAAAGATTCTAATGGTACCGATCTCTGGTGGGCTTTGAAGAGTAATGGTAGTTATTAACAGCTAAAATTTAAAAGATTACGATATGAAGAAAATACTATATATCATATTTGCGGCAATGGGTGCATTGATGTTTATTCAGTGCAGCGATTGGACTGAAATGGAACCTAAGTTCACTGAACCGGTGAATATCAATGGTGACGACTATTACAAGGCACTGAGAGAATATAAAAAGTCGAAACATCCTATTTGTTTCGGTTGGTATAGTGATTGGACTGGTGTCGGTACGAATATGAACAATCAGTTGAGGGGTATTCCCGATTCAATGGACATTGTTTCTTTGTGGGGTAGCGCTTTCAATTTGACGGAAGCACAAAAAAGCGATTTGCAGGAAGTCAGAGAGAAGAAAGGCACCCGTATACTGTACTGCCAGCATATCACTAATATCGGTAGAAGCATGACACCGGCGTCTGTAGAAGAAGAGTATATAGTGGATGGTGTACAATACGAATCATATGACGAGGCTATGGCTGCATACTGGGGATGGTATGGAAATCAGGGCGATACTTCTGCAGAAGGTATCGAAAAGGCTATCCGCAAATATGCGCAAGTGATTGTTGATTCTATTAACAAGTATGATTATGACGGCTTTGATATTGACTATGAACCGAATTTTAGTTATGGAGGTAATATCAGTAGTTATTCAGACCGTATGCATATTTTATTGGATGAACTGTCGAAGTCATTCGGCCCAAAGTCAGGTACAGGACGTATCCTTATGGTTGACGGCGAGCCGCAAACTTTGAATGTAGAGTCAGGCAAGTTGTTGGATTATTATGTTGTTCAAGCTTATTATAATACAGGTGATGGCAATAAAGATATTTATAACTCACTTGATGAACGTTTTCAAAGGTTGTTGAACAAGTTCGGTTCAATAGAGGACGAAGCCACTATTCTCAGTAAAACCGTATGGTGCGAAGACTTTGAGAAACACAAAGGAGATGGTGGACCGGTATTTACCACACGTGATGGAATTGTGACATACTCATTGAAAGGAATGGCGATGTATTATCGTCCGGGAGTGGATGCCCGTATCGGTGGAGTGGGTGCTTATCGTTTTAACCTGTGTCGTCCGGTGAATGATTATTTCTTTATGCGTGAGGTTATTCAGGTAATGAATCCGGCTCAGCATTAATTGTATGAACATAATTAAGAAGAAAAAATGAAGATGATTAAATTTTCCAAATATATAGTGATGGGAGCTATTCTAGCGTCGGTTGTAGGATGTGACGATGCTGATTTGAGCCCCATTGATAATGGATTGTATATACAGGAAGCCGCTCCTTCTGATAAGTTTGACCAGCAGATGGAAACGCAATTGGTGGATGAAGATGAAGTGACAAAAACGTTGACAATCCGTTTGGTGCGTGCCATTGACCAAGATGTGACCGTTACGCTGGATATTGACCAACAGTTGCTTGATGATTATAATCAGAAGAATGAGGCGGATTATCAGGTTCTTCCTCAAGAGTTTCGCAGTTTTGAGAAAACTGTAATAATTCCTGCCGGCAAGGTCTCAGCTCCGGTTATTAACCTTACTATAAAGCCGTATACTACACCAAACGGTGAGGCTTATGCTATTCCGCTACGAATCATTTCCGTGGAGGGGCCGGTAGCAATGAAGGGAAACGCGAATCGTATGCTTTATCTGCTGACTTCCCCTAATAAGCAAAATTCAATCATACTGAAGAGAGGAAATAAGACGGCAACTACGTTTACCAGTGAGATTCCTGCTGACCAGTGGACCATAGAGTATTGGCTCAAAGTTGATAATACAACAGGAATGGCAACCGGCGACTGGGTTGGGCTAAGTAATAAATGGTTTAGAAACTATATTTATTGTGACGGATCTGCTCCTATTACTTTTAACGGAATATTACCTCGTTACTGGGCTGACGGGGTTGCACAAATCGCTCCGACTCTGCAATTCCATTTGGACAGCCCCGGATTTGACATGGATAGCAATGAATTTTGGTGGCCTGATACATGGTATCATATAGCATATACTTACGATGGAGAGAAGATTATCTTGTATAAGGATGGTGCAATGGATGTGGAGAAAGTTGATGCGAGAGATTATACATTCTCACGAATCACGCTTGCTGACGGTTCTTTTGGCTCTTATATGCAGGTAGAATTCGCCCAGATTCGTTTGTGGAAGAAGTGCTTGACTGCCGGTGCAATTCAGGATGCCATGTCACGTCAGATACCAAGTGATTCTGAGGGACTGATTGGTTATTGGAAGTGTGATGAAGGTACAGGTAATGTGTTAAAAGATAGCAGTCCTAATGGGAATCACATTACTCTTAATGGAACTCCTGCATGGAGTGAACAAAAGTTTAATTTTGCCCATCCTAATAAGTAAGGAAGAATAACAAAAGAAGAATAACATTTGTTTGTGATATTTGTGAGGTCATTTCAGCAATGAGATGACCTCACTTTTTATATAAAAAGGTATTCAGCCACATTTAATTTTCAAAAAAGAAGGAGAAATGTGCCTGAATACCTCTGTTTTTATTGTATGCCAATCTCGGCTATTCCCATCGGTTCTCCGTCATGTATCATCCGTGTTGCCTTCAATTGAACATAGCGGGCTTTGACTGGGGTAAAGTAGACAGATTGCAGGATCGGATTATTCTTTATATTAGAAAATTCGTCTTTCGCTACTATCTGATTGACAGCATTGCTATCCGTTCCGACAGATATTTCATATGCGGCGATTACACCTTTATTATATTCGCTTTGGTCGGGAAGGTAATGGAATGAAGTAATCGTACGTTCTTCACCTAAGTCAATCAATACTGTATTCCCATTGATGAAACAGGTCGTTTGGTCGTTCTTATCCATGCATTTTTGTGCTTCTTCTGCATCCACTCCACTAATAGTGAACGGGAAACTTTTCAGCTCTTCCGCTTTTGCAGTATATGAATCAGAAGTTTCTCCTGCGTAAAATGCTTCAATGTTATTGATGCAAAGACAAGCACGTGAATCTGTGAAACGGACACGAATCTTGTCGGTCGTGATTGTTTCGAAACGGAGAAGACGTTTGTAACCGACGGTTGTTGTCTCTTCATTGAGTTTCACGGGAAGCCATTCACCTTCCTGGTTATATTCTACTACGAATGATTTGACACGCTGTCCGAGAGGAATGTATTCCTGCAACATCATACGGTTGATTTTCTCCGGTTGGGGCAAGTCGAATTCGATAGTGGCAGATGTTACTCCGTCGTTGGTAGCCCAATAGGTATCGTAATCATTGTCTGTGACAGCTTTTGCGGAGAAAGTAGCACCTCGTTCGTCCGATGCTTTAGGAGAAAGACCAGCCAATAGGTTGTTTGCCAGTTGTTTTTGCACGTTCTTGTGAAAATTAACGGCGTTGGCAGAGTCTGTCGGATGAATCAATCCGTCACGGTTAACGGGGAAGTTCAGTAATAAGGTTGCGTTATGTCCTACGCTGCGGTAATACAAGTCGGTCAAGTCGTCCACAGTTTTCACACGGTCGTCTTCTTCGGGGTGATAGAACCATCCCGGACGGATAGAAACGTCACATTCGGCAGCTACCCACTGGTTGCCGTCGGCATGACCATATTGCAATTCGCGATAGTTAGGATAACCCGGATAGACCTCTCCGGCACGAAGGAAAGACCAGTTGGTCGCTCCGGCAAATCCTTTCTCATTGCCTACCCAACGACAACCCGGCCCACCATCAGAGAAGATAACCGCTTGTGGTTGCAGTTCGTCAATCATCTTGTAAGCTCTCGGATAATCATAATAAGTTTTGCGGTCGATAGTACGGCTGTCTTTTGCACCGCCATACCAGCCGTCACCGCCATTAGCACCGTCGAACCAGATTTCAAAAACGTCACCGTAGTTGGTCAGTAGCTCATTGAGTTGTTTATAGAAATAGTCTACGTATTCGGGAGAACCATAATTGGCCTGATGCCTGTCCCACGGAGACAAGTAAACAGCGAATTTTATACCGTACTTTTTGCAGGCATCCGATAACTCACGGACGATGTCACCTTTTCCGTCTTTGTACGGTGTATTGCGAATGCAGTATTCAGTCAGTTGGGTAGGCCAAAGGCAGAAACCATCGTGATGTTTTGCTGTCAGGATAACCCCTTTCATTCCAGAATTCACAAAGGTTTGTACCCATTGTTCGCAATCCAGTTTGGTGGGGTTGAATGTCTTGGGATCGGAATCTCCATATCCCCATTCCCGGTCGTTGAATGTGTTAAGTCCGAAGTGTACAAAAGCGTAGGTTTCCATCTTTTGCCATTCCACCTGTTTAGCTTCGGGGATGGGCAAGATAGCTTCCGGTGCTTTTGCCGGTTGGCAGGCACTTAGTAGAAGAACTCCTGCGCAGAAAATAAGAGAGTGTTTTTTCATGGGGGTGATAATTATTAAATAGATAAATTAATTTGCTAGAGTGTAATTCCGAATACAAAATAAACCTGCTCCTCATACGGATTGGCTATCAGCTTTCCGAATATGGGCAAAGAGAAATTGGATGTTATTTTGATTTCTTTCGTTGCGGATAGTCCGACGTTGACTACATTGAATTTGTCGGAGTAGAAGCTCTCCCAAGGGGTAAATCCTGCCTCGATACTCAAATCTACTTCTTTCACACTGAACGGGTAACTCAGTTCACAATAACTCGACCAGGCGCGTTTCCCGTCTTCCCGATAGTCATTTCCGGCAAATGTAGTGTACCAGCTTACTGATAACGGGAATTTCTCGCTAAACATATATCCGGCCCCTACTTCAAAAGTATGTCCGGTGGAGTGTGAGTTGTAATTGAAGTATTTGAAAGGTTCATCCTCTGTCTGGGTGAAATAGTTGTTGGCGTAAATAGTCAGGTTTTTATAGGCATATTCCAATGAAAGGTCTATTTCATTATTCTTTTCACGAAATTCGGTAGAACCCCATGCATAAACGGTAAGTCCTTTCCAGTTGAGGCCGAGCGAAGGTTGCACACTTGCATTACCGCTGTCTATACCACGCCAGATATAGCTGCTGACAAAGTCCGCATTTACAAAGACTTCTTGTGCCTGTGCAAAGGCGGTGCAAAATAGGATGGCAATAAGTACAATATGTTTTTTCATTTTATCGGTTGTATCTTTTCATTTTTCAGGGGGTAAAGATAATCAATATTATGGATAAATATTGGCAGGTAGGGTAAAAAAAGAAAACGGCTGCGTTGTGCAGCCGTTCCTTAATCAATTGTAAATCTTACTGGTTATTTAGAAAGTGACATCCATTTTCAGTATGAAAGTACGTGGGGCGGCAACTGCCATCGGGCGGTAGCTGTATTCC
>NZ_JBCOWR010000014.1:106211-143590 GCF_040918965.1 Bacteroides sp. RTP21281st1_H5_RTP21281_210402 | reverse complement strand
ACCGAAGAGGATACCGCGTACATAGTCCATCAGGTCATTTTGCATTTTGGGACGCTCGTCCATCATCAGATAGTCTACTGCAAGGATTTTGCTCTTCCATGCTACGTTGGCACCTACGTTGATACGTTTCCACTGGAAATCTACCGTAGCTTTGAAACTATGTTTCGGGCGATATTTCAGATACTTTCCGGTGTTTGATTTCTCTTTCATTTGCAGCGGGTCGGTATAAAGACCTTCTACGGCATTGCGTTCCTGATAATCTGCATCACGGGGTTCGGTGTATACATATCCTAAGTTATAGAACAGTTTCGTATTCTTATTAAAGTTATACACACCGTTTGTAGAGATTTCAACTCCGTAGATTTGCGCTTTCGATACGTTATGGAATTGGGCGCCGATACCAAAACCTTTGCCGTCTGACAACATTTGGATGGCATCGCCGATGCTGTTAATCATCGTATAATTGGCATTGTTGAACAGTCCGAACTGGAATTCAACCATGTCCTTATATTGCGTGTAGAATCCGGCAACGTCTACGAATCCCTGGAAGTTACCAATCTTGTATCCTTGTTTGAATCCTAATTCAGCGTTGAATCCTTTTTCCGGATTGATGTTCAGGTTCGGATAAACACCGACTCCACCAATATCCTTACGCAGATATTTCTCGTTGATGGACGGGTTGCGGTAACCTTGTCCGAAGCTGGCGCGGATAAAGCTGTAATCAGCCAACTGATAGTTCAGTCCGGCACGGAATACGGGACGGAACGGAACTTTGGTTCCGAATATCTTGGTTTCCGCTTCGCGGTGGTGATTGTTTACACGATAATATTCGGTGCGTACACCGGCAGATACGCTCAAGCGATCCCAAAAACGTTGGTCGTACTGGAAGAAAGCGGCGATGTTATCACTTTTGTACACTTCGTCCATAATGGCGGAATCATAGCGGATATGTTCGAAAGTAGCTCCGGTAGTGATTTGTGCGCCACAGTCCCATTTTTTGTTGAACTGGTAGTCGAGATAATAGTCGAAGTTCTTGTCAGTCTGAGTTTTCGGATTGTTGCGTGAAGGATTAATGACATTGGATAACCAGGGAACGAGGTCGCTCGGTAATTTCCCGTCCTGCACCAACTTGTCCAAATCACTAGGCAATCCATTATCCATAGCCCATGAGATAAGGTCGCAGTAATCGGCGGTTGTTGCGTTCGGGAAGATATTGCCCAATGAAGTAAATATCCCGTTCATGGCATCATCCAGATTTCCGTTGATAAGTCCTGAACCGATACCAACTAATGCTGGGTAGAGTGAACTGTAATCGCCACCTGCAATATTCTGTATGGTTTGGGCGTCTGTTCCCATATTGCCGAGAATATCGGTAATGGATGCTCCGTCAGTAGGGCGTACGATATTGTCGGCGCTATAATAGAAACGTCCTTTAATCTTATGTGACGTACCGTTTTCGGGATTCACGTAGTTGATGAACGGGTCGATATGAAAGTTGTTTTCTTCACGTCCCATGTTGGTGAAAGGAGACGGTTTGTACACTTCCGTCGGCGAACGCCAGATAAAGAAGTCGCCATACTGGTTGGAAAGGAAATCCACATTGAAACCATAATTCAAGATTTTCATTCCCATATCCGGTTGGTGGTAAGTCAGGCTGCCACCCATGCGGAAACGCTTGTTGTATCCTTGTTGACGGTATCCTTCGTCCGTGAAAAGATTGATACCGCCACTGACATCGAAATTACCGATACGGCGGGAGTGGGAGAGGTCGAATCCTTCATAAATCGGATTCCGTACACCGCTGAGAAGGCTTCCGCGCAAAATGGGTTTTACCGCATATTTGTCGTCTTTCCAAAAACTCTTGTCACTCCATTGATATTCATCATTTTCCGCATCTCCATATACACCGACATAGGCACTGAATCGTGTTTTCGGGGTCAATCCCGGACGTGCGGTACGAATATTGATGATACCGTTCAAAGCTGATGAACCATATAGTACGGAAGAAGCTCCTTTAATCACTTCCACTTGTTCTACGTTTTCCAAAGGAACGGTGTTCCAGTTTATTTCTCCTGTTTTAGGGTTCAGTGTACTCATGCCGTCTACCAAAATCTGGCTGCGTGCACCTACTCCGTAAGTCCATCCGCTACCACCACGCATAGAAGGCTGCTTGTCTACAATGTCTACACCGGGAAGTGTACGAAGGGTGGAAGAAATATCGGTTGGTGCCTGACGTGCAATATCTCCCGATTTGACAACGTCCATAGAAACGGTGACATCACTCAATTTCTGTTCGAAACGTCCGGCACTGACCACTACCTCTTCCAGTAGCTTAGTGCTTTCTTTCATGTAAACGTCCTTAGTGACTACTTCACGTTTGCCAATGACGATAGGCATCAGTACATCATCATAACCTACATAACTGAATACGAGGTCGACTCCACCTTCGGGAAGTTTGATTTCATATTCTCCGTTGATGTTGGATACTACTCCCTGGTTGCCGTGAAGCTTGTAGGTAACGGCTGCTCCCACCAATGGTTCATTGGTCTTGGCGTCATATATATGTCCTTTCAAGGTTTGGGCAAAGCTTGCTCCAAAACTGGTAAGGCAGATAAGTAAAGTTAGAATATATAGTTTCTTCATTGTTTCTTATTCTTTAATATTAATGTTTATATATCACTCGGATATTACCAAATCGAGTCCAATATTGAATTTCTGTGCGTTTGACCAAGCATCAGCGAATTGATTGAGCAGACTTTCTAACATCATTTTGGAAAAATCATCTGTCGATTCAGGCAACATATTTATAATGATTGGTACTAGACTTGGAATCATATCTAAAATAGGTTGCAGGGTTGCTTTGTCTAAATAGAGGTGTGTATGTCCATCTACTTTTTCTATATTCATTGGGATTCCTGTTGTGATCCACTCAAAGAAAGTATTGAAGGTTTTGTCATTTAAATTGGTAATGAAACTGATGATACTATTTTGCAAAGTTCCGTTTATTTTGATCAGTATTCCTTTAAGTTGAATCGGATCCATTTTCAAAATTATATCAGTAAGAGAAGACAATAGATTTTCATCTATCATTTTTCCCTGCCCTTTCATTACAAGCGTGATTATTGCAGGTAAATTGAGTTTAATTCTGACTTGGTTGTCTTTAGGATACCAATAAACTAAATTTGTAGGAGAAGTATAAAAAGTACGGTCTTTTATTACGGCTGTTACATCTTCATTTGTAACTCCCCCACCTAATAATTTACTAAAGATGAATTGTACAATCTCCATCATGGCTCCTTCTGCTTCCATATCCGGTACTTTGCCGTCAATCATAATAGGGCCTGTTGAGTATTCCACTTGAATATTTCCATCAGCTTTTAATGTGACAGAATGAAGAAATTGAGGTAGGAAGTACGCTAATGTACTTCGTAGAAATACATTGTAATCAGAATCAGCGCCTTCTGCCATTTTTGTATCAACAAAACCTGCACCGGTCACAGGAACCTCTGCACCAATGGTTTCGTTAGATGATTTAGTGATTTCGGAAAGCAGATAATTTTCTGCCCATTGTGTACTACCGGCGGTTTGTATATCCGTGAGGTTGAAAATAAGATGTCCTTTTTCTACTTTTCCATCATAGTGAAATTGGATATTAGTATTTGCTCCGGCTGCATCTCCTGAAAAAGTATATTCATTGGTTGTTCCTGACAAGGGTACATTTGTCAGTGAAACAACTGCTTCTCCGGGGAGAATGTCGTAAAGGGTGATATTGGCATTTTCTCCTTTTACTGTACTGAAATCAATGCTTTTACCGAATAATTCTTCACCACTATAATTGAGAACCAAATTGGCGTGGCTGAGATGTTTATTTGAATAATTAGCTGTTACATCCACAGGATCCGGTCCCGGGTAATCTTCGCTGCAAGAGGTCATCAAACCGCTCATTCCGATGAAACCACTTGCCAATAATATAGATAATTTCTTCATATTCATTTTTTCTTTCATATTCATTGTTAGTGCTTATTCCTGGGGTAGAAGGTCTAATCCTAAATCAATGGTATTAGCTGCATTCCATAGGATTGGCAGACTATCTTCATTGGTTCCCATGAGATATCCGAGTAGATTTTTGAACGTTGTGTTATTGGCCATATTTTCCGGTAATAAATTCTCAATAACCGGTTGTAGTTGTGGTAATAACTGAATGAAAGCTGTTGTAGACTCTTTAGTTAAATAAAGATGGGTATGTCCCTCTTCTTCTTCAACATTAAAAGTTATACCTTCAGTTAATAAGTAGAAGATTTGCTGGAAATTACTCTCATTCATGTTGGTAATGATACCGAGATACTGATTGCCAAGCACGGCATTTACAGTTCCAAGTAGCTTTTGTAGTTGAATAGCGTCGGATTTGGAAAGAGCTTCCACGATACCGG
Source organism: Bacteroides sp. RTP21281st1_H5_RTP21281_210402 (assembly GCF_040918965.1). Classification (NCBI taxonomy): domain Bacteria; kingdom Pseudomonadati; phylum Bacteroidota; class Bacteroidia; order Bacteroidales; family Bacteroidaceae; genus Bacteroides; species Bacteroides sp. RTP21281st1_H5_RTP21281_210402. Next base: position 139,160 of record NZ_JBCOWR010000014.1, on the reverse strand, counting down.
AAATCAGTCCTGGGTCAATGGGTGTTTCACTATCTTTAGTTACCTGACTGATAATAGCTGGTAAATTCAGATTTATTTTAAGTTTTCCATTATTTACTGACCAAGTGAGCAGATTAATAGGTGAAGTAGCCCAAGTACGATTGGCAAGCGCACTGTTAATATCGGTGGCACTCATTGTACCTATCATGAATTTCATAACGAACATTGCAATAGTCGCCACATCTTTATCCGGATCTATTTCATTAATAGGTATTTTACCAATATAGACCGGACTTGTGGTATAATTTGCAATAATATTACCATCCGGTTGCAATGTGATTGTCTGAAGAAGCTGGGGGATGAAGTAACAAAGTGCATTTTGAATCAATTTCATTCTAAGAAAAAGTTGGCTGCCTGCTTGTGTCAACTCCACATCATCCATGTGAACATAGAAGGCGCCGGTCAGGATTTCGTTTGTTTCTTTCCATACATATTCTCCGCCATTGGTACCTATGGTCATTTTTTTTCCCTTGGTAAAGTTAGATAAATTATAACTTTTATTCCATTTGTTTTGCGGCATCGTTACATTTACATCCAGCTTCATCGCTTTCGGCGTAATGCTACCACTATATTTTACCGTAGCTCCCCCCATTGTGATATTCGTTCCGCTAAAAGTGTAGTTACCCTTTTCTTCATTCTCATAAAGTTTGATGTTATTAATAGGAGTACTAGCCTCTCCCGGAATCACATCATTCAGTGTCAACGTTCCCGTTTCACTGTCTTCTGTCTTAAAGCTGACAGTTTTTCCAATTAATTTCTCTCCACTGTAGGTTAGGTCTAACGTATATGGCTTAATATACGAGCCATATTCCCGGCTGATTTCTCCCGGCCAAAATAGCTTGTCATTGTAAGTCTCTTCACATGATGTAAAGAAAAAAACGACACAAGCCACCCAAAATAGTTTCTCTAAGTTTCTCATTTTGTTTCTTGCTTTTATTGCATATTTAATAAATCTTTGCAAAGTTCGACTAACAATCCTTTATTAACAAGGTCTATTTTTCTATAATGATGTTCTATTTTTAAGTATTTGGGTATAAATAGTGAACGAAGTAGAAATATTCATGTTCTATTTTTAATATGAATTGTTCTTCTTTTAAGAATGAGAGTTTTAGAATAAGTCTTTATGTAAATATGTGGAGAGGTTTCTGTAGGAATATCGGGAACAGTAATCCCCATATTCTTAAAATCTGACTGTACATAAAAATGGAACGTTTTATGCATTTTCTCTATCTTAAATGGAGGGACATATGGAGACGTGGATAGAAAAGTGCGTAAATTTACATTAGGGAAATAGAGAGAAGATAGTCTTTGGGGAAGAAAGTATCCTCTTTGAGCTGTTTGCTGGTGAAAGAGAAATAAATAGATAGATTTTCTGTCGATATGCAGCTATTTGTTATCAGGTTAATCAACGGTTTCAGAAGTGAAATAGCTCGAAAACCGCCTCTATTTCGGCTTAAATATGCTTCCTCACCGAGGAATAATCGCTTGGTCGGTGAGTAAGAAAGTGTTCCTCACCGAGGAACGATGTGTTTCTCGGTGAGGAATGGATATAGTCAACCTCGGAAAAGCAAATATTTATCCCTTGTTTATGCATAATAAGGGCTTGAATATGCATGTTCTTGCATTAATTTATGCGCTTTATTCTCTATTAGCTTTGATTATTCTCTCTTGCCGGATAGCAAAATCTTAAAAACAGAACAGAATTGCTGGTTGCTTAAAGCCTGTTTACCGTCGAAATCCGTCCTTTGGTCGATTCTATTTGTGATAAAATAGCGTCGGCCTTACCTTTGTCCTGCTAACTTGGAACAATGAAGCATGAAAAGACTGCGTAAACAACAGTTATTGGAGCAGAGTATTTACGGAGCCATTTGGATCGTAATATTTCTTCTTCCGCTGATAGGCGGATACTTTGCCCTGAGCGGCGGACTCGAAAGAGAAGAAGTCCGCACGGTTATTCGTGACTCATGGTTGGGGATTCTTCCTTTCTTCGTGCTTTTTTTACTGAACAATTACGGACTGGTTCCCTATTTCCTTTTTAAGAAAAAATACTGGCAATATACTGTTTCATTGTTTTTCCTGATAGTTGCCATGTGCTGGCTTGCTCCGTCTCCTTCCATGACACGCTTTCCGAAAGGCTTCAGGCGTGACGGTCTACACCGCAACATGAAAGAGAACCCAAGAGACCAAATAATAAAGATGAGAGAAAAGAGCAGGGAGGAAGGCGAAGGGTACCGGGATGAGCCTAAACGTGAAAAGCCCCCAATGGGAATGGGAAAGCCTGAAGGCGGTCCCGATGTTTTTCCGAAACCGGGCCCTTTTCCTTATCCGCTCTTTGGTATCCGTTATCTCATCCATTTTGCCATCGCCTTTCTGATGGTAGGGTTTAACATTGCCATCAAACTCTTCTTCAAGTCTTTCCGTGACGAGGAAATGCTGAAGGAACTCGAACATCAACGCTTGCAGTCCGAACTGCAATATCTCAAATATCAAATCAACCCGCACTTCTTTATGAATACGCTCAATAATATTCATGCATTGGTGGACATCGACACGGGAAAAGCGAAAAGTACGATTGTGGAACTCTCCAAACTGATGCGTTATGTACTCTATGAAGCAAGCAATAAAACCACGTTGCTATCACGTGAGGTACAGTTTCTTGAAAACTATATCGGCTTGATGAGCCTGCGCTATACTGACAAAGTATCTATCGGGATGCACTTCCCTGCCGAAGTGCCCAAAGTACAGATTCCCCCACTGCTCTTTATCTCTTTTGTGGAGAACGCCTTCAAGCATGGAGTCAGTTACCGGAACGAGTCTTTCATTCGCGTCCTCGTGCAGTTGGAAGAAGACAACCGCCTGTCTTTCCGTTGTACGAACAGCAATAACGGTTCGGCAGACGAGCAGCATCACGGTATCGGGCTCGAGAATGTCCGTAAACGCCTGCGGTTGCTGTTCGGCAATGACTATACGCTCTCCATTACCAATGAAGAACAACTATTTGATGTATTACTTATCATACCTTTATTATAATGAAATGTTTAGCAATAGATGACGAGCCGTTGGCACTGGCACAATTGACGGATTATATCTCCCGTGTCCCTTTTTTGTCTTTAGTGAAGTCCTGCCAGGATGCATTCGAAGCAATGAAGGTATTATCCGAAGAAGAAGTAGATTTGATATTCGTGGACATTAATATGCCCGATTTGAATGGACTGGACTTTATCCGCTCATTGATTAGCCCGCCGCTTGTCATCTTTACCACCGCTTATTCCGAATATGCGGTAGAAGGCTTTAAACTGGATGCCGTAGACTATCTGCTGAAACCGTTCGAGTTTCAGGATTTGCTGAAAGCGGCGGACAAAGCCCGGAAACAGTTTGAATACCGTTTGTTGGAACAACAAGGCGAATTAGGAAACACTTCGCAGATAAAAGGAGACTCGCTGTTTGTGAAAAGCGACTATAAAGTCGTTCGTATCGATGTGAATAACATCCGTTATATTGAAGGCATGAGTGAATACGTACGTATCTTTGTGGAAGGGGAAGACAGGGCGATTATCACGCTTGCCAGTCTTCAAAAAATGGAAGAACGGCTTCCCACGCATTTCATGCGGGTTCACCGTTCTTATATTGTCAATCTCCGGAAGATTACCGAAGTTTCCCGTCTCCGTATTATCTTCGATAAGAATACCTACATTCCTGTCGGTGATAATTATAAGGAAAGATTTACGGAATACATAGGAAAACTGAGTCTGTCTTAATAAGCGTAGCTACACTTATTTAATACCCAGCTTCTTGGCGATGTCCTTAGGAAGCGCATCTTTGTGTACCAGGATATTCATAGTCTTGTAGGCTACGAATGCTTTGGAAGCATACCAGATACCATCATATTTGCCCGCTTTACCCCAAGAATTCTTCACCATGAAGTATTCTTTTCCGTTTTGGTCTTTAGCGATACCGTAGATTACCATTCCGTGGTCGTCAGTCGTTTCCCAGTTATCGAAAGCTGTTTGGCGCATTTCCTGAGTGATTTCCATTTCCTGGAACGGCTTGGTAGTCATTTCTTTCTGTTTGTCGGCAGCCGTCAGACCTGTCCAGCGAGCCATATCCGAACCGCTAAGTTCAGCGCCTTTTTTTGCATCCGGCATCACAGCAGTACCATTGCGTGTGAAACCTTGTTCGCTCACGTCGCTGCCCCATGCGAAAGTATAACCTTTCTTTACAGCGTTGTCCATCACAGCCATCAGTTCGTCGATAGGCAGGTTGTAAGATAAGCCGTTGCGCCAGTTATCTTGAATTTCGATAGCGAATTGGGAATAGAAGGGATGATGGGTATAAGAAGTCAGTGATACGTAATCGTCAGGATTCAATCCCAATGATTCTGCAAAGGATTTCGGAGTATATTCCTTACCTTTGTAAGTGAAGTTTTCCGGGCATTTACCCAAATAAGTGTCATAGATAGCTGCCAGTCCGTTTTTCCATACCGGAGTCAGCTTGCTCAGTTTGCCCTTGGCGATAGCGTTGATGTATCCGCTTGCTACGGCATCCAACTCGTTGTGTACCGGCAACGTATCACCATACATGATTCCCGGCATCACTTCCTGCGGAACGATACCATAATTCTTGATGCAATACATTACATCGTAGAAACTTCCACCCGGAGAGAAAGAACTGTCACCGTGATAGCGTACATAATTCACTCCGCGATCCTGCATCGTTTTGTGTACCACGAACATTTCAGCCAAGTCATATTCGCCTTTGCCTAAACGAAGCAGTTCTGATTCAATAAATCCGAGAGTGGAGAAACTCCAACACGTGCTCGAACGGTTCTGATTCTTGATAGAAGTAATCGGGTTCTCTTTCACTGTCGTGAATACAAATCCCTCTTGGGGTTTTGCGTCTTGTGCCGTCATGCCCAGGCTGCATAAGCCCAGGGCAGCGATAAGGATACTTTTTTTCATTCTTATGACATTCATATTAAATTTGTTTTGGGCACAAATATAACGATTCCTCTCTTGAAAACCATCCATTTGGATTCAATTTGCATAAAAAAAGAATGAATATTACTGTATCCTGGCACGGTAAGTCCGTTCGGAGAAAGTGATATTGAGGAACAGGGACAGGCTGTTTTCGCGTTGCATGCCGGCAGGTACTTTCATTTGTCCCTTATATTTCAGTCCGATGGAAAGGACATTATTATTGCGCAAGCCCAGATTCAGCCCCGTACTCATATAGTATTCAGTCGCCTTTTTCTTTTGGATGACAATATAGGAATTGTTGATTCCCGTTCCCAGCAACAAGCTGACCGGATTACGGTACACATTACCTAAGGTATATCTTCCGCCCAGTGACAACCGGTGCTGATTCTCAAAACTGATATTGGATTGTGAAGATTGCATCCGGCTCCAGTCCACATACTTATAATCAATGGTTGCCATCCACCGCAGACTATTGTAAGAAACTCCTGCCCCGAAGAATTGGGGAAGGCATTGCCGGTAACGTTTCAGGTCTTTTGCAATATCATCCCCGCCCGAACTGCTGCTGACGTATAGACTGTTCTCCTGCTTGAAGTCCTGCGAATAGCCGTAGACGGCACCCGCTACGAAAGAACGGTCACGGTCGATTGCCCATTTATACTGTACGCCGAAATCTGCATAAAACGTATGTTTATACGAACTCGTTTCTTCTGACGCGCTGCCCTGTGTTTCCGTCTGCGTAATAGTACCGGTGACGTAGGAGAGATTCGTACCGATAGAAAATCCTTTCCCGAAAAGATACGCCGTGCTGATACCCATTTTGGATAGCCCGCCTTCGCCTTGAAACAGGGAAGAAACGGTACTCCCGTTACTGCCCGCCACCTCTTCATCCAACGTGATGGCATATCCTACACTACTCACAGGAGCCATGAAGATAGCCCCGTACCATCGCGGAATAATCCGGCAACCGATACTCAGGTTATTCAGATTCCCCGTGACGGAATGATTGTTTGCTCCCCGCTGCGAATAATTCTGATAAGCTCCCATGATGCCGGCGTCTATCTGAAACCGCTGTTCGCTTAGTTCCGTGAGTGAAGCCGGGTTGGCACTGTTCAGGAAATTGTTGCTCCGCAGGGCAATCCCCGCACCACCCAGTCCGGCATATTGCCCGCCTTCTCCGGTAGAGAGTTCGCCCAATCCGAACATGGAAGTGGGGGAGTTCGTTGTGTTTTGTGCTATCAATAAGTGAGCGGGAGTATAGAATGCCAAAAGGCAGAACAAAATCTTTTTCATTGTTGATAAGTTTTGTAGAGTATGATAAGTTTGGTGTTCTTTTTATTTGCCGTATGTTCGCTGTCACCGAAGATAACACCTTGCAGGGTGGTGTAGAACAAGTTGTCGGGAAGGAATAACTGCAACTTCTGTCGGTTATAGCCGGTTGTTCCCAGGTTGCTTTGCAGGAAAGAGGTGATGTCGAAAGAATAATACGTCTCTTCGTAAGCCATGTCATCAACCACCAGGTTGCCCGTTTGTACGGAGCTTCCGGTGAGGTCGGTGATGACATCCTGTCTCACGTTATCCTCATTGGTTGTATAGAGGGTCAGGTTTTGCGGGAGCGGGTACATTCCGTCATACGTCCCCTTCACCGGATAGAGTTGCAACGTGGCGCTTTCGATGGTCACGAGTTCGCCTTCTGCGCAGAGATTATTCAAATGCGGGAAGTCGATGGCGATATACATTCCTGTCATGCCTTGCAGGTAACATTGGTGTTCTGTCCGGGCGGTGGGCAGAGCGTTGTCGGCGCCGCTTTTCAGTCCCTCAATCGGAGTGCCGGTACGGTCATATGATACCTTATTATATATAAGAGAACTGCTGGCATTGAATACAAGTGTCTTTTCCGTTGAGATTTCCGCCTGTTCATGGTAATAGAGCGTAATACACAAACTGGAATCATTCACCTGGAAGCCGCTGACGCAGGCGTCATTATCGATGTCCGGAATAAAGGCGATGCCTTTGAAGTAATCATGGAAGAGCTCCTGCGACTCCATTTGACGCGCGTCTTGCTGCATCAGGTCAAACCACTCTTCTCCCCAGTCATCGGGTAGGCGCACTTCCAGTTCTTTTGTCTTTTGTCCGGGAGTCGGCTTGAAACTGAACGAGGTCAGGGGAGATGCTTCATACGATGTCCGGGTGGTACTGTACAGATACCCGTAATCATCCAGTTGGATATTTTCCGTCAGGCGGTGCATATGGATGCGTTGGGTACTCAGTGTATCTCCCAGATAATTGGCGGAGGAGTAAAGGCGGATGGTGATGGAATCGAATGTATATACCGTCTCGTCATTAAAGGAGAAAGAGGGTAATTCATATTCGGCATAGAATGAGGCCGTAATAGTTCCCCATAACTCGTCTTTACGATGTCCTATCTGACAAACGGTATCACCCGAAGTTGCCAGTGAGTCACTAAGGATGGTACTGAGCGATACGGTACAACTGTCTGTCTGTACATTCCGGAAAGAACTTTCCACCCATTTCCCGCCTATTGCGGATGATTCGTCCAGGCAAGAGGAAAAAGAAAGAAATAGAAAGAGCGAAAAAAGTACTAAGATTGATTTCATGCCATACTAATGAAATTGGTTTTGTGACGGCAAAAGAAGAGCTTTTAAGCAGTCTCCCCAAAAACTATCGACTAAGTCTTGCTATTTGTCGACCTCGATTTCGTTGGTAGACAGAATATATCTGTTTGTCGATAGTTTTTTTATCCCTGCCCGTTGCCCCCTACTTTTGCGGGTAATAAACGACATATTTAATGGATAAGAAAATGAATAAATTACTTTGCATGGTGGTCGTACTGCTCTCATTGGCGGCATGTACGGAGGATACGGAATATACGGCAGGCGTGTGGTACCGCCGTTCTGATTTTGATGGTGTGGCACGTAATGATGCCGCCGGGTTTACTATCGGCAACAAAGGATATATTTGCGGCGGATACCGGGGAAGCAACAAAGACCGCCTGAAAGATTGCTGGGAGTATGATATTGATAATGACTGGTGGACTCAATGCAAGGACATGAGTGAAGAAGCCATTGCCCGGAACGCGGCGACAGGCTTTGCCGTAGGGACGAAAGGATATATTGCCACCGGATATGACGCCAAGACTAGTTCGTTTCTGAAAGATTGCTGGCAATATGACCCGGCAACGAATGATTGGAAACAGATGGCGGACTTTCCCGGAGGAGGACGGCGTTATGCACTTTCTTTCGGCATCGGGCAATACGGCTATCTGGGTACGGGCTACGATGATAACTATCAGAAGGATTTTTACCGCTTTGACCCTTCGGCGGGCGATAAGGGAGAATGGACGCTTATCAATGGCTTCGGCGGGCAGAAGCGACAGGGCGGACAGGTTTTTGTCATTGATGACATAGCCTATATCTGCGGTGGCGAGAATAATAATTCGGATGTCACGGACTTTTGGTGTTTTGACCCGTCGAATGCATCCAATCCCTGGAAACAACTGCGTGACATAAAAGATTCCAGTGATGATGATTATGATGACGACTATACTTCTATCGCACGCTGCTATGGCTGCGCTTTTGTGATTGACGGTAAAGGATATCTGGCAGTAGGACAGACGGCGGGCGGGAGCTTGCGTACCAACTACTGGATATACGACCCTTCTACGGATTTGTGGGAAGGTGAAGACCTGACCGATTTTGAAGGCAGCGCACGTGCGAAAGCTGTTTGCTTTTCCACAGGAACACGGGGATTTGTAACGACCGGTGGTAGTACTTCCTCGTCCTACTATGACGACACCTGGGAGTTGAAACCTTATGAATATGAAGAAAAGTAAGATAATAACAGGTACCGGATGCCTTATCCTGTTACTCGCCACCGGATTTGTCTGTTACCGGAATATAAGTCCCGCAGCCCGCTACCATTTGGAAGTGATGAAACTCGGAGAGAACGGATACGGTTATAAAATCTATGAGGGAGAACGTACGATTATTGTTCAGCCTTTCATTCCTGTCGTTGCCGGAAAAAGAGCTTTCCGTGCAGAGCAGGATGCCCGGCGGGTAGGGAATTTAGTCTTGGAACGCATTGAAGCAGGAGATGAATTTACTATATCGAAGGGGGACTTGGATAACTTGGGAGTTACATATTAATGCTGCACCGTTGGCACAGTCATGCCACCGCATTGGCACAACTGTGCCAATGGGGTGGCACAAGGCTAGCGCTGTAGGGTACTGTACGTGGATTACTCCCTCTTTTGAGGATTAACCACATAATCTTCTTTGATAAACTCATCATACACGCGTTTCGGATGGTCGAATGCTGCTGTCCCGTTCCGTTGCTCATCGAAATTCTCCCGGCGGAATTGTTTCAGTTTCAGGTTTCCTTCGGCATATTCCCGTAGTTTTTTATGTTCGCGTCCATAAAGCGAACTTTCAGTTACTTCAGAATCAAGCAAACTTTCCTTAGGAGTAATAGTGGGCAGGAGCACTTGTTCCAGTAATCCACGATAGGCACCGTCATATTCGCACCAAACGAGGTCGTTGGCGACAAATATACGATAGGAGTACTTTGACCATGCGGTTTTGATTTCGATGGATGCAGCATAGATTTCAACGGTAGCTTCAGAACCGTACGCCTGGTCACGAATCACAACGGTCGTCCGACCGCTGATTTCTTCCTTTACGGAAGTTTGCCATTTCTCGGAATGCATGATTTCTTCAATGATTTCCGGCAATTTTTCTTTAATCTCAAACTGTATTCTCATGGTGCTTGCCTGCGGGCAGGACTTTTTTATTTTTTCCTACTTAAACAATAAAGCTAGCCTAAAGTTACATAGATTGAAGCAAAAAAACAAGATTTTGTTTAAATATTTGCTACTTTTGCCGGATAATCTGTCTTTTTCGTTTGTTTTTATAATAAATATGCAACAAACAGTAATAGGACGGAGTCTGTAAGGAGAGTGATAAATAAAAATAAGGGGGAGATAAGAATGAAGAACTTTGAAATAGATGAATGTACCGGATTAGTGTTGGAAGGCGGGGGAATGCGCGGCGTATTTACCTGCGGCGTACTCGATTATTTGATGGATCGCGACATCCGGTTCCCTTATACGATAGGGGTGTCCGCCGGAGCATGCAACGGACTGTCTTATGCCTCCCGTCAACGGGGACGCGCCAAATACAGCAATATCGACCTGCTGGAAAAGTACAATTATATCGGCTTGAAACATCTGCTCAAGAAGCGGAATATCCTCGACTTCGATTTGCTGTTCAATGAATTTCCCGAACATATCCTTCCGTATGATTATGAAACGTATTTCGCTTCGCCCGAACGTTTCGTCATGGTGACCACAAACTGCCTGACGGGAGAAGCCAACTATTTTGAGGAAAAGAAAGACAAGAACCGGGTGATTGATATTGTCCGTGCTTCCAGCAGTCTGCCTATTGTCTGTCCCATTGCTTATGTAGACGGCATCCCGATGCTCGATGGGGGAATTGTGGACTCCATTCCTTTGCAGCGTGCCATTTCAGATGGCTACCCCCGCAATGTTGTTGTGCTCACTCGCAATCGTGGTTATCGGAAAGATTCGAAAGATATTCGTGTCCCGTCATTCGTATACCGTAAATATCCGAAATTGCGCGAAGCGCTGGGGCGTCGCTGCGCCGTGTATAATGAACAGTTGGAGATGGTAGAGCGTATGGAAGACGAGGGAAAGATTATCGTTATCCGTCCGTTGAAACCTGTTGCTGTAGACCGCATTGAGAAAGATGTGCAGAAGCTGACAGAGTTTTATCAGGAGGGATATGAGTGTGCAAGAGCTTTATTTTGAGTCTGTGTATTGTTCGGCAGCTCTTTTTAGTTTCTTGCCCATCAATTCTACCAATGTCTTCGGATACAGAACCTGTATCCCGTTGGCATAGCCGAAAAATACCCGTTCCAGTTCATGGTTGATGACCACTTCAATTTCCAGTATGACGCTTCCGTCAGCTAATCTTTCTATCAATTGCTGGCTGCGGTGTATTGGTTTGGTTATGATGTAAGGCGCTTCGTCAGCCTTTACTTTGAAACCTACTTTTTCCGCTTTGCTTCCTGCGTTTTTGGTGACTCCTACCAGATCGTCAAAGAACGTATTCGGGTCGAAGAACGTATTCTTTATATAGTATTCTTGCGGCAGGACTTCTAAGGAATGTATCCTGTCTAAAGCTAAATTTTGCAATATACGTCCGCTTTTCCTTACTCCGTAAACAAACCAGCGGTTCCGGTATTCTTTTAATAGATAAGGATAAAAAATGAATTCGTTTGCCGAACGTGCTTTGAACGAGCGGTATTTGAACCGTATAGGGTGTTCGTTTACAATGGCGTGATAGATAGTGTCCAGATAATCCAGCCCTTTCAACGATTCGTTCTTTTCGAAGTCGATGACAGGGGTTGTCTTCATTCGGGCGGAAGCCACATGGTCTTCCAGGCGGTTGATAATATCGCTCATTTCCGTGAAGTAGGAGAATCCTTTGAACTGCCGCAACACTTCCACCGCTTCCGACATCATTTTCAAATCCTGTTCGTTCAGCGGAGTTTGCGTGATACTGTATTCCGGGTCTTCGTATTTATAATATTTATTCTCGTACACTACAATCGGGGCGTTATATCCCAGTTTCTCGCTGCGCATCATCTGGATGTCCATTTGCACGGTACGTTTGCTTATTCCTTTGTCAATGCCCTCATATTCATAAAGGGCATCCGAACAGGCATCCACCAAATCTTCGAGCGTCCAGCGACGGTAAGGATTACGCAGACAGTTATCAATTGTTTTATAACGAATCAAGGCATTTCTATTGGCTGGCATAAGCAGAAGAATAAAGATTTGCTTCAAAAGTAGAAAAATAAATTCAGTAAAACAAAGAGGTTGCCTGTCTTTATTCTTGTAATATCTCCGTAAAAAGGTGTATTTTCCCGGTTCTTTCTATCTTTTTTCTCAATTAATTCGATTTTAAGTCATTATTAATTGACTTTGGCGGAATTTATTAAGGGATGTCCCTTTACTTTGCTGAAAATAGTTTTAAAGACTTAAAAGTATAACATGAAAAACAAAGGAATAACATGGTAAAAAGGTTTGATTGGATATTGGTATTTTTATTGTTTTCAATAGGGGCGACTGCACAATCCGGCAAGAAGCGGTATGATTCTTACAAAGGATTGGTCATGGCTGGTTATCAGGGGTGGTTCAATACCCCTGGTGACGGCTCCGGTCGTGGCTGGCATCATTACAATGGTCGTGATGGGTTTCGTCCGGGTTCCTGTTCGGTCGATTTCTGGCCGGAAGTGTCGGAATATAAGAAACTCTATAAAACGGAGTTTACTTTTGCAGACGGTAAACAGGCATCTGTTTTTTCTTCTTATGATGAGTCTACGGTCAATGTTCATTTCAAATGGATGAAAGAGTATGGACTGGACGGAGTATTCATGCAGCGTTTTATCACGGAGATTCGGAACGAAAGTGGGATGAAACATTTCAATAAGGTGCTGAATTCGGCGATGAAAGCTGCCAATAAATATGAGCGTGCTATCTGTGTGATGTACGACTTGAGCGGAATGAAGCCGGGTGAGGAAGACTTCCTGCTCAAAGACATAGCGGAGATTGCACAGCGATATTCCATAAAAAATCGGGCAAAGAATTCTTCCTATCTGTATCACAACGGCAAGCCACTGGTTACGGTATGGGGAGTGGGATTTAATGATAACCGACGTTATGGGCTGAAAGAAGCTGCGCGTATCATTGATGGCTTGAAATCTCAGGGATTCAGTGTGATGCTTGGAGTGCCTACCCAGTGGCGCGAACTGAAAGGTGATACGGAATCAGACCCTCAGTTGCACGCACTTATCAGAAAATGTGATATTATCATGCCCTGGTTTGTTGGGCGATACAATCAGACTACCTATCCGAAATATCAGAAACTCGTAGAAGAAGATATTCAGTGGGCGAAGAAGAATCAGGTTGATTATGCTCCGTTGGTTTTCCCGGGTTTTTCATGGGCGAATATGAAGGGGAAAGATAACAATTCACTTATCCCCCGCAACAAAGGCTCTTTCCTTTGGGAACAGTTGATGGGAGCTATTCGGGCAGGTGCCGAAATGATTTATGTAGCAATGTTTGATGAAATAGACGAGGGGACGGCTATCTTTAAGTGTGCCAAGAAAGTTCCGGTAGGTGAAAGTACGTTTGTGCCTATCGAGGAAGGGGTGGAAAGTGACCATTATCTGAAATTAGTAGGCGAAGCGGGTAAGATTTTACGTAAGGAAAAGGCGATAGCACTGAATACAAGTCTGAATCCTGTAGCTCCGAATCCCTTTATCCGGCATATGTACACAGCCGACCCTTCGGCTCATGTCTGGAAAGACGGACGCTTGTATGTATATGCTTCCCATGATATTGCCCCGCCGCGCGGATGTGACTTAATGGACCGTTATCATGTATTCTCAACCGACGATATGGTGAACTGGACAGACCACGGGGAGATTCTTAGTTCTGAACAAGTACCCTGGGGACGGAAAGAGGGCGGTTTTATGTGGGCACCGGACTGTGCTTACAGGAACGGTACTTATTATTTCTATTTTCCCCATCCCAGTGAGACAGCGTGGGATAACAGTTGGAAGATTGGAGTGGCTACCAGCAACAAGCCGGCGGAAGGATTCAAAGTGCAGGGATATATCGAGGGAATGGACCCGCTGATTGACCCTTGCGTCTTTGTGGATGACGACGGGCAGGCTTATATCTACAATGGCGGTGGCGGCATCTGCAAAGGAGGCAAGCTGAAAGATAATATGATAGAACTGGATGGTTCGATGCAACTGATGAAAGGGTTGGAAGACTTCCACGAAGCAGCTTGGATTCACAAATATAACGGAAAATATTACCTGTCTTACTCCGACAACCATGATGAGAACTGGAATGACGGCGTGAAAGGAGATAATCGGATGCGTTATGCCATCAGTGACTCCCCGCTGGGACCGTGGGAATCGAAAGGTATCTATATGGAACCGACCGACAGCTATACGAATCATGGCTCTATCGTCCAGTTCAAAGGGCAGTGGTATGCTTTCTATCACAACAGCACACTGTCCGGGCATGATTGGTTGCGCTCTATTTGTGTAGATAAGTTATACTACAATCAGGACGGCACTATACAAATGGTAAAGCAGACGAAATAAATAGATAAACGGAATACTAATAATAGTTGAAAAACGAATATAACATGAAAAACAAAATGAAATGGATGCTGGCAGTAGGATTATTGTCGTGTTCAGTAGCAATGGCGCAACAACAGAGCGATATTCTATCGGTAGCGGCTTCTGCAAACGCAGAAAATGCTTCTTTGGCATTTGATAAAAATGCAAAGACAATGTGGACAATCCCCTCTCAGGCATTAAAGACCGAACAATGGCTGATGTTTACCATTCAACAACCCGGCGATGTCTGCGAACTGGAGCTTCAGATGCAGGGTATCAACAAAAATGAGTTGAAAGATGCATTGGATATTTTTGTCACTTATGACCCGATGAACCTGGGAACTTCTGTAAGTTACCAGATAGAGGGGAGTGATAAACAAATGAAAGTGAAATTTCCCCCTAAATATGGCGCTCATGTCAAGCTGAACTTCAAATCAGGAAAGCTGGATAAGCCTTTTTCTCTTAAGGAGATTTCTGTGTTCGTAGCGGAAAAGGTGTTGAAGGACAGCAAAGGTAAAGTAACCGACCGTCGTTATATGGACGCGTCCCTTCCCGTAGAAGAACGCGTAGAGAGCCTGTTGGCTGTAATGACGCCGGAAGATAAAATGGAATTGATTCGTGAAGGATGGGGGATTCCCGGTATTCCTCATTTGTATGTACCGCCTATCACAAAGGTAGAAGCAGTACATGGTTTCTCGTACGGAAGCGGCGCGACTATTTTCCCGCAGGCTTTGGCGATGGGAGCGACCTGGAACCGGAAACTGACGGAAGAAGTGGCGATGGTAATCGGTGACGAGACTGTAGCGGCAAATACCAAACAGGCATGGTCGCCCGTATTGGATGTTGCACAGGATGCACGCTGGGGACGTTGTGAAGAAACTTTCGGGGAAGACCCGGTACTGGTTTCACAAATAGGCGGTGCATGGATTAAAGGTTATCAGTCCAGAGGCCTGTTCACCACTCCCAAGCATTTTGGCGGACATGGCGCTCCGTTGGGCGGACGTGACTCGCACGACATCGGCCTGTCCGAGCGTGAGATGCGTGAGGTGCATTTGGTTCCGTTCCGTCATGCTATCCGCAACTACGATTGCCAGTCTTTGATGATGGCTTACTCCGACTATATGGGGATTCCTGTTGCCAAAAGCACGGAACTGCTGCAACAGATTTTACGTCAGGAATGGGGATTCAACGGATTTATCGTCAGTGACTGCGGTGCTATCGGAAATCTGACTGCCCGTAAGCATTATACGGCAAAAGATAAGATTGAAGCTGCCAATCAGGCATTGGCTGCCGGTATTGCTACCAATTGCGGTGACACTTATAATAATAAGGAAGTGATTCAAGCTGCAAAAGACGGACGTATCAATATGGAAAACCTGGATAACGTATGCCGTACCATGCTATCTACCATGTTCCGCAACGAACTCTTCGAGAAGAACCCTTGCAAACCTTTGGACTGGAAGAAAATCTATCCGGGATGGAACTCGGACAGCCATAAAGAAATGGCGCGTCAGGCAGCCCGCGAATCTATTGTAATGTTGGAAAATAAGGATAATCTTTTGCCTTTGTCCAAGACCGTACGTACTATTGCCGTACTAGGCCCTGGGGCAGATGACCTTCAACCGGGTGATTACACTCCGAAATTGCAGCCCGGACAATTGAAATCCGTCCTGACGGGTATAAGGAATGCCGTAGGCAAACAGACAAAAGTTCTCTATGAACAAGGTTGTGACTTTACAAATCCGGATGCAACGAATATCCCCAAAGCAGTCAAAGCCGCTTCCCAATCGGATGTTGTAGTAATGGTATTGGGCGACTGTTCCACCAGTGAAGCCACCAACGACGTCCGCAAGACATGCGGAGAAAATAATGACTGGGCTACCTTGATTTTACCGGGCAAGCAACAGGAATTGCTGGAAGCGGTTTGTGCAACCGGAAAACCTGTGATTCTGGTTCTTCAGGCAGGACGTCCTTACGATATTCTGAAAGCATCCGAAATGTGTAAGGCTATTCTTGTAAACTGGCTTCCGGGACAGGAAGGCGGTCCGGCAATGGCGGATGTGCTGTTTGGGGATTATAATCCCGGCGGTCGTTTACCGATGACTTTCCCGCGCCACGTTGGGCAACTTCCATTATATTATAACTTCAAGACTTCAGGACGCCGTTATGAATATGTGGATATGGAATATTATCCCCTTTACCGCTTCGGATTCGGTCTTAGCTATACTTCCTTTGAATATTCTAATCTGAAGATACAGGAAAAACCGGATGGAAATATAACAGTTCAGGCAACGGTGAAAAATACAGGAAGCCGTGCCGGTGATGAAGTGGCACAGTTGTATGTGACGGATATGTATGCCAGTGTAAAGACCCGTGTCATGGAATTGAAAGATTTCGAACGCATTCACTTGCAACCGGGGGAATCTAAAACCGTCTCTTTTGAACTGACACCATACGATATTTCGTTGCTCAATGACCGCATGGATAGAGTGGTGGAAAAAGGAGAATTCAAGATATGTGTCGGTGGCATGAGCCCTGACTATAAAGCTAACAATGAGATTAAACATAGTGTAGGCTTTAGTGATAAGAAAAAGGGTGTATCCGGTATGCTTGATTATACTCATGAGTTTGGTGCCGACTTCGACCTCTCTATTTCGAAAGTGGAAGAGAATCTGACAAAGAACCAAAAGACCGTATGGGTAAGTGTGAAAAATAAGGGCACACTGATGGATATTGGAAAAGTCGAAATGTTTGTTGACGGTAAAAAGGTGGGTGATGCTATCCATTATGAACTGGGAGCCGGAGAAGAAAAACTGATTCCGTTCAAGTTGGGCAAGGACAATAAGCAGCCTGTCGCTTTTACTACCAAGTATAAAATGGTGGCTCTGTAGAGCCATCATTTGCCGGAACGAATAAAAAGAAGAATACAATGAAAAGGGCTCTTACATAATAAAAAAGGCTCATACATAGAATAAGGTAATAATGAATAGGTATAAAAAGATTCTGTTGGCAGGTGTTTTAGCTGTGATGTCTTGTTCTTTTATACATGCGCAAGAGTTATATAAGAATGAAAATGCTCCTGTACATGAGCGGGTGATGGATTTGCTGTCCCGTATGACCGTGGAAGAGAAGATAAGTCTGCTGCGTGCAACTTCTCCTGCCATCCCCCGTTTGGGCATTGATAAGTATTATCATGGCAATGAGGCATTGCATGGAGTCGTCCGTCCGGGACGTTTTACTGTATTTCCGCAAGCCATCGGATTGGCTGCTACCTGGAATCCTGTGTTGCAGAAACGGGTGGCTACCGTGATTTCGGATGAGGCTCGTGCCCGTTGGAATGAACTGGAGCAGGGCAGGGAGCAGAAAGAACAGTTTAGCGATGTATTGACTTTCTGGTCGCCCACCGTAAATATGGCACGTGACCCTCGCTGGGGACGTACTCCGGAAACGTATGGCGAAGACCCTTTCCTTAGCGGAGTGATGGGAACAGCTTTTGTGCAAGGGCTGCAAGGGGACGACCCGCGTTATTTGAAAATCGTTTCCACTCCCAAGCATTTCGCAGCCAATAACGAGGAACACAATCGCTTTGTCTGTAATCCGCAAATATCGGAGAAACAATTGCGTGAGTATTATTTCCCGGCTTTCGAAATGTGTGTGAAGAAAGGGAAAGCGGCTTCCATCATGACTGCTTATAACGCATTGAACGATGTGCCTTGTACGCTGAATGCCTGGTTATTGCAAAAAGTGCTTCGTCAGGACTGGGGATTCCGGGGATATGTCGTTTCCGATTGCGGGGGACCGTCTTTGTTGGTAAACGCCCACAAATATGTAAAGACGAAAGAAGCGGCCGCTACTTTATCCATTAAAGCGGGACTGGACTTGGAATGTGGAGACGATGTATATGACGAATATCTGCTGAATGCCTATAAGCAATATATGGTATCTGATGCTGATATTGATTCGGCTGCCTATAACGTGCTGACAGCCCGTATGAAGCTGGGGCTTTTCGATGAAATGGAACAAAATCCATATACAAAAATATCCCCCTCGGTGATTGGCTCGAAAGAGCATCAACAGATTGCTTTGGATGCTGCCAGGGAGTGTATCGTCCTGCTGAAGAATAAAAAGAATATGCTTCCGTTGAATGTCAATAGACTGAAATCAATAGCAGTAGTAGGCATCAATGCGGGCAAGTGTGAGTTCGGCGATTATAGCGGTGCGCCGGTGGTAGAACCCGTTTCTATCTTGCAGGGAATCAAAAACAGGGTAGGCGATAAGGTGAAAGTCGTGTATGCACCTTGGAAATCTGCTGCCGATGGCTTGGAGCTTATTCAGGGAGAGAATTTCCCCGAAGGACTGAAAGCGGAATATTTTGAAGATACCCATTTGAAGGGGACTCCTAAAGTACGCACAGAGAACTGGATAAACTTTGAACCTGCTAACCAGGCTCCCGACCCGTTCTTGCCAAAATCTCCTTTGTCTGTCCGTTGGACGGGAAAATTGAAACCTGCTATTTCCGGTCGTTATACATTCAGCTTTACTTCGGACGACGGCTGCCGTTTGAGCATTGACAATCAGTTATTGATTGATGCTTGGTCGGCACACGCAGTATCTACCGACTCTGCTTCGATTAATCTTGAAGCAGGAAAAGAGTATCAGCTAAAAGCGGAATATTACGATAACCGGGATTATGCTATCGCGAAACTGCAATGGAAAGTTCCGCAAGTAGGAAAAGCGACCCGTCTCGATTTGTATGGAGAAGCCGGAAAGGCTGTCCGCGAGTGCGAAACGGTGGTTGCTGTGATGGGAATCAATAAGTCAATCGAACGTGAAGGGCAGGACAGATATGATATTCAGCTTCCGGCAGACCAAAGAGAGTTCTTGCAGGAAATCTATAAAGTGAATCCGAACATTATCGTTGTTCTTGTTGCCGGGAGCTCATTGGCTGTCAACTGGATGGACGAATATATTCCTGCCATCGTGAATGCCTGGTATCCGGGTGAGCAGGGCGGAACGGCTGTTGCCGACGTGTTATTCGGTGATTATAATCCTGCCGGACGTTTGCCGTTGACTTATTACAAATCGTTGGATGAGTTGCCGCCGTTCGATGACTACGATATAACAAAAGGACGTACTTATAAGTATTTCAAAGGTGATGTCCTTTATCCCTTTGGTTACGGATTGAGCTATTCTTCTTTTAAATATAGTGATTTGAAAGTAAAAGACAGTGCGGATAAGGTAACAGTGTCTTTCCGCTTGAAGAACACCGGAAAGAGAAAAGGCGATGAAGTAGCGCAGGTGTATGTGCGAATCCCCGAAACTGGCGGCATTGTTCCGATAAAAGAATTGAAAGGTTTTCGGCGTGTTCCTTTGAAGCCGGGCGAGAGCCGTTTGGTAGAAATCGAACTCGATAAAGAACAACTCCGCTACTGGGATACAGCCAAAGAACAGTTTATAGTACCTACGGGTGCATTTGATATTATGGTCGGTGCTTCTTCCAAAGATATTCGTTTGCAAACGATAATCAATTTATAGACTATACTTATACCCTGTTTACCGGGGTATAAGTTCCTGTTTACAATATCTTCGGGCTGCGGAAATGCATGAAGATAAATCGAATATTTTCTCATCGTGATAAGAACATTTTCTCATGGTGATAAGAATTAATACTCATCCTTATGAGAATATTTTCTCATCGCGATGAGTATTTTTTCTCATTGCAGTGAGTATTGTTTGAGAATATAATAAGGTATATTGTGCTATGTATTAACTAAATAGCTATTCCGTTGTTTCTCATTTTACAGTTGGTTTTCCATCTTAGATATCAGATATAAATAAAGAGAGGAACTGTATTCATACATACAGCTCCTCTCTTTATTTATTCCTGTTTTTTACCTTCTGTCTATTCTCTACATACCTATTTATTTGTAGTCAGACAGTTAATCATATTCACTACTAATTTACCGGCTATCGGGTCGGTTGCGGCTTTTTCCGTACACATGGTAGAGATAATCGCTTCTCCTTTCCCATCCGCTATCTGTAACATCGTCAAGCCGCGCATAGACTCTATACGTTCGATGCGGTCTTCAGGTTTGCCACCGTCGATGTAAGCGTGGATTTTCATTTGCCCTGCCAGTTCCGTTACATTCTTATGACGGTGAGCTTTCAGGGTTGCGGTACATGCCACGGGTATTTCACGCTTATTGTTGTTGAAATAGCGAAGTCCCAGCACGTCAATGTCATTAAAGACCGGAGCATCATTGCGTTCCATGATAACGATATCGCCTTCTGTCGGGATAATCCATCCGGTGATGTATTCGGGATATACAGTCTTCACTACTTCCTTGCTGTTGAGGAAAAGAAGTTTTCCGCCTTTGGACTGATAAGCGCGGAGCATTTCCTTTTCTTCATCGGTGCAGGCTGTCAGACCGGAGATGACGCAAAGGTCAGCTTTCAGTTTGCTGTTGAGTAACTCTTTTACCGAAGAAACCGGCTGATACTTGATGTTCAGGAAGTCGAATACGTCTTTCGTGTTATCTTTATCTAATAATACAATCTTTTTGCTGTTGTCCACCTGACCTGCATTCCACTCTTTGCGGGCGAGCAGTAACTCGTATTCATTGGCAGAGATGGGCAAGCCGTTCTCTGTGAGTTTCAATACCAGTTTGGCCTTTGTCTTGCCGGCGGGCAGACAAGTCGGTAACTGGATATTGGGTTCGATATAATATCGTGCGTAATGCTTCACGGCAGGGATATTTTCACAACCGTTCGCCAACCGCTTCCCGGTTTCGTCTTGTATCTCCCAGCGAAGCAGGGAAGGTTTCAAATCCGTACCGTCTTCACGGTCATTCACTATATAGATGCGTGTAGGCAACTTCTCACCAGCATACAAATTGCGTCCCCACAGCTCTGCGCTGACCAATACGGGTTGCAAAGCCCGCTTCAAGGCATAGTAAGTAGGATACGGCTCAATGTTCTGATAGTCGTATGTCTGGCGGAACCATGTCATTAATGCAAAGTGCATGATTCCCGAAGCCTGGTCGTTGGAACGGCGGAGAGTTTCTGCCAGTTCACCCGTAATGAATGCCTGTACTTTCAGGAACGAAGCCGGGTCTGCCCAGTCATAAGCTTCGTAACCTATCAATGTATAAGGATTCTGATGAATGAGTTGGTAAGAACGTGTGGGATGGCCTGTTTCGTTATTGGGATAGCCCGTAGACATTTCCTGGCTGATAAGCGGACGGTCGGCTACTTTGAACTGTTTTTGGAATTCACCGTTGAAGAAGCGGAACACCGAGTAGTCATACCAATTATAATAGCCGTGCATATCGTCAATGTCACCATCATCAATACTGTTCATAAAGTCTGCACCAAATTTCTTGTCTTTGCCTTTCGCCTGATAATTGGAGTCGAAACAGATTGGGCGAGTGGGGTCGATGCGGCGCATCTCCTTCACTACATCCGAAATAATGCGGTATTTTTCTTTAGCGCGTTTCAGGTCGCTGTCATTGTCGTAGAACTTCATTTCATTATTTACTGTCCAGAAGAGTAATGACGGATGATTGCGATATTTTTTCAGCAATCCTAGGAATTCGTTACGCCACATCTCTAACAGGCGTTGGTCGGGAATCGGGGTGGAATGAATCATCAGCCATGACCATGTGCCTTCGAATGAAACACCAATACCATTATTGTCAGCGGCATTCATCCAAAGCTTGTTCCACGGAGTGGTATGTGTGCGTGTCACGTCGATATTTCCGGCCTTCATCAGTTGCATGAAAGTATTCGCAAGGTTTTCATCGTTAGGTGCCAGTGCAAAAGGAATATGATTTCCACCACGCAGCCAGTATTTGTTGCCGTTCAGATAGAAAAGTCCGTCCTTCACTTCAAAGGTGCGGAAACCGGAAGTTTCCGTCAGGCAGTCCAGTTCGGTTCCTTTGTCTGCGACCAGGCGGAATTTGAAGTCGTAGAGATTAGGATGCTGCGGCGTCCAAAGACGGGGTTTCAAGTCGTTTATGATGTAGGTTTCCATCCGTTCTTCGCCTGCGTTGAGGTTCAGTTTCCGTAGGGATAAACCGGAGTAAAATACGGAACCGGTTTCCTTGTCGATAATATCCGTGTAAAGGTCGAATTGTTTCTTTTTGCTGCCGTGGTTCTTTATGGTCACATCGAAAGTTGCACTATTCAATGTGGGTTTGATAAAGACATCTTCCACCTTCATCGGGTCGGTGACAGTCAGCTTCACAGGTTGCCAGATTCCGGCAGGTTCATCACCGTAGAAACCATGTGCGATGTCTTTCAGGATATCTTTCTTTACGGTCACTTTACCATCCTCTTTCTCACTTTCGCGGACGGAAGAGTAGAAGAAGTCGATTGCATTGGAGTCAGCCGAAGCGTTGCCGTCTGCATTACGAGTCACTTTCACGGTAAGCAGGTTCTTGCCGGGTTTCAGCAGTTGGCTGCCGTCTACCCGGATTTCACCGAACATACCGATGTTCGAAGCTGCCAGTATGCCGTTGATATAGATTTCGGCAATTTTAGAAACGGCGTCGAAGGTCAGAGTCAGGTTCTTGCCTGCTACGTCGGCGGGCAGTTCCATCCATTGGCGATACCAGGCGTATTTCACGCGGCGGTAATCAAAGGTATAGTTTTCGCAACGGTCGGTTTCCTGTTGGTAGTAGGTGTCCGATACGCCTTTCGGCTGTGCTCCGGTGGGAGAGGGCATTGTTTCGCCGTGCAGCCAGATGCGGATAGGATTCCAGAAGTTGGGGACGGACATGATATGCCAGTCTTGGTCGTCAGTTTGTGCTGAAATAGCTTTATCCTTGTTGTCCAGTTGATAGTCAGGCATAAATAGCCAGTTGCCATCTAGCGTGATGTCCGTGCGGCTGCCGGTGAGGGCTTTTAATTGAACGGGCGCGTAGGCGGCACGTTCCTCGCGGCGTTTGTTTTCTTTTTCCGCAGGGGTGGCTTTCTTTTTATATTCCGCTATTTTTACGTCTTTCAGTGCGTCGTCCACCATCGGGGTTACGACAAGGTCGTCAAACTCAGTCTCTATCCATCCGCCGCCTAAAGCAACTTCACCCGACGGAACGAGGTTCGCATTTTTGTCCACGAGGTCGATACGGGGGTGTTTCTCGTCATTGAGGAAGATACGGATACGGTTGCCGCAAACTTCTACTTTCACGCGATACCATTCTCCGGGCACAGGGTGGAAACCCAACGGACGGACACCCATAAACTCATCCGTACCCATATATCCCGTGCGCATCAGGTAAAGGTCGTCCTGCAATCCGCCTTTGATACCTACCACATAGCGGTCGAAGCGGTTGTAATTGCGGAAACTCGCCCAGATTTGTACCTGTTCGGCATTTTTAGGGGCACGGGCTTTGAAAGAGAAAGAGTAGTTCTTCCATTCGGGGTTGCCGAATAAGGCGTAGGAGCCTTTGGAACGGAATACGTTGTCGGCAATACTGCATGTGCCCCGACCCACCACTTTCAGTGTTTCTCCGGCGTTGGAGAAGTCGTTTGTCCATGAAGCATTGTCTTGTGCTTGTCCGTTCATGCAGAAGGCGCTGCACGCACAGGCTAGAAATATTTTGCTGATTCTATTCATGATATTACAAGTTAATAATAATTTTGAGACAAAGATATCGTCCGGCGATAAATTTTAGGATGAAGTGTCGCTTAATGTACGCTTAAAATGTGATTAATTATCCCTGCTCTTGTTTTTTTGTAAAAAGAGCCATGCCGGAATTCGAGGCCTGTAACAGACTTGCGATTTCACGGCATGGTTGTTTGATAGCATCTCTATTCAGA
The DNA here is from genome assembly GCF_040918965.1 of Bacteroides sp. RTP21281st1_H5_RTP21281_210402. Lineage (NCBI taxonomy): Bacteria > Pseudomonadati > Bacteroidota > Bacteroidia > Bacteroidales > Bacteroidaceae > Bacteroides > Bacteroides sp. RTP21281st1_H5_RTP21281_210402. The sequence goes on along the minus strand of NZ_JBCOWR010000014.1, from coordinate 115,089 downwards.
GTAATCTTTATTACTCTGAATAGAGATTAAGATTTACCCCTCAACAATTCTGAAGAACAGGTTCTGATTTGAGAAGTCGGTATTATAATCAATCCTTATTTGAAAATTGGTTGTAGTCGGAACTAACTTTAATTTGAATGTCTGTTCGTCACTGTCAATTTCCAAGCCGGCAGTAGTCTCATTACCTTGTGGTTGGAACTTTAACTCACACCTTCTTTTGCCAAAGTATTTCTTTGCATAATCGGTTATCACAAGTTTATTTGTGGCAAAATCATATTTTATTAATGCGGGAAGATTCTTTCCGGTAAGATTGTCAGGCCCGCCATAAACATCCCATGAACAACCGTTTACCCAGAAATTGTGATTTTTGAAGTAATCTCCGAATTTATACACTTTGCCTACTTCCAAATCTGACAATTTCTTCTTTTCCGGGTCGCCCGTTATTTCAGATACTTTGATTTCATAGTCTGTACTGATGACGCCCGTTGCGTTTGGCTGTTTGTCAAGTCCCATGTAGATTGTGTTTTCACCTGGTTGGCGAACGGGGTCTTTGATGTACCACTGTTCATTTCCGTTAGAGTTAGTTGCTCCCTTACCGGCATCGAATGTCCAAGAGAATTTGACACCATTATTGGCTTCTGTCATATCACTCACTTTCTTGTCGTTGAAATTGAAGTTATACAGAGCCCATACCGGACTTAATGTTAAAGTATAGTTGTCGGCATCCCATTTGAAGTTAGTACCCCATTTTTCTTTTACCTTGTCATTCTGGTCGTCTCTATTCAATGTGATTTTGAAATCAGCGTCAGCAGGTTTGAAATTATACAAGGTAGTGCGCAAATCCAGCTCGTTGAAGTGGTAACCCAGTTCTTCATCATACACACCGGGGATTGCCAATTTCTTGCCTAATATACGTATATTCTGATTCGGGTCGGTATCCGGATGGTCAATACCGGCTTTTACATACATTTGAATAGCCAGTTCTTCTTTTGCGGTCGGAGCTTCCACTACATATTTCGTACCTACATTTCCTACATACAATCCCACTTCTTTCTCATTGAGAGTGAAAGGAGCTTTGTCTGTTCCTTCATCATTCATTGCGAACAGGTTAGCACCTTCTATGCCATCAGCTTGAGGGCCTACCAACAGATAACTGGTCTTTTGGGCGGCATCGTAGTAAAGGCATACTTCACCATTAGCTAACTCAGTGTCTTGTGTAATCGTTGCAAGGTTGGTAGTCATCGGGATGGCTTCCCAATTGCCGCCATTGGCTTGAGTACCCAGTTTCCATGCTTTGGACGCAGTGACACCGAGATTTTCCATTGTTGTTTGGGCATTCTGTACAATGAAGACTTTTGTACCTTTGTACAGACTTTCAATGTCACTCAACGATACTGTTGTACTTCTTAATTCGATACCGTTCTTAGCGGTTGCTTCATCCTGTGAATAAATCAATACTTCTTTAGAGAATTCCTCTTCGGCAACGGTATAAGTTATTCTGACTTTACCCGACCTGTTAGCAGCTTTGGCAGTTAATACACCTTTATCAGTAACTTCGAATGTATTGTTCGGGTTTTCTGTCAATTCATAAGTGGTTGCAACTGCGAGTTCACTGAATCCCAGTTCGTCTACAAACTTCACTTCTTCGTTTTCACCGAATCCCCAGCCTATTGTTCTGGCAAGGTCGAGACTTTCCGTGCTGACGAATTTCAAGGATTCCGAGTTCTGATATACCGTACGTGTCTCACGATAAGCGAACACGCCGTTGTTGGCACTGTAGGAAGTCGGTTTCACTACGAAGTAGTTGGAACTTGTAGTCGTCTTGTCCAATGTGATTTCCAGTACTGCACCGTAGTAAGGAGCAGTCATGTTACTTGGAGTCAACTCTACGCTCAAAATGCCGTTTTCGTCTAACTTTTTAGTTGTATTTACCAACAATTGGGGCACTTCCGCACGTGTCAGCTTCAATTCGTGAATATCCGCACACTGGAAGTCAGCTTCGGACAAATCAATGTCTTTGGGCAGAATCTTGAACTTGGCGGTAGCTGTATGGGCAGTAACTACTTTGCCTTGTGTATTGGTATAGCTGGCTGCTTCCAGGAACTCGTCTTCTTCGAATACAAATTGTTTCTGGAAAAGGATAGAACTGATACCGCTGAAACCGCCGCCTTGTACGGGAAGAATATAGTTTTCACCGTAGATATAGACAGAGAGCGTTTTATTCTCTTTGTTTTCTGCCAGAATCGGTGTATCCTTGTCTGCGGTGATAGTGGTTTGCACCATTCCTTCCGTTTTCTGGATATAGATGTAACCGTTGCTCTTGTCATAATACAGTTGGTCTTTGTCTGTTCCTGGGATTTCCTGTTCGGTACCGAATGTCAGCACTTTATACCAGCCCGCACCTTTGTCTTTGGTATATCTCCATGTGCCTTCTTCCACCTTGAACTGGTAGAAAGGGGTGGCTTTATTGGAAGCCTGTACATACAACTCGTCTCCGTTGCTCAATACGATGGTATATTGCGACTGGTCTTCACTGGGATACCAGCTTTGTACGGTCAGGTTTGCGTTCAGCGCAGCTTCAATCTTTTCTTTGAATCTATCCATGTCGGACTCAACCGTTGTGATGCGGTTGTTCAGACCTTCGATATCCGAGTCGTAATCCTTGCAAGAAACAACTCCTGTTCCTAATGAAAACAACAGTGCTCCATAGAGAAAACTGTTTAATACTCTTTTGTTCATCATAGGTAAATTTTTAGTTTGATACATATTTTACTATTCTAATTTCTTTATTTCTCTGCGATAATTTCCGCGTAGTTCAGGCTGATATCACCTTCAGTCACAATCAGGTTGAAGTCGGCATATCCGCGTGCTTCACGGGAGTAAACGGCTACTTCGGCTTCTTCCCATGCGCCGCCTGTGGCAGGGAGACTTACGCTTTGGGTCATCGTGTCGCCAATCTGGCAACGTACGCTGGCTGCACCATTGCTGGAGTAGCGGAAGCGGATGGTGGATGCTCCGGTTCGGAAAGGAATCTCTTTCCATCTTAGCGTATTCAGACCGCCGGAAGTGAGGTTGGCGTGCCAACCGCCGTTGTACTTCGTATCGTCGCTGTATTTCACCACGCCCTGTTCGGGAGCATTGTTCATTTCTGTTTCCATCAACAACGACTCTATCTTGCTTCCCGAAACCGAACCGTTGAAACAATAGTCGCAGGCTTCCGCTTCCAATTTCTGTTTGGTCGGGAAAGGACGGTTGCTGTACTTGCGGAGCAGGTTGATGCGTTGGTTGGGATAGTCGTAGTAGATTTTATCCGAACTGCGCCACCAGGCTGCGTTTTCGGCAAGGTCGGTAAATCCTTCCAGGAATACGAGGTCAGGCTTTTTAGCTAAGAACGATTCCATCATCTTGGTTGCGTAGCGACCGTGGTCGGAGTCGATAAACTGCCAGTTCGGACGGGCGAGGTCACCTTGCACGAAGCCTGGGCATCCGCTGCCTACACTGAATCCTTTGAAGTTATAGGCGGAGATATAGGTGTTGTAGATTAAGTTCTCGTTGTACACTTCCTCTGACATATCCATAGTGGGAACTGCAAACCAGTTGTGAATACCGTCCAGATAGGGACAGTTGACCAGTGAGAAGTCGCGGTCGGTCCATTCGCGCTGAATGATAAGGAACGGACGCACGCCGAACGTACTGTTGAAATCGTCACTGATACACTTCAGGATATAGCTCAACTTGCCGTTGTAGGCATCCGATTTTGTTTCATCAAGCCCGGTCGTACTTTTGTATTTTGCCGGGTCTTTCTTCATCAGTTCGCTGAGGTAACTGTCCTGCAGGAAGCCGTTAGGATTCCAGAACAGGATAACCGGGCGTCCGTCTATCTCGAACCAGTAGTCGCGTGGCACGTTTTCGAACGAGGGTTTCAGGTTTGTATCCCAGATGTAGTAGTACACTTCCTTGCGGAAATCGTTGTTCGCCCCTTTCATATCTTCTTTTTCGGGGTCGAGGAACAGCAACGGATAGTGTGAGCCTTCTACACGGCTACCGTTTTTGAACGGCTTGTTGTCATAACCGTAGCCTTTGTGCGCGTTACGCGCAGCCGACCATGAAGCAGGCGTATCGTCGAAGATGGCGATTTTGAACTCGTGTTCCACACCTTTACGCTTGATAGCTGCCATCAGGTCGTGGAGCTTGTCGGGACGTCCGTGGTCAATATCCTTGTTGGCTTCACCGCGACAGTTCATAGCAACATAATCCTGACCGCTGTAAGCGATTTCTTCTACGAAGTTATCCCACCAGTCGTCTTCGGTAATCGGACCGGGATAAGGTTTGTCGTCCTGTGCTTCCGGATAAGCGGAAGCAACGTAGCGGCAGAATAATGAACGGTTGTGCATGGTGGAAACGTCGGTTCTGGGCTTGTCCATCTTTTGGCGTAGGTTACCTTCGAATCCTGCCAGTGTACCTATCTTGTAGGAACGTACGATTTCCTGTTCTGTTCCCTGTCCGCCTTCAGAACCCGGACCGTCCGGTCCGTCATTCGGATTGTCGTCCGAGCACGTCCAGCAGAAAGCGCCCAAGCCCAGCAGACAAATGTATTTCCAATATTTATTTTTCATATTCTTTCTATCATTAAAGAGTTTACAATCTTAGTTTTTCTTGAATTGCTGACGGGTGATGTCCAGATAAGTCCGGCCGTATCCGTTGCCGTACCCTTCTACTGTCGGCTCAATAAAGGAGTCGAAGTTGTACTTGTTGTAGGAGTCGATAAGAATTAACCGGTTGCGTCCGGCATTCATCTTGGCTACGTTGCACATGGTGCGGTAGGTGGCAGCGTCTTTCTTCACAATCGGAGAGTTGCCGACAGAACCGCGACCGTCTTGCACCAGTTTGTTCCATGCCGGACCGACGCAAGGAACGAACTCCATACTGCCGTCGCCGAAAGCGGGCAACGCTGTTTCACGGTTGTACTTCCAGTTTTGGTCTATCATCTGCGGGTACATATAGGAACGGCTCATTTCCGACTGGTCGTACATATTGCGGCTGGCTACGGCATCTACGCAACCTTCCATGTAGAAGTATTGATAACGCATCTGGTTGCACCATACATCAGCGCTTTCCACCATGATGTAAATGTCGTAACCGGTAGCTTCTTTCACCGCTTTGCGGATGCCGTCATACATTGCCTTGGATTCTTGCGCATAGATTTCGCCTGTCTTGTTCTTGATGTAAACTACCGGGCGTGTGTCGTTCAGCTTGTAGTAACGTTCGTCCGAGAAGTAACAGCCGATTTTGCTGAAGAAATTGTTCAGTAGTTGCTGGCGGGTGTAGGTGACACCGTCATATGCTTTTCCGGCTGCCGTCTCGATACAGTTGCTTGAAGAAAGAGTGGGGGGCAGGTCGACAATGTTGTTCCAGTTGACAGCAATTACTATTTTCATTGTTTTCAAGTCTACGAAGTCTACTCCCGGTTGACCGAGGTGTGGCATCGGCAGGCGTTTGCCACCTCTGCCGGAACGTCCCAGCATCATTGTGACGAACAGTGAATCTCCCTGGTTGATTTCCGTACCGGGGCCCTTGCCCAAGTCAGCGCCCACTTCGGGCAGGATGATAAAGTTCGCTCCTGCTTCAATGCAGTCGTCCACGTGCTGCTGTACCATCGGTATCATGCGGTAACTCTGGCTTCCTGCGTCCGGTTGCAAATAGCCGTCCTTTTGTGATTCGGGCATTACTTGTGGTGTCAGGTTGTTGTAGTCGCTCTTGGCGCTCAGTTCCTTGTCTGTCAGCGTCAGAAGTTCCCAACGGGTGAAATTAGCGTCACCATTCGGTCTGGTGGTGATGTCATTCCCCTTGTAGTAGAAGATGCCCACCTGATAATCTTCGGTGACAGGAATTTCCGGAATCTCGTAGTTCAGGAAGTAGTCATCGACACTCGGACCTTCTTCCTTGCTGCATGCTGCAAGAAGTAGTAAGGCTGCGGAGCATCCGGTAATGTATTTCATTAGTTTCATAACTGTCTATCTGTTTATTATATTATTTATTATCTTCTATGCGTACCCACTTGATACTTGCCGCCAAGCGTTCTTCTCCTTGCAGGGAAGCGTATTCGGGATAGTCCTCGAGTACATTTTCGACAAACTCTTCAATTGTGTCGCCATACCAATGGGCTACCATTTCGTTGTTATACATCAACTGGCCGCCTTTCCAACGTTCGTACAAGCCTTCCTGGTTGTATGGACCGCCGATGCCCAACGGAGTGAAGAAATTATCATTATAGTTACCGTCGGAACGGGGTACGAGTGAAGTGGATTGCAGCATACGGCAGGCTTCACGGTAATAGTTCATGTTCCAGTTACGTTCGTCCGTAGGATATTGCAGGCGTTCGGGCACAGGGTCAAACTGGTTGGCACCATAGGTTCCGTAGTTGTTCGGAGTTCCGTTGTAGAAGATAGGCGGATATTGCATCACACGTGTTCTGCGTTCCAATGTCCATCCGGCGAATCCGTTGAAATAGTCGGCGATGTATCGTTGCTTCCATACCTGTTCCAGATTGTTCTTGTAACCGCCTTTTCCGTTGATGTCGGCTTTATAGAAGGCACGGTAGTCGCGGCATCCCAGTCCGTTGGTATTCCATTTGATACCGTTGCGTTCGATATATTCGGATACTCCGCTGGTGACGCCATATTCGTTCATGGAAGCACTGATACCGTTGTAGTAGTATTGTTCGGCACTCTGTGGCAATGCCACGTTCAATCCCCATTCGTCTTTACGCAATTGGATTTCGGCGAGCATGAAGTTTATGTCCGCCCATGTCAGCAGTTTCACCGTAGCGTCCTGCTTGATAAAGTCACGATGAATCAAGGCGTATGTATATCCCTCGATGCTGACGGAAGCTGTGGAGTAAAGGCTCTGGAGGTTGTTATTGTGCTCATCCTTGCCTACAATCCATCCGGTTGGAGTCTGTTTCAATTCGAAGCGGGGCAGGAACGGTACTCTGTAGGATACCTGAATATATTTCTGCTCTGCTACGGACCACAGGGAATCTCTTACTACAGCACGGTAGTCACCGCTCTCGTTGATACGTGATGTTTGTGCGTACTTGCTTAGACGAGGGTCTTTGTAGGAACGCATATAGCAGAAGAAGTATTCGTTCATTGCCGGGTATGTCAGGCCGCCTATCTCTGTTTCTAGTTTCGTACCTAGGTCGAACTCTTTCAGGATACGGTTGTAATATAAGGATACGTCGGCATTGGGGTCGGTTCCGTAGCGTCCGGCTGCGTTGTCGCTGTTGGAACTGAACAGGTAGTTGCGGTTTGTTTCATTCAATGCTTTTTCTATCTGTTCACGTGCCATGGAGATGGCTTCGGGACTTTTCTTCATATTCATCATGCGGATAGCTACGTCCAGACGCAGGGAGTTGGCAAATTTGCGCCATTTCTCAATGTCGCTGTCGCCACCGGCAGACGGATAGAACGGGTCTTTCAGCATTTTCGTTCCGTTCGGGTCGAAAGTTTCCACTGCCTGATCCAGCCAGCGGAGTATTTGCATATATGCTTCGGCTTCGCTGTTGTAGTAATATACGTTTCCGTAAGTCTCTTTGCAGGCAGAATCCAAAGGGATAGGTCCCCAGGTTCCGGTCAGTACGGAGTAGAGGTAGGCTTTCCAAGTGGTCAGTATCGCCCAGTAGTTGCCGTTGGTATCCCGGTCATATTTTTGTTCCATGATGGCTACGTCGCCCAGGACTTTCTTGTAGAAGTTATAGAATCTGTCGCCTACGTTGTCCGAACTTTGCGGGCTTGTCCAGGAAACTACGTAACGTGCCATGTAGGCGTAGTAGTTATAGTTCATTTCGGATAATACGTCCAGGGATTTGTAGATAGTGCCCGGAAATATCTTCTGAATGTCAATCTCATCCAGATATAGCTTGTTGGGGTTTTGGTTGGTTGCGTCGAAACTATCCACGCAAGATGTAGCCAGTCCCAACAGGGCTGCAGTGCATAGTGTATATAAGTACTTTTTCATCGTCATCGCTGTTAAAAAGTTATTTTAAAATCGAAACCGTAACTGGAAGTGGGCAGGTTGAAGCCTCGTTCCAAACCTTGTTGGATTCCCATGGAAGAAGTGGCTTCCGGGTCAATTCCTTTCGGCGTTTTCTGATGAAGAATAGCTACGTTCCTGCCTACGGCGGAAACTCTCATGGATTGTATGAACCCTATCTTTCTCAGCCAGTTCTTGGGAATGTTGTACCCTAAAGAAATTTCTTTCAGTTTCACGTAAGAAGCGTCGTACAGATAGAGTTCGCCGTTTTTACCGCTGTCGTTGGTCCAATAGTCAATCGGTTTAATCCAAGCCTGGCAAGGTTGTCCCGCCAATCCCGGTACGGAACTGTCATAAACGGCTCCGGGAATATTCATGCCTTTCGGGCGCGAAGCGTCCATGTAGATGTTGTTCTTGCCATTGGGGACGTATTTAGGGTCGAGAATACCGAGGTAGCCAGTCTGGTCGCCTTCATTCAGAATCAAGTCGGAGAACAGGTGTTCGGTACGTCCGCCTAGTGACATGATGGATTGCGCGTTTCGGGAAGACTGGAAAGCTGTCTCCGCCCATACGTGCCCGCCCATACGGATGTCTAACATGGCGGAGAAAGTCAAATCTTTCCAACGGAGAGAAGTACGGATACTGCCTGTCCATTTCGGCTCTACGCTGGCAAGGAATTTAGCTTCGCCTGACAAGGGACGGCCGTTGGCTCCCACCAACACTTGTCCTTCGTCATTGGTCTTCCACGGCTCGCGGCAGTAGAGGCTGACTAGCGGCTCACCTTTCACAATGCGCAGTTCCACGCTGTTTTGTACGGTAGTCAGTGTCATGTAGTCCATACCGT
>NZ_JBCOWR010000014.1:0-106061 GCF_040918965.1 Bacteroides sp. RTP21281st1_H5_RTP21281_210402 | reverse complement strand
CTCCATAGCCGCTTACACCGTTGATGGTGGAAGTCAGAATTTGGTTTTTGGTGTTCTTGTTGTAGTAGGTGAAGCTTAAGGAAGCGCGGTCTTTCAGGAAACGAAGGTCCAGACCTGTCTCGAAAGATGTAGTGCTTTCCGGTTTCAATGAGTTGGTCTTTCGCTTGTTCTCGCTTTCAAACCATGCCATGTCTCCCAGATAAGAAGTATTGTAGCTGAATCCGTTCAGCAACTGGTCGAAGCCGGTATCGTTACCTACCTTGGCGTAAGAACCACGAATCTTGGCATAGGATAACCAGTCTTTAGGAATGCTCTTCACTAGCTCCGTCAGTACGAAGCTGACACCGTAAGAAGAGTAGAAATAAGAACGGTTGTCGGAAGGCAGGGCAGACGACCAGTCGTTACGTCCGGTTACGTCCACGTAGATGAAATCTTTGTAACCTATGCTGGCGGTTCCGTAGACAGCCTGCTTTTTCTTCGCGTTATACTCCGGCCATGATTTGACAGTAGCACCGTTGTTGGTGAGAGAGATAAAGTCGGAAGTAGCCAATGTGCCGATTTCCGAGTTTTGTTTCTTGAATAGGAAGTCCTGCGAGTTGGCACCCACACTGGCGGATATGTTGAAGTCTTTCCAGGTCTTGTTGTAAGAAAGCATGGCTTCGTAAGTATAGTTGCGTGATTTTTCGGTAAACTCCTTGTAGAATCCGTCGGCATCCCCCGGAGTGTACATATTGCGAAATTCGTATCCTTCTTTCATATTCAGGTCGAGGGCGGCTTTCAAACGCAGTTTCAGGTCTTTGGTGATTTTGTAGTTGACCGTTACGTCCGCCAGCAACCATTCTTTCTTATCCTGGTTGGAAAGCTCGTTCAGCATCCATACCGGGCTTTTGAATTGAAGGGCGGTCGGTTTTCCGTTCTCGTCTTTCCAGGGATACATTTCCTGTATGGAAAGGTCACGGGGCATATCCATAAGTGTATAGATAGGGTTACGGTCGGAATTGTTACGGTAAGAACGGTTTTTTACATTCTCGTGCGTATAGCGACCGTTCAGGTCGACATCCAGTGACTTTGTCAGTTTCACATTGGAACGCACGTTGAAAGCGTTACGGGTAAGGTTGTTCAATCCTTCCAATACGTCGTCACTCCGCAGGTTGGTGAAGCCGATACGGGTGGAGACATGTTCGGTGGCGCGTTCTATGGAAACACTGTTCGTCCAGGAGTAAGCAGTCTGATACATGGAGGTGGTGTTTGCCGGGGTAGGAACGTAGGATTTGAGTTCTCCGTTACGTCCCACTACTTGGAAGCCTAACATGGGCATGCCCCATGAACGGGAGTTGTCATAACCGCCCATCCGTTGGATGCCGTAAGGCAGATTTGGGTCGTAGGGCACTTTGACGTCACCATTGAATGAGTTAGCCTTGTTGTTTTCAAAACGGTTGATATGTCCGCCCCCATATATATTCTGATAGATGGGGTATTGGGAAAACTCGGTGAACTGCACGTTTGTGGAGTAGGTAACTCCCAGTCCGCTTCTTTGACCGGCTTTCTTGGTGGTAATCAGGATGGCACCGTTGGCTGCATCCGAACCGTAGAGGGCGGAAGCGTTCGCACCTTTCAGGACTACGATGTTTTCAATGTCGTCCGGGTTGATACTGTTGGCAGGGTTACCGTAGTCAATTTCGCCGCCGGTGACATCATTAATAATAGGTACACCGTCGATAACATAAAGTGGCTGGTTGTTACCTGAAATGGAGTTGGCGCCACGGATGCGCACGGTAGCCGAACCGGCGGCACCATTGGAGATAACCTGTAATCCCGCTACTTTACCTGCCAGCATGTTTACGAATCCGGCATCCCGGTTTTCGGTCATGCTTTCCACGTCCATCTTCTGGAAAGCGGTGGAAAGTGATTTTTCATCACGGCGCAAGTCCATGGCTGTTACTACTGTCTGTTCCAACATGACGGCGTCTTCTTCCAGGGTTACATTCAATACATTTTTTCCTTTTACTACATTGAATGATTTTGTCTTAAAACCGATATAGGAGAATTTCAACACGGCGCCGTTTTCCGGGACTTGAATAGAGTATTTACCATCAAGGTCGGTTATTACACCTTTTGTACCACCTACTATCACTACATTAGCACCGATAATAGGCTCACCTTGTGCATCGGATACTGTTCCTTTAACTGTCCGGTTCTGCGCCTGCATCACCGAAGCACTGAACAGCATTAAAACTAAAATGAGACTTCTTTCATAGTATCTCATGTGCTGAGAAAATCGTTGTTTCATGCTTTTCATGAATTTATTTTTGAATAATCACTAAATTTAAGAATCAGTCGGATGAGAGAACCTGTTTTTATTATAGGCTTCATCATTCGAATTAGATTAAGGTGTTCTTTCTTCTTTCATAATACAGTTCTGTTTTTAAGATTAATTTTCAGCAAAAGAACTGTGAACCGATAAAAAAAGCGTGGTGTTTGCGATTAATTGGGGATTAAAAAACAATTAAATGTGAATTAAGTCTTTTTTTTCTTATAATCCTTCACAAACAGATGCTTACCCTTTGTATTAAGTGAAAATAAAGTTATGAGCAAAGAGGAATATCACTCGGTTTATTCAGGCTTGTGGTGTGGAATGTATGAAAAGAAACTCCCCTTTCTCTAAATCTTGATAAGTTTATCGGTGGTTCAGGGAAAAGGGAGAGAAAATTTAATTAAAAAATAGCTTGTCGTCCGGGTTATAAGTCGGCAAAGGGGACTTTATAAGTTTCACCCATGGAGTCATGATACTCTTTGCAGAAGCGGTCGTACAGGTTTCGGGCAATACCTTTCTTTCCTTGTGCGACTAGTACGGAACACTTGGCTGCCAATGCTTCTTCATTCAGCGGGTCGTGCAGGAACATGATGTCGGCAAGGCGGATAATCATATCCTGATGGTTCCGGCTGATTTCAATGTCCAGCAAGTTTTTCAGCAAGTCAATGGAATAACTGGAATAGTCGTCCTTAAAGTCGTCCAGCCAATCGAGAATCGTGTTGGGGAGTAAAGGGCCGTATAGCAGTAATTCCAGAATCCGGTTCAACAGTTCTTCACTTTTCTCCTGCTCGAATTGTTTGGTACAGGCAATCAGAGTGTGGTAATCACAGAAAACATCAGTTCCCCATTTGATACGCAGGAAATTGTTTTCTATCATTACTTCCATATCTCCGATGCTTTCCAAGAGTACCCGTAGCTTGCGCAGGTTTACGTTACGGTTATTACGGGCGGCTGTTTCTTCCTTGTCCGGCCATAATATTTCCGTGGTCTTGGAAGCTAAGATGCCTTGGGCATTTTTTTCCGTATGAAGTATGAGCAGGATAAGCATATGTTTCAAACGGGGGGTAAAGTTGGAAGTGATGTCATTTCCATCTTTATCGCGTACGTTGAAACAACCCAGTAAAGAAATTGATGCACGGCTACGGTCGTAATAGTTCATCGTTTCAGTGAAAACTGGTTCTGTATCTTGCATTATTTCTCTTTTCGATGTCGTCTTATACTCTGTTGGTTCCGGTTGGTTTGGAACTTTTCCGGTTTCTGTCATAGCTGGACTTTCTGCGATTTTCTTGGGGGAAGGTGTTTCTTCCTTCTTGTTCTTGCATTTCAAGCGGTAGAATACAAAACCACCTAGGGCAAGCAGGATGATACCGATGACATAGATATACCAACAGTTGCCGGTATCCTCTTCAGTCGTGGACTGCCGGATATCCATTTCATTCACGAGCGGCATATTGATGGAATAGATAGCTACATCGTGTGTATGGTTGCTTAGTATCTTATCCAATACCAGGAACAGTTTCCCATGTGACGGAGAAGTATATAGGCTGAAGTCGCAGTCTTGATAAGTCGATTCATTATATATAGGCTTGGAGACTTCCGTGTAAACGGAGTCTTTCATCGAAATCTTCCACAATACGCCCCCTTTATTTGTCGAGACGGCGTAGAAGGTACTGTCCGATGGTTCGAAATACATGGATGAAGCCATAATTGTGCCATCCGCTTTGGGGCTGTCTTTTTGCCAGACGATACGTGATTGCTTGGTTTTCAGATTGATGGCACACAAGCCCCAATAGTAGTGAGTGCTTAGTTCCTGCTTGCCGTACTTGTTTCCTCTGCCGCCAAAGATATATAGTTCATCGCCTACCACCGCCATAGCTGCCGAGTAGCGGGGATAGAGGGGGCGTTCGTATTCTATCTGTTCTACTTTACCGCTGCCGGACTTCATCCGATAGAGGTCATTGCGGTATTGGTAGAAACCATAGCCGCCGAAGAAATAGAAAGAAGAGTCTGCCGGATTAAATGCCCTGGCATGGTTGTAGTTAGAGGCTTCTTCCGTATTGCGTACCTCGTTGCTCCATTTCTCCATATCGAACGAGAAGCTGGAAGTTGTGCCTTTTTTCGGGAAATAAGAGACTAACCGGTTGCTTAATGTATCGTATATAAGATGGTTGGGAGACTCGACAGCCGGATAACCGCCGCGTATGGTTACTTCTTTTTGAAGGACTCCGTTTTCATCTAAAATATCAATAGACTGGGATTTGACGATATAAAACAAGGCGTCGCGGACGTTAAAGGCTATGTTCAGTTTTCCCGGAATTTTAGCCTGGTGGATAAGTTTCCATTCGATATGATTGTCTATCAGCCATAGAGGATGGACTGCGCGTGCCACGGCCTCTTCTATTTCATCATAGCAGACATCGTCATTGTGTTTCCACAGTTTCCATTCTCGTATCTGTTTTCCATCTTGTGTGATGGTTATGTTTCTCAGGTCGATAGGAGCTACGTCTGCCAGGTATTGTTGCATCTGTCCGAATGAAGCCGTTACGCTTTTCACTCCTTGCAGGGGAGCCATTGCCGATATTTTCTTGTTGTCGTAATCTACTTCGATAACGTTGTCTTTCAGGCGTAGGTGCAAAGATACATCCAGCCATTTTTCCCGTTCTATGGGGCTGTTTATGTTCACGATACCTTCGTTGAGCACCAATGCCGGGAAATGCCTTTCTTCACCTGCGACAAATGAGAAGCGGATAAACTGGTTCGTATTTGTATGCAGATGGAGAATGGAACCAAAGTCGGGTTCGCCTGCCCGTACATACATCTGAAAGGAAATGATGAAGTCGTTTTTTATAGAGAAAGGTTGGTTATCATCCAAGTACAAGGTGGTTCTCTCTACTCCCGGCACTGTATGGGATTTGAGAGAAAGACCATAATCATACAAAGAAGATGCGTCCACTTTACCTACCGTGCAAAGCAGGACGAAGAGCAAAATTTGCAGTTGATATTTCATAGTACTCTGTTTATAGTGCAAAAATACAAAAAACTGTATGATATCCCCAAGAAATGGGAGTTATTTATGGGGCAATACTTTGAAACAAACATTTGGCATTACTATCTATCATACGTTTTATGAAAAATGAAGATGTCCCAAAATAGAATGCAGGAAATGAAAATTCTATTTTGCGACATCTTCATATAAACCGGTTGTAGCTTATTTACTGTCTGCTGAGGGTGGAGCGGCATTGATTCCGCTGCCCCATGCCTTATTCGGCTTATTGCCCATTTTCAATACTAATTTTCCACCGTTTTTCAAATCATCGTGGCTGAACCAGGGTTTCTCCCATTCTTGACCGTTCAGTGTAGCCGACTGGATATATTTATTTTCTTCGGAAGCGTCCGGAGCCTCGATTTCAAATACGGAACCGTTGCTGAGGGTCACCTTTGCATTGGTGAAAAGAGGACTCCCGATATTGTAGGCGGGCATTCCCGGAGTGACAGGGTAGAAACCCAGTGAGGAGAAAACTACAAATGAAGTCATGCCACCGCCGTCTTCGTCTCCCGGCATCCCCATAAGGTCATTGCGGAACCAAGTTTTCAGCATTTGGCGGATACGTTTCTGAGTTTTCCAGGGCTGACCTGCGTAGTTGTAAAGATAAGGTACGTGCAATGACGGTTCGTTTGCCATGGAAAACTGTCCGACGTTGCCTGTGTGGTCGGGGAGTTTTGAATAGAATTCATATTTGCTGCGTCCCAGCGGTTCGCTGAAAGTACGGTCGAGGTTGGCGATGAACTGTTCTTTTCCGCCCATAAGGTTGATGAGGTCGGCTATGTTGTGGGGGACGTCCCAACGATATACCCAGCCGTTGTTTTCGCCATAATATTCACGGGCACCCATACCGCCTGAATAACGGTAGTCAAATGGAGTAATCCAGTTGCCTTCCTTATCTTTCGGATGGAAGAAACTTGTTTCTTTATTGAAGATATTCCGGTAGTTGTAAGAACATTGCAGATAGTGGGCAGCTTCGTCTTTTTTGCCTAATGCATCTGCTATGCGTGAAAGGCACCATTGGTCATAACTGGTTCCCAGTGTGACGGCAACAGGTTGACGCTTTTCAAAAGGATGCACGTTCGGGTCGGTTTCCTTTTCGTCCGGGCGAAGGGCAGGGATGTATCCGTTTTCATGGTAGAAGTTATCCAGCCAACCTGCGGCCGCTCCCGACCAGGGGGCAAGGGTTTTTTCTTCAATTCCTTTCCGGCAGGCTTCGTAGGCTTTTGCCGCATCTATGTTCAAGCCTTTGGCAAGGGCGTCGGCTATGGTGGCGACGGCATGATTGGAGTTCATACGGCGTGAGTCGCCTGTCACTTCGGGGAAGGTAGGCATCCACATCGTTCCCATCTGTTCCGCCATCAACAGGAAAGAAGCGATAATATCTTCTTCTTTTTTCTGGTCGATGAGTGTGCGAAGCGGGTGGGCGGCGCGGTAGGTGTCCCAAATCCAGTCGTCGTTATAGAAAGGTGTACCGTTGTCGTCATGTACTTTGCCGTCGAAGGCGCTGAAGTAGCGGCCGCCGGCTTCGCTCATGCAGATAGGACGTTCGAAAGTACGGTAGAACGAGGAATATAATACGGTCTTGTCGTCTTCCGTACCGCCTTCCACCTTGATGCGTCCCAAGGTTTCATTCCACAGTTGGCGCCCGGCTTTTGCCAGGTTCTTTATATTGTAGTCTTTCAGTTCGTTGCGCATATTCTTTTCAGCTTGTTCTTCGCTGATGAAAGAGATGCCATAGCGAAGGTTGACTGTCGTTGTTCCATCGGCGAAACGCCATGCTGCACAAGCATTTATGCCTTCTGCATTGTCTTTGCTGGCTTCGATGACACCGTCGTTCAGGATGCCGGTGCTTACCGGTTTTTCCTGCGGTTCGATATATACATATACATTGGTGTTGTCGCTCAGTTGCTGATGTCCGCTGATAAAGTTCTCACCTACATGGATAGAGCCATTGCGGGAGTTGACAATGATATAGGCAGGTTTGTCCGCTTCAAAGGTTATCCGGTAAAGGGCGGATTGATGGGAAAGGGCATACTCTGCTTTCATGCGGTTGTCGTCCAGGTCTACTTCGTATGAGTAAGGGGTGAGACGCTCGTTATCATAGTTGTAAGTGATGATGGGGCGGAGCTCCGTTCCCTGATAGGGACTGAGGTTGAACGCGGAACGTTCGCGATGATTGGTGACAATCAAAGGCAGTCCGTTTAACAACTCGGTTGTATAGTCGGCGCGTTCGGGATAGACGCGGAGCATACTGTTCGGTAGTTGGATGGTAGGGAATGTAGGAACCAGCAGATGGCTGATATTACCTATGTACGGATTGACATAGTCGACAGGCTCCTTGTTGGAGCTCTGCGACTGTCCGCCATTGCATCCGCTTAATATGGCAACGATTGTTGCGGCAGCGAAGAAATGTGTAATTCTCATGGTTACTTTTTATTTTTAGTTGTTTCTAATCCTATCTTATTTGTCTTCCGGGTTGATGAAGGCAGCCTTTAAAGTCGGAAGAAAATCCTGTTTGTTGTCACATTTGAAGAATCCGGTAAAGTCGTTCCGGTCGCCTTCTCCTATTTTAATGATAAACTTGTTCCAGCCTTGCAATAGAGGAAGCTCTTTATAGATTATTTCATTCCGCCCATTGTGCGATACGCTTGTATAAGGCTTGTCATTAATGAACAGTTCGCGTTTCTTCGCTTTCAACATCAGGGAGAGTTTCGGCATATTAGGCTCTATCAACAGGTCGTCCAGGGGACGCGGGCTGAATACATAAAATTCCAATGTCCGGCTGTCATTCTCTTTCACGAATTTATCTTTGGTGGCTACCGGGAAGTTCATCTGCTCGTCGCGCAGGAAAAAGACTTCGTTAATGTCGGTTTCCGGCTTTTGGGACTGGATTCCTGCGTTCTTCAAGATAGCGCTCAGTGTATTGTATCCTTTTTCTGAATTGGCGAACTCGGTTAGTGTGCTCAAATAGAAAGTGGAAGCGCCTTCCCGGTATTTGACAAACACCGGAGTGGCGGACGTACATTCGTATTCACTGCGGATTGTTCCGGCTGTCTTGATTTCTTCCGGTCGTTTGTTCCACTTGCGCCAGTCTGTCTTGCAGGCGTTCAGTAGGACATCGCCTTCTTCTACGAATGCGCCTTTCAGTGAATACTCGGAAGCATCCGCCTTTTGAAGTTCACAGAAATAGAAGTCGGAGTTGTTGAGCCCATGCATCCATGTTTTCTGCACAGGTAGGAAAGAAGAACGTTTCAGCGGGTCTAAGGCTACCGGAAGCGGTAGAATCTCGTTGTATCTTCCTACGGTTTCCGGTGTAATTCCCCAAATCCATGCATCTGCGCCTTTGGCAAGCTGCTTTTGCAGTTCTTTTTGGGTGGCGGCATCTAATGCGCGGCTACCGTCTATGATATAAAGCAGTGAGGAAGGAGTAGTTATTTTTGAAGCGAATGTTACTCCCTGTGCGTCCATCAGTTGTTTTATTTTGCTGTCCGGATTGCCCACGTATACTACTTCTTTATAATTCCCGGTTGCATTTGTGGCTTCGTGGGCCTTGTATTGTTCTTTGTCGATTGTGGCGTAAGGTGACCATGCCGGTTCTCCCGGAGCATTAGCGGCACGCAGAGCGCTATACATCGGCCATTCCTGATAGAGTGGCAAGGTTGGGTCGTAACCGGGATTGAATGTCGTGCAATAAGGGCCTACACGTTCGGGTTGCACGCCCGGAACCCCTTCTTTGTATTCGCCGAAGAATACGCCGTCTTCCGTCACGGAAGGCGTTTTCGTTACATCTCTCTTGCCGAGTGGGAGTGGTTTCAGTGCATACCATGCCATATTGAAGACAGTGGTGTATGAAGCACCCATCCGGCGTTGGTTGGCTATCAGGTTGTAACACTCGTTTGCCAGTCCTTCCATACGTCCTTCCTGTGATTCGTAAGCACGTTCTCCATTGTATTTGGATACTTGTTCCGGTGTTCCGTAGTAAGCCATGCTGTGTTCGCCGATACCCCAAGGCTTTCCGATGTTAATCCAGTTTTTCATGGAGTTGATGTCTCCATAGTGCCCGACGGTTACAGGTAGTATGCCATTGCCGTCGTCTTCACCGTCAGATGAAATCCAGGGACGGGTAGGGTCATATAGGCGTACGATGTCGCGCCATTCTTCCCATGCCTTTTGTTGGGTGGGCATTAGTTCGGGACGGTTATATACATGCAGGATAACAGGTTTATTCTCGTTGCTGACACTCCATCCGAAGACGGAAGCATGGTTGCGGTCACGCAAGACAAAACGTTTCAGATGTTCTTTTGATGATTCCCAAAAGTGTTCCGAATCCAGTTTCGGTCCGCCGTCACTTGCCCAGTTGGCGGTTTCATTCAGTACGCAGATACCCATTTCGTCGGCCATATCCATATAGAAGCGGGGATAGACTTGTGCGTGCGGGCGGACTGCGTTTCCGTTCATGCCCTTAATGGCAGTGAACCATGCCCATGCGTAGCGGCGTGTCATTTGCGGGATACCCATAAAGTGCCAGGAGTCTCCATGCAATGCATAAGGTTCGCCGTTCAGACATTGTGTAGTTCCTTGCAATGTCCATTCACGCCAGCCGAAGCGTTCGTATTTCGTGTCGACAGTCTGTTTTTTGTCTTTTATGGAAAGTAACAAGGCATACAGGTTCGGTTGTTCGGGAGTCCAGTATTGGAGCGTATTCTTGCCGACAGGTACTTGTAAAGTGACTTTCTGTGTTTCATTGGCTGCCAGCGAAACTTTGAGCGGAGCTACCTGTAACGCTTCCGTACCCAATGTCCAAGCAGGAACGGGAGCGGAATTAATGTCCGTTCCGGCACAGTTTATCCATTCTTTTACATTGCCTTGCAGTTGTATGTTGGCTTTCTGGGTGGTTTTATTCTTCAGGGTTACTTCTATTTCCAATGTATTCTTGGAAACCAGCGGTTTCACATATACATCTTCTATATGTATTTGGGGCAATGCCAACAGATATACATCTTGCCAGATACCGTTGATATGGTATCCCCACATGGAACCGCCCGGAACGATACGGCGACCGATAGTCGAGTTGTCTTCAAATAAGGACTGGCTGCGTACTCCTACAAGTATTTCCACAGTTTCGCCGGGAGTCACTTTATCTGTGATGTCGAAGCTGAAAGGCAGGAACAAATCGAAATTCTCGCCTAACTTTTTCTTATTGACATAGACTTCGGAATATCCTGCGACGGCTTCAAAGTGAAGTTTGATTTGCTGACCTGTCCAGTTGGCGGGGATGGTGATGTTCTTCTTCATCCATGCCATTTTTACCTGTTCCCATTCTTTCGGGTAAGAAGGATAGTTGCGATGGTCGGGCCCCTCTAAATCACGATAACCGAAAGAGTTGATATTCCATGGAGAAGGAACTTTGATGCGTGTCGCACTCCAACTGTCGCCTTCTTTCGGGAGTGGCAATTCGGGAGCTGTTCCTTTCCCTTGTTTGTAGTCCTTCGGTAAAGCAACAGGTTGAAAATCCCAGTAGCCGTTCAGGCAAATTTCTTGACGGTGTTCTTTCTCGGTTTTATTCACTAAGCCCTCGCTGGGAGCAAAAGGGTAGGGATAAAGTAACTTTTGTCCGTTAGTAACTGTTTGTGCATTCGTCTGTATGGGCTGTAAGGTAAAACTAGCCAGCAGACTGCACAATAGGATTAGATTCTTCTTCATATTTATACATTAATAGTTTTTCTGATATTATTAGTTTGTGGCAAAGTAAAGGGAAAAGCATTAAAAAGGGGGAAGGAAAAGAATTAATCTGGGATTAAAAAGTGATTAATTGCACAAAACGCTCGTTTTTCTTCAAAATAATGAAGAAAAGCAAGGTTTGGTTGTCAACTTTGCGGGACTAAAAAAACTTGTGGGCAAGAATGTTTTTTATTTTGGTTTCCATCTGTTGTCCGGGTGGATTTTAGATGAAAAACGGCATTTTAAGCGATTTAATTGTTTTTTAATCTCCGGTTAATCCGGTTTTAATAAAGTAGGAAACCGGCTCCATTTATCTTTGCAAATACAGATATGATAAATGTTATTTGATAAAAATGAAAAACTATGAGACACAATTTATTATTTGCTTTGAGATATTTTCTTCCGCTCTTCTTTAGCGGATTAGTCGTCTTGAATGTTGCTTGTAAGGAAGAACGTTCGTCCATTAATGATGATTCCGGGAAAGATGGGGATAGTGATGATGAATATGAGTACGTGGACGACCGTTATGATAATGGGATAAGCTGCGAGGAATACTTGGCCAATTATCGGGGAGTTCCGTTTAAGAAAGACCAGGAAGGAAATAGTTTGTTTGTGATTTCGGGAGTCCCCGCTACGATAGAAGCCGAGGACTTTGATGACGGCGGACAGGACATCTCTTTCAACTTCAAAAACAGCACGGCTGGAAACTACAAGGATTATCGTACAGAAAAGGGAGTTGCCATCAGCAAAAGCGGAACGGTCATTAATATTGGTAATATCAATAATGGTGACTGGCTTTGTTATACATTGCAGGTCACTCAGGCAGGGGCTTACTCTATTGAAACATATTGTGTGTCGGGTGGCGGAAAGACCAGTTTTTATTTTGAGGTGGACGGGAAATCCGCCGGTCAGATAGTCGATTCGCCGGAAGATGACTGGAGCGTCTTTTCACATTCGGTCAAGGTGACGAATGTGCAATTGAGTGAAGGAAAGCATGTTTTGAGGTGGTACACTACGGGCAGCATCAATCTGGATAAGTTCGTATTTACACGTACCGGAGAATATACAGGAGATAAAGTGGACGGTTCCCAGTTTGAATATCCCAGATACGGCTATTATGAACATAATCCGTTGTTCGTCAATTTCTCCTCTCAGATGTTTCAGAACTCATTTACGGGAACGCTTTATACAGCCGACCCTTCGGCACATGTTTGGGCGGACGGAAGACTGTATGTCTATGCTTCACACGACATGGAACCGACACAGGGATGTGACCGCATGGACAGGTACCATGTTTTCTCTACTACGGATATGAAAAACTGGACAGACCATGGAGAGATAATGAACTCGGCTACTGTAAAAGCGCACGTAGGCATGGGTATCGACGGCTTTATGTGGGCTCCTGATTGTGCGTATAATAAGGAAGACCAATTGTACTATTTTTATTTCCCTCATAAGATTGACGCGAATACATGGCGCATTTTTGTGGCAACAAGTAAAGAGCCTGCCGCGAAGTTCAGAGTGAAAGGAGTGATTGACGGCATTCCTTCTACGATTGACCCTTGTGTATTTGTCGATGATGACGGACAGCCTTATATTTATACCAGCGGTGCCGGCAAAGGTTGTTGGGGCGCTAAGTTACGTAAGGATGACTGGACGAAACTGGATGGGGTAATGATGCCTCTGACCGGTTTTACCGATTTTCATGAAGCTCCTTGGGTGCATAAATATAAAGGTAAGTACTATTTGAGCCATTCGGACAATCATGCGGCCAGCCAGGGCGGTAACCGGATGCAGTATTCTATGTCCAACAATCCTTTAGGCCCGTATACTCCATGTGGTGCATATATGTATCCTCATGGTGAAGAAACGGCGCATGGTTCTATTGTTGAGTATAACGGGCGTTGGTATTCGTTCTACCATACGGCTAATCATTCGGGAAAAGGAGCTTTACGTTCGGTCTGTGTAGACCCGATTGAATATGACCAGAATAATAAGTTGAAAATGGTACGGAATTGGGGAATTCCCCGCAGTGGAAAGGCCGTGGAAGTAAAGATGTCGCCGTCTGTGGTGATTCAGGCAGAGGACTATAATGCGGGCGGTGAACATTATGGGTATCATAAGAATCCGTCGGAAGGCGGAATGAAGCAGGAGACACAAAATGGGGTTACGTATCTTAAAGGAATGAAGTCCGGTGAATGGGTACGTTATTCGATTAATGTCAGGGAAGCGGGACGTTATGGCATCACTTGCAGAATGTTTCAGAAGCGTTCGGGCGGTAAATTCCGTATTGCCATCAATGGGGTATATAAAACGGGGGAAATTTCTTTGAGCGGTTCTGCCGGTGTATGGAATGAGACTTTTGTATATCCTGTTGAGCTGGAAGCAGGCGAGCAATATATCGACTTTCGTATTAAGGGCGGGGATATTGACATGGACTGGATAAAGTTCGGTGCGGGATACAGTCAGGTGCCTGGTGTCATTCAGGCTGAGGACTTTGACGAAGGACAATATAGTTTCAAGAACGGTTCGTCCGGCAATTTCAAATCTTACAGGAGCGACCAGGGGGTGGCTATCAGTGCAAGTAATAATGTTGTCCATATCAGTAATACTTCCGGTGGCGACTGGATTCAATATACGTTTAACGTTCAGGAGAAAATTTCCAGTGTCAAGGTTCGCGCGGCAGCAGAAAATGGCGGTAAGTTTGCTCTCTCTTTTGATGGCGGGACGCAGTTGGATGCCGTTTCCACAACTACGGGAAATTGGAATACCTATAATGACTTTACGGTATCGAATGTACAATTATCCCCCGGTACGCATACGATGAAAATTCATATACTCAGTGCCTTGAACATCGATTGGTTTGAATTTCGATAAGAAATAGAAAGAAATAAGTATAGTTGAGCTTGTTTGAGAATTAAATAGAGCAAAATATGAGAATACGAAATTTGTTTTTAGCGGGAAGTCTTGTCTTCTTTGGCTACTGTCCGTCTTTAGTTTCAGCGGTTACTGTTGAAAAGGCGGTAGTGCCGGGCACGGAAAAGAAAGATACCTATGTTCATATAATAATGAACGGGCAGAGTTTGTCTACCGGGCACCAGTCTTATCCGGTACTTTCTACGGAGAATGTGGAAGGTAATTATATGATTGGCAATCAGGTATGGATAAACTATGGAAATTCCCGGGAATATGTGTTTAATCCGTTGACAGGCAATATCGCTTCGAGTTTTCGCACCGGAAACGATGTAAAGAGCCGTTCGGCAGGAACGATAGCCGAGTGCCCGTTATTGGCGGCTGTCAATCATATCCGTTTGAAGCGACCGAAGATGGATAAAATTTTGGCGACTTCGGTAGGCGTCAGTGGTGCCAGTGTGGAAGAATTGTCGAAAGAGTCGGAAATACGTTCTTATTATAAGGACTTTCTCCGTTCATTGGATTATGGTGCTGAAGTTGCCCGAAGCCAGAATAGCAATCTCTATTGCCCGGTTATTTTTTGGATGCAGGGTGAGTTTAATTACAGTCCCAATAAAGATAAGGGAATGCGTGCCGATGTGCCGAATACAACAGACAGGGAAGAATACAAAGCATTGTTGTTGCAGTTGAAAAACAACATGCAGGATGATATATTGTCACGATACGGACAGAAGAAGAAACCGGTATTTATAACCTATCAGACCGGTGCGCAATATATGCGGGATACGCTTTCCATTTCTATGGCACAACTTGAGGCGGCTAACGAAAATCCGGATATTATCTGTGCGGGCCCCATTTATCCGATGACAGACAGGGGCGGGCATCTCGATGCGAATGGTTATCGTTGGTACGGGGAGATGTTGGGTAAGGTTTATTATCAGACGCAAATCAAAAAGAAGGAATTCAAACCTTTACAACCGGTGGCAATAAAGCGGACAAGCCAGCCCAATCAGATACGTATCAAGTTTCATGTACCTGTGCCGCCTTTGGTGTTTGACGTGAATACATTACCCAAAATCCGTGATTATGGTTTTGAAGTGTATCTGAATGATTATCGGCCGGACAACCGTCAGGAGATAACCAACATAACTATCGAGAAGGATGAAGTTGTACTGACCTGTCAGCAATCTTTGGAAGGAGAGGTTGTCATCATGTATGCCGGAACAAGAGCGCATATTGACCAACAGGAGAATGGCAGGAATCATTTGCAGGGACATGGCAATTTGCGGGACAGCGACCCTTATAAAGCTTTTTATACCTATATAGACTTGGATAAAAAGAATGAGGATGGTTCTTATGTTTATCCGCGTGAGGAATTCGAAACGACTCTCCGCCCTGACTATGAGCCCAAAGATGAATCGGGGCAAATCATTTATGATAAGGCATATCCGCTGTATAATTTTAGTGTCGGGTTTTATTATAAGCTGCCTGCCGGTTGTATCAAAATTGACATCCTTTGAAACAAAGTTTATAGATGAAGGCAAAGATACCCCCTATCTTTGCCTTCGTCTTATCTTTGATTAGAAGTTTGTATAAATAAAGAATGCTTTGTTGCTATGAGAACAACCCCTTGGATAGAACTATGTAAAGGTATGCTACTTGTGTTGACAGTTTCCTGCGGACTGACCTGTTGCCACACAAACGGTACGTTAGATACAGCCGATACTGATAAGTTTCGTCCTGTCTACCATCATGCTCCCCTTTACGGCTGGATGAACGATGTTAACGGATTATCCTATAAAGATGGAGAGTATCATATCTATTTTCAATACGATTTCCCCGATTCCAAACGGGAAAATATGTATTGGGGACATTCTGTAAGCAAAGATCTTATGCATTGGGAGTATTTGGTGCCGGCTGCTTCCCGTGATACGTTGGAACACATCTTTTCCGACGACATGGAGATATTCAGCGCTTCCAAAGTCTTTTGGTATGCATCGGAGAACAAATGGGTGATGATCGTGTCTGCCGGTAAAGAAATAAGTTTTTATGATTCCAAAGATAAGAAGGATTGGAAGTATATGAGCAGCTTCGGGGAAAGATACGGAGTTCAGCCTTGTCTATTTGAATATCCTTATATGGTGGAACTTCCCGTAGATGGAGATATCGGTCGTAAGAAATGGGCTTTGGTAGTCAATGTAAATCCGGGCTGTTACTTCGGCGGTAGTGCAACTCAGTATTTTATAGGAGACTTTGACGGGACGAATTTTATTTGTGACAATCAGCCTAATGTCACCAAATGGCTGGATTGGGGAAAAGACCACTATGTTACAGCTTGCTTCTCAAATACAGAAGAACGGGTGATTGTCGTCCCTTGGATGAATAACCGGCAATATTGCCACATTGTTCCGACGAAACAATTCCGCAGTGCCAATGCATTGCCGCGTGAATTGGGATTGTACACACAAGACGATGACATTTATCTTTCCGCCACTCCGGTAGCGGAAGTAAAAATGTTGCGGAAAGAAAGTAAAGAGATTCCCGCTTTCGCCGTTACCAAAGATTATCACGTTGATTCTTTATTAACTGATAATGAAGGTTCTTATGAACTTGTACTGGATGTTACTGCCGGGAAAGCGGAGATTATGGGATTCAGCCTTTTTAATGGTAAAGGTGAAAAGGTTGACGTCTATTTCAATCTTCCGGAGAAGAAACTCGTAATGGACCGTACAAAAAGTGGTATTGTAGATTTCGGAAAGAACAGTGTACCCCATGAACTGGAAGCCCATGACCGTAGAAAAACGATTTCGATTAATTATATGGATGAGTTTGCGTTGGCTACATGGGCGCCTATAAGGAAAGAGAATAAATATACTTTGGATATTTTTGTTGATAAGTGTTCGGTAGAAGTCTTTCTGAATGGAGGAAAGATAGCTATGACTAACCTCGTTTTTCCGACGGAACCATACAACCGTATGTGTTTCTACAGTAAAGGGGGAGCATTCAATGTTGATTCATTAAAAGTGTATAGATTAGGTTTATAAGTTAGGTTTTGTTGATTAGAATTAGGTGTGGGTAGCTGTCGGATACGAATCCGGCAGCTACTTTTAGGTATGATATGGTTCGAATATTGTCGGCTATTCATCAATTACTCATTTATTTCAATCGTGTATCTCCCTTGGAATATCTCACTCGGCTGTAAATGTTGCATCCAGTCTTTATTTTTATATTCACCTGTATAGTGTGCGCGGTCGCAACGCCCATACCAGGGTTCGATGCATACGAAAGGAGCATTCTTTGCAGGCGGTGACCAAAGACCTACCACTGGAGCATCAAAATGCAGGCTTAGATAAGTTCTCTTCTCCTTATTATATAACGTGACTTTATGAGTCTGTTCACCTTCCAATATCAAAGCATCCTTATCAAAGCTATGTATATCAAGTGGTAACAATCCATCCGCCAGCTCTAACGTATATTCAGTAGAAGGGTCTGCACATCCCTTTTCAGAGATAAGAATATACTTCAACCCTTCTTTCTTATCGAATCCGAAGAAACCTCTTTCCGAAGTGGCAGCATCAAAGTCCGGCCAATAGAAAGCAGGATGCGCGCCAATCTGAAAATGCATTTCTTTTTCACCGGTATTCTTAACTTTCCATATCACTTCAATTTGCTTCCCATGAATACGGTAACTTATTTCCAGACAGAATGGAAACGGATATTTCTGCAACGTCTCTTCATTGCTGGTAAGACGATAACATACTTCGTTCTCTTTTTCAGAAACAAGCGTGAATTCCATGTCGCGGGCAAAACCATGTTGAGTAAGTATATAAGGAATACCTTCATTGCGATACTCATTCTCCCACACACTTCCTACAATGGGGAACAGGACAGGGGAGTGGCGTTTCCAAAATGCAGGGTCGGCTTGCCATAGATATTCTTTTCCATTGGCAAAGATACTGCAAAGTTCAGCTCCATGCGGAGATACTTGAATCGTAAGTTGTTCGTTGGAGATTGTCTTCATATCATTTTACTTATTTGTTGGATTTTTCTTTTGATTCGTCTTTTAAGAGAATACCACTTTTTGCATTCAGGGGAGAGATTACTTTCTTTCCGGTTTTGGTTTCGAGTTCCAATCGTGCATTGCGTGCTACTTCTCCGCCTTGATGGGCAATATCCATATGTTCGTTAAAGCTTTCCGGATTGTTGGCTTCGGAGATTTCCTTCGTCGAAAGTTCTGCAAGCATATTCAGTACCAACTCTTTGTTGGTCATGTTATCCCGTAGATTTTCTTTTTTTAATCCTTTGAATTGTTTATACTCTTTGGCTGTCATATCCGACCATGTCTGATAAATAATATCTGTGAGTGTGGCGAATTGGACACCTTCCTGCAATCCGTGTTTCTTCCATTCATCAGTTAAATCTTTGCGGATTTCTATTGATTTCAGACGTTGGTTAATCCAATTGTCGGAATACCCCATACGCTTATAATCCATTAAGGCCTGGTCGATGGATAATTCGGGGTCTTGTATCTGGTTGAGTCGTTCGCTGGCAACTTTAGCCATCCATAGCTTGAAAGGTTCTGCCTTGGGAGAAGGAATGGACTGGATAAGGCGGAGAAGTTGTTCGGTATCGGCGACGTCGGTAAGTCTCATTTTGCCATCGGCTGCCTGCATTTTCAAACCGTGACAGTTTGTCACGGTTTCATTTCCTTCTGCTTTTAGACGCTGTTTGAGTTTTCTCCAATATGCCGTAGAATCAACACTGTCCGTCAGAACAGCCACCACATCTACTATCGAAAAATACCACTTATCCTGTTCGTCATCCCATACCGTACGCACTCTTCTTTCCTCAAAGAGCTTTAAAGCTTGTTGCTTAGTCATGAATTTTGTTTTTTAGAGTTTAATATTAAATGAAGAGTCGTTCTTTTTGGGGCTCATATCACTATACAAAGATAATGTTTTCTGGTATTATAAGGGAATATAATCTCAAGAATTCTCACCGCAAGAAGAAACACTCATAAAACCCTAAAAATAAGGGCACATGCAACAAAAATAACAGCCTTTGAAACATTTCTTTCAGCCGATTGACATAAATCAACCGTAATTTGCATCATCGATAAAAAGAAAATTCGTACTTTTAAATTAATAACATTAAACTAGTGCTCAGTATTATGAAGAACAAAAAACTTCTTAGCAGCGTTTGTTTCCTGTTTGCTTTCATGTCTAGTCTTTGGGGGCAAGGCATTACGGTGAAGGGAAACGTTACTTCCAAGACGGATGGACAGCCGATTATCGGTGCTTCCGTCATTGAAACCACAGCTACGACCAACGGAACAATTACCGACTTTGACGGTAACTTCACCCTTTCCGTTCCCGCCAATTCAACCTTAAAGATTTCGTATATCGGCTATAAACCGATGACCGTGAAAGCGGCTGCTTCTATCCGTGTACTATTAGAAGAAGATACACAGATGGTAGATGAAGTCGTAGTGACGGGCTACACCACCCAGCGCAAAGCCGATTTGACCGGAGCAGTCTCCGTCGTTAAGGTAGACGAGATTCAGAAACAAGGTGAGAACAACCCTGTGAAAGCCCTTCAAGGACGTGTCCCCGGTATGAACATTACAGCCGATGGTAACCCGAGCGGTTCCGCCACCGTCCGCATCCGCGGTATCGGTACGCTGAACAATAACGACCCTCTTTATATTATCGACGGAGTACCGTCCAAAGCCGGTATGCACGAACTGAACGGAAACGACATCGAATCCATCCAAGTATTAAAAGATGCTGCTTCCGCTTCAATTTACGGTTCGCGTGCTGCTAACGGTGTAATTATCATCACCACCAAACAAGGCAAGAAAGGTCAAGTCAAAATCAACTTCGACGCCTCAGTATCCGCTTCCATGTACCAGTCCAAACTCGATATGATGAATACCGAACAATACGGACGTACCTTATGGCAAGCCAACGTGAACAGCGGCAATAATCCGAACGCCAACTCTATCGGCTATCAATACGACTGGGGATACAATGCCGAAGGACGTCCCGTACTGAACAACATCTACGTCCCCAAATTCATAGATGAAGCCAATACAATCGCCATCGGCGATACGGACTGGTTCGACGAAATCACTCGTACCGGCTTTATCCAGCAATACAACCTCTCGCTGAGTAACGGTACGGAACGCGGCAACTATTTCTTTTCTTTAGGATATTATAAGAACGACGGTCTGATAAAGTACACCGACTTCGACCGCATCTCCGCCCGTATCAATAGCGATTATAAAGTAATAGGTAATCTCCTGACCATCGGTGAACACTTCACCCTCAACCGTACCACCGAAGTGCAAGCCCCAAGTAATATAATGAGCGACGCAATGATTGCCCTTCCGATGATTCCCGTGCGCACGGTAGACGGAACTAACTGGGGCGGCCCCAACAGCACCATGCCCGACCGCCAGAACGTAGCGCGTGTAGTCTACGACAACCGCAACAACCGCTATACCTACTGGCGTATCTTCGGTGACGCATACGTCAACCTGAACCCCTTGAAAGGACTCAATATCCGTTCCACCTTCGGCTTGGACTACGCACAGAAATACCAGCGCAACTTCACGCTCCCTTACAACACCGGCTTTCTGAACAGCGACAAAGACGCAGTGGAAATGAAACAGGAACACTTCACCAAATGGATGTGGAACGCCGTTGCCACCTACGAACTGGAGATAGGCAAACACCGTGGCGACGTCATGGCTGGTATGGAGCTGAACCGTGAAGACGACATCAACTTTGCTGCCTACCGCGAAGGATTTGCCATCCTGACTCCCGACTATATGTATCCGTCCGCAGGCGTCGGACAATCACAGGCAAGCGGTGGTGCAGGCGGCTTCTCTCTCGTTTCCTTCTTCGGAAAACTGAACTACTCCTACGCTGACAAATATTTGCTTTCATTTACGCTCCGCCGTGACGGCTCTTCTCGTTTCGGTAGCAACAATAAATACGCCACTTTCCCTTCCGTCTCCCTGGGATGGCGTATCAGCGAAGAAGCATTTATGGAAAAGACCAGAAGTGTAATTGACGACTTGAAAATTCGTGCCGCATGGGGACAGACTGGTAATCAGGATATTGAGAACTATGCCCGCTATTCCATCTACGAATCCAAATACGGCACAGGTAATCCCCCCACTTACGGCACTTCTTATGATATTACCGGCAACAACGGCGGCGGACTGCTCCCTTCCGGCTTTGTCCGCACTCAAATAGGAAACGACGACATCAAATGGGAAACAACCACTCAAACCAACATCGGTCTTGATTTCAGCCTGTTCAACCAAACCTTGTACGGCTCTGCCGAATACTACTACAAGAAAACGACAGACATTCTGATTAAACCCTCTTACATCGCTATTCTTGGCGAAGGTGGCGGTCAGTGGCGGAATGCCGGTTCGATGGAGAACAAAGGCTTCGAATTCCACCTGGGCTATCGTAACAAAACAGCTTTCGGATTGAGTTATGACATAAATGCGAATCTTGGATTGTATCGCAACAAAATCCTGTTCGTTCCCAGTGAAGTAGCTTCTACCGGTGACTTCGGCGGTGACGGGGTGATGAATATTATCGGACATTCCATCAATATGAGAGCAGGCTATATCGCCGACGGTATTTTCAAATCTCAGGAAGAAGTAGATAACCATGCCGACCAGACAGGAAAAGGCATCGGACGTATCCGCTACAAAGACCTGGATAATAACGGAGTCATCGACACCAAAGACCAGACATGGATTGGTGACCCGAATCCCGACTTCACCTACGGCTTGAATATTTATTTGGAATACAAAAACTTCGACCTCACCATGTTCTGGCAAGGCGTACAAGGCGTCGATGTCTACAACGAAGTGAAGAAGAACACCGACTTCTGGTCGGTAGGCGACATGAACGCCAACCGCGGAACCCGCCTGCTGGGTGCATGGACTCCGGAGAATCCGAACTCGAACATTCCCGCCGTCTGCCTTGAAGACTTGAATAACGAAAAAAGAATCTCAAGCTACTATATCGAAAACGGTTCCTACCTGAAACTCCGTAATCTGCAACTGGGCTACACACTGCCGACGGAACTTTCAAAGAAAATCAAGATGGAACGCCTGCGATTCTACTTCAGCGCACAGAACCTGCTCACCATCAAGAGCAAGAACTTCACCGGCATGGATCCCGAAAATCCGAACTTCGGCTATCCAATCCCCTTGAACTTGACATTCGGCTTCAACATCGGCTTTTAATTCATTCATCTTTAAACAACAAGAATCATGAAAATCAAGAAACTATATATATCCTCTTTGCTCTTGGCCGCCTCTCTGATAGGCACTACCGGTTGCGACGATTTCCTGAACAGAGATTTGCAGGGAAGTTCTGACGAAGGGCAGACCATCAACCCCGAGAATGTAGACAATCTTGTGATTGCCGCCTACGCCCACATGGTTTCCGGCGAGGACATGAACAGCCCTTTCAGCCTTTGGCCCTACGGCAATGTCCGTGCGGACGACGCTTACAAAGGCGGAGCGAACTCCGAAGACGGCTCTCATTTCCACTTTCTGGAGATAGCCACAGGCATGACTACCGACAACTGGGCTTTTGATGATATCTGGTATCGCCTCTACTCGGGCGTAGCACGTGCCAACGCCGCCTTGAAATCACTGGACGGAATGGACGAAGCCACCTACCCGAAGAAAAACGAACGTATCGGTGAAATGCGTTTCCTGCGCGGGCACTATATGTTCCTGCTGAAAGTAATGTTCAAGCACATCGTATATGTGGACGAAACCATCCCGACCACGGACTACACCAAGATTTCTAACCGCCAGTATACCAATGACCAGCTTTGGCAAAAGATAGCCGATGACTTTAAGTTCGCCTACGACCATCTGCCCGACACCCAAGTAGAGAAAGGCCGTCCCACACAAGCCGCCGCTTCCGCCTACCTGGCAAAGACCATGCTTTATAAAGCCTACCGCCAAAACGAAAAGAACGAAGTGACCGAAGTTAACGAAGACGACTTGAAAGCGGTATTGACTTATACCGATAACGCCATCATGACTGCCGGCGGTTTCGGATTGGAAGAAGATTTCGCCTACAACTTCCTGCCGCAATACGAAAACGGAAAAGAATCCATCTGGGCAGTCCAGTACTCACAGGATGACAATACGATGTATGGCAATCTGAATTTTGGGAATGAACTGACAGCTCCCCAATACTTCGGATGCTGTGACTTTCAGAAACCGAGCCAGAATCTTGTCAATGCTTTCCGTACCGAAAGCGGCAAACCGTTGTTCGATAGCTATAACGCCAAGGACAACTACGATGCCCAAAGTGAATACGACCCCCGTCTCTTCCACACGGTAGCCATCCCCGGATTCCCTTATAAGTATAACGTAAACTATACTTTCGACAAATCATGGACACGCAACGACCAGGAATACTACGGACTCTACTCTTCATTGAAAGAAAACGTAGACCCCGACTGCTCTTGCTTGAAGAAAGTAAACTCTCCTTTTGTAGCTAACTCGATGAACCGTATCGTATTGCGCTATGCAGACGTGGTACTGATGCGTGCTGAAGCCCTGATTCAGTTGAACCGGCTGTCGGAAGCCCTGCCGCTGGTCAACGATATACGTAACCGTGCGGCCCGTAGCACAACGCTTGTTTTTGATTACGGAGCAAATTTCAATGTAGCCCCTTATACGGTAGCCGACTGGTCGGATAAAAGCGCCGCAATGAGGGACCTTAAATGGGAACGCCGTCTGGAACTGGCTTTGGAAGGAAGCCGTTTCTTCGACCTGGTTCGCTGGGGAGACGCCGCAACGGTCATGAATCAGTATTACCATTCGGAAGCCGGTCGCCGTTCATACTACTCGAACGCAAACTTCACGGCCGGAAAGAATGAATATCTGCCTATACCGCAGAAACAGATAAATTATAGCGGTGGTTTGTATCAGCAAAATAATGGTTGGGATAATTAATAAACAGGAAACGATGAAGACTTTGATTAATAAAATATATATGATGCTGTTGGTTGCGCTGGCTTTCTCCGCAACCGGATGCAGTGATGACGATGATACTTCTTTTGCCTTGAACGGTGATGCATGGATTATTTCTTTCCGTATCCAGGGAAACGACCGCTTTATCATAGAACAGGATAATCAGGCGAAAACGATAAAGGTACATGTGACGGACGATACTGACATAACTAACCTGGTGCCTGTATTCACTTTGTCCGAAGGCGCTTCGGCAAGTCTCGAAAGTGGCAAACCTGTCAACTTTACCATGCCGGTGGTAGTGAAAGTCACCAATGGCAATGTATTCATGAACTATACGATTTCCGTGGAACCGGACAAACCGCTGATTACCAAGTTCATGATAGGAGAGTCTGCCGGTAGAATCAATGAAACGGACAAGACGATTCTGGTATATGTACTCGATGATGTAGACGTGACGGCTTTGTCGCCAATAGTGACTGTCCCGGATGGGGCCACGGTAAGTCCGTTGTCCGGCACTACGCTCGATTTCACTACTCCGAAAGAATATACAGTGACGAACCGCCTGAACGTGGCTACCTATACCGTCACAGTAGAGAAAGTGAAATCGGTGGAACCGATGGCATTTGTTGGTTTGGCTACTACGGTTGCCGAACTGCCCGAAGAAGAAAAAGCGGCGGCTACATGGATGCTGGAGAAATTTCCGGGAGCGCGATATGTTTCTTACCTTGAGATAAGAGATGGCAATGTGACACTTGCTCCGGCAAACTTCCGGACGGTTTGGTTCCATGACAGCAATGACGGTTGGCCGGATTTGAACTGGGATACTAAAGATAAGATAAGAGACTATTACGCAAATGGTGGAAATCTCTTGCTGACAGGTGAATGTTTGAAATATATCGGTGACCGCTGGATGATTCCGGCAGACGGGAAAGGACCTAACAACACATTCCCTGATTCCAAACCGGATTACACTTCGGATGCTCCGGGCAGTTTCGTAATCGGAGCCGGTCATGAAAGCCATGCTATCTTTGAAGGCTTATCTGTCGAAAACGGTTCATTGGTTAAATTGACAGATACCGGTTATCGTTGCACCAATCGTACATTGCGTTGGTATATCGGTCCTAACTGGGGCGATTACCAATCAGTAGAAAACTGGAAGAATAGCACTGGTGGCATTGATTTGGGCTACGCCGGAACCGAGGGAGATGATAAAGACGGAATTGTCATTGCGGAAATTACTCCGCGCACGGTTGCAGGAAAGACAACAGGCCGAGCCATCTGTATCGGCACTCCATTCTATGACTGGTATGACGAGAATAATTCCGGTAATCAATATCAGTACAATGTGATGAGAATGACGGAAAATGCGATTGATTATTTGAGTAAGTGACATCGTTTAATCTAACAGAAAGAAAAGAAAATTATGAAAACTATGATAGTAATAGCTTCAATACTGGGTATGTCAATGTCGTTCGCTGCTTGCAGCGACGACAACGCCCCGGTGATAACAGATAAGAACCTGGACGAAACAACGACCTTCTTCAGTTCGACAGAACCCAGTAATTACAGTACCTACTATAAACCCTATGTCGGTTATGTAGGCGACCCGATGCCTTTTTTCGACCCCGTGAGCAAGGAGTTTCGCATCCTCTATCTTCAAGACGACCGCGACGGCAACTCTACCATTTACCATCCCATCCACGAACTGGCAACCACGGACGCGGCATACTACACCTCTTTCCGTGAAGCCATCCCCTGTGGCACGGCAGTAGAAGACGACCCCGCCATCGGCACAGGAAGTACAATCTATGATGAGGCCGGCAAGACCTATTATACTTTCTATACCGGACACAAATCCGCCGAGCCCCGCGAAGTGATTCTGCTGGCCACTTCCAAAGATTGCAGGACATGGACTAAAGACCGTTCTTTCCGTCTGCCTTCCCCCGTGGAGCAAGGATATGACAAGAACGAATTCCGCGACCCGTATGTCTTTTATGATGAGGACGCGCAGCTTTACCGGATGCTGATTTCAACCCTGAAAGATGGTAAGAGCGTGATTGCACAGTTTACCTCGACCAACCTTCGCAACTGGACATTGGCAGCACCTTTCTTTACGAATATATGGGGACGTTTCTACGAATGTCCCGACGTATTCAAGATGGGTAACTATTGGTACATGATTTACTCCGATAAGGACGTCACCCGCATGGTGCAATACTTCTACGCAAGTACACTGGACGAATTGATGAATCTCCCCAGTGACAGATACCCGTCCACCCTTCCTGACGAAGGAAAACTGGAAGCTACTTCTTTCTATGCAGGCAAAACGGCAAGCGACGGACAGAACCGCTATCTTTGGGGCTGGTGTGCCACCCGCGAAGGCAGGAGAACAACAGGCAACGCTGATTGGGCAGGGGCCTTGGTAGCTCATAAACTGGTTCAGAACGAAGACGGCACATTAAGCCTGAACGTCCCGCAAGCCATCTCCGCCAAGTACTCACAACCAGTCGCCTTGACCGAAAAGGCGAGAGTAGGAGAGGTTACATCTGCCGCTTCTTCCTATACCTTAAAGACGAACTCCTTTGTCCGTTTCGCCCGCTTGGGAAACCAGAATAAGATAACAATGACCGTAACTGTCCCCGAAGGAACCGATGCCGTATTCGGACTGTCGTTTGTAGATTGCAGCGACAAGGAAGAAAAGGCGCGTATCTTTATTGAAGATAAGTACGGTTATCTGAAAATGAAAGAAGTAGCAGTAAATGAAAAGACAGGCGAATGGAACGATGCGCTTTCTATCACAGAGCGTACCATCGTTCCGGCCGCAGACAATGTATATCACATCGAAGCCTACACCGAACAATCCGTATGTGTAGTCTATGTCAACGGCAGATACGCTTTCACCAACCGTATCTACGATTTGGCCAAGAACCCGTGGTCTGTCTTCTGCTCCAATGGCGAAGTCACCGTATCCGACATAAAACTGAGTACTTATTAACCCGAAAGTAACATCTTTTACAGCGTTTGAAACAAAAGTGATAGGCGCTCTGCTCCGTTGCGCCTATCTTTGCACTGTAAACAAGAAATGTAATATCATAAAATAAGTAGCAACCTTAATACCATAAAACATGAATGTATTTTTGCCTTTGAAAAAACTTCAGACTCTTCTGATTTGTTTTACGCTTATGACTGTTTCACTCTCACTCCGAGCGGCTGATTCTTCCTTATTGATAAAGGATTTGGGAGAAGGTTATTGTCTGGTGCGTGTCAACACGAATCAGAAATACCTGCTGTTGCCTGTAGAAGATGCGTCTCCCGATGTACGTATCAATATGATTGTTAATAATAAAGAAGTAAAAAATTTCGATGTCCGGCTGGCTATCAATAAAGTGGATTACTTTGTTCCGGTAGACCTTTCCGACTATTCCGGTCAACTGATTTCTTTTAAATTCAAACTGACCTCGAATGACCCGGTACGCATCAATCTTTCACCGGACAATACTGCCTGTTGCAAGGAAATGAAGCTATCCGACACGTTCGATACTTCTAACCGTGAAAAGTTCCGTCCCCTGTACCATTTCTCACCCCTCTACGGATGGATGAACGACCCGAACGGAATGGTATATAAAGACGGTGAATATCACTTGTTCTATCAATACAATCCTTATGGCTCCAAATGGGGGAATATGAACTGGGGACATACCATCAGCAAAGACCTGGTCAATTGGGAACACCGTCCGGTTGCCATTGCTCCCGATGCTTTCGGAACGATATTCAGCGGCTCGGCAGTAGTAGACTATAACAATACCGCCGGCTTCGGCGCAGGCGCAATCATCGCCATCTATACACAGAACGGCGAACGTCAGGTGCAAAGCATCGCTTATAGCATTGACAACGGACGTTCATTCACCAAATATGAAAACAACCCCGTCTTAGTCTCTGAAGCCCGTGACTTCCGCGACCCGAAAGTCTTTTGGTACGAAGGAACAAAACGTTGGATTATGGTGCTTGCCGTAGGACAGGAAATGCAAATCTTCTCTTCTCCGAACTTGAAAGACTGGACATTTGAAAGCAGCTTCGGCGAAGGATATGGTGCTCACGGTAATGTGTGGGAATGTCCCGACCTCTTCGAACTTCCCGTGGAAGGAACCAATGAAAAGAAATGGGTACTGCTTTGCAGTCTCGGTGACGGCCCTTTCGGAGATTCCGCCACTCAATATTTTGTCGGCAGCTTTGACGGAAAGAAATTTGTTTGCGACAATCAGCCGGAAGCTACCAAATGGATGGACTGGGGAAAAGACCATTACGCCACCGTAACCTGGAGCGATGCCCCCGACAACCGCCGTATCGCTATCGCATGGATGAGCAACTGGCAGTATGCCAACGACGTTCCGACTTCCCAATACCGTAGTCCGAACTCCGTTCCCCGCGACTTGAGCCTGTTTGCCGTAGACGGTGGGATTTATCTCAAATCCGCCCCTTCTCCCGAACTGCTGAAACTGCGCGACATCTCAAAGAAACGTTCGTTCAAAGTAAGCGGAACACGCACGGTCAAAGAAATGATTCCGGGCAACGAAGGTGCTTACGAAATAGAACTGGCCATCAAGAACCAACAGGCAGATATTATCGGCTTCCGTCTCTACAACGATAAAGGCGAGGAAGTGGATATGCAATATGATATGAAAGAGAATAAATTCTCTATGGATCGTCGTAAAAGCGGCAATGTCAGCTTCAACGAAAACTTCCCGATACTGACATGGACAGCTATTGAAAGCGGTAAGAACGAACTGAAACTTCGCCTGTTTGTGGACAAATCAAGTATAGAAGCCTTTGGAGACGACGGACGTTTTGCGATGACCAACCAGGTATTCCCGTCGGAACCTTATAGTCATATTGACTTTTACAGCAAGGGCGGAGCTTATAAGGTAGATTCATTTGTGGTTTACCAGTTGAAGCCATAGGCTTCTTCTATGTAATCTATACGCTCTTTTCCCGATTCCCTACGGCAGAGTATATCTACCCTTACGGATTACTACACTTAAGGTAACGGTATACTTCTGCCAAGCTTACGGTATGGTCAGCTTACCACGGCCGTGGTAGATTCTTCTCACGGGCGTGAAGAGAAGCTACCACAGCCATGAAGAGAATTCGTCACGGCCGTGACAAACTAACAATATCGTAGCTTCCATCCTATTATAGCGGTAGGAAGCAAGAATCGGATAAGGGGCAAACAGGTTTACTCCCGTAGGGGCGGACAAGTTAAGCCCTAAGTAAGGGTGCAGAAATAGAAGTATTGCAATCATTCTGCATAGCTTGTAGGGGCTGACTAAAAAGTCGAATCTATCTCCACTCTCCTCCTTCCCGGAAGGAGGGGTAGCCATTCGGATAATATAACTCTCGAATTTAAAAAAAACAGATATAACAATGGAAAACAGTAAAAACTCTTCTCTCTCCAAACTTATCCCGGTGATGCTATGTTTCTTCGCCATGGGATTCGTTGACTTGGTAGGCATTGCTTCCAATTATGTAAAGGCAGACCTTGGTCTGTCGGACTCACAAGCAAACATTTTTCCTTCACTCGTCTTCTTCTGGTTCTTGATTTTCTCCGTACCGACAGGGATGCTGATGAGCCGTATCGGTCAGAAGAAAACCGTATTGCTCAGTCTACTTGTGACATTCGCTTCGTTACTGCTACCGATTTTCGGTGACAGTTATATGCTGATGCTGATTTCTTTCTCCCTGTTAGGCATTGGAAATGCGTTGATGCAGACTTCCTTGAATCCGTTGCTTTCCAACATTGTGCGGGGTGACCGTCTGGCGAGCAGCCTAACTTTCGGTCAATTCGTGAAAGCGATTGCTTCTTTCCTTGCACCGTATATAGCCATGTGGGGAGCGACGCAAGCCATTCCGTCTTTCGACTTGGGTTGGCGGATTCTTTTCCCTATTTATATGATAGTGGCCGTCGTTGCCATTCTCCTGCTCAATGTCACACAGATTGAAGAGGAAAAGGAAGAGGGAAAACCGTCTACTTTCGGTCAGTGCCTTGCCTTGCTCGGCAAACCGTTTATCTTACTTTGCTTTATCGGCATCATGTGTCATGTCGGCATCGACGTAGGTACAAACACTACCGCCCCGAAGATTCTGATGGAACGTATCGGCATGGGACTGGACGATGCCGCTTTTGCGACAAGCCTTTATTTTATCTTCCGTACGGCAGGCTGTTTTCTGGGTTCTTTCATTCTGCGCAAGATGTCTCCGAAATCTTTCTTCGGCATCAGCGTAGTAATGATGCTCGTTGCCATGATAGGTTTGTTTATCTTCCACGAGAAAGCGATTATCTATGCTTGTATCGCCTTGATTGGTTTCGGCAACTCTAACGTATTCTCCGTCATCTTCTCGCAGGCATTACTTTATCTGCCGGGTAAGAAAAACGAAGTTTCCGGCTTGATGATTATGGGGCTTTTCGGTGGAACGGTATTCCCATTGGCGATGGGACTGGCTTCGGATACTTCTATGGGACAGAACGGTGCGATTGCCGTTATGACAATCGGAGTGCTTTATCTGCTGTTCTATACGCTCCGTATCAGAAAATAATTTTATATTTGGGAATCAATTAAACTCTGTTTATCATGAATAATATAATAGTAGGAATGGGCGAAGCACTATGGGATGTGCTGCCCGAAGGAAAGAAAATAGGTGGTGCTCCGGCAAACTTTGCTTACCATGTTTCACAATTCGGCTTTGACAGCCGTGTAGTCAGTGCGGTAGGCAATGACGAATTGGGTGATGAGATAATGTCGGTCTTCAAGGAAAAGAAACTGAACACTCAGATTGAACGGGTAGATTATCCTACGGGTACGGTGCAGGTGACACTGGACGCTGAAGGTGTGCCCTGTTATGAAATCAAAGAGGGTGTCGCCTGGGATAACATTCCTTTCACGGACGAACTGAAACGCCTGGCTCTGAACACCCGTGCTGTCTGTTTTGGTTCATTGGCGCAGCGCAATGAAGCGAGCCGTGCCACTATCAACCGCTTCTTGGATACAATGCCCGATATAGACGGACAATTAAAAATATTCGATATCAATCTCCGTCAGGACTTCTACACCAAAGAAGTATTGCGCGAGTCTTTCCAACGTTGCAATGTCTTGAAGATTAACGAT
This sequence comes from Bacteroides sp. RTP21281st1_H5_RTP21281_210402, assembly GCF_040918965.1. Lineage (NCBI taxonomy): Bacteria > Pseudomonadati > Bacteroidota > Bacteroidia > Bacteroidales > Bacteroidaceae > Bacteroides > Bacteroides sp. RTP21281st1_H5_RTP21281_210402. The sequence continues at coordinate 74,877 of NZ_JBCOWR010000014.1, read as the reverse complement.
GAAGAACTGGTGACTATCAGCCGTATGTTCGGTTATCCGGGGATTGACTTGCAGGATAAGTGCTGGATTCTATTAGCCAAGTACAACCTGAAAATGCTGATTCTGACTTGCGGTATCAATGGCAGCTATGTATTTACTCCGGGTGTTGTCTCTTTCCAGGAAACTCCGAGAGTTCCCGTTGCTGATACGGTAGGGGCAGGCGATTCTTTCACGGCGGCTTTCTGTGCTTCTATATTGAATGGCAAGCCGGTTCCCGAAGCACATAAGTTGGCGGTGGAAGTCTCCGCTTATGTATGTACGCAGAGCGGAGCGATGCCGGAACTGCCGCAGGTGTTGAAAGACAGACTATTGTAAATTGTCTTTAGAATATAAGGGTAGGGGCATATCTTAAATCAGGAGATATGTTCTTACTCTTTTTATAATTATTTTCCTTCTTCCGTTGAAAATTAACCCCACTAGAATTTACGGGTGACCCGAGGTACAGGCATAAAAAAAGGAGCAACGCCTTGCTCCAACCTTTGTTAACCTTAAATCTAATACTATGAAAAACACATTGCAAAGATACGGACTTCTGTGAAATCTGCAAATAATCCAAATAAAAAGAGATGTTTTATAACATTGATTAAGCGTTTTGTTTATGCTTTACACTTTTGTTAATAATTTCCCGCCAAATATTTGTAGTCGTTCCGCTTTCTGTCAGAAGGGTAATTAGTAGAATAATCGAGTGATTATTAGCGAACTCGCGTATTTATTTTTATTTTTGTTCTGAATTAATGCAGAATACTATGAACACCCTACAATTTCAGATAAAAAGCCTGTTACTACTGGTATTATTACTTTTTTCGGGCCGGACTTTCGGACAACCGATGCTTGGAAGCGACGCTTCTCCCGAAACGGTTGTTTTCGAACTGAACAATAAGGATGCTTTGAAACTTCTCAAAGGTAAACTCGGACGTAAGGATTGGGACAGAATACAACAGACGCCATTTGCCCGTTTTACCAAAACATGGACTGAACTTCCCGCCAAAGGGCATTTCCTGTTGGCGGATGTAGAACGGAATGAAGTTCATTACCGGTATGCTCCGGTGATTCCCTTTCATGTTTTTCTGTTCAAAGAGTATGGGGTACTGACCCTTCAAGTGGTTGATGCCGAAGGAACAATCAGAAAAGATGCTAAAGTACGTGTTGGCGGCAGGGCGGTATATTACGATAAAGACAGCCAGACATATACGGATGATAACTGGTCGCAGAAAGAACAACATATCCTGACGGTGGAGTTAGATAAATTCAGGGCAGTATTTGATTTGCGGAAACATCTTGTTTCGCCTTGGTATCGGAATGATTATGGGCAACAAAGCGGCCCGGAATTTTATAGTTATCTGATTACGGATAAGAATAAATATAAACCGGGCGAGACGGTTCGCTTTAAATCTTATGCTCTTTCGGAGCATAAACGACCTTTGAAACAGGAACTTTCTTTATGGATGCGTACCGGTTCTTCCGGACGCGACTATAAGAAGATAATGCCTGTCACTCCTTATCATCCGGGGGGATATGCAGGAGAATTTCAGTTGGACGATTCGTTGAATCTGAAGTTAGACCAAATGTATGTCATGCAGCTTCGTGACAAGCGGGGGCGTATTGTCAGTTCTACGGGGTTCAGATACGAGGATTATGAGCTGAACGGGAATAAGTTGCTTGTCAAGTTGGCTTCGAATGTGCAGTATGCGCCACAGAGCAACCGGATAGATATTAGTGCCACGGATGCCAACGGACTTCCTCTGCGGGAAGTGAATGTGGAAGTTACCATCAACAGGGAGCAAGTGTTGAAATCTTATACGGAAACCCTCTCTTTGCCGGATACGTTGATGTCTGTACAGGCGGAACTGGATGTCTCAGGAAAAGCCTCGGTAGATATTCCTTCTAAAATATTCGGCGCTTCCGACTGCTTTTATAGTGTAAATGCCGTGTTGCTGACTGCCGATAATAACCGGTTGGGACAGTACGACAAGGCAACCTTTTATCATTGCAACCATGATATACAATATACGACGCAGGCGGATACCATTACTTTCTCATTCTTCGACCTGGGCGTGGAACGTCCGGTAGCGGCGGAACTGGTTTATGGAGAAAAGAAAGAAGTAAAGAAAATCCGTTTGCCTTATCGGGAACCATTCAACCAGTCTGTTTCCGACTATCGGTTTAAAATCCCTGAAGCGGATTATGAAACAGTCATTACTGCCGATAGACTGGATTCCAGACTGAAATTGAACGGTGGCATAGAAAAGGACTCGTTTTGTGTCTCTCTATCCAATCCTCTGCAACTGGAACTTTCCTGGTATGTATATCAAGGCAACCGGTTATTGCAAAAAGGTTCGGGGAAGGAGATGGAATATCGCTCTGGTGAAGTTGACCCGTCTTCTGTCTATTACGTGGAGATATTCTATTTTATGGGAGATAAGGAATGTATGCTGAAACGCTCGTACACATCTCCTTCCGAACGCTTGTTGATTGAATCCGATTTGCCCGAACGTGTGTATCCCGGACAGAAAGTAACCACAAAACTGAATGTAACGAATATCCAGGGACATCCGGTCGCCAATGTGGACTTGACAGCTTTTGCAGTGAATAGTCAATTAAATTATTATGTACCCGATTTGCCTTATTATGGCAGCGCTCCCCGTCCGCGTGAGCAGCGTGCTTCTTATTCGATGCAGCAAAAAGAATATCTGCATACCGGCAAATTGGATTATCAACGTTGGAACCAGTTGCTTCATTTGGAAAAGTTGCCTTATTATCAGTTTGCCTATCCTTCGGGAAAGCTGTTCAGGCGGACGGTGGACACGCCGGATGGGACGACCCAGTTTGCTCCTTATGTGATGCTGAACGGGGAAGCGGTGAATATTTATGTGATTGAGCAGGACGATGTTCCCTGTTATTTCTCGTGGACGGAGCAGCCGAAAGGATATTCTTTTCCTGTGCTTCATCCGCAGGGAAAGCAGAAGATAACTTTGCGGATGCACGACAGGACTTTTATTATTGACTCTTTGGCTTTTGAACGGGGAAAGAAAACGATACTTAGTTTTGATATGAACCAATTGCCGCAAGGAGTGTCAATGGTTTGGCTGAGACAGAAGAAAGGGAAATCTTATGATTATAAGTTTACTCCGGAAGAGAGAAAACGATATGAACGGTATCTTTGTCGGCTTCCCGTAGCGGAAGGGTGGGGATATACTTCCCTTGAACATAAGGAGAATTTGTTTCCTGTTTCACTTCAGGGATTGCCGCGTTATAAGAAGAATATATTGGCAGGGCCGGTAGAACCGGGACTTTGGAAATATATGAATGGCGTACTCTACCGGCATGAGGGCGGTTTCTCTTATGAGTTTGAGGGGAATGTAGTCTATAAGTATAAGGATGACGAGCTGTGTCCGCACCGTTTATACTTTTCATCTGTGGCTAAGATTCCCACTTTGGACGATTTCCACTTGTCGCCGGAAAGATTCCGTAAGCTAGTGGAAGAACATAAGAAAGGAATCAGTTGGCATCCTTCCCGGATTTATTTTTCTTTGCCGGACAAGAAGTTGAATTTCCGTCTTCCCGAAGAAAAGGATTCTACCGGAGTGGCAAACTTGTTCTTCAGAGATTGTGCTACCGGGGAAATGCACTACCCGGATACACTGGTGCGGAAAAGCAGGATATATTCAAAATTTCCTGCGGGCATCTATGATGCTATTCTGCTTTATAAGAATGGGAAGTATCTGAAGCGGGACAGTTTGCGGATAAGTCCTTATACTTATATGGACGTTAATATGGAATCTCTGTCATTGCATGAATGTGATTCTTTATCTGCCAAATGGCTTTTGGCGGGAGGAGAAGCCGGTTTCATCGGAACGAATCCGTCTTTTAATAAGACGATGAGGATAACGCAGTATGTTCGCCATTATGGAGGAAAGATTTGCGGGTATGTCGTTGATTCTACGGGAGAAGGGCTGATAGGATGCAGTGTGTTGGTGAAAGGAACGATGGAAGGGACGATAACTAATGTGGACGGATATTTTGAAATGGATTGTGACAGGAGCGGAGATTTGCTTCAGATTAGTTATATCGGATTTAAATCACAGGAAATAATGGCAACTCCCGGCATGAATCTGATGATTACGTTAGAAGAAGATAGTCAGGCGTTGGAAGAAGTGGTAGTCGTTGGATATGGAATAAATGTCAAGCGTTCGTTGACGGGAGCTGTTGCCGGACTTTCGGCGGATTCTTCTACCCCGGCTTCCGCGCCTTTAGAGAAACTGGAAGAACAGGATAAAGAAACTAAGGACGAAGTGGATGCCGGTCAAATCTATAATGAGTTGATGCAATTAAGCGGATTGCGCCGGAACTTCTCGGATGTAGCTTTCTGGCAACCCCGCTTGTTTACGGATAAAACCGGAACAGTCCGGTTTGAGACGACTTTCCCTGATAATATGACGAAATGGGAAGCGGTGGTCTATGCTATGAACCGACGTTTGCAGACGGGCACTTTCCGCCGTTCCGTCCGCTCCTACAAGCCGTTGATGGCGGAACTGAAAACTCCCCGTTTTCTGATAGACGGAGACCAAAGTGCGTTGGTCGGAACGATTCGTAATTATTTGGAAGGGCAGCAGATAAAAGGCAATGTGCAGTTCAGTGTTGACGGGGATGCCAGGACGGAGCGTGAAGTAAATCTGACGCAAGGATTCCATGAAACGTTGCCGATGCAGGTCGCGAATACCGATAGTGTGACAATGAGTTATCTTTTCACTCGTGACGATGGATATAAGGATGGGGAAGAATATACAATTCCTGTATTACCGCAAGGTACGGAACAGGCTGAAGGTACGTTAAGTATCTTATCCGATACGAAAACGGTCAAAGTACAATCCGGCAAGGATGAAGAGGTCACGGTTAGTATCATGGACAACCAACTGGATGTTTATAAAGAATCGGTGAATTACCTGAACGGATACAAATATTTATGTAATGAGCAACTGGCATCCAAATTAATAGGTTTGTTGGCCTATCAAAAGTTGATGCAAAATAAAGGCAAACCGGGAGAAACGGATAAGGCAATCAAATCTATTGTCCGCAAGTTGGTGAACAATCAGAATAAGCAGAAGCTATGGTCGTGGTGGGGAAATATGGAAAATACTTCTTACTGGATGTCGGCACATATCCTGCGGGCTTTGAAATTAGCGAAAGATGCAGGCTATACAGTAGACTTGAACCTGAACGGATTGGAAATAAATTATGCCCATGTGCGTCCTTATCGGGGGATGAAACTGGATGATATAGAAATACTTCATGCATTGTATGAATGGGGAGTTCGGGCGGATTATTCTTCTGCTGTCAAATTGTTGCAACCGTTTGTCCGGCAACAGGAACAGAAGGAGGATTCACTGGCAAACAGATATAAGGATTACCGTCCTCGCTCGTATCTGAAAGAAAAGCTGCTTCTTTGGGAAATCAAACAGCAAGTGGATTCAGTAAATGTAGGCGATAGTGTGAATCATTATTTGAAAAGAGATATATTGGGCGGTGTTTATTGTGATGACGGGCGGCGTACTTCTTTCTGGTCTTGGGAAGGAAATAAAATGATAAATACTCTGATTGCTTACCGGATTATCAAGAATGATTCTTCCTTATATAAGCTGAAAGACAAGATGCAACTATACATTCTGCGGACTAAAGACCGTGGTTGGAATACTTATCAAGCTTCTTCTGCCGTGGCAACCATCCTCATTGATATATTAAAAGAATCGAAAGGCACAACGGGGACGACTGTATCCGTGAGCGGTAAGGACAACAAACGAATTACGGAATTTCCTTATCAAGCCCGGCTGACAGCAGGAGAGAGTCTGCTTATTTCAAAAACAGGAAAAGAGCCTTTATTGTATAGTGTCTATTCGACGAAGCGTGTAATGGACGCTCGTGAAAGCGATTCATTCAAGGTAGAATCGACTTTGGGGACGGACTCCTTAGTGGCGGGTATGCCTGTTACACTGAAGGTTACCTTGCAGGTGAAACAGGAAGGTGCGCAATATGTAATGCTCGAAGTTCCTATCCCGGCAGGTTGCAGCTATGCTTCAAAACCTGTTAATTTTTCCGGTGGTGAAGTGTATCGTGAATATTTTAAGGAGAAAACCGTTATCTTTAGCGAAAAATTACCGATAGGTACTTATAGGTTTACGATTCCTCTGCTTCCACGGTTTACTGGTAAATATATGCTGAATCCTGCGAAAGTGGAATTGATGTACTTCCCGGTAGTGAATGCTAATAACGAAGGGAAAAGAATTTGGATTACAGAAAGAAATACGAAAGAATGAAAACAATTAAGGCGATGAAATATACGAAATGGATAGTGATATTGTTTTGTCTTTTAGGGATGGCTGCCTGTCGGCAGGATGCTCCCCGTTTCCGTATTGGGGTGGCTCAATGTAGCGATGATTCGTGGCGGCACAAGATGAATGATGAAATTCTCCGTGAAGCGATGTTCTATGACGGGGTATCGGTCGAAATACGTTCTGCCGGAGATGATAATCGCCGGCAGGCGGAAGATATTCATTATTTTATAGACAAAGGGGTTGACTTATTGATAATCTCCGCCAACGAGGCAGCCCCCATGACTCCGATAGTGGAAGAAGTCTATCAAAAGGGAATCCCCGTCGTTTTGGTAGACCGGAAGATTCTTTCTGATAAATATACTGCATATATCGGTGCTGATAATTATGAAATAGGCCGTACGGTGGGAAATTACATTGCATCCAGCCTGAAAGGAAAAGGAAATGTGGTGGAGCTTACCGGCTTAGGTGGCTCGACTCCTGCTATGGAACGGCATCAGGGCTTTATGGCTGCCATCAGTAACTTCCCGGACGTCAAACTGATTGACAAGGCGGATGCTGCCTGGGAGCGTGGCCCGGCAGAAGTGGAAATGGATAGTATGCTCTGTCGTAATCCGAAGATTGATGCCGTATATGCTCATAATGACCGTATAGCTCCGGGAGCTTATCAGGCCGCCAAGAAAGTGGGACGGGAAAAGGAAATGATGTTTGTCGGCATCGACGCTCTGCCGGGTAAAGGAAACGGACTTGAACTTGTTCTTGATAGTGTGTTGGACGCCACCTTTATTTATCCTACCAATGGCGACAAGGTGTTGCAGTTGGCGATGAACATCCTTGAGAAAAAGCCTTATCCCAGAGAAACTGTGATGAATACCGCTGTTGTAGACCGTACGAACGCACACGTCATGCAACTCCAGACCACTCATATATCAGAACTGGACCAGAAGATAGAAACCTTGAACGGACGTATCGGCGGGTATCTGTCACGTGTAGCCACGCAACAGGTTGTTATGTATGGCGGTTTGGCCATTCTTTTATTGGTGGCGGGGTTGTTATTAGTCGTTTATAAGTCGCTTCGCTCTAAAAACAGGCTGAATAAAGAATTGTCGGAGCAAAAGAGACAGTTGGAAGAGCAGCGCGATAAACTGGAAGAGCAACGGGATAAGTTAGAGGAACAACGTGACAAACTGGAAGAACAGCGTGACCAGTTAATACAGCTTTCCCATCAACTGGAAGAAGCCACTCACGCCAAACTTGTTTTCTTTACGAATATCTCCCATGATTTCCGTACTCCATTAACTTTGGTTGCCGATCCGGTAGAACATCTGTTGGCCGATAAAACATTAAGTGGTGACCAACACCGGATGTTGATGCTGATACAACGAAACGTAAATATCCTCTTGCGCCTGGTCAATCAGATATTGGATTTCCGTAAATACGAAAATGGCAAGATGGAATATACTCCCGTTCCGGTAGATATTCTTTCCTCTTTCGAGGGATGGAACGAATCTTTCTTGTCAGCAGCCCGCAAAAAGCATATTCATTTCTCTTTTGACAATATGCCGGATACGGACTTCCGTACCTTGGCAGATGTAGAGAAGTTGGAACGCATTTATTTTAATCTTCTCTCCAATGCCTTCAAGTTTACTCCGGAGAATGGTAAAGTTACCGTCCGTTTGTCTACCTTGACAGAAGAGGATAACCGATGGATTCGTTTTACCGTATCCAACACCGGTTCGATGATTTCAGCCGAACATATCCGTAATATTTTTGACCGTTTCTATAAAATTGATATGCACCATGCCGGTTCGGGAATAGGACTGGCTTTAGTAAAGGCTTTCGTTGAGTTGCATGGTGGAACTATATCAGTGGAAAGTGATGAAAAGCAAGGAACTGTCTTTACCGTGGATTTACCGGTACGAACGTGTGATACTCATACTGTGGAAGACCTTTTGACATCTTCTGCTTCTTTCGCTTCTTCTGTTTCTGAATCTTCTTCACTGAATGACGCTTTATCCATTGGAGAAGAAGAGAAACCGGGAAAAAGTTATGACCCTTCCAAAACTTCCGTACTTATCATTGATGACAATGCAGATATCCGTTCATATGTTCATGGACTACTTCATACAGACTATACTGTCATTGAAGCAGCCGACGGTTCGGAAGGTATCCGCAAAGCTATGAGATATGTTCCGGATCTGATTATCTCCGATGTGATGATGCCCGGTATTGACGGCATTGAATGTTGCCGCCGACTGAAAAGTGAATTACAAACATGTCATATCCCTGTTATCCTTCTGACAGCCTGTTCTTTAGATGAACAACGAATCCAAGGATACGACGGTGGCGCAGATTCTTATATCTCCAAACCTTTCAGTTCGCAATTGCTACTGGCACGTGTCCGCAACCTGATAGATTCGCATCGTCGCCTGAAACAATTCTTTGGTGACGGACAGACATTGGCAAAAGAAGATGTCTGCGATATGGACAAGGATTTTGTAGAAAAGTTCAAAGCCTTGATTGACGCGAAAATGGGAGACTCCAATTTGAACGTAGAAGATTTAGGCAAAGATATGGGATTAAGCCGTGTACAGCTTTATCGGAAAATAAAATCCCTGACTAACTATTCTCCCAATGAGTTACTTCGGATTGCCCGCCTGAAGAAAGCGGCCTCCCTGCTTGCTTCATCGGATATGACTGTCTCTGAAATAGGTTATGAAGTCGGCTTCAGTTCTCCTTCTTATTTTACTAAATGCTATAAAGAACAGTTTGGTGAGAGTCCGACGGATTTGTTGAAAAGAAAGGGATAGGGGGAATGGTTTGTTACAAGACATATAAAAACTTCGATGTGCAGACTTTATTTGATACAATCTTATTATTTGCAAATACCTTTCTTTTTATTTAGTTTTGTAGACTTGATAAGTAAAGTTTGAGTAATGAAAGATTATAAAGTAGATAAAGCGAGCCTTTCCGACGACTTCTGCCGGGAAGTATATCAGGTGGTCTGTGAAATTCCTTCAGGTAAAGTTTCCACTTATGGTGGTATAGCTGCATTATTGGGCATACCTCAATGCTCCCGCATGGTAGGTCGTGCCCTGAAGCAAGTGCCGGATGAAGTCTCTGCGCCTTGTCATAGGGTTGTCAATGCATCGGGACGTCTCGTTCCCGGTTGGGAAGAGCAAAAACTATTACTCTTGGAAGAAGGGATTTCTTTCAAACAAAATGGGTGCGTAGACTTGAAAAAGCATCTTTGGAACTACTCCGTTTCTGAATAAAATTTGCATCTTTAATCCATTTTGCCTATCTTTGCAGTAACAATATGCAAAAACAGGCTGTAATTCGTATATAAAAATACTGTTTTTTACTGTTCATTGAGAGGATAATCTTATCAAATTCTATTCCTTTTAAACCACTAAGTCTGTTTTTTTTATCATTAAAACTCATCAGGTTGTCATGTTATAATGTAACGTGATCGAACCAAGCGAACTTTCAACTTGTTTATCATTGGTGAGAATGATAAGCGCAACAGTTGGAAACAAAACAAATATTATAATCTAAACCAATATATTATATGAGCAAAATAGAAATAAGGGATTTATATCTCATCTTCGGTCATGAGAAACAGAAAGCACTCAAGATGCTGAAAGAAGATAAGAGCAAAGCGGAAATCCTGAAAGATACCGGGTGCACGGTAGGAGTGAAAGATGCCAATCTTTCAATTAACGAGGGAGAATTTTTTGTGATAATGGGACTCTCCGGTAGTGGAAAATCGACATTACTACGTTGTATAAACCGTTTGATACGTCCCACATCGGGGCAAGTACTCGTCAATGGAGTAGATATTTCCAAAGTATCCGAAAAAGAACTCTTGCAAGTCCGTCGAAAAGAACTGGCTATGGTTTTTCAGAACTTCGGGTTGTTGCCCCATCGTTCCGTATTACATAATATCGCATTCGGGCTCGAACTTCAGGGAGTGAAGAAAGAGGAACGTGAAAAGAAAGCCATGGAAAGTATGAAGCTAGTCGGGCTGAAAGGCTACGAGAATCAAATGGTAGGCGAGCTTTCCGGTGGGATGCAACAACGTGTCGGGCTAGCCCGCGCCTTGGCCAATAATCCCGAAGTACTTTTAATGGATGAGGCTTTCTCCGCCCTCGACCCTCTGATTCGCGTACAGATGCAGGATGAACTGCTGGCTTTGCAGTCAAAGATGAAAAAGACCATTGTCTTTATTACCCACGACTTGAGCGAAGCAATCAAACTGGGCGACCGCATTGCTATTATGAAAGACGGGGAAGTCGTACAAGTAGGAACTTCAGAAGAAATCTTGACCGAACCCGCCAACGACTATGTAGCCCGCTTCGTGGAAAACGTAGACAGAAGCAAGATTATTACCGCTTCATCCCTGATGATTGACAAACCATTGGCTGCCCGCTTGAAGAAAGAAGGCCCCGAAGTACTGATCCGTAAGATGCGTGCGAAGAATATAACAGTACTTCCTGTCATAGATGCCGACGACAAGTTGGTAGGAGAGGTGCGTCTGAATGACCTGCTTAAACTGCGTAGTAAACAGGAGAAATCCATAGAACCTATTGTGCGGACAGAAGTCCATTCAGTACTATGCGACACGGTTCTGGAAGATATTCTCCCTCTGATGACAAAGAGCAATTCACCGGTTTGGGTGATTGATGAAACACATGAATTTCTGGGAACTATCCCGCTGTCATCCTTAATCATTGAAGTGACAGGAAAAGATAAAGAAGAAATAAACGAAATAATCCAAAACGCAATAGATTTATGATAAATATAGGACAATATATAGAAAGCGCCATCAACTGGATGATGGTACATTTCGCCACCTTTTTTGATGCCGTGAATGCAGGCATCGGTAGTTTCATCATCGGATTTCAACACATTCTTTTCGGAATTCCCTTTTATATAACCATCCTCGTACTTGCCGTCGCAGCCTGGATGAAAGCAGGACGCGGAACTGGTATCTTCACCGTACTAGGCTTATTGTTAATCTACGGTATGGGATTTTGGGAAGCGACCATGCAAACTCTGGCTCTCGTATTATCATCTACTTGTCTGGCCTTGATTGTCGGTGTTCCTTTAGGAGTGTGGACGGCAAACAGTCCGCGTGCGGATAAAATACTCCGCCCCATTCTTGACTTGATGCAGACTATGCCTGCCTTTGTCTATCTGATTCCTGCCGTTCTTTTCTTCGGCTTGGGGGCAGTGCCCGGAGTGTTTGCAACCATCATTTTTGCGATGCCGCCCGTAGTCCGCCTTACCGGATTGGGAATCCGGCAAGTTCCTAAAAATGTAGTGGAAGCTTCCCGTTCGTTCGGAGCTACTCGTTGGCAGTTACTTTATAAAGTACAGCTCCCTTTGGCGTTGCCTACCATCCTGACCGGTGTAAACCAAACAATCATGATGTCACTTTCCATGGTTGTAATCGCCGCAATGATTGCCGCCGGTGGTTTGGGAGAAATCGTATTAAAGGGTATTACCCAAATGAAAATCGGACTCGGATTTGAAGGCGGCATAGCAGTGGTTATCTTGGCTATCATCCTGGATCGTATCACACAAGGTATGGCAGGAAGAAAAAGCAAGAAGGACTAAAATAGAAAGGACTGAAACAAGAAAGACAGAAAACTGAAAGGAATAAAAATGAGAATATATAAATTAGTAGGAATCGTATTGTCCGCTCTGCTTTTGCTGGCTTCCTGCACGAATTCCGACTCAAATAAGAAAAAAGTAAAAATAGCCTATGCCAATTGGTTGGAAGGAATAGCCATGAGCCATTTGGCGAAAGTGGTACTGGAAGAACAAGGATACGAGGTTGAACTACAGAATGCCGACCTTGCACCCATCTTCGTATCTATATCCGGAAAGAATTCAGATGTCTTTTTGGATACCTGGTTACCGATAACAATGAAAGATTATATGGACCAATATGGTGATAGTATCGAATTTTTGGGCGAAGTATATGGAGAAGCGCGTGTCGGACTGGTCGTACCTCAATACGTTACCATTAATTCCATTGATGAACTGGCCGCTAATAAAGACCGGTTCTCTTCTGAAATAGTCGGAATAGATGCCGGTGCAGGAATCATGAAAACCACGGATAAAGCCATCTCGGCTTACGGCCTTGACGGCTATACACTGATGACTTCAAGTAGCTCGACGATGCTTGCATCTCTGAAAAAAGCGATGGAGAAAGGCGAATGGATAGTTATTACAGGATGGACACCACACTGGATGTTCGATCAGTTTGATTTGAAATTTCTGGAAGACCCGAAGAAAGTATATGGTGACCTGGAAGAAATCCATGCCATTGCCTGGAAAAGATTCAGTGAAAAAGACCCGTTCGCAGCGGAGTTCTTTGGTAATATCAAATTAACGACAGAGGAACTTAGCTCCTTTATGACAGCTATGAAAGACGCCCGGATGGATGAAGAAGATATAGCACGTAAATGGCGGGATGAACATCGGCAGTTGGTGGATAGCTGGATACCGAAATCAAAGGAATAACTGGCTTGGACATAAAAAAAGGGAGTCATGCATTTGAGCAGACTCCCTTTTTATATCTATCTGAGTGTGATTAATTATTCAGCACCCCAGTTTTCTCTAGCCAAACGTTTGTAGCTGTTGTAACGCCATTTAGCATTTTCTTCAGCAGCTTTGAACAGTTCCTCAGCTTCGGTAGGATATTGTTTCATTACAGAAGCGTAACGAACTTCACCCTTCAAGAAACCTTGGAATTCTTCCCAGTTCGGTTCTTTGCTATCCAATTGGAACGGATTCTTGCCTTCTTCTTCCAAAGCCGGGTTGTAACGCCACAAGTGCCAGTAACCGCACTTAACAGCCTTTTCTTCTTCTTCCTGGCTCTTACCCATACCGGCTTTCAGACCGTGGTTGATACACGGAGCATAAGCGATAATCAAAGATGGTCCCGGATATGCTTCAGCTTCGCGGATAGCTTTCAGAGTCTGAGCCTGGTCGGCACCCATAGCAATCTGAGCAACATATACATAACCATAAGTGGTAGCCATCAGACCGAGGTCTTTCTTACGTACGCGCTTACCGGCAGCAGCGAACTTAGCGATAGCGCCTACCGGAGTAGCCTTAGAAGACTGGCCACCTGTGTTAGAGTAAACCTCAGTATCAAGAACAAGGATGTTAACGTCCTTACCGGAAGCGATTACATGGTCAAGACCACCGTAACCGATATCATAAGAAGCACCGTCACCACCGATAATCCACTGGCTGCGTTTAACAAGATATTGTTGCAGTTCAGCGATTTGCTTGCAATGATTACATTTATCTTTGTTAGCTTCAACTACCGGGATAATCTTAGCTGCCAGTTCTTTAGTCTTGTCCGCATCCAGCATATTGTTGATCCATTCAGCGAACAGTTCTTTCACTTCAGCAGGAGTGCAATCAGCAGCAATAGCCTCGTTCATCACTTTCACGATACGGGCACGCATCTTCTCGTTAGCCAATTCCATACCCAAACCGAATTCACAGAAGTCCTCGAACAGTGAGTTAGCCCAAGCAGGACCGTGACCGTTTTCGTTCTTAGTGTAAGGAGTTGAAGGAACAGAGCCGGAGTAGATAGAAGAACATCCGGTAGCGTTAGCAACCATTTCACGGTCACCGAACAACTGAGAAATCAGTTTCACGTACGGAGTTTCACCACAACCGGAACATGCGCCTGAGAACTCAAACAACGGAGTAGCGAACTGAGAATTCTTCACGTTAGACTTGATGTCAACCAAGTGTTGTTTAGTTTTCACGTTGTCTACGCAGTAAGTCCAGTTAGCCGCTTCAGCCAATTGGCTTTCGAGGTGTTTCATGGTCAATGCTTTACCACCCTTCTTCGGATTGCCCGGACAGATGTCGGCACAGTTACCGCAACCCAGACAGTCGAGAACGTCAACCTGAATACGGAATGTCATACCATCGAATACTTTACCTACCGCTTTCAGTTGTTCGAACTGAGCACCCTTCTGTTCTTCTGCATCGAGAACGAACGGACGGATAGAAGCGTGAGGACAAACGTATGCACACTTGTTACACTGGATACAGTTTTCCGGATTCCATTCAGGAACGAATGCGGCTACACCACGTTTTTCATATTTAGCAGTTCCTTGATGCCAAGTACCGTCTTCGATACCCTTGAATGCAGATACAGGCAGCAAGTCACCATCCTGTGCATTGATAGGACGAACTACTTCATTGATGAATGCAGGATCATTGTTTTCTGCTTTTGCGTCATCCGGCAGGTTAGCCCATGCAGGATCAACGGCCAAAGTCTTGTATTCACCACCACGGTCAACGGCAGCATAGTTCTTGTTGACAACGTCTTCACCTTTCTTTCCGTAAGACTTAACGATGAATTTCTTCATCTGTTCAACAGCCTGTTCAACAGGAATTACACCTGTGATACGGAAGAATGCAGATTGAAGGATAGTGTTGGTACGGTTGCCCAAACCGATTTCCTGTGCAATCTGAGTTGCATTGATATAGTATACGGAAATATTGTTCTGTGCAAAATATTTCTTCACCTTGTTCGGCAGGTTCTTAGCCAACTCTTCACCTTCCCAGATAGTGTTCAGCAAGAAAGAACCGTTCTTACGCAAACCACGGGTTACATCGTACATGTGCAGATAAGCCTGAACGTGACAAGCAACGAAGTTCGGAGTATTTACCAAATAAGTAGAACGGATAGGATTATCACCGAAACGCAAGTGAGAACAAGTGAAACCACCTGACTTCTTAGAGTCGTAAGAGAAGTAAGCCTGACAGTGTTTGTCAGTGTTGTCACCGATAATCTTCACAGAGTTCTTGTTGGCACCTACCGTACCGTCAGCACCCAAACCGTAGAATTTAGCTTCGAACATACCTTCACCGCCCAAAGCGATTTCTTCTTTCTGAGGAAGAGAAGTGAAAGTAACGTCGTCTACGATACCGATAGTGAAGTGGTTCTTCGGCATCGGCATAGCCAGGTTTTCGAATACTGAAAGGATTTGGGCAGGAGTAGTGTCCTTAGAACCCAGACCATAGCGGCCGCCAACGATAACCGGAGCATTTTCTGCACCGTAGAAGCAGTCTTTAACGTCAAGATACAAAGGTTCACCGTTAGCACCCGGTTCTTTAGTACGGTCAAGAACTGCAATACTCTTGGCAGTCTTAGGTACAGCAGCCAGGAAGTGTTTTGCAGAGAACGGACGATACAGGTGTACGGCAACCATACCCACTTTTTCGCCGTTTGCTACCAGATAGTCGATAGCTTCGCGGGCAGCTTCTGTTACAGAACCCATAGCGATAATTACGCGTTCTGCATCTTCTGCACCATAGTAATCGAACAAACCGTATTTACGACCTGTGATCTTAGAAATTTCATTCATGTATTCTTCTACGATAGCAGGAACTGCTTCATAGTAGTTGTTGCATGATTCACGATGCTGGAAGAAGTGGTCGGGGTTTTCAGCCATACCACGAGCTACCGGATTCATAGGATTCAGTGCGCGGGCACGGAATTCAGCCAAAGCTTCCTGGTCGATCAGCGGAGCAAGATCGTCATTTTCCAACATTTCAATCTTCTGGATTTCGTGAGATGTACGGAAACCATCGAAGAAGTTCATGAACGGAACGCGAGATTTGATGGTAGCCAGGTGAGCAACACCAGCCAAATCCATAACTTCCTGTACAGAGCCTTCAGCCAACATCGCAAAGCCAGTCTGACGAGCTGACATTACGTCCTGGTGGTCACCGAAGATACACAATGCGTGAGAAGCCAATGTACGAGCAGATACATGGAATACGCAAGGCAAGAACTCACCGGCAATTTTGTACATGTTAGGGATCATCAGGAGAAGACCCTGAGAAGCAGTGTAAGTAGTAGTCAACGCACCAGCCTGAAGAGAACCGTGAACTGCACCGGCAGCACCACCTTCAGATTGCATTTCCTGTACCAATACTGTTTCGCCGAAGATGTTCTTGCGTCCTGCGGCAGCCCATTCGTCTACGTACTCAGCCATAGTCGAAGAAGGAGTGATGGGGTAGATAGCAGCTACTTCAGAGAACATATACGAGATATGCGCTGCAGCCTGGTTACCATCACAAGTGATGAATTTCTTCTGTTTAGTCATAACTAAATTAAATATTTAAGTAAATAAATCTTTTAATATAAAAAACCGAACATCCAGAGAGGTATCTGGTTGCCTCGGCCTATTTCCGCTTTGTGCAATGCGTACGTCACATTCGGATTGTTCTTTATCTTTGCTCCTTCCTGGCAAATCTTGAACGGCATTACTTCGTCTACCATAAACGAGTAGTTCTTGTCTCCTTTATGTATCTTATGGTCTTTCCATAAGGAATTTGCAAAGAAAGTGTCCAGTACATCCTGTTCTTCTACTTTCACCGGATAGATGGAATACATCAGGTTGGAGTTGTGCATCATTATCTTTGATGGTTTTTTCGGAAATTCTTCCCCTTTCGGATAAACCAGGTTAATGAGTCGTGCGTCCGCCAGATACTTGATGTAATTCATCACCGTGGCGCGGGATGTCTGTATGTCGCTTGCCAGTTGACTCACATTGGGAGCTTTCGGACCGTCGACAGCGAGCAAATATAGTAATTTTTTTATCTTTGAAAGATATTTCAGTTCAATTTGTTTGAGGAGCAGTATGTCCACTTCCACCATCATGTTCATCGTTTTCAGCAGATTCTCCGAAAAGTTACGCTTTTCGAGAAAGAACGGGTAAAAACCATGATGCAGGTAATCCTGGAAATAATCCAGCGGACGAACTTTGGAGAGTACTCCTTTGGCAATCTGTTCGTGCGTGCTTAAAATCTCTTCAAGGCTGTAAGCCCGGAATTTCATACCAGTCTGTAAGTTCAGAAATTCGCGGAAAGAGAATCCGCGCAGGTTATAGCTTTTTGCAATATCACGTAGTTCGAGGTTTTCTTCTTTCAGTCGCATCACGGACGAACCGGTAAAGACAATCTTCAGATTGGGAAAACGGTCGTAACACATACGCAGTTCTTTGCTCCATTCCGGGTGCTTGAATACTTGGTCGATCAGTAATACTTTTCCACCGCGTTTCTGAAACTCGTTGGCAAAATCTACAATGCTGTGTCCAGAGAAGTAGAAATTGTTCATATTGATGAACAGGCAGGAACGGTCGTTCCCGAATTTCTCTTTGGCATATTGGAGCAGGAAAGTGGTTTTTCCTACGCCACGTGTCCCTTTGATACCAATCAGACGGTCGCTCCAGTCGATCTCGTCCATGAGGTCGCGGCGAACGGGGGCATTGGTGTGCTCAACAAGATAGGAGTGCGTGCGATAGAATGATTCCATTTCTGTTCTTTGTTTTTCGGGGGGCAAATATAGGGCTTTTTTTAGGATTTGCAAAGTAGAGATGGCAAAATTGTGCTTTTAATTCTAACTTTCTGTTTATTGTAGCCATTCCTGACTATTTCCTGCATATATTTGCAGAATAAAGTTTGAATTCGTTTGAAATGGCTAAAAAGACTCTTTATATATTCAACCCGGAACATGATTTGGCATTGGCTAGCGGTGAAACGAACTATATGGCACCGGCTTCCGCACGGCAGATGGCATTCGAACTGGCTTTGTTGCCGATTTGGTATGCGGAAGAGGGAAGTGCGGTGCTGGCTCCTTCCGCTTATAATCTCGACTATCTGAAAAGAATGCAAGAGTTATTGGGACTTTCCGTACATCTGATGACAGAACCTGAACTTGCTTCCGAAGCGGATCTGGATATACGCCCTTGGGGATGGGATGCAGCTTTGCGGAAACGGCTGTCAGGATTGGGGGGGAGTGAAGTCCTGCTTCCTTCTATGGAGCAATTAAACGCTTGGCGGGAATATTCTCATCGTTCTAAAGCTGTTGCATTGCTCCCTGAATTACAGCTGAATGAATATTTCTGCGGAGAATCTTATTATTTGAAGACACCGGAAGAATGGAAAGCTTTTGTGGAAGGGCGGGAATGCTGCCTGTTGAAAGCTCCGCTTTCGGGAAGTGGTAAAGGTCTGAACTGGTGCAAAGGCATATTTACTCCTTTTATCTCCGGTTGGTGTACGCGTGTGGCTGCTTCGCAGGGTGGAGTCATTGCAGAACCTATATATAATAAGGTAGAGGATTTTGCCATGGAGTTTTATTCCGATGGCGCAGGTGAAGTGACATTTGCGGGATATTCCCTCTTCCATACCGGAAAGAGCGGAATGTATGAAGGGAACTGTCTGCTTTCTAATGAGGGCATCCGAAGACAACTTTCACAATATGTTCCTTCAGAGGTTCTGACGGACTTGGAGAACTGTTTGAAATATAGGCTTTCTGCGTTGGTAGGAACCGTTTATAAAGGTTATCTTGGAGTTGATATGATGGTTTGCCGATTTCCTGAAGATGAGAAGCCGGTTTTTCGGATTCATCCTTGTGTGGAAATCAATCTGCGCATGAATATGGGAGTCATTGCGCGTTTTTTGTATGACCGCTATGTACACCCAGGTTCAACAGGACGTTTTATGATTGATTATCATCCTTCGGAAGGCGAAGCCTTGAAGGAACATGAACGGATGTCTGCAACTTATCCGTTGGAAATCAGGGAAGGTAGAGTGTACTCCGGTTATTTACCTTTGGTTCCTGTTCATAGGAGAAGTTGTTATCGGGCGTGGATATTGGTGACTCCTGATAGTTTCACCCTTGAACGTTATTCTTCACTCCAGTGTAGAACGGTACCAGGAAATTCATGAAGCCGTAGCGGACTTCATCATTAGGAAACTGCAATAGAGGTTTGTCGTATTCATCTATCAGGACTACGACGCTGCTGCCGGTTTGTTCGTAGGCACGATGGATGAGACCGGAAAAACGGCTGGAAAGAGTGTTTACGTCTATTCCTTTGCCATATTGGATTTCCCATAAGGTGAGTTGACGGCTGAGGATATCATAAAGTCTTTCCGGAGAATCGTACTTCTCGGCATTCAAATCCAGATGCAGACAGGATGCTTTTCCTATTCCGTTTCCAACTTTTCAATGGCAAGCCCTTCGAAGAGTTCTTTCTTTCTTTCCTTCAAAGTAGGCTTCAAAGGTAGAGAGGAGAAGACTTTTACCGAAACGGCGTGGACGGCTCAGAAAGTATGGAGTAGATGTATAAGCTATTTTTCATACAAGCTCTGTCTTATCTACGTATAGATAATCACCCTTACGAAGTTTCTCAAAGGTCTGTATCCCGATAGGGAGTTTACAAAGCAGGTCATTCATTGTTATTTTCCTTTTAGTGGTTCAAAGATAATCATTATTTTCGTAATATTTCGTTTCAATATCTCAAAGAACGGGAGTTGTAATTTTGTTTAACTGGGAAATTGTCATTTAGCTCATTTCCGTACGGGTTATGAACTAATTCCGAGCTTGCGCAGATTTATTTTTAATACTTAATGGATTTATGGTTAATGATGCATAGCTTTATTCGTCTGACAACTGTTTCTTTTTCGTCTGACAGTTGTTAGACGAAAGAATAACAGTTATCAGACGAAAGTTTAACAATTGTCAGACGAATAAAGTTATGTATAACGGGGATTAAATCATTGTATACTACCAATAAAGTTTTAGAAAAACTAAGTTTAGTTCATTTCAGTACGGTTATGAATATCTGAAAACGGACAACTTTTGTACAAAATCAAACACCACTAATATGGAAACGGACATAAAAAGAGAGTATTGTAAAACCGATGTCTGTAAGTTAGTCTACCTTTGTTGTTGGTATGTGGAGAAGTAATAACAGAAATAGATTGAGACAATGAATAGCAAACTTCTAATGGTGGCAACAGGAATTATTTTCCTGGCTGCTTGTAATGTTCCGAAAGAAAATGAGATGAAATGGTTTGACCGTGCGGTGAATACATCCGGACATCAATTGCTCTATATGGCAGAAAAGTTGAAAAATGAACCGGATACCCTCTGTTTCCCACGTTCTTTGAAAGATGGAAAATATCGCTTGGAAAAACCTTTGGATTGGACTTCCGGTTTTTTCCCGGGCTCCTTGTGGCTGGCGTATGAGCTTACAGCTAAGGAGGAATTGGCAAAACAGGCACGTTTGT
Organism: Bacteroides sp. RTP21281st1_H5_RTP21281_210402; assembly: GCF_040918965.1. Lineage (NCBI taxonomy): Bacteria > Pseudomonadati > Bacteroidota > Bacteroidia > Bacteroidales > Bacteroidaceae > Bacteroides > Bacteroides sp. RTP21281st1_H5_RTP21281_210402. The sequence continues at coordinate 54,385 of NZ_JBCOWR010000014.1, read as the reverse complement.
ACACTGACCGTCTGGAAGCGATGCAATATTATACGAAAAATCACGATTTGGGGTTTATGATGTTTTGTAGTTATGGGCAGGGCATCCGTCTAAAACCGGAATCTGCGGACAGCCTGATTCTCGTTCGCGCTGCCGAAAGCCTTTGTACGCGCTTTGAACCGCAAGTCGGATTGATTCGTTCCTGGGACTTTGGCAATTGGAGTTATCCTGTCATTATTGATAACATGATGAATCTGGAGATGCTTTTCTGGGCATCGGAACAGACTGGTAATCCGAAGTATCGGGAAATTGCCATAGCACATGCCGACAAAACACTGAAGAATCATTTTCGGGAAGATATGACATCTTATCATGTAGTCAGTTATTTGCCGGAAGATGGTACAGTTGAGTCGAAGGGTACTTACCAGGGATATGATGATGAATCGTCTTGGGCACGTGGTCAGGCTTGGGCCGTATATGGATATACCATGTGTTATCGTTTCACAAAACAACAAACTTATCTGAAAGCGGCTTATAAGATCGCTGAATTTATAATGAGCCATTGCCCGTCCGAAAAAGACTTTATTCCTTATTGGGATTATAATGCTCCGAACATTCCCAATGAACCTCGCGATGCTTCGGCGGCTGCCATTACAGCTTCCGCCTTGTTGGAATTAAGCGGTTATGGGGACAAAAAACAAGGGCGGAAATATTTCCGTTATGCCGGGCAAATCTTAAAACAGCTTTCTTCAGAAACATACTTGGCAAGGGAAGGAGAAAATCACGGATTTATTCTCATGCATTCGGTGGGTAGCTTTCCGCATAATAGTGAAGTCGACACCCCATTGATTTATGCCGATTATTATTATCTGGAGGCTTTGAAACGATATAAAGATATTAAAGCTAACGGATATATGTGATAAAAGTGGCTGGAAATATATATCTTTGTTTGAGTTAAAATGTTCTTGAACCGTGATTACTTATGAAAAACCGATATATACAAATTTGTTATTTGATTGTTTTAGCCATTTGTTTCCAATTTATTCCGATATCTACTTTATTGGCAGATGAGGCTCCAGTTCGTTTTAAACGTTTGTCTGTAGATGATGGATTGTCGTACAATACAGTGCTTGCTTTAACTCAAGATCATAACAATAAGATATGGGTGGGCACTACTGAAGGATTGAACTGGCATGACGGTTTCCGCTTTGCGTCCTTTTATAAATCTTTGGGCGATACTGCCAGTTTGGGGAATAACTACATCTATTCTCTTTATACTGACCGAAAGGGAACTGTGTGGGCTGGGACAATGGTCGGACTTTCCCGGTATAATATTATAGGTAATGATTTTACAAATTACTCATTACCGGGCAATCAGTCGGTTCAGGTATTTGCCATAGAAGAGCCGGCAGATAGGGAACAGTTGTTGTTAGGAACCAATCGGGGATTGGTTCTTTTTGAGAAAACGGATGGCAAGATGAAAATGCTCCCCCAGTTAGAAGGGAAGAATGTTTATTCCGTTCGTGCTATAGGAGACGGGGCATTACTTGGAACTTCAAAAGGTATTTGTTTCTATTATTTTCGTAATGGTAATATTGTTCAATTGCTTCCTGAATTAAAAAATGAAGTAATCTCCAGTATCATTTATGATGATAAGACCCGGAATTGCTGGCTGGCGTCATTGACGAACGGAGTATATTTGATAGATGACAAATTTCAGGTTCGAGAACATTATAACCGGAAAAATTATCCGAAACAGTTTGTTTCTGATGCTGTCCGGGCTCTTCAACTGGATGATCGGGGAAGATTATGGATTGGAACGGTAGAAGGACTGCTGATTCTCCAACCGGATACAAAAAGTATTTCGCAATATCGCTTTTCCTATGAAGACCCTTCTTCTTTGGGACATAATTCTGTACGTTCTCTTCTAAGGGATCATCAGGGAGGAATGTGGGTAGGCACCTATCACGGAGGGCTTAATTATTATCATGTATTAGCTCCTGATTTTCGTGTCCTGCAACATTCTGTCTATCGTAATTCATTGAGTGACAATACTGTCAGTTGCATAGCGGAAGATCCTTTTGACAATAATCTTTGGATTGGTACAAATGATGGAGGGTTGAATCATTATGACAGGACAACCGGGCATTTCACTTGTTATTCCGATGAAGGCAACAAAGTCGGCTCCTTACGTTCGAATAACATTAAATGTGTGTTTCCCAAGAAAAATGGTTCTGTTTATATCGGTATGCATAGCGGCGGGTTGAGTCATTTGAACGTCAAGACTGGACATATAAGTAATTATGATATTCCCGGTGCCGCATCCTTGGAAAATAGTTGCTATTCACTGTTGGATGGAGACGATGGTACACTTTGGATTGGTTCGATGGCTGGTTTATATCGTTTTGATTATCAAACAAGACAAATCTCTTTGCATCCTTTGGCAGTCAGATATCCTCAATTGAAAGGTGTGCTTGTCTCTACTTTGTTCCGTGATTCAAGACGGCGTGTCTGGATTGGCACGGAAGAAAGCTTGTATATGTGTGCTGATGGAGAAATGCGAGTGATGGCTGATTCGGCAGGGGCTTATTCTCTTGGCCTGATACAGGCGTTGTGTGTATATGAGGACACTAGCCATGTCATTTGGGTAGGCACTTCTTCCGGATTGTACCGCTATAAAGAAGGAACCTCTCTTTCATGGGAGCGTTATTCTATGAGCGACGGTTTGCCCGATGACTGTATCAGCGGTATTTTGGAAGATAAAAAAGGGCGGTTGTGGCTCACAACGAGCAGGGGACTTTCCTGTTTTGATTTACATAAAAAGAATTTCTGCAACTATGTCAAACAAGATGGTTTGCCGAACAATCAATTTATGCAGTCGGCAGTATGTAGCTCAAAAGACGGCACTTTCTTTTTAGGGACTTTGAATGGAGTCGTCTTTTTTAATCCCGAACACTTCTCCGGCACTCCTTTTACGCCTAACGCAGTGATAACCGGATTGTCCATACAGAATCTCCCCATAAGGCAAGCTAAAGACGGAGATGTCGATTTTTATCAGGCTGACAACGGGAAGTTGCTGGGAGTCTCTTTTCCTTCGGAACTCAAAATGTTCAGAATCACTTTTTCTGTAATAAATTACCTGTCAAACAGCCGTAACAAGTTTGCCTATAAGCTGGAGGGGTACGATTCGGACTGGATTTATGCTACATGGGCGGGAAGTCGTGGAGTGAACTATTGGAATTTGTCTCCGGGTAGATATGTTTTTAAAGTAAAGGCATGTAGTGACAGTGGACAATGGTCAGAAATCCCTGCAGAATTTTTTATTGATATTATTCCGATGTGGTATCAGACGTGGTGGGCAAAAACGTTGTTTTTCCTCTTTATCATCGGTATTTTAGCTTTTGTATTTTATTTCTTTATTGTTCGTGCCAAGATGAGGATGCAGGTACAGATTGAGCATATCGAACGGAATAAGATAGAAGAAATCAGTCAGGAGAAAGTCCGTTTTTATATTAATATGTCTCATGAATTGCGCACACCTTTAAGTCTGATATTAGCTCCGTTAGAGGAATTGTTGGGCGAAAAGAACTCTTTCGATCCCGCTGTGCAACAAAAATTGTCTTATGTCTATAAGAATGGACAGAAATTATTGCATATTGTCAATCAGCTACTTGACTTCAGGAAGGCAGAATCGGGAACATTACCTATCAATATCGTTTCAGGGCCGGTTGAGAGCATGGTAATGAATGTATTCAATTTATTTATAGAGAATGCACGGAAACGAAATATTAATTTCCATTTCCGTTCGGATTTGAAAGATGAATTATTTCCTGTTGACAGGATGTATTTGGAAACGATATTGATGAATTTGCTTTCCAATGCGTTTAAGTTTACTCCTGACGGCGGAGAAATCTCATTATCATTGTGGAAGAAGGAGTCTGTCTACGGATTTGCGATACGTGATAACGGTATAGGTATTCCGGAAGAGAAACTTTCCCGTATTTTCGAACGCTTTTACCAAGTGGACGATAATCAGAAAGGTTCCGGCATTGGCTTGTCTTTGGTGAAATTGTTGATAGACAAGCATAGGGGCACGATAGAGGTCGCTAGTGAAATCGGAAAATTTACAGAATTCAGGGTGATTTTGCCGGTAGACATCCACATATTTCCGGCTGAAGAACAAAAACAGGACACGGAAGCGGCCTTCACTTTATCAGAACCTATGTATTCTCCTATGGATGTTTCCTACATGGAAGAGGTTGTAGTTAATACCACTGACATAGAGAAACCGGATGGTAGGGAAGAAGAGGGGAGAGCGACTATCCTGCTGGTGGATGATAATAAGGAAATGGTTGATTATTTGAAGGATAATTTTAAATCGGAGTATATCACGTTGATAGCCGGAAACGGGGAAGAAGCACTGGAAATGATGAAGGAACAGAAAGTGGATTTAATTCTTTCTGATGTGATGATGCCGGGAATAGATGGTATTAAGTTATGTGAGATTGTGAAGAAGAACATGCAAACTTGCCATATTCCGGTTATTTTGTTGTCAGCGAAAGGTAGTCTTGAGGCACAGACTGCGGGTATTCAGGCAGGCGCGGACGATTATATCCCCAAACCATTTTCTATTAATCTTCTGAAAGGGAAGATTAATAATATCCTGAAAGCCAGGCAGCGTTTGAGATACTATTATTCCAGTACGATTGATATTGATGCGGCAAAAATGACTTCGAATAAGCTGGATGAGGAATTTATAACCAAAGCCATTCAGACTGTGGAAGAAAACATCTCTGATGAAGACTTTACAGCCGATGACCTTGCGGAGAAGCTTTTTATGAGTCGCTCGTCATTATACTACAAAATGAATTCCATATCGGGTGAACCGCCGGCAAATTTTATTCGGCGGATACGTTTCAATATGGCGTGCAAATTACTGTTGGACGGGCGTTACTCCATATCTGAAGTGAGTGCCATGGTAGGTTTTGCATCCCGCTCTTATTTCTCTACTAGTTTTAAAAAGTATATGGGTTGCATGCCTTCTGATTATGTGAAAAAACAGAGAAAATAGTTTAAATGATAAGAGGTATCTGAAAATGACAGATACCTCTCGATTGTGTAGTTCTATGAAGTTTGCTCAATAAGTTGAGCTGTTTTTTTTATATTTATACCTAAATCATTCAATGCTTTTATTAGGATTTTCTTTTCGTCATCTGTGAATTTTGCAGGTATTCCATTTACAACGCTCCCATTGATTCGCTGGTGCAACCACGATCTGGATTTCTTAAAATAATTAGATGCAATATAAGACCATGAAATTGCTGGAAATATATTGTCTAAAGTTAAACGTAGATTAGTCTCTTTTATGATAGACTCCGATTGCACAATGGCTTCTTTGGCACCTTCTACAAATACTTCCGCAAAGATTTCTTTTTCTTTTTCATTCTTATTGGAAAGAATAGACTTCATCTTCTTTGAGAAATCTGCTTCATCTTGTGAAGATTGTAAAGAACAGAATTCTTGTAAAAGCCCGTCTAACTGTTCTTTAGCATACTGTTTCTGTGATAAATCCATATTTTCTCCTTTCTTTTTTATTAATTCATGAAGTAGCTCCCCTGCTGAGGGGAGCTTTTTAATCTTTCAACTGTCGAAGCAATTCGTTCAGCTTATCCAGCTGAATGTCTATTAGCTTTTCCAATTCTCTTCTGGAGAATCCTTGTTCTACCACTTCATCTCCATATAGAGAATAGAACGTTAAAACGCGTTTAACATGTTCTATTTGAGCCTTTAGCTCTTGCTGATCGATCATTACTTCAATGAACTACTATGCAAAGGTAATAAACATTTGTATATTATGAAAGGAAAGGGCGATAAAATGTTGCCGGAACGGAAAAATGCCGCTTGAAGGTTCTTCTGGATAAAATCTAAAAAGATTTGATAGTTTTTAGCACTCTTCTGGCAGTTATCGGACAAACAAAAAATGATACAAAACACCCTTTCATTTCAATCCTCATATCTTAGCGGTGAAATTTAAAACCTCTAAAACAACGGTAAGTATGAGAAAAATGAAAAGCATGAAAGTGGTATTGGCTGCTTTGTTCGGACTCTCTTTTTCCTGGAATGTATGTGCACAGCAAAGTGATATTAAAGATCAAGGGTATGTGCACAAATCATCCACCTCTTATGAATATCCGACAGACCCGGCAGTACTGCAGAAATTAGATCAATGGCGAGACTTGAAATTCGGTGTACTGTTCCACTGGGGACTTTATTCCGTACCGGGTACTTTCGAGTCGTGGCTGTTGTGTTCGGAAGAAAGATTTATTCCACGCCGCACTAAAATCTTCGGTGATATGCCTTATGATGATTTTAAAAAATGGTATTGGGGATTAAGCGAGTCTTTCAATCCAACGAAGTTTGCTCCGGAAGTATGGGCGGACATTATGAAAGATGCCGGTATGAAATATATGATTTTCACTACCAAACATCACGATGGTTTTTGTATGTTTGATACGAAGGAAACTGATTTCTCGATAGCTAAAGGACCTTTTAAAAACAATCCTTTAAAAGATGTGACTTATCAAGTGTTTGATGCTTTCCGTCAGAAAGACTTTATGATAGGTGCTTACTTCTCCAAGCCCGACTGGCATTGCAATGATTACTGGAGTAGAGACAGGGCAACGCCCACCCGGAATGTGAATTATGACATCAAGCTGAATCCGGATAAATGGAAAAGTTTTCAAGAATATACGGCTAATCAAATCAATGAACTCATGACGCGTTATGGTCGGGTAGACCTTCTTTGGCTGGACGGAGGCTGGGTAAGAGCTCCCAAGGAAGACATCAAAATGGATCAAATCATAGATAAGGCACGCGAATATCAACCCGGATTGATAGCGGTGGACCGGACTGTGCCCGGCCGGAACGAAAACTACCAAACGCCGGAACTGACCATTCCTAAAGAACAACTGGAGCATCCTTGGGAAAGTTGCATCACACTGACTAATCATTGGGGGTGGTGGAAAGACGCTCCTTACAAGTCGGCAGCTCAAGTAATCAATATTCTCACGGAGATTGTAGCCAAAGGCGGTTCTTTGGTTTTGGGCGTGGGACCTACACCGGAAGGTACTATCGAGGAAGAGGGAATACAGCGTTTGAAAGAGATAGGGCAATGGCTGAAAATAAATGGTGAAGCAATTTACAACACACGCACTACTCCTGTCTATCAAAGTGAGAATATCTGGTTCACGGCTAACAAAGATGGAAAGACACTGTATGCTATCTATGCACTGCCGGACAATGTGGAATTGCCGCAGGAAATTGTATGGGAAGGAAATGAACCTGCCGGCAAGATGGTATTGCTTCAAAACGGTCGTAGCGTGAAGTATCGGACGAAAGACGGCAAAGTGACAGTAACTCTGCCGAAAGGATTGAAGAATGAATCGCTGGTTTTCAAATTTAAGCAGAAATTATAATGATGCTTTTTGTTTAACTATTTAACATTATCAAAGTATGAAAAACATCTTAACAGGTCGCATGCGGAAGGTTTTATTTATCGCCGTATGTATCAGGTCGTCTTTGTGGGGCGAGATTTGTTATTCCGCAGAGACGGGTAGGATTTTGTCGGGCAGTGACACCGGCAAAGAGTGGGTCAGTTCCGCTTTGCAACAGAACAAAAGTATAATAGTTACAGGGGTTGTTACGAGTGAGGGTGGCGAACCTATTATTGGTGCTACTGTACAAGTGAAAGGGACTTCCACAGGAGTTATCACAGATATTGACGGCCGTTATACAATAACGGTACCTGATGGAAATTCAATTTTATCGGTTTCATTTATTGGTTACCAGTCACAAGAAATAAAAGTAAACTCCCGAAGGGGGATTAACGTACGTTTACAGGAAAATGTACAAAGTCTGGACGAAGTAATGGTTGTGGCATATGGTGTGCAGAAAAAGGCGACATTGACCGGTGCTATATCAAGTGTCGGTACGGAGGCTTTACTGAAATCCCCTAGTGCCAGTGTCACCAATTCGTTGGCAGGGCAGTTGCCGGGAGTTTCTTCCATGCAGGCAAGTGGACAACCGGGAGCTGACAATGCGAAAATATTTGTACGTGGTGTAGGTTCATTGACGGAAGGGGGAGCTGCTCCGCTTATTCTTGTGGATGGCGTGGAGCGTTCTTTCTATCAAATGGATCCTAACGAGATAGAATCTATTAATGTATTAAAAGATGCTTCGGCTACGGCTGTATTCGGAGTGCGCGGTGCAAACGGAGTCATATTGGTCACTACTCGCCGGGGAGAAGAAGGAAAGGCCAAAATTTCGATTAGCTCGAATGTCGGCATTCAGATGCCTACCCGTATATTGGATGTGGCAGACAGCTATACAACCGCTTCTTTATTCAGAGAGGCACAACGTAATGACGGAGTTGCAGATGACCAGCTGGCTTTCTCGGAGTATGATATGGAACGTTTTCGTTTGGGGGATTCTCCTATTCTGTATCCCAATGTGAACTGGTATGATTATTTGATGAATAAGGCTGCTGTTCAAACCCAACATAATGTAAGTATTTCCGGAGGAACAAAAGATATCCGTTATTTTGTATCGTTAGGTTTTTTGTTTCAGAATGGTTTGTTTAAACAACTGGACGGGCTTGATTATGATAACAATTACAGCTATACCCGTTATAACTATCGTGCCAATCTTGATGTAAACCTCACACGCACCACTACGTTAAAGTTCGGCATGGGCGGAATTGTAGGCAACCAGCGTGACCCGGGAGGCAGTGGCAATGTATGGAAACAACTTACGTGGTCGTTGCCATTCTCATCTCCGGGAATTGTCGACGGGAAAAAAGTGGTGACACAGAGTACACGTTTTCCCGGAGTTAAAATGGAGAATCAAGTAATTAATGGATTTTATGGCTATGGTTATGACCGCAAAGTCTCGAATAATATGACATTCGATTTGAACTTGTCTCAAAATCTGGATTTTATAACCAAGGGGCTTTCTATTGAAGCGAAAGGGGCATATAATACGGATTACTCTTACATCAAAACCGTACGGGGACATGTGGAAACATATACTCCTTTTTATAAATCCGAAATAGACGGATCGGGACTTGATGTTGAAGACCCTGATTTTGATAAGAGTCTTGTGTATCGGATAACGGGGGAAAATATGATGAAAACGTATGGAACCGGAGATAAAAAACGTGCCCGTGACTGGTATGTGGAAGGAAGCATTCGTTATAATCGCAAATTCGGAGAACATAATGTCGGTGCCTTATTGCTGTACAACCAAAGTAAAAAGTACTATCCTAATTATCCTAATAAGTTTTGGGATGTCCCGACTGCTTATGTTGGCTTGGTAGGTCGTTTGACTTATGATTATAAGACGAAATATATAGCAGAATTTAATATTGGCTATAATGGTTCCGAGAATTTTGCGCCGGATAAACGTTTTGGTACATTCCCTGCAGGTTCTATCGGCTATGTTATAACAGAAGAGAAATTCATTCCTAAAAATGATTTCTTAACCTATCTGAAAGTGCGTGCTTCTGTCGGATTGGTCGGTAATGACAATATGTCCAGTAACCGCTTCCTTTATTTGCCGGACTCTTATTCAATAAATAATTCCGACTGGCTGCAGAAAGCCTATCAGGATAAGAACGGGTATATTTTCGGATTGACGAATACAGCCTATCAGACAGCTGCGAAAGAACTTATGCTGGGAAATTCGAATGTAACCTGGGAAACTGCCTTAAAGCAGAATTACGGTATAGACGCTTATTTCTTCAATGACCGTTTGAAGTTGACATTTGATTATTTCCGGGAAAATCGTCGTGATATTCTGATACAACGCAGCACTGTTCCTTCCTTGATTGCAATGAATGGCATATTACCTGTGGTTAATATGGGTGAAGTCAATAATCAAGGATATGAAGTTGATTTAAAATGGAATGATCGTATTAAGGACTTTTCATATTATATAAATACAAATGTCTCTTATTCTAAAAATAAAATTATTTATCAGGATGAAGTAGAACCGAACGAACCTTATATGTGGCGTACCGGACACGAGGTGGGAGCCCGTTTCGGATATCTGGCACAAGGGTTCTATAATGAGGATGACTTTGATGCGGATGGTAATGTTCGTGCGGATCTGCCGCAACCGCAGGGGAAAAAATATCCCGGTGATATTAAGTTTGCAGATTTGAACGGTGATAATATCATTGATAATGACGACCAGACCAAAATAGGAAACCCTAAACGCCCGGCTTATACGTTCGGTTTAAATTTGGGTGGAGAATATAAAGGCTTTTTTGCTTCCATGAACTGGACGGGAGTAGCCCAGTGTGATATTGAGATGGCAAATGCTTATAAACGTCCTTTTTATGAGGGGCAGGTACTTTATCAATATATGGCTGACGGGCGTTGGACACCTGAAACAGCAGCAACGGCTGTGTATCCCCGTTTGTCCATTGCAAGTTCGACTAACCAAGAGACATCGAGCGTATGGTTGAAAGATGCTTCATACATCAAATTGAAAAATCTGACGATTGGATATAATATTACTCAACAGAAGATTTTAAAAGCTATCGGCGCCTCTAAGTTGACGGTTCAATTTACCGGCTATAATCTCTTGACATTTGACAAATTGAAAGTTTTTGATCCCGAAGGAGAATTGACACGTGATACGAATACGTATCCTATTATGAAAATCTTCAGCTTGGGAGTGAATGTAACTTTTTAAAATGATTATTATGAAAAACAAAAGTTTAATTATTCTATGCGGACTTCTGGCTAGCTTATTCATCGGATGTGAAGACCTGAAGTTCGGTGATAATTTTTTGGAGAAGCCCAATAGTGATGATGTATCTATTGATACGGTGTTTTCTTCTAAAAAGTATGCAGATCAGGCCCTAAACCAGTTTTATAAGAGTTTGTGGGATTTTATGCCTACCTTGAGAGGGTGTCATCCGGAGGGGCTTATTTTGGATGGATATACTGATATAGGATATGCACAACCAATCTCATGGACACGCGGAGACTTTAATTCTTCTTCCAGTTGTATTAACTTTCCCTATTTCCCTTTTCATTCACAGATTACTGAAGTGACGGGAAATCCTTCTTTTGGTATAAGGAAGGCTTATATTTATATTGAAAATGTAGATAAAGTTCCCGATATGACTGATGACGAAAAGCGTATTCGAAAAGCGGAAGCCAAGGTAGTCATTGCTTTTCACTATACTCAAATGATTCGTTTCTATGGTGGCATGCCTTGGATAGACCACGCGTATGCGGCAGATGAGATTTTCCAGTTTCCTCGTCTGACGTTGGAGGAAACAGTCAATAAAACAGTTGCGTTGTTGGATGAGGCGGCAACCGATTTGCCTTGGTCTACCACCGCTGAAGAATATGGACATATGACAGCAGCCGCTGCTAAAGCGTTGAAGTTCCGTTTACTCTTATTTGTTGCCAGTCCATTATTTAATAATAAAGTACCCTATTATGACGGACAGGCGGCTACTGAACTTCTGACTTGGTATGGAAATCAGCAGGATAGCCGTTGGGAGGCTGCTTTGGAGGCAGGAAGAGAGTTCTTGCGCCTGAACATGCAGAATGGTGATTATTATCGGATTGAAAATACAGGGAATCCCAGAGAGGACTATGTAAACGGCTATTTTACGAAAGGCAATCAGGAGGTTGTGATGGCTTCTTTCCGTTGGGGAACTTATGATGGCGTAGATAAACCGTTCCGTATGTATGAATCCGGTTATGGTATCCCGCGTGGAAATTATGCGGATATGTTCCAATGGAAGGATGGTTCTACATTCGATTGGAATAATCAGATACACCGTGTGCATCCGTTTTTTGATGAAAAAGGACAGCCGAACCGTGATGTGCGTTTATATGAGAACTTGCTTGTAAATGGTGATAAATGGCAGGGGCGAACAGCAGAAGTTTATAAAGGTGGACGCGAAGGATATGGTTCGGGAAGTTCTGTGCAGAAGAAAACTCAATTTGGTTATGGATTCCGCAAGTTTATTCGTGATAAGAAGAATGAGATGAAAGGTAAGCCTTACTCTTGTCCCATGATTCGTATGCCTGAGATTTATTTGAGTATAGCCGAAGCTATGAACCAATTGGGGAAGGCTAACGTGCCCGATGAATTTGAGAAGACCGCTTATGATTATCTGAACCTCGTGCACGAACGTGCAGGGTTGCCGGGGGTAACTTCCGCTAAGGTGCCGCAAGGTGATGCATTGTTGAACTACTTATTGGATGAACGTGCCCGTGAATTCGGACAGGAAGATGTTCGCTACTTTGATATGATGCGTCATAAAAAGGGAGCGGAATGGGCTACACGTCCCATGGAAATGCTGGAAACGACGAAGGTCGGAAGTGGCTTCGAGTATGCAGTGAGTACGCGTGACGATATTAAATATTATTGGAATGAATATTGGTATTTACTGCCATTTCCTGTAAGCGAAATCAATAAGAAATATGGATTGATTCAAAATCCCGGCTGGTAATAAGGTTAATTAAACGATTTGATTATGAATAAATTATTATTTACGATAGGCTTGTTATTCATCTCTTCGGTAAGTCTGGTGGCGCAGGAGATGATGAATGGCATTGTGAAAGATGGCTCCGGTAAACCTCTTTCGGGTGTAAAGGTATCAAAGGTAGGAGAATTCAAAAATAACAATGTCACTGATGAAGACGGTTTGTTTTCACTCCTGTTGAAGAAAGGTGATTATATAGAACTGAATTATGCAGATGTAGCAACCAAGCGGATTAAAATCACAGGGGATACCCTGAATTTGGTGTTTGATATCAAGAAAGACGCGGTTGTTGATTTGGGATTTCTAAAGCGGACAGAAGACACCCAAACCCAGTCTGTGACTGCTATTTATGCTGACTTGCTGGAAAAGAACGCGACTTCTCCCGACCGGGTGAATAATGCGCTTTTCGGATTGATATCAGGGCTTCATCTGACTCAAACGGTGGGTTGGGATGCTAATGCTGGCATGAATATACGTGGTCGTGGTGGTTTGGGTAGCGGAGTTCCCTTGGTGTTGGTGGATGGATTTGAACGGGGACTGACTAATATGACAATAGAAGAAATAGAGTCCGTCCAAGTCTTGAAAGATGGTGCCGCTACGGCTTTGATGGGTGCCAGAGGGGCTAATGGAGTAATCTTGGTGAATACAAAAAGAGGTATTTATAATTCGTTTGATGTGGATGTGAACTATCGTCATGGTTTTGATTTTCCTGTCAACCGGCCGGAAATGGCGGATGCTTATACATATGCTATGGCGCAGAACGAAGCGTTGTATTATGATGGTTTGCCGTTACAATACACGAAAAGAGACTTGGAACGGTTTAAGGATGGTACGAATCCGAATTATTATCCGAACGTCAACTGGTATGAAGAGGGTACGAGGAATTTCAGCGAAAACAATCAGTTTAATGTAATGATGCGTGGTGGCGGAAAAAGAGTACGGTATATGGCGTTGTTGGATTATAAGAATAAGTTTGGTTTGTTGAATGAAGATTATACTCACTATTCGGATCGTTATAATTCTCAGATACGGACTTATGAGTTAGGACTGCGTATGAATTTGGATGTGGATATCACTTCCAGCACCCGAATGAAGTTTGGCTTATATGGCATTATTGGGGAAGATAAGCGACCGAATACGGATATTAATACCATCTTCCAGAATTTTTATAAAGTACCTGCCGCTGCATTTCCGGTGAAGACGCTGAATAATAATTGGGGGAGTAATACGCTTTTTAAGATGAATCCGATTGCGGCTATTGCAGATGTGGGATATGTACAGGAAAACCGTCGTATGTTGGAAACAGATATGCGGATTACTCAAGATTTCTCTATGTTCCTGAAGGGGTTGAGTGCGGAAGTGGCTGTCGCTTATGATAATACTGCCACTTTTCAGGATATAGGTAGTAAGACCTATAAGTATGAAGTCGGTTATCTGTCGGAAGAGGGACTCCCTGTAAGTGAGACTTATGGTACGGATAGCAAGGTGCAGATAACCAAGTCTGTATTGTCTGCCCAATTGATACGTGCCAGTGTTGAGGCTAAATTGAATTATGACTATACATCCGGTAAGCATCAGTTGTCGGCTTCGGCTGTCTATCGGCAGGATATGAAAGAGCCGTTGGAAAATAACGCCTCTTACTATCGGCAGAATGTAATGGGATTTGTCGGTTATAATTATGACAACCGTTATATGGTAGATGTTGTCGGTAATTATTATGGTACAAGTGTTCTGTTGAAAGGCGATAAGTTCCGTTTCTATCCGGCTGGAATCTGGCTAACGAAGATTTCCTGAAAGGGGCTTCTAACTTGGACTTGTTGAAACTTCGGGCTTCTTGGGGACGTTCTGCGGTAGATGAACTTGATTATGGATTGGGGAATTATTTCTGGACAGGGGGTACAGGATATCCTTTCGGAGATGGTATGACAGTAGTCAATGGTTTGAAAGAACAAAGGTTACCTGTATATGGCTTGAATCTGGAGACTGCAGACAAATATAATGTGGGAATAGACTTGCGTTTATGGAAGAACTTCACGGCAACGGCGGAGGTGTACTATGACCATCGTACTAATATTTTAGTTGCTAATAATAATGTGTCCGGCATATTAGGCATCGACCCGCCGAAAGCCTGCATAGGTGAAGTAAAGAGCCGTGGTGTAGAATTGAGTTTGGGATGGACTGGACAACATAAGGATTTCAATTATTTTGTAAATGCGAATTGGGCATTGAATGATAGTGAGATTGTTGAAAACGGACAGGCCTATCAGCCTTACGACTATTTATATACACGCGGACATAAAGTAGGACAATTGTTCGGATTGGAAGCCGTCGGTTATTTCCGTGATGAGGAGGATATTGCCAAGAGCCCGGAACAAACATTTTCGGTGGTTCGTCCGGGAGATGTGAAATATAAAGACCAGAATGGAGATGGAAGGATAGATAGTGAGGATAGGGTAGCAATCGGCAAGTCTACGACGGTGCCCGAAATGGTGTTCGGCTTGAATCTGGGATTCGAATATAAAGGCTTTGGAATGGATATGGTCTTTAATGGAGTGAGTGGGCTGACCAAACAATTGAATGTGGCAAATGTACATCAGCCCTTACGTAATGGCAATACCAATATCGCGACTTGGTATTTGAAAGATAAGATTCGTTGGACGGAAGCTATGAAAGATGTCGCCAATGTACCCCGTCTTTCTACATTGTCGAATGAAAATAATTATCAGACTAGTACACAATGGATTGAAGATGGTTCATTCTTGAAATTACGTAATCTGAATGTCTATTATAATCTGCCGCAGAAATGGGTGAAAAAGATGAAATTAGATAAACTTCAGATTTATGCTAAGGCTCAGAATGTATTTTCTATAGATAAGATTGATTATTTCAATTGTGAAGATCTGACATTGGGGTATCCGGATTTATTCTCTGTATGTCTGGGTCTGAATATTAACTTTTAAATAAAGATAGTTATGCGAAATATAAAGAACTATGTAGTAGCGGCTTTCGCTCTGTTTTTATTGGACGGATGTGATTTTCTCGATTACGATGAAACTAGCGGAAAAACCAAGGAAGAAGCCTACAGCTATTTTAATAATATGAACTCATCGGTAGCTTATATATATGGCTTCTTGCCGACTGATTTTGGGAGGGTGAATGATGCGATGATGGAATCTGCTACCGATAATTCTGTCTATACTTGGTTATATAATAGTATCTATTATATAACCAATGG
The DNA here is from genome assembly GCF_040918965.1 of Bacteroides sp. RTP21281st1_H5_RTP21281_210402. NCBI lineage: Bacteria > Pseudomonadati > Bacteroidota > Bacteroidia > Bacteroidales > Bacteroidaceae > Bacteroides > Bacteroides sp. RTP21281st1_H5_RTP21281_210402. The sequence goes on along the minus strand of NZ_JBCOWR010000014.1, from coordinate 38,600 downwards.
TATTTGGAGTCCTCTAAAGCGTGTCGATGATGGCTGGAGTTTCTGGAACGGAATTCGTAGCGCCAATTTATTCCTTGAAAATTTTGATCCGAAAGTGCTTGAACGTTTTCAGTATAATGAAGATTATGATGAAATGATAGACAAGGCTTCTAAATTTTCTTTGGAAGTCCGTTTCTTGCGTGCGTTTTATTTATTCGAACTGGCTAAACGCTATGGGGATATTCCTTTGATAACACGTACTTATACGCAGGAAGAGATTAATTCTGTACGAAAGACTTCATTTGCGGATGTGATAGATTTCATAGCAAAGGAATGTACGGAGATAACCCGGGAAGGAGGACTGCCGGAAGATGGTGTCAGAGGCGAGACAGGCAGGGTGACCAAAGGTGCGGCACTGGCTTTAAAATCAAGGGCTTTACTGTATGCGGCAAGTGATTTGCATAATCCCGGTCGTGACTTGACAAAGTGGGAAGCGGCAGCTAAAGCGGCTTATGAAGTCATCGGTATGAATAAATATCAATTGCCGAAAGTCTCGGCCGACCCCTTGTATTCGGATTTAGGGGGTAATGAGGTTTTGAAATCCAAGCAGTTGATTTTTGAGCGTCGTGCCATTGCAACCACGAATGATTTTGAGTCACGCAATGAACCGATGGGATATGAAGGGGCAGAAGGTGGAAATACTCCTACACAGAATCTGGTGGACGCTTATGAAATGAAGGACGGAACTCCGTTTGACTGGAATAATCCGACGCATGTAGCAAATATGTATTATGATACTGCCAATAAAGAAACTCGTGACCCTCGTTTATACAAAAACGTACTGACCAATGGCTCGATATGGCAGAAGCAAAAGGTGGAGACTTTTGAAGGCGGTAAAAACAAGACATTGGATGGTTCTACGAAAACTGGATATTATCTGCGTAAATATATGAATCCGTCCGTATCACTCGATCCGAATAAACCGAATAAACTGTATCATCACTATGTCTTGTTCCGTTATGCCGAGATATTGTTGAATTATGCAGAAGCTATGAATGAGTGGAAAGGCCCGGATGCTACGGCAGAAGGATGCCCGTTGACGGCACGCGAAGCCTTGAATCAGGTTCGTGATTGTGCTGATATGAAACATGTGACTGAAAATGGAGCGGACTTTACAGCAAAGGTTCGCAATGAACGCCGCATTGAGCTGGCTTTTGAGGGGCATCGCTTCTATGATATTCGCCGTTGGAAGATAGCGGGGTTGGATGAAGTTAGGAATATCTATGGGGTAAAGATAAAAAAGAACGGGACTTCTCTGTCTTATGAAAAGGTCTTGTTGCAGCAAATGCATTGGGAGGATAAGATGTATTTGTTCCCATATCCCCAAAATGAAATTTATATGAATGCCGATTTGGGGCAAAACCCGGGATGGAGTAATGGTAATTAATTCAAATTGAATCAGTATGAATACAAAAATATTTAGTTTATTATTTTTGCTGGGTGTGCTCATGACTGCCTGCAATGATGATAAGATTATTTTCTTTGAGAATCATGTCAAGGAAGAGGATAATGGCGGAAGTGAAACATCAGTTCCAAGACTGTTTGAAGTAATCAATCTTGATTATCCCGGTTTGGAGCAAGTGAAAGCATATTGTGAAAAGAAAGATTATAACTCCGCCACTTCGACATTGTTGGAATACTATCGCAACAGGGAGGACGTGATTAATCCTAATCTTAAGAATCTGACGTCTATTGGTGATTTCAATAAAAATATTGCTGACCAGGCTTTAGAATATCGTTTTTATGTAAAAGATAAATACGAGTCAAAAGATGCAGCAGGAAAAGAAACGTACGTCCTGTTTAAACAAGAAGATGGAATAAACTGGAATTATGTCCCTGATAAGTTTAAGGGAGATGCTGAATTTGTTTATCAGTTGCATCGTCACCAGTGGATGATATATCAGGCAGAGGCATATTCGGTTACTCATGATGAGAAATATGTCAAATCATGGATAGAGGTTTATGGTGATTGGTTGAAAACGTTTCCTTGCCCTGAAGGGAAAGTCGATAAAAGCAAAAATGTGGAATGGTATGGACTTCAACCGGCTCATCGAATACAAGCACAGCTTGATATAATGTCTTATTGTATTCAATCGGAGAACTTTACTCCTGAATGGCTTTCTACATTTCTCGTTGCGTTGTCGGATGGAGTGGAATGTATCCGTAAGAATTATTATAAAGAGACTAATATTCTTATTACTCAAGTGGAGAGTGTTGTTTCTGCCGGATTATTAATGCCGGAATTCAAGAATGCAGGTGAATGGCTGAATGAAGGGACAGCGAAGATTACTGAACAGGTGGAAGCACAATTCTTAGGTGATGGGGTACATGTAGAACTGACTCCCGGTTATCATATAGAAGCTGTTTATGCTTGCAATAAGCTCTATAATATGGCACAAGTCAACAATAAAGTCGGATACTTCCCGACCAATTATGTCGGATTATTGAAGAAAGCCGCCCGTTTCGTAATGGATATTACGTATCCCGATTATTCTTTTGATAATTTTAATGATACAGGTGCTAGTTCATGGACTAAAAGTGTACTGTTAGGTAATTTCCGTAGATATATGGCCATGTTCCCTGATGATAAAGAGATAGAATGGATGGCAACTGAAGGGCAACAGGGAAAGGCTCCTGAAGAATTAATCCAGCTCTATAAGGATGGCGGTTATTATATGTTGCGCAGCAAGTGGGCGCCGGATGCAACCATGATGGTTTTGAAGAATAACAATAATCCCAAGAATTATGTGCACTGCCAGCCGGATAACGGAACTTTCAGTTTATATCGTGATGGACGTAATTTCTTACCGGATGCAGGTTTCTTTACTTATGGAGGAGATAAAGAAAGTGATAATCTGCGCAAATCATATCGGGCAACCACCATGCACAATACAATGACCAAGAACTCTGCCACTATAGCAGATGGTTATATGAATGGAAAATTCTTGTTGCAAGAAAGCAAAGGCAATATCGATGTGCTTGTAACAGAAAATAAGTCCTATGGTGACTTGACACATCGTCGTGCCATATTTTTTGTGAACAAGACATTCTTTGTTTTGGTGGACGAGGGCTATGATGCCGGTAAAACTACCCCGGTGGTGGATGTGACTTTCAATTTGGGTAATGCGCCTAAGGTTGTTGTTGATGAAGCTGATAAGGAGAACTTTCAGTATGGTGCTTACACAAAATTTGACGATAATAATAACATGCAGTTTAAGACATTTGTTGAAACTAATTCCGGATATGTAGCTAAATGGAGTACTAATTGGTCCTCTAGTAAGCAGAATGAGAAAACGCTTCAACGTAAATGGTATCGCGTGAGTATAACCAAACCGATGGGAGGTGCGGCACGTTTTATTACGGTAATCCATCCGTTTACGAATGAGTCTGAACGTGCAAGCTTGAATATTAGTGCTAAATTTACAGATAATATAGGTGCGACTCCCGGTACATTCCATGCTGATGGGGCTTCTGTAGAAGTTTCCGTAGGTGGTAAGAAGTACGATTTATCTTATAAATTAAAATAGAATTTTATCTTGATATTTGTATCATAGGAAAAAGTTTTGATATAGAGATGAATTAGTAATTTAACTCTTTTTTCAGGTAACTGAAATGGTATGGGATTGATTATTTTTTTGAGCTACCCCCATACCATTTCTTTTATGGTACGTAAAGTTATTAAAATTTCATTTTTTGTTAATTAAGTATTTTATTTAGTCTATCTTTGCCCATACAGATAGCCCCAATAATCATATCATTATGAAAACACGAAGAATAAAAACAATCCTTCTTTTTTTATCAACAATGCCATTTATAGGCATTTATGCCCAATCGATATACTACGTTTCTCCTCATGCATCATCCGGTGGAGATGGCAGTCTGGCAACTCCTTTTCATGTCATTCATGAAGCGGTGGAAAAATCTCGAAAGGATAAGAACTGCACTACGATTTATTTGAGGGAAGGGAAATATATATTAGATAGCCCCTTGGTGCTGACCTCTGCTGATGGAAATGATTCGAAAGAATTAATAATAAAGAATTATCCAGGTGAGAAAGCTATAATATCAAGCGGAATTACCTTGGACTTGAAATGGGAAAAGTACAAAAATGGTATCATGCGGGCTGCGGTGAAAGGGAATCCGGTTATGGATATGCTTATCGTAAACGGAGATTTGAGGTCTATGGCACGTTATCCTGATTATGATAAAACTGCTGTTCGTTTTAATGGTACATCTGCTTTGGCAACAGCACCGGAACGAGTGAAAAAATGGAAGAATCCGGAAGGAGGTTACCTTCATGCTATGCATAGTCATGATTGGGGTGATTTTCATTATCGTATTACAGGTAAGAATGAAAAGGGAGAGTTGCAACTGGAAGGCGGTTGGCAGAACAACCGTCCTATGGGAATCCATCGTGAAAACAGGATGGTAGAGAATATCTTTGAAGAACTGGATGCTCCGGGAGAATGGTACTATGATAAAAAAGAAGGCTGGTTGTATTATTATCCTTTGCCCGATGAAAATATAAACGAACTGACGTTTGAAACTCCTCAACTTAAAAACTTGATTGAATTGGCGGGCACTTCATCCTATCCGGTGAAGAACATAACCATTGAAGGAATAGAACTGACGCAAACGATACGGACATTTATGGAACCTTACGAGCCCCTGCTCCGTTCGGACTGGACGATATATCGGGGAGGAGCCATTATTTTCAGGGGAACGGAAAAATGTGCCTTGCGTGATTGCTATGTCCATCATGTCGGAGGAAACGGTGTCTTTTTTGATAAATATAACCGTTATTCGGCAGTGACCGGTTCTTTCCTGACTTTTATTGGAGCCAGTGCCATCTGCTTTGTTGGAGATGTGGCGGGAGTACGTTCACCGAGTTTTAGGTACGGGGAATTTGTTCCTTTGGATAAAATGGATACTACTAAAGGTCCTCAGAATGACAATCATCCTGCTTATTGTGAGGTTTATGATAATTTGATATGTACTATCGGTTTGTTTGAAAAGCAGATTACAGGAGTGGAACTTTCCATGTGCCGTAACATTACAGTTAGTCATAATAGTATTTACGATACTCCCCGTGCTGGGATTAACATCAGCGAAGGTACTTGGGGCGGACATATTATCGAATATAACGATATTTTTAACACCGTAAAAGAAACGGGTGACCATGGAACTATCAACTCTTGGGGACGTGACCGTTTTTGGCATCCGAATTATAATGTAATGACGCAAATTACGGATGAAAATCCAGCATTGATTTTGGCAGATGTAGTCGAACCTATCATTATCCGTCATAATCGGTTGCGTTGTGATAGAGGATGGGATATAGATTTGGATGATGGCTCCAGTAATTATCAAATATACAATAATCTTTGTTTGAATGGTGGTATTAAACTGCGTGAAGGTTTTTATCGGACTGTTGAAAATAATATTATCATTAATAATACGCTTCACCCGCATTTGTGGTTTAAAAATAGCGGAGATGTTTTTTCACGTAATATTGTAATGGCCAAATATAAACCTATAAGAGTGTATGGTTGGGGCAGGGAAGTAGACTATAATATCTTTACAGACAGTTTGTCGTATCTTGCGGCTCGCCAACTTGGTGGAGATGCTCATTCTATAGTAGCTGCAATCAGGTTTATAGATACTGCGAAAGGTGATTTTAATGTAGCAGACGATTCTGAAGCGATAATTAAAGGAGGTTTCCGTAATTTTCCAATGAATAATTTCGGAGTGTTGTCTTCTCGTTTGAAACAGCTGGCTGAAAGGCCTGTTATGCCCGTTCCACTTGTGGCAGGTCATGTTACGGATACTAAGACGATGCTTTGGAAAGGGGTAACGTTTAAGAATCTGGATACATTGGAAGAACGCTCCGCTACTGGTATGGACACGGAACGGGGAGTTTATGTCGTTTCAGTAGATGCCCTAGGTAGTCCGGTCAGAGATTTTATTGCTCCGAATGACGCTATTCTTAGTGTAAATGGAAAGCTTGTCAATAATTTAGCTGACATGAAAGAGGCGTTGAAACATGCGGATACACGCAAAAAGGTAGAGCTTGTTATCTTTAGAAATCAAAAGGAACATAAAACTGTTATTCCTCTTTGATTTTATATATGTCTTTACTTGATACTGTTAGTATCACTTTTGTACCGCTACACTCTCATTTCCATAACGGTCTACGGCTGTAACAGCGAAATGCTTTTTCGCATTCCAAGGTAGGATAGGGGCATAGATATAACTTGTCTCCCTGATATTCTGCGCTACGATATTTTCCGGTCGGCTGGTGTCTACCGGATACTCATTGGAAGCGTAAATCACATACATCGGATTATTATGCGGATCATTATCAGTAGCAGCCTGCCACTTTAATTCTGTATATCCATGGTCGATATCAGTTACTTTCAGTTCGGTTGGAGCTGTGGGCGGCACATTATCCAACCAGGGCATTGGTGGCTGTAAAGCCGGATATGCATAGAAGTTTTCGGCTAATTCATCATAAATACCTTGCGTATTTTCCATGAGATACTTTACCCGGTAGTGTGCTTCACCCGCCAGTTTATGACTGCGGATGAAATTCATCTGACGGTCTATCTCGTCACGCGTCCATTTTCCTTCGTCGGGATGAAGGAAATAAATGCCGAGCCCCGGAATCACCTGTCGTCCATTACTCTGTTCTTGCCAGTCGAGGGCAAAAGGATAGAAACTATTCCCTTGGAAATACATCATTGGATATATCTGATCCATGATGCCTTCTCCGAGCCATCCTTGCGGGTCTTGATAAACGGTATGAAAAGCATTCCACCCACGGGAAGGGTAACGTGAAGTATCACGATATTTTCCTACCGGGCTGGCACTTAGCTTCACCCACGGTTTTATCGCTTTTACACCCTTATATATATAGCGTACGATTTCTGAAATATTATCCCGTCGCCACTGTTCTACTGTACGACCTTTGCCATATCGGCGGAAGTCGTACTTGTCGGGAAAGAGAGGAGCATTCTCGGGATAACGCAGGTAATCGAAATGCACTCCGTCAATATCATAGCGGCTTACGACTTCCCGCACCAGTTTCATCAGATATTCTTTAGTTCCCGGATGTCCAGGATTCAGGAAATATTCATTCTTATACGGTACGCAAATATCTTTCATCCGCTTGGTGACGGACTGGCTGCCGAGAGAAGCAACATGTTTCCTGTTTCCTAACGGGATAGTCACCATCCAGGCATGGCATTCCATACCCCGCTTATGACATTCTTCGATGGCGAAAGCGAGCGGGTCATATCCGGGATTTCCACCGGATTTCCCTGTCAGGATAGAGTTGAAAGGTTCGATGGACGAGGGATATAGCACATCCCCGCGTGTACGCGTCTGAAACAGGACGGTATTAAAGTTGGCAGTTTTCAGTTTATCGAGAATATCCACCAGTTCTTCCTTTTGTTTGCGGATACTTTGCGGACTTACAGCACGTGTACGAGGCCAGTCGAGACCATACAGAGCTGTGAGCCATGCGGCACGGACTTCATACTTGGGCTGTGCAGCCATTGGGAGTAAAGGAAACAAAAGTGAAAGAATGAAAATATATCGACGCATATTCTTTATTTTTTGTTTTAAATCCCTGCAAAGTTAGTAAAAGTGTCGGTATTGTTGGGCTATTTCGTGAGATTATGTTACATTTGCCAAGCTAAAAAACGACACACTATGATTACATTTACTCTATGCCTGCTTGCATTGATAGTAGGCTATTTTACGTATGGACGCCTGATGGAGCGCGTCTTTGGTCCGGATGACCGTAAAACACCGGCACTAACCAAGGCTGATGGAGTGGACTATATCCCTTTACCAACCTGGAAGATTTTCATGATTCAATTCCTTAATATTGCAGGATTAGGCCCGATTTTCGGGGCAATTATGGGAGCGAAATTCGGAACATCTTCTTATTTATGGATAGTATTGGGAAGTATTTTTGCAGGTGCGGTACACGATTATTTTGCCGGAATGCTTTCTTTGCGTAATGGCGGTGAAAGTTTGCCTGAAATCATCGGCCGTTATTTAGGGCTTACAACGAAACAGATAATGAGGGGATTTACCGTTATCCTGATGATTTTGGTAGGTTCGGTGTTTGTGGCCGGCCCTGCCGGACTGCTGGCAAAACTTACACCGGAAAGTCTGGATGCCACGTTTTGGATTATCGTTGTGTTTGCCTATTATATTTTGGCAACTTTATTGCCTGTAGATAAAATCATTGGTAAAATCTATCCGCTGTTTGCGGTGGCGCTACTGTTTATGGCAGTAGGTATCCTGGTGATGCTTTACGTTCATCATCCTGCCTTGCCGGAACTGTGGGATGGGTTACAAAATACAAATCCCGAAGCGAGCGAGCTTCCTATTTTCCCGATTATGTTTGTGAGTATTGCTTGCGGGGCAATTTCCGGTTTCCACGCTACGCAAAGTCCTTTGATGGCACGTTGCATGACTTCGGAACGTCACGGTCGCCCGGTGTTCTACGGTGCGATGATTACCGAAGGTATTGTTGCCCTTATTTGGGCTGCCGCCGCTACTTACTTCTTCCATGAGAACGGGATGGGAGAGAGTAATGCTTCGGTTATAGTGGATGCCATTACAAAAGAATGGTTGGGAGCAGTCGGTGGAGTGCTCGCTATCTTGGGAGTGATTGCCGCACCAATTACTTCGGGAGATACGGCTTTCCGTTCCGCCCGTCTGATTGTGGCGGATTTCCTGGGACTGGAACAAAAAAGTATGCGTCGTCGTTTATACATCTGCGTTCCGATGTTCGTAGTTGCTATCGGTCTGCTTTTGTATAGCTTACGTGATGCGAACGGATTTAATATGATATGGCGTTATTTCGCTTGGGCTAACCAGACGTTGGCTGTGTTTACCCTATGGGCTATAACAGTATTTTTAGCGGTATCCAAGAAACCTTATATCATTACTTTGATACCGGCATTGTTTATGACAAGTGTATGTTCTACTTATATATGTATTGCTCCTGAAGGCTTGGGACTTTCGCACGTAATTTCTTATAGCGTTGGTATAGCGTGTGTGGTGATTGCGGCAGTTTGGTTCTACGTCTGGCTGGGCAAGCAGAAAACAAGAAAATTATCAGAATGAAGAAAATAAAGAAATCGACGGGAGTTGCGCTTGCATTCCTTATTTATGTATCAGTAACTGCGGCTTATTTGTTGCCACGTAACACTGAAGTTGGTCTGACAGAGAAAATACTCACGGTGGCCGTATCTTATGTCATTGTCTTCCTCCTCTGGTTGGTACTCCGGAAAAAGGAACAAATGCGTGAACGCCGCAAAAAAGACGAACAATCTATTCACTTAAAAAAGTAAGTTTATGAAGAAATTAGCTTTGGCTCTTTGCTTATTGGCAGTCTCTTTCACTGCACAGGCACAATTTGAGAAAGGAACTACGATTATTAATCCTTCATTGTCGGGATTGGACTTTTCGTATAGTAAAAATGATAAAGCAAAATTTGGTCTTGGCGCACAGGTTGGTACGTTCTTTGCCGAAGGTATTGCCTTGATGGTAAATGCCGGAGCCGACTGGTCGAAACCGGTAGACGAGTACACATTGGGTACGGGAGTACGTTTCTACTTTAACAAAACTGGTATTTATCTGGGTGGCGGACTTGACTGGAACCGTTTCCGTTGGAGTGGCGGCAAGCATCAGACAGACTGGGGATTGGGTATCGAAGCCGGATATGCTTATTTCCTCTCCCGTACAGTAACTATCGAACCTGCCGTTTATTATAAATGGCGTTTCAACGACGGTGATATGTCACGTTTCGGTGTTAAGATAGGATTCGGATTTTACTTGTAAGAGAGAAACCTGATAGAATACAAAATAATAAGTCCTTGTAGAAGCTATATTTCCACAAGGGCTTTATTTATTAGAGTCAGGTTTGGTACTCTTTACAGTATAAACGTTGCTTAGCCTAGTTTTTCTTTCAAAAACTGCCCCGTATAGCTTGCTCCGCAAGCAGCCACTTCTTCGGGAGTACCTACGGCTACGATGTTTCCACCTTTGTCTCCACCTTCGGGACCGAGGTCGATTACATAATCGGCACATTTGATAACGTCCATATTGTGCTCGATAATAACGATGCTGTGTCCCCGACGAATTAGTGCGTCGAAAGCATCCAGCAATTTGCGGATATCATGGAAGTGCAATCCCGTAGTCGGTTCGTCAAAGATGAACATGGTCGGGTCTGCTTTCTCCTGGCTCAGATAGAATGCCAGTTTCACACGCTGGTTCTCACCGCCGGAAAGGGTGGAAGAGGATTGTCCCAGTTTGATATATCCTAACCCTACGTCCTGTAATGGGAGCAGCTTCTTCACTATTTTCTTCTGTCCATGTTCATTGAAGAATTCAATAGCCTGGTTCACGGTCATTTCCAATACATCATAGATACTTTTATCATGGAATTTCACTTCCAATGTGTCGGACTTGAAACGTTTTCCGTGGCAGGATTCACATTCCAGTACCAGGTCTGCCATGAACTGCATCTCTACGGTGATTGTTCCGTCACCCTTACATTCTTCGCAACGTCCGCCTTCGCTGTTGAAACTGAAGAATCCGGCTGTATAACCCATTTGTTTGGCTAAAGGCTGTTCAGACCATAGTTTACGGATTTCATCATATGCCTTGATATAAGTCACCGGGTTGGAACGTGATGATTTGCCGATCGGATTCTGGTCTACGAATTCTACATTCCTCAGGTCGCGCAGGCTACCACCGATAGAGGAGAATTCTCCCGGACGGTCACTACATTCATCCAGTTCACGCTTCAGTGCCCGGAAGAAAATGTCCCGTACCAGCGTACTCTTGCCGGAACCGGAAACTCCGGTAACGACTGTCATTACGTTGAGCGGGAAACGGGCGTCCACACCTTTCAGATTATTTTCGCGCGCGCCTTTTAATTCTATATAGTTGTTCCACGGACGGCGATGTTCGGGAACGGGAATTTCTTCTTCTCCCAAGAGATAACGCACCGTGTGGCTGTTACTTCCTTTTTTCAAGTCTTTCATGTCGCCTTGATAAACGACTTCTCCCCCCAGACGTCCGGCATTAGGGCCTATGTCGATGATGTAATCTGCAGCACGGATGATTTCTTCGTCATGTTCCACGACTACTACCGTGTTGCCTAACTGTTGTAGTTGGCGTAATACATAAATCAACCGATCCGTATCACGACTGTGAAGGCCGATACTTGGCTCATCGAGGATATAAAGGCTACCTACAAGGCTGCTTCCCAATGATGTTGCCAAATTGATACGTTGGCTTTCTCCACCGGAGAGGGAATTGCTTAAACGGTTCAAGGTCAGGTAACCCAAACCTACATCAATCAGGAAGTGGATACGGTTGTTGATTTCAATAAGGATACGGCGGGCTACGTCGCTGTCGTGCTCGTTGAGTTCCAGACCGTCAAAGAACTGCTTTAATTCCGTGATTGGCAAATCTACCAGTTCGGAGATATTCTTACCGCCGACCCGTACATATCCGGCTTCCGGTTTCAGACGTGTGCCGTGACATTTCGGACAAAGCGTCTTTCCCCGATAACGTGCAAGCATCACACGATATTGTATTTTGTATTGATTCTCTTCCAACATCTTGAAGAAATCGTTGATGCCGTGGAAGTACTGGTTGCCTTCCCAGAGCAGACGACGTTGTGCATCCGTCAACTCAAAATAAGGCGTGAAAATCGGGAAATCGAACTTTTCCGCATTATGGATGAGTTCTTCTTTCCATTCTCCCATCTTCTCGCCGCGCCAACATACAATAGCTCCTTCGTATACGGATAAAGAACGGTTCGGTACAACCAAATGCTCGTCGATACCGATCACTTTGCCGAATCCTTCACAGGTAGGGCAGGCGCCGATAGGAGAGTTGAACGAGAACATCTGGTCGTTCGGCTCTTCAAAGACGATGCCGTCCGCTTCGAATTTCGTGCTGAAAGTGTGTCGCTTCGTTGTTCCGTCCGAAAGGTAGAAACGCAGCATGCAGGTTCCGTCACCTTCATACATGGCTGTTTCGGCAGAGTCGGTCAATCGGCTCATGGCATCCTTGGTGTTGGCTACCGCCATACGGTCTACCAGCAGATAGACTTCATCACCTGCCACGGGTGTATATTCGTCTATACGTTTCATTTCACCGTTCACTTCGATACGGTTGAAACCCTGTTTCAGGTCTATTTCCAACTGTTGTTGCAGGGTGCGGTCTTCACGCAGACGGATTGGTGTCAGCACCGTATATCTTGTACCTTCCGGATACGAGAGCATGCAGTTGACAATATCTTCCGTCGAATGTTTCTTCACTTCCTGTCCGCTGACGGGGCTGTATGTTTTTCCCACGCGGGAATACAACAAGCGGAGATATTCATAAATCTCAGTCGAAGTCCCCACAGTAGAACGCGGGTTGCGGCTATTCACTTTCTGCTCGATGGCAATGGCGGGCGGAATCCCTTTGATAAAGTCACATTCCGGCTTGCTCATTCGCCCCAGAAACTGGCGCGCATAGCTGCTCAAACTTTCTACATAGCGACGTTGTCCCTCTGCATAGAGGGTATCAAAAGCGAGGGAAGATTTGCCGGAACCCGATAATCCGGTGATTACAACAAGTTTGTTGCGTGGTATATCTACATCGATGTTTTTCAGGTTGTTTACTCGTGCACCCTTAATCGAAATATAGTTATTTTCTGACATAAAATACTCCTTGTTTTATGGTAGTCGGCAAAGTTAGCGAATTTATCGGGAGTTTGTATTATCTTTGCGTCACATTATTACGATTTAAGAATATTATGAAGCTGAAAAACTATCTTTTACTTTTAGCTCTTCTTCTTGCGGTAGGAGTGAGGGCGCAAGTGCCATCTGGCAATAAATATCCTAAACGTGAATTTCGTGCAGCGTGGATACAGGCTGTCAACGGTCAGTTCCGGGGGATTCCTACCGAACGGCTGAAACAGACATTGATTAGCCAGTTGAACTCTCTTCAAGGAGCCGGCATTAATGCGATTATCTTTCAGGTACGTCCTGAAGCGGATGCATTGTACGCTTCACAACATGAACCGTGGAGTCGCTTCCTGACCGGTACGCAAGGGCAGATTCCTTCTCCTATGTGGGATCCGATGCAGTTTATGATTGAAGAATGCCAGAAAAGGAATATGGAGTTTCATGCCTGGATTAATCCTTATCGTGTGAAGACTTCGTTGAAGAATCAGTTGGCACCGGAACATATTTACCACCAGCACCCTGAATGGTTCGTTACTTATGGCGATCAGCTATACTTCGACCCGGCACTTCCCGAAAGCCGGGAATATATCTGTAAGATCGTGACCGATATCGTGTCCCGCTATGATGTGGATGCTATCCATATGGATGATTATTTTTATCCTTATCCGGTGAAAGGATTGGACTTTCCGGATGATGCGAGCTTTGCCCGTTATGGTGGCGGTTTTACGAACAAGGCTGACTGGCGTCGTAGTAATGTCAATGTGTTGATAAAGAAGCTTCACGAGACTATCCGTGGGATAAAGCCATGGGTGAAGTTCGGTATCAGTCCGTTTGGTATTTATCGTAATCAGAAGAGCGATCCGTTGGGAAGTAATACGAACGGTTTGCAGAATTATGATGATTTGTATGCCGATGTCCTGCTTTGGGCACGTGAGGGATGGATTGATTATAATATTCCGCAGATATATTGGGAAATCGGTCATAAGGCAGCCGATTATGAGACGTTGGTGAAATGGTGGGCTACCCATTCGGAAAACCGTCCGTTGTTTATCGGTCAGTCTGTGCCGAACACTATCCAGCATGCCGACCCGCAGAATCCTTCCATCAACCAGCTTCCACGAAAGATGGCTTTGCAGCGTGCTTATCAGACGATTGGCGGTAGCTGCCAATGGTATGCGTCGGCTGTTGTCGAAAATCAGGGAAGATACCGTGATGCTTTAGTGAGTGAATATCATAAATATCCTGCATTGATTCCTGTCTTTGACTTTATGGATGACAAGGCTCCGGGCAAAGTGCGCAAGATGAAAAAGGTATGGACAGAAGATGGTTATGTCCTTTTTTGGACTGCTCCGAAAGCAGAAACAGAAATGGATAAGGCTGTCCAATATGTAGTGTACCGCTTTGGCGGAAAAGAAAAAGTGAACCTTGACGACCCTTCGCATATTGTAGCTATCACCCGCAATCCTTTCTACAAACTTCCATACGAAACTGGAAAAACGAAACACCGTTATGTGGTAACGGCTTTGGATCGCCTTCATAATGAATCGAAGTCTGTAAGTAAGAAAGTGAAGCTTTAGTAAAGCAGCAATCCTGCAATACCGCAGGCAATAATCATCAGAATCGGATTTGCTTTATATTTTCTTGTTCCGATAAAAGCTATCAGGAATATAATGACGCTGATAACGAACGAATAAGTGTCTTCCGTAGGTGAACCGAAATTCTCTACATTCATTAATACCAGTGCGGCAGAAGCCAGTAGTCCTACGACTGCTGGTCGCAGCCCGCTGAAGATGGATTCTACTACCGGATGTTTCTGGTATTTCAGAAAGAATTTACTGATAGTCAGCATTAAGATAAAAGAGGGGAAAACTACCGCAAAAGTGGCAATGATAGAACCCCAAACGCTGCCTGTCGAAGTGAACCCAACATAGGTCGCTGCATTGATACCTATCGGCCCCGGTGTCATCTGACTGATGGCGACTATATCTGTGAACTCCTGCGAACTTACCCATCCGTAGCGGGTTACCACCTCGCCTTGAATCATGGAAAGCATGGCATAACCGCCACCGAAGCCGAAAAGTCCGATTTTGAAAAATGTATAGAATAACTGTATGTAAATCATGTGATTAATAATTTATTATATAATAATCCGTGCCTTCTTAACTCTCCGTTCTCAACTCTCAACTTTTCTTAATTTTCCCCAAAGGAAACCGCCTACACCCGCAGCAATAATAATCCAGATCGGCGAGAAGCCCAGCAGCCAGATAAGCAGTGCTGAAACAATGGGAATCCACAGATTGTAGCGGTTGATTTTGGCTGACCGCCCCATTGTAAAGGTCGGTGCGGCGATAAGTGCCACTACTGCCGGACGGATACCTTTGAAGATACGCTCCACTATCGGATTATCCTTAAAACTATGAAAGAACAGGGCGATAGCCAATATAATAATGAAAGAAGGAAGAATCGTTCCTAATGCCGTGACAATGCTTCCCCGGATGCCGCGCAACTTATATCCTATAAAAATGGAAATATTAACCGCCAGGATGCCGGGGGCGGACTGGGAGATGGCCAACAGGTCGATAAAGTCTTCCTGCGCTATCCATTTCCGCTTGGTCACAATTTCATTTTCGATGAGTGGCACCATTGCATACCCGCCGCCAATGGTAAAAGCGCCTATTTTAAAAAAGATTCCAAATGATTCGAGATAAATGTTCATTCTTCTTTTTCTCCTTCTTCTTTGTTTGTTACTGCTTTTTTTGTTTTGAAGTATTGACTGGGACTTACGTTGTAATGCTTCTTGAATACTTCACGGAAGTATTTGGCATCACTGAATCCTGTCATCTCCGCTATTTCCGTTATGCTGTGTGCGTCTTCTTTGAGTAATTTTACGGCACGTTTCAGGCGAATCAGCCGGATGTAATCTCCGGGTGACTGGTCGGTCAGTGCTCTTAGTTTATTGTAGAAACTGGTACGGCTCATACCCATCAGGCTACAAAGCACATCTACTGTAAGAGCTGGGTTATCTATGTTGTCTTCCACATTCTTCTTGACACTTGCTATGAACTTCCAGTCAATATCCTGTGAACAATTGATGCAATCTTCATCGTTCTCTTCATCTTCGAGATCCAGGCTTGCATACTTGCTGCGCAAAAGGGCGCGGTTTGCCAGCAGATTGGATATATTTGCCTTTAGAATACCAATATTGAACGGTTTCACTACATACTCGTCTGCGCCGATGTTAAGTCCTGCAAGAATATCCTTCTCGTTGTTGAGAGCCGTCAGCAGGATAACAGGGATGTGCGATGTCTCGATATTGTTCTTGATAACTTTGCACAACTCATCCCCCCGCATTTCCGGCATCATGATGTCGGAGATAACCAGTTCCGGTTTATATTCGGGAATAATAGTCAACGCTTCTTTTCCGTTGGAACAAACCTGGATGGTATAGTCTCCGGATAATGTTTGTGATAGGTAGTTACGTAACTCATCGTTATCTTCCACGATTAAGATTCGTTGGTGACCTGCATTTTCTTTCTTTTGCGCTGTTTCGTAAATCTCAGGGGATGGAGCTGCATCATTGTTGAGGCTTTTGATTTCCTGGCGTTGCTTGCTTGGAGTCGCCAGGTGCGCTTTCCGATAAAGTTTACTGTTTTTCGGGAAAGTGATTTTAATTACGGAACCCTGATTCTCCACACTAGACAGGTTAATCTTTCCTTTGTGCAACCGGACTAATTTCCATACGAGCATCAGTCCGATACCGCTACCGGTCACTTTGGAATTGATAGCGTTACTGCCGCGGAAATGAAGTTTGAACAATTTGCTTTGTTCGCTGGCCGGAATACCGATACCTGTATCCCTCACTTCCACGCTCCACGAATCGGACGTCTCTGAAACGAAAACCTGCACGTTTCCATTTTCCGGTGTATATTTCAACGCGTTTGAAATGATATTCTTGAAGATAGATTCCATCTTCTCTTTGTCAAACCAGACATTCATGTACCTGAAATTACTTTCATAGGTGAAGTTGATATGTTTGATATTGGCATACTGCTGGAATGCGTTGAATATTTCACTCATGAACGTGTTGAGCTCATGTTCCGAAATATATAGCTCGGAAGAATATACGTCCGCTCTTTCGAAATTGATAAGATTAGTCGTGAGACGTAACAGAGAGTTTACGTTACGTAAAGCCGTGTTCATATTCGAAATGCCTTCCTTGCTTAATGTCTCTTTTTCGCGAAGTTCTTCTAAAGGTGCTTTGATCAGCGTCAATGGAGTGCGGATGTCATGTGCCGTATTGATGAAGAAGTGTATTTTCTCGTCGGAAACTTTACGCTGCTTTCTTAAAATAAGGATACGCAATAGAATGGCGGCAATGAGGAAAAGTATGCCTGCATATAACAACATCGCCCAGAACGTCAACCAGAATGGTTGGGCAATGATAATATCCATACTTCTCTCTTCGAGTACGATGCGCTTGTCTTCATTAGAGATGGTGCGTACTTTCAGTGTGTATGTTCCCGGTGCAAGGTTGGTGTAACGGATTATACTTTCACTGCTGGGCTTGCTCCATTCTTCGTAGAATCCTTCCAGTTTCCAGGAATAAAGGATGTTGGAAGGATAATCGTAGTTGATGGAAGAAACCTTCAAGGAGAAAATATTCTGATTGTATTTCAATTCCAGTACTTTGGTATCATTGATACTTTCTTTCAGCGGAGAATTTTCATCTCCCGGATAAATAGTCTGATAGAAAAGCTTGAAGTCACTGAAAATCATCTTGGACGAATAGCTTCTGGGTAATTTCATATCTTTATGAAATTCGATTGCTCCGTCAGAGCTTCCGAAGACAAAGTTATTGTTTTTGCGTAATACGCCCGACAACGCATTGAAGTGCGTAGTCATCAATCCCATATCTTCCGTCCAGTTATAAAATTTCTTTTGTTCCGGATAGAAACTCGTCAGTCCGCTCTCTGTACCCATTAATATCTCTTTATCCGCATCCGACAATATGGTATAGATATTATTGGATATCAAAGCGCAGTTCTCCGAGTAGTAATGAGTGAACAGCTTTTTGTTAAAATCGTAGATCAAGAGTCCTGAACCGCTTGTACCTATATATAATGACCCGTTCTTTGCCTGATACAAAGAGTAGATATAGGTTGATTCTACGGGAAGTTTGATGCGTTCCCATTTTCCGGATTCCTTGTCCAATAGATATAGCCCCGTGGCACTACCTATCCACATGCTTTTATCATCTTTTTCGACGATGGCGGTGACGGAGTTCAAACCCGGGTAAAACCGTACATCCTGTGTTTCCAGGCGGATACGTTTCAGGTTGTAAAATCCGCCGGACCAGATGTATCCTTGTGAATCCATGCGGATATCACGAATATATTTGTCAGGCCGCATGCTGGTTTGGGTGTATAGCGGCGGCATGAAATAACTGACTTTAAATGACTTCTTGTCTATTTGGTAAGCACCGGAAGAATAACCGCCTGCCCAAATAGTTCCGGGCGCCACTTCACAAAGGGTGAGGAATATATGGCTCTTATTTTCTTGTGACTTCTCAAATGAACTGAGCACCGAACGCCACTGTCCGGTTTTTGAATTTAAAAAGCTGATACCGTTGTTTGTCGCGAACCATAAATCTCCGTCTCTGTCTTCAATGATTGCATTTACCTGGTCATTGATTAAGGACTGCTTGTTTCCTATGGAGTGTTTTATCCATTTATAACTGGAGTAACGGTTGTTTTGTATGGTTATTCCAATAGGATAATTTGCCAGCCAAATCCTTTCTTCATCATCTACATAAATGTCATTGATGCTGTTGCCGTTCATGCCATTATTGTTGTTGTAGTCTGTGATGATGTAAGGTTCCAACTGGAAAGTTTCAATATTCATTTTATGTACACCACCGCCATCCGTTGCTATCAGCAATTCTTTGTCATTCAGTGACTTGAATTTGTTGATACTGATATCTCTCAGATTGTTGTCCGGTTGTACGACAGACTTGATACTCATGTCGTAGATGAAAATGCCCCGAAGGAAAGTTCCTATGAATAGTTTTCCTATCTTTTTGTCGAAGTGCAGGTCGCTGACCTGAACTTTCACGTTCTCCAGTTTGTCGCAGTTGATAAGTTCCAGAGTGTCATTTTCCAGTTTGGCATAGTGAATCCCCATTTCCGTACCAATAAAGTAATGCGATTCGTCTATTTGCTCAATGTCGGTGATTTCTTCCTTTATTTCATTCCTGATAGGGCACACTTGAGCGGTTGCCGTGTTATAAAGAAAGATTGTTTCTTCATTGCATAGCCATATATGATTATTCCGGTCGAGCCATGCAAAGCTGACCGGAGCAGGCAGGTCACGGAAGTTCTCTATCGGTAACTTGTAGACAAGTTCGAAACGGTCATGGATCTCGTCATATCGGAATATCTTGCCCTTCTTGCCGATTTCCCACAGTACTCCATCCCGGTCTATATATAGCCAGTTGAGGTTTAACAGAGAATTTACTTCTGTGTCACCGTCCATCAACTTATATCGCTTGAAATCTTTTCCGTTGTATCTATCAATACCTTCGTGTGTGAGGAACCACATATAGCCGGTTCTGTCTTTCTGAATGCAATAAACTCGCCTGTTGCTCAACCCATCTTCCACTCCTAGATATTGATACGTCTGAGCGACACAGGTTAAAGGAAACAATAATAATAGAAAAATCCACTTTTTCATACAAATAGGACTTTTAAGGGTTATTGAATCTTATTTTAGAGGGGGAAAGTTTGACAAAATTAAGAAGAATTTTTGATACTGCAAAATTTTAAGGTAAGATTACATGGCTCTTAAAGTGAAGTGGATAAGGTATTTTACTGCTATTTGTATAAGCTGTTTATTTGAGACTGTTTAGTTGCAAAAAAAGGAATTACGGTAGCAAGAAAAAAATGAAGAAAAGGCTGATATTTCAAAAAATACCAGCCTTTCTTAGATAAATTATAAAGGAAAACTTTATTTCACTTTTTCTTCCACCCATTTACGGGCATTGACAAATGCTTCGATCCACGGAGTTACCTGATCGCTGTTCTTGCGATCTTCCGGGTAGCAACCATTTTGCCATGGGAAGATGGATCGTTCCAAGTGAGGCATGATAGCCAGGTGACGTCCGTCCGCACTAGCCAGTGCTGCGATGGAATAGTCGGAACCGTTCGGGTTAGCCGGATATTCATCATAGCTATACTTCGCTACTACATTATATTTGTCTTCGTCATAGGGCAAAGAGAACTTTCCTTCTCCGTGAGCAACCCAAATACCCAGTTTGCTGCCGCTCAAAGAGCCGAACATCACACTGCGGTTTGTCGGGATAGTCAGGCCGAGGAAGCGTGATTCGAACTTATGTGAATCATTGTGCAACATCTTGCCCTGCTTCTTCAGTTCCGGGTTGATAAGGTTGAGTTCCATCATCAACTGGCAACCGTTACAGACACCTAATGACAGTGTATCTTCACGGGCATAATAGTTATCCAGCGCTTCTTTCGCTTTCGGGTTGAACAGGAATGCGCCTGCCCATCCTTTGGCTGAACCCAGTACGTCAGAGTTGGAGAAACCACCGCAGTAAACAATCATGTTCACATCTTCCAGTGTCTCACGTCCGCTGATAAGGTCGGTCATCGTAACGTCTTTTACGTCGAAGCCTGCCAGGTAGAGTGAGTAAGCCATTTCACGTTCGCCGTTTGTACCTTTCTCACGGATGATAGCCGCACGGATACCGCTAGGAGTACGACGCTCCGGAGTGATACCATATTGAGAAAGCTTACCCTTGAATTCAGGCATGAACGCAAATTCAACAGGTTGCATTTTATAGTTTTCGAAACGTTTCTTTGCGCAGCCGTTCATAGACTGTTTGCGGTCGAGCAGGTAAGAAGAAGAATACCATACATCACGCATGTAGTCGATACCGAACTGGTAAGTAGCACCGTCCTTAGATACCAGGATGTGGCGTTCGTCAGTCGGTTTACCCAATTTCATGTAGCCTATGCCGGCATCTTCGAGAATCTTCTTCACTTCTTCCTTATGCTTGTCGCTGATCTGGATAACGATACCCGGATTTTCAGCAAACAGAATCTTGATGATATCCTGTTCCTTCATCTTGTCAAGGCTGATTTCCATACCGCCTTCTACATTAGAGAAGCACATTTCGAGCAATGTGGTAATCAGGCCACCGGCGGAAATATCGTGTCCCGCAAGAATCAATCCTTTGTTTACAAGCTCCTGTACGGCAAGGAAAGCATCACGGAAGTATTCGGCATCCTGTACGCAAGGTACATCGTCGCCTACTTTACCCAAAGATTGCGCGAAAGCGGAACCACCGAGTTTCAGTTCGTCAAAGCTGAAGTCGATATGATAAAGAGTAGTCTTTTCATTGTTTACCAATACTGGAGATACTACTTTCTTCACGTCTGAGACTTCACCGCCTGCAGAGACAATCACTGTTCCCGGAGAAATTACTTTCTCACCGTTCGGGTATTTCTGAGTCATGGACAGAGAGTCTTTTCCGGTAGGAACATTGATTTGCAGAGCGCAACAGAAGTCGCTCAATGCTTTCACAGCTGTGTAAAGACGAGCGTCTTCACCTTCCTGTGAACGACAGGGCCACATCCAGTTGGCAGACAAAGAGATACTGTCCATGCCTTCTGCCATCGGAGCCCAAACGAGGTTGGTCAGCGCTTCGGATACGGAAAGGATAGAGCCGGCAGCCGGATCAGCCAATGCAGCTTGCGGAGCATGTCCGATAGAAGTGGCGATACCTTTCTCACCACGGTAGTCGAGTGCTACGACACCACAGTCGCTCAACGGCAACTGAAGTTCACCCTGGCATTGCTGGCGGGCTACCTTACCTGTTACCGAACGGTCTACCTTATTTGTCAACCAATCCTTGCAGGCTACTGCTTCGAGTTGCAATACATTAGTCAGATATTCGTGAAGTTTGGACAATTCGTATTCCGGCATTTTATAATGACGTTCTACCGTTTTGTCTACCATATAGGTCTTGGGGGAAGAACCGAACATCTGTTCTACGGCAAGGTCGAACGGACGTACACCGTCAGCCTGTTGGAAAGCGAAACGATGGTCGCCGGTTGTTTCACCGACTACGTACATCGGAGCGCGCTCGCGTTCGGCGATTTTGCGTACATGTTCGATAGCTTCTTCTTTAATCAACAGTCCCATACGTTCCTGGCTCTCGTTGGCAATGATTTCTTTTGCCGACAATGTCTTGTCACCGATAGGCAACTTGCTCATGTCAATCAAGCCACCACATTCTTCTACCAGCTCGGACAGGCAGTTAACGTGTCCGGCTGAACCGTGGTCGTGGATGGAAACAACAGGATTCACATCTTCTTCGCAAAGGGCACGTACTACGTTGTTGGCACGTTTCTGCATTTCAGCGTTAGCGCGCTGAACAGCATTCAGTTCAATGCCACTGCTGTAACGTCCTGTATCTACTGAAGATACGGAACCGCCGCCCAGTCCGATGCGATAGTTGTCGCCGCCGATTACTACCACCTTGTTACCTGCTTCGGGAGCACCTTTCAGGCAGTCACGCTGTGTACCGTAGCCTACACCACCGGCGAGCATGATTACTTTATCATACCCGTACACTTCTTTGTTCTCCGTATGTTCGAATGTCAGTACGGAACCGCAGATCAGCGGCTGGCCGAACTTGTTTCCGAAGTCGGAAGCACCGTTGGATGCCTTGATAAGAATCTGTTCGGGAGTTTGGTATAGCCATTGGCGTACCGGAAGAATTTCCTCCCATTCGCGTCCTTCGTCCGTGCGGGGATAAGAGGTCATGTATACAGCAGTACCTGCAATCGGCCATGAACCTTTACCACCACCCATACGGTCGCGTATTTCACCACCTGTACCGGTAGAAGCACCGTTGAACGGCTCTACGGTAGTCGGGAAGTTATGTGTTTCCGCTTTCAGAGAGATAACACTCTTGATGTCTTTCACCTGGAAATAATCAGGCTTGGAGTGGTCTGCCGGAGCGAATTGCTCTACAACCGGCCCTTCTGCGAAGGCTACATTATCTTTATAAGCAGAGATGATTTTATTCGGATTTTCCTGTGTCGTCTTTTTAATCATTTGGAACAGGGAAGATTCCTGTTCTACACCGTCGATGATAAACGTTCCGCCGAAGATTTTGTGGCGGCAGTGTTCGGAGTTAATCTGTGCGAAACCGAAAACTTCAGAGTCAGTCAGTTTACGGCCGAGGTCATTTTCCACTTTCTTCAGATAGTCCATTTCTTCTTTAGAAAGCGCCAGGCCTTCTTTTTCATTGTACACTTCGAGGTCTTCGATATAGATGATCGGTTCCGGCTGACGGTTGGTCGTGAATACATTTTGGTCGAGTCCCTTGTACATGCGTTGCAGCATTGGGTCGAAGTCGGCATTTTCGTCCTTAACGGGGAAGTACTCCTCGATGCGGCTGATGCCTTCAAGTCCCATGTTTTGGGTGATTTCTACTGCGTTTGTACTCCAGGGAGTGATCATTTCGCGGCGCGGACCGACGAAACAGCCTTTCAGGTTTTCTTCACTTTCCATCACGGCTTCTCCAAAAAGCCAGCAGAGTTTATTACTTTCGTCAGGGGTGAGCTGATGGTTGCTCTCTACGGCAATCACGCTCTTGGAAGGGGTTCTGAAAAAAAGAATCATGTTGTATATTTACGATTTTACGATTTGCTATTTTACGATTGAAGTCTCTGCGGGAGAAACTCTTCTCTTTTTCTGTGGCGCAAAGATAATCAATTTCATTGGTGGTAGGAAAAAATAGGGAGAATAAATTCCTATACCTTATTTAATATGTTTATTTTCGATGTATGTTTTGCTTATTATGGCTATATATCATGATTCTTGTGTGGAAAAAACGTTAATATACTATCCCCATATCACAAAAAAGTGCGATATTTGCGGAATGATTCAGATAGAGACAATATTCGATATATTAGTTAAAGGCTTTATTATTGGCGTTGTTGTGTCCGCACCCCTCGGTCCGGTGGGCGTATTATGTATCCAGAGGACTTTGAACAAAGGGCGTTGGTACGGATTTGTGACAGGGCTGGGAGCCTCTATAAGTGATATAGCTTACGCTTTGTTGACAGGTTATGGCATGAGCTTCGTTTCTGACTATATTAATAAAGGCAGTTTCTATCTGCAATTACTCGGTAGTGTCATGTTGCTTATTTTCGGAATCTATACCTTTCGCAGCAATCCGGTGAACTCGATTCGTCCGGCTTCGTCCAACAAAGGTTCTTATTTTCATAATTTTATTACTGCATTTTTCGTCACTCTTTCCAACCCCTTGATCATATTCCTGTTTATCGGACTTTTTGCCCGTTTTGCCTTTGTGCAGCAGGGTGTTCTGGTCTTTGAAGAGATAACGGGATATTTTGCTATCGCTGCGGGCGCATTGACCTGGTGGCTCGGAATCACTTATTTTGTAAACAAGGTGCGCACGAAGTTCAACCTGCGTGGCATTTGGATACTGAACCGTGTGATCGGAAGTATTGTGATATTGGTATCCGTGGCGGGACTGATTTATACTTTGTTGGGAGAGTCAATTTATTAGGAGATAGCTTATGAATCAGATAGCACAACAACTGAAGGAGCGGAATATTGCCGAATACCTTATATATATGTGGCAAGAGGAAGACCTGATCCGTGCCAATCATTGTGAACCGGAAGAAATGGAAGTCAATGTGATTTCCCGTTATCCGGAAGAACAACGTTCCGGCATGCGTGAATGGTATGGAAACCTGATTACGATGATGAACGAGGAAGGTGTGCGTGAAGCGGGACATTTGCAGATTAACAAGAATGTGATTATCAATCTGACTGAACTGCACAATGCGTTGGCTTCTTCCCCTAAATTTCCTTTTTACAGTGCCGCCTATTTCAAAGCATTGCCGTTTATCGTGGAACTGCGGAATAAAAACGGCAAGAAGGATGAACCCGAATTGGAAACCTGCTTTGAAGCTTTGTACGGAGTACTCTTGCTCCGGCTTCAGAGAAAACCTATCAGTGAAGGAACAGCCAAGGCAATGGAAGCCATCACTAGCTTCCTCTCCATGTTGGCGAACTATTATGATAAAGACCGCAAAGGTGAATTAAAACTGGATGAATAAATGAGAATTTTGGTAACGGGTGCCGACGGTCAGCTTGGCAACGAAATGCAGGTGCTTGCGAAAGAGAACCCGCAACATACATATTATTTCACAGATGTGCAGGAACTCGACATTTGTGATGCGCAAGCTGTCTGGGCTTATATTGCGGAGAAACGGATTGAACTTATTGTTAACTGTGCCGCATATACGGCAGTGGATAAGGCGGAAGATAATCCGGAATTAGCTTACAAACTGAACTGTGAAGCACCGAAAGAATTGGCTAAAGCGGCACAATTCAATGGGGCGGCTATGATACAAGTGTCTACTGACTATGTGTTCGACGGCACTGCCCATATTCCTTATACCGAAGATTGTGATCCTTGTCCGGATTCCGTATATGGCACTACAAAACTGGAAGGAGAATATGATGTGATGAATCACTGCGAGAAAGCAGTCGTTATCCGTACCGCATGGCTTTATTCCACCTTCGGTAATAATTTCGTAAAAACGATGATTCGTCTGGGTAAAGAACGTGATAACCTGGGAGTCGTTTTTGACCAGATAGGAACACCTACTTATGCCAACGACCTGGCACAAGCCATCTATACGATTATTAATAAAGGTATAGTTCGCGGTGTCTACCACTTCAGCAATGAAGGCGTATGTTCCTGGTATGACTTTACGATAGCTATCCACCGCCTTGCCGGAATCACTTCATGTAAGGTAAGACCTTTGCATACGGCGGAATACCCGGCTAAGGCCAACCGTCCCGCCTATTCCGTACTTGATAAGACAAAGATAAAAACAACGTTCGGCATCGAGATTCCTCACTGGGAGGAAAGTCTTAAACGATGCATTGACACCTTATAATATATATGGCAGATAATACAGAAATTTTGAGACGGCGAACGTTCGCCATTATTGCGCATCCTGATGCCGGTAAGACATCTTTGACGGAGAAGCTGTTGCTTTTCGGTGGTCAGATTCAGGTAGCGGGTGCGGTAAAAAGTAATAAGATTAAGAAAACGGCTACATCCGACTGGATGGAGATTGAGAAGCAGCGTGGTATCTCGGTAACGACTTCTGTGATGGAATTTGACTATCGCGACTACAAGATTAACATTCTCGACACTCCGGGGCACCAGGACTTTGCCGAAGATACATATCGTACATTGACAGCAGTAGACAGCGTTATCATCGTTGTGGACGGTGCGAAAGGTGTGGAAACACAGACACGTAAACTGATGGAAGTGTGCCGTATGCGCAAGACTCCGGTTATTATCTTCGTCAACAAGATGGATCGCGAGGGAAAAGACCCGTTCGATTTGTTGGACGAACTGGAAGAGGAACTGATGATTCAGGTTCGTCCTTTGTCCTGGCCGATTGAGCAGGGAGCCCGTTTCAAGGGTGTATATAATATCTACGAACAGAAACTGGACTTGTATCAGCCATCCAAACAAATGGTGACGGAAAAAGTGGCAGTCGATATTCATACGGACGAACTGGACGAACAGATCGGGAAAACATTGGCAGACAAGCTGCGCGGTGATTTGGAACTGATTGAAGGGGTTTATCCTGAATTTGATGCTGAAACTTATCTGGCGGGTGATTGTGCTCCGGTATTCTTCGGTTCGGCTTTGAATAATTTCGGTGTTCAGGAGTTGCTGAACTGTTTCGTAGAGATTGCTCCAAGCCCCCGTCCTGTGCAGGCTGAAGAGCGTGAAGTAAGACCGGAAGAGCCTAAATTCACCGGATTTATTTTCAAGATAACTGCCAATATCGACCCGAACCACCGCTCATGTGTAGCATTCTGCAAGATTTGCTCCGGCAAGTTTGTGCGCAACGCTCCATACCAGCATGTGCGCCACGGAAAAACAATGCGCTTTTCGTCGCCTACACAGTTTATGGCGCAGCGTAAAACAACGATTGACGAAGCTTATGCCGGAGATATTATCGGTCTGCCGGATAACGGTACTTTCAAGATTGGTGACACGCTGACGGAAGGTGAAATGCTTCACTTCCGCGGATTGCCGAGTTTCTCGCCGGAGATGTTCAAGTATATAGAGAATGCAGACCCGATGAAGCAGAAACAATTGGCGAAAGGTATCGACCAGTTGATGGACGAAGGTGTGGCACAGTTGTTTGTCAACCAGTTCAATGGCCGCAAGATTATCGGTACGGTGGGACAGTTGCAGTTTGAGGTTATCCAATATCGTTTGTTGAACGAGTATAACGCGTCCTGTCGCTGGGAGCCGGTGAGCCTGTATAAGGCTTGTTGGGTGGAGAGTGACGATCCTGCGGAACTGGAAGCCTTCAAGAAACGTAAATATCAGTATATGGCGAAGGATAGGGAAGGACGCGATGTGTTCCTGGCCGATTCCGGTTATGTACTTCAGATGGCTCAAATGGACTTTAAAAACATCAGATTCCACTTTACAAGTGAGTTTTAAGGCATATCTGATATATTTTTACTAAAAAACAGGTAAAAAAAGGAAAAACATATCTCATATAAATGAGCGGAGAGAAATGAAGACACTATCCTGGGATAAGATTCAGCAAGGGGATGAGGATGCATTCAGGCAGCTTTATGACCAATATGCAGATTTGCTTTATGGGTATGGCATGAAGATAGCCGGTGATGACACCGTGGTGACAGAGGCGATACAGTCGTTGTTTGTTTACATCTTTGAGAAAAGGGAAACGTGCGCCGAACCTCAATCCATATCTGCCTATCTATGTGTTTCGTTGAGACATATGATAGTGAACGAGCTGAAAAGAGAGAGTAGTGGAACATTCAAATCGCTGGATGAAGTAGACACCAATGAATATCGGTTTGATCTGGAGATAGACATAGAGACAGCTATTATCCGTTCGGAATTGGAAAAGGAACAGTTGGAGGCTTTGCAAAAAGAGTTGAATGGCCTGACAAAGCAGCAACGGGAAGTATTGTATCTGAAATACTATAAGAAGATGAGTCCTGAAGAGATTGCTCAGGTGATGGGACTCACTCCTCGTACGGTTTACAATACCACCCATATGGCTATAACCAGATTGAGAGAGCGTTTAGGTACATCTTTATTGTTAGCAGTGATGGCTAATTTATGGATCTTTAATTAAGGTGGGATATGGAAAATTGGACAGAATCTTTAGAAAAATACCTGGAAGAAGGCAAACTACCTCTGATCGGTGAAAAGTTCTCCCGTAAGAAAGAAATCGGTGATAAGCTAAAGTTGCAACGTGAAGAGAGCCATAAGATTGCCTTAAGCCGCAGGAGAAAGCAAGGCGTCGGGCGCGGTATTCCTTTCTCTTGGGGAATAGCTGCCATGTTCTTGCTTCTTTTGGGAATAGGCGGATATTATTTCTCGGAGAAGAAGATTGTGACGGAAGATACGGCTCTGGCATATGAATTGCCGGATGGCAGTAATGTGCAGATTATGGAGAACTCGAGCCTGACTTACAACCGGATCACCTGGCTTTGGGAACGTAAACTGCAACTGTTTGGCAAAGCTTCTTTCGAGGTGACTAAGGGTAAAACATTTACTGTGAATACCGAAGCTGGTGCTGTGACAGTGCTGGGAACAAAGTTCCTGGTCGACCAGCAAGGAAAGAAAATGTTTGTGAACTGTGAAGAAGGTAGTGTCAAGGTAGAGACTGCCGTAGGCAAGCGGACATTGGTTGCCGGAGAAAGTGTGCGCTGTGATGAAAACAAGATTATTCCTGTGCCGAAACCGGATGATCCGGAATTTCCGGAAGTCCTGGGGTATGAAGACGACCCACTCGTAAATGTAGTGGCAGATATAGAACTCATATTTAAGGTCACGGTGGTAGGGCGTGAGAAGTGCGACGGACTGACCTATAATGGCACGGTTCTGACGAAAGACTTGAACGCTACCCTCGAAAAAGTCTTCGGTTCATGTGGAATCAGTTACGAACTTCGCGGAAAAGAAATAATTTTAAAATAAAAAAAAGCCCCTTCTGGATGTCTGGAAGGGGCTTTTTTGTTTTTCTTCATATTTTCTTCATTTTTTCTTGGTAAAAAAGAAACGTTCTCTTCTCTTTCTAATAGATGAGCTATTAATGATGTATGAAAGAAACGATAGAGATTTAATTAGAAGAGTAAAATGTTGTAGAAGAAATTGATGTAGAAAGGTTCTCGCGATGAGGACTAAATTTTAAGCTCAAAACAAACAATAGACAATTGGCAGGTGAATGGTTGTCGGAAATTAGAATAGGAAACGGCTAATAAAAGGGTTGACAACCGGACACTACATTGCTGTACTAATTGAAAGATGAACGCCGTGATGGCGGATGAGAGGTTTACAAAGACGGTCGGCCATTTTGGTGGTTAATAGGTTAAGACGGTATGAAACCAGAATGCGAAGCCGAACCAGTTTTTATCATTGAGTATTTTTATTTAATAATTGTTTTATCAGAATGTGAGAGAAGGTTGAGGGGCCTTCTCTCACATTGTTTTTATACCTGTCAATAAGCAAGGTTAATTACGGATTTATATTTTATATTCCTTTCTTAATTTATTTTATAGCAAATATTTGGTATTTTCGGACGCTTTTTAGACAAACGGCTTAAATTACTAATAATTTATTATATGGAAAATATCGAAACAGCGCTCCTGCTGATGGTAGTTGGAATGGCTACCGTATTTGTTATTCTGCTGATTGTGATTTATTTAGGCAAGTTCTTGATCACTCTGGTCAATAAATATGCCCCCGAAGAAGTGGCTCCTGTGAAGCGGGAAACACAGAAAGGTCCTGCGCCTATCCCCGGAAATATTCTGGCAGCTATTACGGCCGCTGTGAATGTGGTGACATTGGGCAAAGGTAAAGTCACTAAAGTAGAAAAATTATAAATCTATAAAAAGTTATATCACTGAAAGACATGAAAAGAGAAGTAAAGTTTAGTTTGGTTTTCCGAGATATGTGGCAATCTGCCGGAAAATATGTACCTCGTGTAGATCAACTCGTAAAGGTAGCACCTGCCATCATTGAAATGGGCTGTTTCGCCCGCGTAGAAACAAATGGCGGTGGTTTTGAACAAGTAAATTTATTGTTTGGCGAAAATCCGAATAAAGCTGTACGTGAATGGACAAAGCCCTTCCACGAAGCAGGTATTCAAACCCATATGCTTGACCGTGCACTGAACGGACTCCGCATGAGTCCTGTTCCGGCAGATGTCCGCAGGTTATTCTATAAAGTAAAGAAAGTACAGGGAACGGATATTACCCGTACATTTTGCGGATTGAACGATGTCCGCAATATCGCTCCTTCCATTACCTACGCAAAAGAGGCCGGCATGATTTCACAGTGCTCGCTTTGTATCACTCATTCACCCATCCATACGGTAGAGTATTATACCAATATGGCATTGGAACTTATCAAACTGGGGGCGGACGAAATTTGTATCAAGGATATGGCCGGTATCGGTCGTCCTGTTTCATTAGGAAAAATCGTGGCCAATATCAAGGCTGCGCATCCCGAAATACCTGTCCAGTATCATAGTCATGCAGGTCCGGGATTCAATATGGCAAGCATCCTTGAAGTGTGCGAAGCCGGTTGCGACTACATCGACGTAGGCATGGAACCTCTTTCATGGGGTACAGGGCACGCTGACTTGCTGAGTGTACAGGCAATGCTGAAAGATGCCGGATACCAGGTTCCCGAAATCAATATGGAAGCCTATATGAAGGTGCGCGGTATGATTCAGGAATTTATGGATGACTTCCTGGGATTGTACATCAGCCCGAAAAACCGCCTGATGAACTCCCTGCTGATTGCTCCCGGACTGCCCGGTGGTATGATGGGTAGCTTGATGGCAGACTTGGAATCCAACCTGGAATCTATCAATAAATACAAGGCGAAACACAACCTGCCG
The DNA here is from genome assembly GCF_040918965.1 of Bacteroides sp. RTP21281st1_H5_RTP21281_210402. Lineage (NCBI taxonomy): Bacteria > Pseudomonadati > Bacteroidota > Bacteroidia > Bacteroidales > Bacteroidaceae > Bacteroides > Bacteroides sp. RTP21281st1_H5_RTP21281_210402. The sequence goes on along the minus strand of NZ_JBCOWR010000014.1, from coordinate 7,747 downwards.
TTTATGACACAAGATCAGCTTCTTATCAAACTGTTTGATGAAGTGGCTTATGTATGGCCGCGTGTAGGTTATCCACCATTGGTGACTCCGTTCAGCCAGTATGTGAAGAACCTTGCCATGATGAACGTGATGGCAATGGAGAAAGGTAAAGACCGTTGGGGTATGATTGCCGATGATATTTGGGATATGATTCTGGGTAAAGCCGGACGCTTGCCGGGTAAGCTTGCTCCTGAAATCATCGAAAAGGCGGAACGCGAAGGACGCAAATTCTTCGAAGGAAATCCGCAGGACAACTATCCTGATAATCTCGACAAGTATCGCAAGCTGATGAAGGAGAATAAATGGGAAACCGGACAAGACGACGAAGAACTCTTCGAATATGCCATGCATCCGGCACAATATGAAGCCTACAAGAGTGGCAAGGCGAAAGAAGATTTCCTGGAAGATGTTGCCAAGCGCCGTGCCGAAAAAGACAAGTCTCCCGAAGAAGATGCAAAACCAAAGACACTGACCGTACAGGTAGACGGACAGGCTTACCGCGTGACTGTTGCTTATGGTGACGCTGAGCTTCCCGCAGCACCTGCCGCCGCTGCTCCGGCAGGAGAGGGTAAAGATGTGCTTTCTCCATTGGAAGGTAAATTCTTCCTGGTGAAGAATGCGCAGGAAACTGCTTTGCAGGTAGGCGATACTGTGAAAGAAGGCGACGTGCTCGGCTACGTGGAAGCAATGAAGACTTACAATGCTATCCGTGCGGAGTTTGGCGGTACGGTGACTGCCATTTGCGCTAACCCGGGAGATGCTGTTTCAGAAGACGATGTATTAATGAAGATAAGATAATGAACGAGATATTTGAGAATTTGTACGACATGACTGCGTTCAGCAATATCATTGCCGAACCGCAGTTCCTGGTTATGTATGCCATCGCGTTCGTGTTGCTCTATTTGGGTATCAAGAAACAGTACGAACCGTTGCTGCTTGTCCCCATCGCTTTCGGTGTGTTGCTTGCCAACTTCCCCGGTGGAGATATGGGCGTGATTCAGGCGGACGAGAATGGTATGGTGATGATAAACGGAGTAATGAAGAACATCTGGGAAATGCCTTTGCACGACATTGCCCACGAATTGGGAATCATGAACTTCATCTACTATATGTTGATTAAGACGGGTTTCCTGCCACCGATAATCTTTATGGGTGTCGGTGCATTGACGGACTTCGGGCCGATGCTGCGCAACCTGCATCTTTCTATTTTCGGTGCTGCCGCACAGCTTGGTATCTTTACTGTATTGCTGGTGGCCATCCTGATGGGATTCACTCCGCAAGAAGCTGCCTCATTGGGTATCATCGGTGGCGCGGACGGCCCTACGGCTATCTTTACGACCATTAAGCTCGCTCCGCATTTGCTGGGCCCGATTGCTATTGCCGCTTATTCTTACATGGCATTAGTGCCGGTCATCATTCCGTTGGTAGTGAAGCTGCTTTGCTCAAGGAAAGAGCTAAGTATCAACATGAAGGAACAGGAAAAGAAATATCCTTCAAAGACTGAAATCAAGAACCTGCGTGTATTGAAGATTATCTTCCCGATTGTGGTAACTACGGTTGTTGCCCTCTTCGTGCCCAGTGCAGTGCCTTTGATTGGTATGTTGATGTTTGGTAACCTGGTGAAGGAAATCGGAACCAATACATTCCGTTTGTATGATGCTGCTTCCAACAGCATTATGAATGCAGCCACTATTTTCCTCGGCTTATCCGTAGGGGCAACGATGACTGCCGAAGCATTCCTGAACTGGACGACAATCGGTATCGTTATCGGTGGATTCCTTGCATTCGCACTGTCCATTACCGGTGGTATATTCTTAGTGAAACTATTTAATCTCTTTTCTAAGAAGAAAATCAATCCGCTTATCGGTGCAACCGGACTTAGTGCCGTTCCGATGGCGAGTCGTGTTGCCAACGAGATTGCTTTGAAATATGACCCGAAGAATCACGTATTGCAATATTGTATGGCTAGTAACATCTCCGGTGTGATCGGTTCTGCCGTAGCAGCGGGTGTGTTGATTTCCTTCCTTGCGTAAGTGAAGAACAACTGACTTAAGAAATGGAAACCGGAGAAATGAGCATCTTGACTCATTCTCCGGTTTTCTTTATATAGAGATTTTGAGAATTGGGTTCTCTTTATTCACTGATAACTTTCCTGTATTCCGCTATCGCCATCTTTTCCGCCAGATAAGCATTAATCAGATTGGTATGAGCCTGTGTCCATGATAACTGTGCGGAGAGTACATCCACCATATTCGCTTTCCCTTCATTGTATGAGAAAGAAACCAAATCGAGATTCTCATTTGCCAGGTTCATCGTCTCTGTCGCTGTCTTTACCTGATATTCCGTTTCCGTCAGTTTGGTCAGCGCAGCGGAAAGTTCTTCATTGATGTTATCCGTCACGTAGCTTTGTTGCAGCTTCTGCATACTGATATATGCTTTCTGCTGACGGTTCGTTTTGAAACGGGCACCCCAGCGAAAGATAGGGATATTCAGGTTAATGCCGACAATGGGATTAAATGAAACATCATATCCGAGGTTAGGCGTAGCTGTAGCCCATCCGCCACTGAAGTACATATTCAACTGCGGATTGAACTGGCTGAGCGCCGCTTTACGTTGCGCCTCACTTTTCATGATGTTGACTTCTGTGCTTTCATAATCGGCACGGCGTTGCAATACATTTTCAAGGGATAGGATTTGTATAGGGGCGGAAGCCGTATCAATCGTATAAAGGCTGTCTACGGGACTATTAGGTTCCGATCCCATTAGAATATTTAGTTTTTGCAATGCCAATGTATAATTCTGGCGGGCTTTGATATATTGCAATTCCGCTTCTTTCAACCGGGTAGAGATCATCAGTAAATCCGTGCGGCTAATCATTCCGTCGTTGAAACGATCCTGGATAATATCATATTGCTGCTTTACGATACTCTGATATTTATCAGCAGCCTGTAACATAGCTTGTGAAGCGGAAGCGTTCCAATAGACAGCATCACTCTGATAGTGAATCTGGTCTATGGTGAGTTCCTCGTTAAGCCGGTTCAGCTTTTCGTCAGCTTTCGCTATTTTGTGCTGGGCATTGAGAGCGCCACCTGTGTACAGCGGTTGCGACACGACGAATACTCCTTGATAAGTGTGATTGCGGTATTCACCTAACGGTTCATTCCATGCACTGAGGTCACTCATGTTGAGAGTACCGTCCGCATTGACATCTATTTGGGGCAAGAATCCTGTATGGGCAATCTTTCGTGCTTCAGTACTAGCCAATGTCTTTAGTTTCTGTTGTTTTAGAATCTGGCTGTACGCTTCCACTTTATCCCGGTAGGCTTCCCTGCTGAGATAAGGCTGTTGCGCCCTGGTCGTGACACCGAGGGCCAGTAGTGCTAGAATTATAAGTTGAGTCTTCATTTTATTCATTATAAATATTAAAATCAAGTTTCATCAGGAATCGGAGTGGATTCGTTGAATGGCACAATAAGCTACCGGAAGGACAAATAATGTCAGTGCCGAAGCTACTAGCAGTCCGCCCATAATAGTAGCCGCCATTCCACCGAACATGGCGTCGAACAACAATGGCAGCATACCAAGGATCGTTGTACCGGATGCCATCGCTACAGGAACAATACGACTGGTCGTTGCACTGACAACAGCATCCATAGGTTTCTTCCCTGTTGCCGCTTCCAAGTCGATTTGTTCGACGAGTACAATCGCATTCTTTATATTCATACCAATCAACCCCAGCAACCCCAGGATAGAGAAGAAGTCGAATGACTTGCCAAGCACCAATAATCCCAATACGATTCCGATGAAAATCAGCGGTAACATGAGCAGAATCACTGTCGGCTTACGATAGGTACGGAACAGGAACAGCAATGTCACAAACATCAGGAAGAACGTCAACGGTAAATTCTTAGCCAACGCCTCGTTAGATTCCACCTGGCTTTCCTGTTCGCCAAAATACTTCATCGTATATCCTTCGGGAACTTTAATCTCTTTCTGTACCTGCGACCATACTTGATTAAAGGCAGCGATGGCATTTACCCCGCGACGCGGGTCGCATTGAGCCATCATGACCATCTGCCGGTTATAATCTTTCACATTCGAGAACCGATACTGAAAATCAAAATCAGAAACGACTTGTTCGAGACTGGTTGTCTCGTTTCCGGTTCCGAATACCGGTAATGTGCGCAAGTCATTGATGCGGAACGAATCTACCGTATTATCTTTCAGTAAAATCGGAAGCACCTGGTCACCTTGACGATATTCTCCCAATGTCATTCCTGTAGTTCCTATTTGGATACTCTGTGCCATGCCCTGGCGTGATACTCCTAAGGGTTGTGCCCGTTCCGGGCTATACACCGGTTTCCACACCGGAATCTTGTTTCCCCACGAATTACGTACGTTAATCAAATCAGGATTCCGATGCATAATGTCCAATGCCTGGTTGGTGAGTGCCACGAGTGTATCCGTATTGGGGCCGATAAAGCCGATTTCAATAGCTGCGTCTACGGCAGGAGATAACTTGAACAGGCTTGTGCGGGTAATCGCGTTCGGATAATTCGCTTTCATATATCCATCGAAATTCTCTTCATACTCTTTTGTATATTTACTGTCCGTCAATTCCACCAATACATTGGCAAAGTTAGGTTTCGGGCCTACTGAAGTGGAAGCCAGGTAATATCTGAGCGGCGTGCTGCCGAAGGTTATGGATACCTTCTTCACTTCCGGCTGTTTGGCCAGATGTTCTTCTACCGATTTCATCTCTTTCACCACATCGTTGATGCTGTATCCATCCGGATAGAATACGTCCGCACGGAAATAAGGCTTATCCAAAGACGGGAAAAAGTTCTGCGGCATCGTCCCCATGATAACGAGTGAAATGACGAAAAGTACGACCATAGAACCTAGCGTCAATGTTTTCCTGCGGATTAATGCACGGAGAATGGAAGCAAATTTGTGATAGAAAGGCTTGTCGTAAGGGTCTTTAGCGCCATCGGCAGCTTTTGCCTTCAGAATAAAATTACCGAATACGGTAGTCTGCGTGAGGGCAAGCACCCAGCTCAATCCGAGTGAGATGGCGAGTACGACGAAAAGCGGTTTCACAATTTCCGCCACGGAAGAAGGAGCGAGGTAGAGTGGCAGGAACGAGCAAATGGCAATAAATGTGGCTCCGAGTAATCCCCATTGCGGCCCGGTAGCGCCATCTATCAATGCTTTCCGTCGATTGACTCCACGGGCAATGGCTATCTGTGCGTTGTCCGTCACTACGATAGCATTGTCTACCAGCATACCCATGGCGATGATGAATCCTGCCAATGAGGTACGATTCAGCCCGACACCGAAGAAAGACATGATGAGCAGTGTGCCGCCAATAGAGAAAATGAGTGATGAACCGATGAGTAATCCTGCACGTAGCCCCATCACTAACATGATAATCACGATTACTATCAGGATAGACTCTATCAGATTGATGATAAATCCGTTATTGGCTTCATTGGCTATTTCGTTCTCCAGATACAGGCTTTGTAACTCAAGTCCTACCGGCATAAGTGGTAATAATTCGCTTAATTTCGCTTTCACATTCTCGCCTGTCTGCACTACGTCCCGTTGCGGGTCGGTAGAGACACCGATACCGATGGCACGTTTTCCGTTCACATGCATGATATTGGAAGGCGGATCCATATATCCTTTTTCTATAACGGCGATATCCCCCAGTTTCACTTGTCCGGCTTTCGTGGTAATCACTTGGTTGCGGATGTCGTCTACCGTAGTGTACATACCATTGGCGGTCACCCGTAACTGCTGCTCGCCTGCACGGATTTCTCCGGTATTGATAATTTGGTTCTGTGATTGCAGCAGACTGGCAAGCTGCTTCGGATCAATACCCATACCTACCAGTTTGTTGGTTGAAATAAAGATATTGACCACTTCCGTCTGTACCCCGAACAAGGCGACTTTCATCACTCCGTCCGCAGTGACTACCTGTGTCTTGATTCGTTCCGCCCAGTTGCGCATCTCTTCATACGAGTAACCGTCGTCCGCTGTCAATCCATAATAGATGCCGAACACATCCCCGAAATCATCGGAAACGGTTGGCGTGGAAGCACCGCTTGGTAATTGCGGCTGTATATTGAGCACCTTTCGCCGCAACTCATCCCATTTCTGTGGAATAGAACCGGCTGCCAGTGACGGTTGTAGTTCGAATGTGATTTTAGAAAGCCCGTACATGGATTCCGACTTAATCTTGTACACACCACTCATACTTTGAATCTCGCGAGAGATAGGTTCGGTAATCAATCGCTCCACTTCAGCCGGTTCGGCTCCCGGATAGCGGGTCATGATAACCGCCGACTTGATAACGAAGGGAGCATCCTCTTTCTTACCCAGCTTACCGAAGGAAGTGATTCCCCCAATCAATAATACGGCAAGAAAGAAATAGATGATTTTCGTGTTGTCCAGTGAATATTTAGCTAAGTTCATTTCTCAATTTCTTTTACAGTTTCTCCTTCTACTAACTGATGCACACCTGCAATAACGATTTTCTCTCCGGGTTTCAGTCCTTCGGAGATAAGAGCCTGGGCTTCTCCGGTCGGTGCATTGACGGTAATCCCACGCTTATGAACTTTGTCTCCTTCCACTACCCAGACATACATTTTCTTTCCCTCGCTTTCGCCGAACACGGCGCTAAGAGGCACGATTGTCCAACTATCTTGCACCAGCGGACCTACGTCTGCTGTGAAACGGATGCTGCACGTAAATCCCGGTTTCACCGCATAGAGGTCGCGGTCGAACGACGGGTCGTCAATCGTGATACTCACCGGAATTCCGGTACCATCTGTCGATATGTCAAGATACTCCTCCAGTTTTGCCTGGAACACGTGTCCCTTGAATGTATCAAATTCTACCAGGAAACGAGGGTCTTTGGCACGGAGCAGGTAGAGATAAGCATCAGGAATAGTGAACTTGATACGCAAATTACGTGTGTTGACCAACTGCACGATGCCTTCACCGGAATTGACACGCTGATAATTCTCTACCAGACGCTTCTCGATAGAACCGTCAAAAGGAGCTGTCAGCTTTGTGTCGCGCATATTGTTGACGGATAATTCGTATTCGGATTTTGCTTTCTGGTAGTTGGCCAGGCTGATTTCGTATTCCTGCACCGAGATAGCCTGACGGGAGAGAAGCCGTTTATTGCGTTCCACCTGTGCGGCAGCCGTTTCATAGGCGGATTTTGTAGCAGCATATTGTAACGCAATGTCTCTAGGGTCAATTGCGGCTATCAGTTGTCCCTTTTTTACTTTCTCTCCTTCGATGACGGGCAATTGGATGATTTGTCCGCTAACGCGGAATGCCAGTTTCACATACTCCACAGCTTCTACGATTCCCGAAAAATCTTTCCTGATAACCGACCTCGACTCTACAATCGTAGTCTTAACGGGGCGAGCTGTTGTTACTTTCGTCTCTTTTTTCTGTCCGCAGCCGGCTAGCAAGATTGCAGCCGCCAGAACAAATCCATATTTCTTCTTCATATACCACACTGATGTTTAGAGTTTTTGCGTTGATTCGTTTTTCTTTTTTAAAGAGAATAAACAACTTGCAGGTATGAATGTTCAGGGTTTGTTTCTTTTAGTACGATTATGAATCAAATCCGTACGGTTATGTTATGAACTAATTTCGAGCTTGTGCAGATTTATTTTTAATGCTTAAT
>NZ_JBCOWR010000013.1:0-217796 GCF_040918965.1 Bacteroides sp. RTP21281st1_H5_RTP21281_210402 | reverse complement strand
ATTCCGAACAGAGAAGTTAAGCCTCGTCACGCCGATGGTACTGCGTAACAGTGGGAGAGTAGGTAGCCGCCGTTTTTTAAGAAGCCTCGCTTGTCTATTTGACGGGCGAGGCTTTCTTTTTTTACTGTTCCGGCATTTATACGACTCTTTTTAACAGTCGCAAACCTTATAATACGTATTAAAAAAGTGAATATTTACAGGTAATTTGTATGTTATGAGGATATTTATTTGTATCTTTGTCGCCCGAATTGTAAGCTAACGATTTAAAAAAGAGAGAAGCTTTGGGAAAATTTGATAAATACAAAATTGACTTGAAAGGTATGCAAACAGACTCTGCTAAGTATGAGTTTGTATTGGATAACCTTTACTTCGCTCACATTGACGGACCTGAAGTTCAGAAAGGAAAGGTTAATGTTACATTGACCGTGAAAAGAACCTCTCGTGCTTTCGAGATGAGTTTTCAGACAGACGGAATGGTATGGGTACCATGCGACCGTTGCCTGGATGATATGGAGCTAACAATCAGTTCTTCTGATAAACTGATGGTGAAGTTTGGAAATGGATATGCAGAAGAAGGCGACAACCTTATTGTGATTCCCGAGGAAGAAGGAGAAATCAATGTTGCATGGTTCATGTATGAGTTTATTGCACTGTCTATCCCGATGAAGCATGTACACGCTCCCGGTAAGTGCAATAAAGCGGTAACAAGTAAGCTGAACAAGCATTTGAAAACAAATGCGAATGATGATAGCGATGATAATTTCGACACGGGTGGAGAGGACATCGTAATAGAGGAAGAAGCGGAGGAACAAATTGACCCTCGCTGGAATGAATTAAAAAAAATATTAGATAATAATTAAAGTTTTAAGAAAATGGCACATCCTAAGAGAAGACAATCAAGTACGAGACAAGCAAAGAGAAGAACTCATGATAAGGCAGTAGCTCCTACTTTGGCTATTTGCCCGAATTGCGGTGAATGGCATGTATACCACACTGTATGTGGCGCTTGCGGTTACTACAGAGGTAAGCTCGCTATTGAGAAAGAAGCAGCTGTATAATTAGTACAGTCATACTGAAACAGCCTGAGGGTAATTCTCTCCGGCTGCTTTAAGTATTATAGTATTGCTAATTTAAAATAGGTTTGATGGAAAAAATAAATGCAGTAATCACAGGAGTCGGTGGATATGTTCCCGATTATATCTTGACTAACGACGAGATATCAAAGATGGTGGATACCAACGATGAATGGATTATGACTCGTATCGGAGTAAAGGAAAGACATATTCTGAATGAGGAAGGATTAGGTAGTTCATACATGGCACGCAAAGCTGCCAAACAGTTGATGAAAAAGACTGGCGCTAATCCGGACGATATTGATTTGGTTATTGTGGCTACGAGTACTCCTGACTATCACTTCCCTTCTACAGCTTCTATTCTTTGCGACAAACTCGGACTGAAGAATGCGTTCGCTTTCGATTTGCAGGCTGCTTGTAGCGGTTTCCTGTATTTGATGGAGACGGGTGCGAATTTTATCCGTTCGGGAAGATATAAGAAAATTATCATTGTCGGTGCCGATAAGATGTCGTCAATGGTTAACTATACAGATCGTGCTACCTGTCCTATCTTTGGTGACGGTGCTGCCGCCTTTATGCTGGAGCCTACTACGGAAGATTACGGAATTATGGATTCGATACTGAGAACGGATGGTAAAGGCTTGCCTTTCCTTCATATGAAAGCCGGTGGTTCGGTTTGTCCGCCATCTTATTTCACGGTTGACAATAAAATGCATTATCTGCACCAGGAAGGAAGAACAGTATTCAAATATGCTGTTTCCAGTATGTCGGACGTTTCTGCTGCCATCGCAGAAAAGAATGGACTGACAAAAGATACAATCGACTGGGTTGTGCCGCATCAGGCAAATGTCCGTATTATCGAAGCGGTGGCTCATCGTATGGAATTGCCGATGGACAAAGTGCTGGTGAATATCGAACATTACGGTAACACAAGTGCTGCTACGCTTCCTTTGTGTATTTGGGATTATGAAGATAAACTCAAGAAAGGTGATAACATCATTTTCACTGCATTCGGCGCCGGATTTACTTGGGGTGCGGTTTACGTGAAGTGGGGTTATGACGGAAAGAAGGAACAGTAACACTCGTTACTAAACTATAACACTCAAAAACGCATCTTATTTCGGTTCGATGCGTTTTTTTGTCTCAACCAATAAAATGAAGAGAAATGCATAAAGCAGGTTTTGTAAACATCGTAGGAAATCCGAATGTCGGAAAATCGACATTAATGAACGCTTTGGTGGGCGAACGTATCTCGATTGCCACCTTTAAGGCGCAGACTACTCGTCATCGCATTATGGGAATCTATAATACGGATGAAATGCAGATTGTTTTTTCTGATACTCCGGGAGTATTGAAACCTAACTACAAGCTACAGGAGTCTATGCTGAACTTTTCTACTTCGGCACTGGCGGATGCGGATGTTTTGCTTTATGTGACTGACGTGGTAGAGACACCGGATAAGAATAATGAGTTTATGGCAAAGGTACGTGAAATGACGGTGCCTGTCTTATTGCTCATTAACAAGATTGACCTTACCGACCAGGAAAAGCTGGTCAAGCTGGTAGAAGAATGGAAGGAACTGCTTCCGCAGGCCGAGATTATTCCGATTTCTGCCGCATCGAAGTTCAATGTGGATTATGTGATGAAGCGGATCAAGGAATTGCTGCCCGACTCTCCCCCTTATTTTGGGAAAGACCAATGGACGGACAAGCCTGCACGTTTCTTCGTGAATGAGATTATCCGTGAAAAGATTTTGCTCTATTACGACAAAGAGATTCCCTATTCGGTGGAAGTGGTCGTGGAAGAGTTTAAGGAAGAGCCGAAGAAGATTCAGATTCGGGCGATCATTTATGTGGAACGTGATTCGCAGAAGGGAATCATTATCGGTAAACAGGGAAAGGCGCTGAAGAAGGTTGCTACTGAAGCCCGCCGTGAACTGGAACGTTTCTTTGGAAAGACTATTTACCTGGAAACGTATGTGAAAGTTGATAAGGATTGGCGTAGTTCGGATAAGGAATTGCGTAATTTCGGTTATCAGTTAGATTAAGAGTATTCATGCGACTGGGATAGTCGTGAAAAAACAAGGTATTGAACTATGAGTAATTTAGTTGCAATTGTAGGACGCCCCAATGTGGGCAAGTCTACCTTATTTAACCGTCTGACGAAAACTCGTCAGGCTATTGTGAATGAAGAAGCGGGGACAACCCGAGACAGACAATATGGCAAGTCAGAGTGGCTGGGCCGTGAGTTTTCCGTGGTAGATACCGGCGGATGGGTAGTAAACTCGGATGATATTTTCGAAGAGGAAATTCGCAAGCAGGTATTGCTGGCAGTGGATGAAGCGGATGTGATTTTGTTCGTAGTGGATGTGATGAACGGAGTGACCGACCTGGATATGCAGGTAGCGGCTATCCTGCGTCGTGCCAACAGCCCGGTGATTATGGTTGCCAACAAGACGGATAACCATGACTTGCAATACAATGCCCCCGAATTTTATAAATTGGGATTGGGTGACCCTTATTGTATTTCTGCTATGACAGGAAGTGGTACGGGTGATTTGATGGACTTGATTGTCAGCAAATTCAAGAAAGAGGCTTCTGAGATTCTGGATGACGAGATTCCTCGTTTTGCCGTAGTAGGCCGCCCGAATGCCGGAAAATCTTCTATCGTAAACGCGTTTATCGGTGAAGAACGCAACATTGTTACCGAGATTGCCGGAACAACCCGCGATTCTATCTATACCCGTTACAATAAATTCGGATTTGATTTCTATCTGGTAGATACAGCCGGTATCCGTAAGAAGAACAAGGTGAATGAAGACTTGGAATATTATTCAGTGATTCGTTCGATCCGTTCCATCGAAGGTTCGGATGTTTGTATTCTGATGTTGGATGCAACGAGAGGGGTTGAAAGCCAGGACTTGAATATCTTCTCACTGATTCAGAAGAACCAGAAGGGATTGGTGGTCGTTATCAATAAATGGGACTTGGTGGAAGACAAATCGGTGAAAGTGCAAAAAGAATTTGAAACGGCTGTGCGTTCACGCTTTGCCCCGTTCGTGGATTTCCCTATTATCTTTGCGTCCGCATTGACCAAGCAACGTATCCTGAAAGTGCTGGAAGAAGCGCGCAATGTATATGAGAACCGGACAACAAAGATTGCGACTGCCCGTTTGAATGAAGAAATGCTTCCGTTGATCGAGGCATATCCGCCCCCTTCAAACAAAGGCAAATATATCAAGATTAAGTATATCACGCAGTTGCCGAATACACAAGTGCCTTCATTTGTCTATTTTGCCAATCTGCCGCAGTATGTGAAGGAGCCTTATAAACGCTTCCTTGAAAACAAGATGCGTGAGAAGTGGAACCTTACAGGTACGCCGATTAATATTTATATCCGACAGAAGTAAGATATATATCCAATAAAAAACGCCCGGAAACGTAATGCTTCCGGGCGTTTTTTATCGGGTAGTTTTTATTTCTCCAACTGGAAATCCTTGCGGCGTAGTACGAAACTGTTACTCAGATACTTTTCACGTACAATCTGATTCTCGGACAATTCTTCGGGTGTACCTTGGAAAAGAATCTTTCCTTCGAAAAGCAGATAGGCGCGGTCGGTAATACTGAGCGTTTCCTGCACGTTGTGGTCGGTAATCAGGATGCCGATATTCTTATCTTTCAGTTTCCACACGATTTGCTGGATATCTTCTACGGCAATCGGGTCGACACCGGCGAAAGGTTCGTCGAGCATGATGAATTTCGGGTCGATGGCAAGGCAGCGTGCAATCTCCGTACGGCGGCGCTCACCACCGGACAACTGGTTACCGTTGTTCTTGCGTACCTTTTGCAGGCGGAACTCCGCTATCAGGCTTTCGAGCTTTTCCTTTTGATATTCTTTGGGCTTGTTGGTCATTTCGAGCACGGCGGCAATATTGTCTTCCACGCTCATCTGACGGAATACGGAGGCTTCCTGGGCAAGGTAGCCGATTCCCGTTTGCGCCCGTTTATAAACCGGATATTTGGTAATCTCCAGGTCGTCGAGGAAGATGCGCCCTTCATTCGGGGTAATCAATCCTACGGTCATATAGAATGAAGTCGTCTTGCCGGCACCGTTCGGCCCCAGCAAACCCACAATCTCACCTTGCTTCACATTGATGGAAACGTGGCTTACAACGGTTCGTTTACCGTACTTTTTCACCAGGTCTTCCGTGCGGAGCACCATCTTGCTTTCTTCCATATTCTAGTTATTTTGCGGCAAATGTAGTAAAAATAAGCCGAAATAATGTACATTTGCAGACAAATAGTGTGAGTTATGATAAAAGCATTGAGAACCGTCGGAAGATATTTCATGCTGATGGGACGGACTTTTTCCCGTCCTGAACGTATGCGTATGTTTTTCCGGCAATACCTTAACGAGTTGGAGCAGCTAGGCGTGAACTCCATCGGAATCGTGCTGTTGATTTCGTTTTTCATCGGCGCGGTGATTACCATTCAGATTAAGTTGAATATCGAAAGTCCGTGGATGCCCCGCTGGACGGTAGGATACGTGACCCGTGAAATTATGTTGCTGGAGTTTTCTTCTTCCATCATGTGCCTGATTCTTGCGGGTAAAGTAGGGTCGAACATTGCTTCGGAGTTGGGAACAATGCGCGTGACGCAACAGATTGACGCGCTCGAGATTATGGGGGTCAATTCCGCCAACTATCTGATTCTGCCTAAGATTTCGGCTATGGTGACCGTTATTCCCATATTGGTGACATTCAGTATATTCGCCGGTATCATAGGGGCCTTTTGTACCTGCTGGTTTGCCGGAGTGATGAATGCCGTCGACCTTGAATATGGTTTGCAGTATATGTTTAATGAGTGGTTTATCTGGGCGGGTATCATCAAATCTCTCTTCTTCGCCTTTATTATTGCAAGTGTGTCCGCTTTCTTCGGATATACGGTGGAAGGCGGTTCGATTGCTGTGGGAAAGGCTTCTACGGATTCCGTAGTGTCGAGCAGTGTCCTGATTCTGTTTGCGGATTTGGTATTAACTAAACTTTTGATGGGATGATTGAGGTTAAAGGACTTTATAAATCGTTTGACGATAAGACAGTATTGAGCGATATCAATGCGGACTTTGAGAATGGAAAGACAAACCTGATTATCGGCCAGAGTGGTTCCGGTAAAACGGTGCTGATGAAATGTATCGTAGGACTGCTGACTCCTGAGAAAGGTGAGGTCTTGTATGACGGACGAAATCTCGTGATGATGGGGAAGAAGGAGAAGAAGATGCTCCGCAAGGAAATGGGAATGATTTTCCAGAGTGCCGCTCTTTTCGACTCCATGTCGGTGTTGGACAATGTGATGTTTCCTTTGAATATGTTCAGCAATGATACATTGCGCGAGCGCACCAAACGCGCCATGTTCTGCCTGGAACGTGTCAACCTGACTGAAGCGAAAGATAAGTTTCCCGGAGAAATCAGTGGAGGTATGCAGAAGCGTGTAGCTATCGCGCGCGCCATTTCGCTGAATCCGCAATACCTGTTCTGCGATGAGCCGAACTCGGGACTGGATCCAAAGACTTCATTGGTGATTGACGACTTGATTCACGATATTACACAGGAATATAATATGACCACGATTATCAATACGCATGATATGAATTCGGTATTGGGAATCGGTGAAAAGGTGATTTATATCTATGAGGGACATAAGGAATGGGAAGGGACGAAAGACGATATCTTCACTTCTACCAATGAACGCCTGAACAACTTTATCTTTGCTTCGGATTTGCTTCGCAAGGTAAAAGACCTTGAAGTGCAAAGCATGGAAGGTTGAAATGGGAAAGAATTGGAATAAGGCAATAAAAAAGGAAATAAGGCTATAAAAAAACTTCTGTCATCAAGTGGCAGAAGTTTCTTTTTTTTCTTGGCTATGTAGCGTCGGCAATTAAGCTCTGGGTCTAGCTTCTTTAACTACCATAGTACGTCCCATGTATTCAGCTCCGTTTAGTTCTGCGATAGCTTTGGCAGCTGCAGCATCGTCTTCCATTTCGATGAAAGCGAATCCTTTTGATTTACCGGTTTCACGGTCCATAACAACTTTAACTGATGATACTGCGCCGTAATCTTCCATCACTTGTTGCAGATCTCCTTCCTTAACACGGTAGTTAAGGTTTCCAACATAAATGTTCATAATGAAAATGATAAAAAATAAATAAATGAATAAAACTCTCTGGACAGATGGTTACTAATAAAAGGATTAAAACGACAGAGAGTTTACAAAAGCGTTTCTGGAACGGAAGTAAAAACCTTGTAATCAAATCGAGAAACTAATGGTCCATCAATCCGGGACAAAGAAAAGAATAATTTTTGGATTGACCATCTTTTTGATGATTTTATTTGCAGAAAATGAGCAAAAAAGGAAAACGATTGTTGCAATGAAGTATTGTTTATCAGCGATTTGTTAGTTATGTATTCTAAATAGATACGAAATAAATCAGCAATGTCTTTTGAAATTTAAAAGATTAGCACTAATTTTGCACCCTCGTTTGAGTATAGAACAAAGTATAAATCAAATAAATAATTGTCAGAATGAACGTTTCATTACAAAACATTGACAAAGTAAGCGCAGAGCTTACTGTGAAGCTTGAGAAAGCCGATTATCAGGAGAAAGTAGACAAAGAGTTGAAATCACTCCGTCAGAAGGCGCAAATCCCGGGATTCCGTAAAGGCATGGTTCCGGTGAGCCTTATTAAAAAAATGTATGGTAAGTCTGTTATTGCAGAAGTAGTGAATAAAGCACTGCAAGAAGCTGTTTACAATTATATTAAAGAAAATAAGGTGAACATGTTGGGCGAGCCGTTGCCTAACGAAGAAAAGCAACAGAATATTGATTTCGATACAATGGATGAATTCGATTTCGTATTCGACATCGCTTTGGCACCTGAATTCAAGGCTGAAGTAAGCGCTGAAGATAAAGTAGATTATTATACAATCGAAGTATCTGAAGAAATGATCGACAACCAGGTGAAGATGTACACTCAACGCACCGGTAAGTACGATAAGGTAGATGCTTACGAAGATAACGACATGCTGAAAGGTCTGTTGGCACAGTTGGACGAAGAAGGTAACACGAAAGAAGGCGGTATTCAGGTAGAAGGTGCGGTAATGATGCCTTCTTATATGAAGAACGACGATCAGAAAGCTATCTTCGCTAATGCAAAGGTGAACGATGTATTGGTATTCAACCCGAATGTTGCTTATGACGGAAACGCTGCCGAGCTGGGTTCTTTGTTGAAGATTGACAAGGAAATCGCGAAAGACGTGAAGTCTGATTTCAGCTTCCAAGTAGAAGAAATCACTCGCTTTGTTCCGGGTGAACTGACTCAGGAAGTGTTCGACCAGGCATTCGGTGAAGGTGTTGTGAAGACTGAAGAAGAATTCCGCGCTAAAATCAAAGAAGAAATTGCGGCAAGATTCGTTGCCGACAGCGATTATAAGTTCTTGATTGACATTCGTAAAGTGATGATGGATAAAGTAGGTAAGCTGGAATTTTCCGATGCATTGCTGAAACGCATCATGTTGCTGAACAACGAAGAGAAAGGCGAAGAATATGTAGCTGAAAACTATGATAAGAGCATCGAAGAACTGACTTGGCACCTGATTAAGGAACAGTTGGTAGAATCCAACGACATCAAGGTGGAACAGGAAGATGTTCTGAAGATGGCAAAAGACACAACGAAGGCGCAGTTTGCTCAATACGGCATGCTGTCTGTTCCCGAAGATGTGCTTGACAACTATGCACAGGAGATGTTGAAGAAGAAAGAAACTATCAACAACCTGGTGAGCCGTGTTGTAGATGTGAAGTTGGCTGCTGCCCTGAAAGCACAGGTAACTTTGGAAAACAAGAACGTTTCTATCGAAGAATTCAATAAGATGTTTGAATAATCGTTCGGTTGAACAGCATATAATGTCACAGAAACACAGAGTTTTTATAAAATTATAACTCTGTGTTTTTTTGTGTCTCTGTATTCTTTTTCGTTTCTTTGTACTTACGTTTATTTTAAATTTTAAGAAAGGAACAATTAACATGGATGATTTTAGAAAATACGCAACCAAGCATTTAGGAATGAATGGCATGGTATTGGATGATGTGATTAAATCGCAGGCCGGGTATTTGAATCCCTATATTCTGGAAGAAAGGCAGTTGAACGTAACTCAACTCGACGTTTTCTCACGCTTGATGATGGATCGCATCATTTTTCTGGGTACCCAGGTAGATGACTATACGGCAAATACGCTTCAGGCACAGTTGCTGTATCTGGATTCTGTAGATCCGGGCAAGGACATTTCTATTTATATCAACTCTCCGGGCGGAAGTGTATATGCCGGACTGGGCATTTATGACACGATGCAGTTTATCTCCAGTGATGTTGCCACCATCTGTACAGGTATGGCGGCTTCGATGGCGGCTGTATTGCTGGTAGCCGGTGCCGAAGGCAAACGTTCTGCGTTGCCCCACTCACGCGTGATGATCCACCAACCGATGGGCGGTGCGCAGGGACAGGCTTCGGACATTGAAATCACGGCCCGTGAGATTCAGAAATTGAAGAAAGAACTTTATACAATCATCGCCGATCACTCGCATACTGACTTTGATAAGGTATGGGCGGATTCAGACCGCGACTACTGGATGACAGCGCAGGAAGCGAAAGAATATGGTATGATTGATGAGGTATTGATTAAGAAATAAAAATGGCTGATTCAAGAACAAAGAAAAAGTGTAGCTTCTGCGGCAGGTCGGAGAATGAAGTCGGATTCCTGATTACGGGAATGAACGGTTACATCTGCGACAGTTGCGCTACCCAGGCTTATGAGATTACTCAGGAAGCTCTGGGTGAGGGCAAGAAAAGCGCCGGAGCTACCAAACTCAATTTAAAGGAACTGCCCAAGCCGGTAGAAATCAAGAAATTCATCGACCAGTATGTAATCGGACAGGACGACGCGAAACGTTTCCTTTCCGTATCGGTCTACAACCATTATAAACGCCTGTTGCAAAAAGACAACAGTGATGATGTGGAGATTGAAAAGTCTAACATCATTATGGTGGGTAGCACCGGAACGGGAAAAACATTGCTGGCACGTACCATTGCCAAGTTACTGCACGTACCGTTTACGATTGTGGACGCTACGGTGTTGACGGAAGCCGGTTATGTGGGCGAAGATATTGAAAGTATCCTTACCCGTCTGCTTCAGGTAGCCGATTATAATGTGGCGGAAGCGGAACAGGGTATTGTGTTTATCGACGAAATCGACAAGATTGCCCGTAAAGGTGATAATCCTTCCATCACTCGCGACGTGAGCGGTGAAGGCGTGCAACAGGGATTGCTGAAATTGCTCGAAGGCTCAGTGGTGAATGTTCCTCCCCAGGGCGGACGCAAGCATCCCGACCAGAAGATGATTCCGGTGAATACCAAGAATATCCTCTTTATCTGTGGCGGTGCTTTCGACGGCATCGAGAAGAAAATCGCGCAGCGGTTGAATACGCATGTCGTAGGTTATACGGCTTCGCAGAAAACAGCGACGGTAGACAAGAATAACATGATGCAGTACATCGCTCCCCAGGATTTGAAGTCATTCGGACTGATTCCAGAGATAATCGGACGCCTTCCGGTATTGACGTATCTTAATCCGTTGGATCGCAACGCGCTCCGTGCTATCCTTACCGAACCGAAAAACTCTATCATCAAGCAGTATATCAAACTGTTTGAAATGGATAACATCAAGCTGACATTTCAGGATTCTGTCTTCGAGTATATCGTGGACAAGGCGGTGGAATACAAGCTCGGTGCCCGTGGATTGCGCTCTATTGTGGAAACAATCATGATGGATGTCATGTTTGAAATCCCCTCGGAGAATAAAAAAGAGTATGAGGTGACGCTGGATTACGCGAAACATCAACTGGAGAAAGCGAATATGGCACGACTACAAACCGCTTAAAATCAGAGCGTAAGGCGACAAAAAATGATTGTTACTGTATTTTCTTGAAAATATTAGTCACATTTTGCTTGGTAATTACGAAGTTGTTTATAACTTTGTTTGGCTCTCTTGAAAAAGGGGGCTTACTTAAAGTTGAACCATGAACTGAATAAAACAACCTAAGTTAAGATGGCAGGGAAGATTAATTTAACAAATGAACTGAAGAAGTATTTCGGATTTAATAAGTTCAAAGGAACTCAGGAGGCAATCATTCAGAATTTGCTCAGTGGTAGAGATACCTTTGTGCTGATGCCTACCGGTGGCGGGAAATCTTTGTGCTATCAGTTACCTTCACTCTTGATGGAAGGTACGGCTATTGTAATTTCTCCGCTTATTGCGTTGATGAAGAATCAGGTGGATGCCATGCGTAATTTCAGTGAAGAAGACGGCATTGCCCATTTTATCAATTCTTCGTTGAATAAAGGTGCGATAGACCAAGTGAAAACGGATATCCTTGCCGGAAAGACAAAATTGCTATATGTGGCACCGGAGTCTCTGACGAAGGAAGAAAACGTAGAATTTTTGCGCTCAGTGAAGATTTCGTTCTATGCAGTAGATGAAGCTCACTGTATTTCTGAATGGGGACATGACTTCCGGCCTGAATACCGTCGGATCCGGCCTATTATTAATGAAATCGGAAAAGCTCCGTTGATTGCGCTTACTGCGACGGCAACGCCAAAGGTACAGCATGATATCCAGAAAAACCTGGGAATGGTAGACGCCCAAGTTTTCAAATCTTCGTTCAACCGCCCGAACCTATATTATGAGGTACGCGCGAAGACTGCCAATATCGACCGGGATATAATCAAGTTCATCAAGAACAATCCGGAGAAATCGGGCATCATCTATTGCCTGAGCCGGAAAAGAGTGGAAGAACTTGCTCAAATCCTTCAGGCGAATGGCGTAAATGCGCGTCCGTATCATGCGGGGATGGATTCGTTGACGAGAACCAAGAATCAGGATGACTTCCTGATGGAAAAGGTGGACGTCATTGTGGCTACTATCGCTTTCGGTATGGGAATAGACAAGCCCGACGTGCGGTTTGTGATTCACTACGATATTCCGAAGAGTCTGGAAGGATATTACCAGGAGACAGGACGCGCCGGGCGAGATGGCGGTGAAGGTCAGTGCATAACCTTTTATACAAACAAAGACCTGCAGAAGCTCGAAAAGTTCATGCAGGGAAAACCTGTGGCAGAGCAGGAAATTGGAAAGCAGCTTCTGTTGGAAACCGCTGCTTATGCCGAATCTTCCGTATGCCGGCGCAAGACGTTGCTGCATTATTTCGGCGAAGAATATACGGAGGAGAATTGTGGAAATTGTGACAACTGTTTAAACCCTAAGAAACAAGTGGAGGCTCAAGAATTATTGTGTACCGTGATTGAAGCGATTATCGCGGTGAAAGAAAATTTTAAAGCAGATTATATAATAGACATACTACAAGGTAAAGAAACTTCGGAAGTACAGGCACATTTGCATGAAGACCTTGAGGTTTTCGGTTCCGGTATGGGTGAAGAGGACAAAACATGGAATGCGGTGATTCGTCAGGCTTTGATAGCGGGTTACTTGAGCAAGGATGTGGAACATTACGGACTCCTGAAAGTGACGGAGGAAGGGCATAAGTTCCTGAAGAAGCCGAAATCATTCAAGATTACAGAAGACAACGACTTTGAAGAGACTGAAGAAGAAGCACCAGCACGTGGCGGAGGTTCTTGTGCGGTAGACCCGGCTCTTTATTCAATGTTGAAGGACTTGCGGAAAAAGCTCTCGAAGAAACTGGAAGTTCCGCCTTATGTAATTTTTCAGGATCCGTCTTTGGAAGCGATGGCTACTATCTATCCGGTGACACTGGATGAACTGCAAAATATCCCCGGTGTAGGTGCCGGAAAGGCAAAACGCTACGGCGAAGAGTTCTGTAAACTGATTAAGCGCCACTGCGAAGAGAATGAGATAGAGCGCCCTGAAGACTTGCGCGTACGTACCGTTGCCAATAAGTCGAAGATGAAGGTGGCTATCATTCAGGCTATTGACCGCAAGGTGGCGTTGGATGACATCGCTCTTTCCAAAGGAATCGAGTTCGGCGAATTGCTGGACGAAGTGGAAGCGATTGTGTATTCGGGAACGAAACTGAATATCGATTATTTCCTGGAAGAAATCATGGACGAAGACCATATGCTCGATATCTACGATTATTTCAAGGAATCTACCACAGATAAGATTGACGATGCGCTTGATGAATTGGGCGACGACTTCACGGAAGAAGAAGTTCGCTTGGTACGTATCAAGTTCATCTCTGAAATGGCTAATTAAAAAAAAGCGAAAAAAATAGGCGTGCAGGTATGCTGTTTTGAATAAAAACTGTATATTTGCACGCAATAATTTTTAAACGCATAGCCCTATGTCATTTATTGCTGATAAGATTGTAATGGATGGGTTGACTTACGACGACGTACTGTTGATCCCCGCTTATTCTGAAGTTTTACCGCGCACTGTCGACCTCTCGACAAAGTTTTCTAAAAACATTGAGTTGAAAATTCCGTTTGTGACGGCTGCCATGGATACGGTTACCGAAGCGAAAATGGCTATTGCCATTGCTCGTGAAGGCGGTATTGGCGTGATTCACAAAAATATGTCTATCGAAGAACAAGCAAGACAAGTTGCCATTGTGAAACGTGCCGAAAATGGTATGATTTATGACCCTGTAACTATCAAGAGAGGTTCTACTGTCAGCGATGCTTTAGGTATTATGGCCGAATACAAAATCGGTGGTATCCCTGTTGTGGATGATGAAGGTTATTTGGTAGGTATTGTTACCAACAGAGATTTGCGTTTCGAAAGAGACATGGATAAACGTATCGATCTGGTAATGACTCCGAAAGAGAGATTGGTGACTACGAACCAGTCTACCGATCTGGAATCTGCCGCACAGATTCTTCAGAAACATAAGATTGAGAAACTTCCGATTGTTGGAATGGATGGAAAGTTGATCGGTCTTGTTACGTATAAAGATATTACAAAAGCAAAAGATAAACCGATGGCTTGTAAAGATGCCAAAGGTCGTTTGCGTGTAGCTGCCGGTGTAGGTGTGACTGCCGATACACTGGATCGTATGCAGGCTTTGGTAGATGCGGGTGCGGATGCCATCGTTATCGATACGGCTCACGGACATTCTATGTTCGTTATTGAAAAGTTGAAAGAAGCGAAAAAACGTTTCCCGGGCATTGACATTGTGGTAGGTAACATTGCTACCGGAGCTGCTGCGAAGGCTTTAGTGGAAGCGGGTGCTGATGCTGTGAAAGTCGGTATCGGTCCGGGTTCTATCTGTACGACTCGTGTGGTGGCAGGTGTGGGTGTTCCTCAGTTGTCGGCTGTGTACGATGTGGCGAAAGCATTGAAAGGTACAGGCATTCCTTTGATCGCTGATGGTGGTCTGCGTTATTCGGGCGATGTTGTGAAAGCACTGGCTGCCGGTGGATACAGCGTGATGATCGGTTCACTGGTTGCTGGAACTGAAGAGTCTCCAGGTGATACTATCATCTTCAATGGCCGTAAATTCAAATCCTACCGCGGTATGGGTTCTTTGGAAGCAATGGAAAACGGTTCGAAAGACCGTTATTTCCAAAGTGGAACAGCCGATGTGAAGAAACTCGTTCCGGAAGGAATCGCTGCCCGTGTTCCTTATAAAGGTACGCTTTTCGAAGTGGTTTATCAGTTGACAGGCGGTCTGCGTGCAGGTATGGGATACTGTGGCGCTGCCAGTATTGAGAAACTTCACGATGCGAAGTTTACGCGTATTACCAATGCAGGTGTAATGGAAAGCCATCCGCACGACGTGACGATTACCAGTGAATCGCCTAATTATAGCCGTCCGGAATAACATATATAAACGGTGAACTGTTAACTAACGGTGAACGGTGAACAAGCTGTGTCAATCAGCGTATGTTTGCTGCTCACCGTTCGTTGTTTGTAAAATAGGAATTGATGATGAAAAGAAGTCTG
Source organism: Bacteroides sp. RTP21281st1_H5_RTP21281_210402 (assembly GCF_040918965.1). Taxonomy (NCBI): domain Bacteria; kingdom Pseudomonadati; phylum Bacteroidota; class Bacteroidia; order Bacteroidales; family Bacteroidaceae; genus Bacteroides; species Bacteroides sp. RTP21281st1_H5_RTP21281_210402. The sequence goes on along the minus strand of NZ_JBCOWR010000013.1, from coordinate 202,700 downwards.
TTGTCAGGGTGTGTATGTCTCTTTGCAGTCTCGGTCTTTGCCCGGCAAGACCCTGTGTTGATGCGTGTCAATGGGAGAGAGATATCCCGTTCGGAGTTTGAATATTCATATCGTCGCAATACGGCCGATACGGGTACTAATCTTTCTCCGAAGGAGTATGCGGAACTTTTTGCCCGATCCATGCAGAAGGTGGAAGCTGCCAAAGCAGCCGGACTCGACACGACTTACGCTTTTCGTAAACAACAGGAGATAAACCGGACTAAACTGACGGAATCTTATCTGATAGATAAACCGACGTTGGATAGTTGTGCCCGTGCCCTATATCAGAAGATGGGACTAAAAGCACGTAGCGGACAAGTACAGGTCATGCAGATTTTTAAATATCTGCCGCAAACGATTAGTTCCCGTCACCTGGAAGAGCAAAAGACCCGTATGGATTCTATCTACCGGGCTATACAAAATCAACCCGGACTGGAGTTCTCCAGTTTGGTGGAAAAATATTCGGATGACAAGCAGAGCCGTTGGATAGAAGGTTTGCAGGCAACCACTGAATTTGAGAATGTGGCTTTCGCCCTGTCGAAGGGAGAAGTATCCCAACCTTTCTTTACTCCTGCGGGAATCCATATCCTGAAAGTGACAGACCGGAAAGAACTGCCTGCCTATGAGGAAGTCGTCGATAAACTGATGGAGCGTATGCGACGGAGGGAGATATTGGATAAAGCCACAACGAAAGTAGTGGAACGATTGAAAAAAGACTGGAAATATACTCCCAATCAGGTAGGTATAGATGAACTGTTAATAAAAGGCGGAACAGGACAAACCTTGTTCACCATTGATGGACAGAACTATACGGGAGCCATGTTTAAGCGCTTTGCCGCTTCACATCCGCAGGCCGTAAAACGGCAGCTTGATGAATTTACAGCCAAGTCGTTATTGGATTATGAAAGCAGAAATATGGATAAAAGGCATCCCGAAATTCGTTATGCCCTGCAAAAATCCAATGAAGATTATCTCATAAAAGAGGTGACACGCCAGAAAGTTGATTTGCCTGCAATGAACGACCGTGCCGGATTGGCGACTTATTTCAAGTTTCATTCGTCGGATTACCGTTGGGATACTCCCCGGTATAAGGGAGCAGTTCTTCATTGCGCAGACAAAAAGACCGCCAAACAGGCAAAAAAAATGCTGAAGAAACTGCCACAAAATGAATGGACGGATAAACTTCGGCAAACATTTAATAAATCCGGAGTAGAAAAGATACAAATTGAACAGGGTATTTTTGCCGACGGAGACAATAAATATATAGATAAACTGGTTTTCAAGAAGGGCGGATTTGAATCTTTGGTGTCTTATCCTTTTACCATTGCTGTTGGCGAAAAACAGAAGGGACCGGATGATTATCGGGAAGTAATAGACCGGGTGCGGAGGGATTATCGAACCTATCTTGACACGTACTGGACGCGGGAATTGAGGGAGTCCGGTAAGGTTGAAATAAACCAAGAGGTTTTAAAAACAGTTAATAATAACTGATGTAACCGATTATTCACTATCTTCGTACCTTAAATAAGTAGATTTCAGTTGACAATGCGAATATTAGTCCTCTTACTGATTACCCTTCTTACTTGTGGAGCGTGCAAGGAACGGCGCGACCACAAAGGAAAGACTCCTTTGGTAGAGGTGGACGGTAATTTTTTATATAAAGAAGATTTGATGTCTGTACTTCCTGTCGGATTGTCAAAAGATGATAGCATTCTCTTCGCCGAGCATTATATTCGTAGCTGGGCAGAAGAGATTTTGTTGTATGAAAAAGCAGCAAACAATATTCCCGACAATGTGGATGTAGAGAAGCTGGTGGAGAATTATCGGAAAGCGTTGATTATGCACACTTATCAGCAGGAACTGATTAATCAGAAACTGACGAACGATATTCCCGAGCAGGAACTTGCGGAGTATTACGGGAAAAACAAGGAGCTGTTTAAGTTGGAAAGCCCGCTGATAAAGGGATTGTTCATTAAAGTGCCGTTAACGGCCCCGCAGTTGAATAATGTCCGCAGATGGTATAAGTCGGATAAACAGGATGCAGTAGAGAGTCTCGAGAAATATAGTTTGCAGAATGCAGTGAAATACGAGTACTTCTATGACAAATGGGTGCCGGTGACAGATGTACTGGACTTGATTCCGCTGAAGGACGAAGCGCCCGAGGAATATGTGAATAAACACCGGCAGATAGAATTGAAAGATACGGCATACTATTATTTCCTCAATGTGAGCGACTATCGTGGAGTAGGAGAGGAAAAACCGTATGAGTTTGCCCGCCCGGAAGTGAAAGACTTACTGGTCAATCAAAAACGGGTGAGTTTTATGGAACAAGTAAAAAGCGACCTGTACCAACAAGCAGCAAGCAAGAAGAAGATTATATATAATTATTAAATACAAAGAATGAAGAAGTTTGTGAACTTTAGATTTGTTGTTACCCTTGTCCTGGCAGTATTTGCTAATGTGGCAACTTATGCACAGGACAATGTGGTTGATGAAGTAGTTTGGGTAGTAGGTGACGAAGCTATTTTAAAATCAGATGTAGAAGAGGCACGTATGGATGCCCTGTATAACGGCCGCAGATTCGAAGGCGACCCTTATTGTGTAATCCCTGAAGAAATTGCAGTGCAGAAGCTGTTCTTGCACCAGGCAAAGTTGGATAGTATCGAAGTTTCCGAAGCGGAAATCATACAACGTGTGGATATGATGACCAACATGTATATCCAGCAGATTGGTTCTAAAGAAAAAATGGAGGAGTACTTCAATAAAACCGCGACACAGATTCGTGAGACATTGCGTGACAATGCACGTGACGGTCTGACGGTACAGAAGATGCAGCAGAAACTGGTAGGAGAAATCAAGGTGACTCCGGCAGAGGTACGCCGTTACTTCAAAGACCTTCCGCAGGACAGTATTCCGTATATCCCGACACAGGTGGAAGTGCAGATTATCACCTTGCAACCGAAGATTCCTATCTCCGAAATCGAAGATGTAAAAAAGACTTTGCGTGACTATACCGACCGTGTGACTAAAGGGGAGATTGACTTCTCTACACTGGCGCGTCTGTATTCCGAAGATAAGGCATCTGCCATCAAAGGTGGTGAGTGCGGGTTTATGGGACGTGGTATGATGGATCCGTCTTACGCGAATGTGGCATTCAGCTTGCAGGACCCGAAGAAAGTTTCCAAGATTGTAGAATCGGAATTCGGTTATCACATCATCCAGTTGATCGAGAAACGTGGTGACCGTGTGAATACCCGTCACATCCTGTTGCGTCCGAAAGTATCTGAAAAAGAACTGACCGAGGCTTGTGCACGTCTGGACTCTATTGCTGATGACATCCGTGCCAACAAATTTACGTTTGACGAAGCGGCTGCCGTTATCTCACAAGATAAGGATACCCGCAACAATCATGGTATCATGGTGAACATCAACGAGAACTCAGGTGTTACTACTTCCAAGTTCCAGATGCAGGATCTTCCGCAGGATGTAGCTAAGGTAGTAGATAAGATGAATGTGGGTGAGATTTCAAAAGCCTTTACAATGATAAACGAGAAGGATGGAAAAGAAGTCTGTGCTATCGTGAAGTTGAAAGCGAAAATCAACGGTCATAAGGCTACTATCGCAGAAGACTATCAGGACTTGAAAGAAATCGTAATGGACAAGCGTCGCGAAGAGATGCTGCATAAGTGGATTCTTGACAAACAGAAACATACGTATGTACGTATCAACGAAAACTGGCAGAAGTGTGACTTCAAGTACCCGGGTTGGGTGAAGAAGGATTGATGTTTAACAGCTTGATTTTATATGCTGAAACAAAATAAGAAAGATAAACAACAAGACAGGCATAGATGGCTCCTTATAGGCTTTCTATGCCTGTTTGGTGTATGTCTTGTGGCGCAAAACCCCAAGAAACCATCGGACGACAAGAAGCAGCCGGAGAATAAAAAGACGAAAGTTTATTTGCTCCATGCTGACGAAGGACAGGCGGATAAACTGGCTCGTCCGGATGTGCAAGTGTTGATCGGTAACGTGAAAATGCGCCATGACAGTATGTATATGTACTGTGACAGTGCATTGATTTTCGAGAAAACGAACTCGGTGGAAGCCTTTAGCAATGTGCGTATGGAGCAGGGAGACACCTTATTTATATACGGTGACTACCTTTACTATGACGGAATGACGCAGATAGCCCAACTCCGTGAAAACGTGAAGATGATTAACCGCAACACCACCCTGCTGACAGACAGTCTGAACTACGACCGTCTCTACGACCTCGGATATTACTTTGAAGGCGGAACTTTAATGGATGAAGAAAATGTGCTGACTTCCGACTGGGGGGAATATAGCCCTGCGACAAAGCAATCAGTATTCAACCATGACGTGAAACTCGTGAATCCTAAGTTCGTATTGACTTCCGATACACTGCGCTACAATACCGATAATAAAATTGCCGTTATCCTCGGCCCTTCCAATATCGTGAGTGATAATAATCACATCTACTCCGAACGGGGATTCTATAACACACTGACCGAGCAAGCCGAACTGCTCGACCGTTCTGTCCTGACCAATCAGGGAAAGAAACTGGTAGGTGACAGTTTGTTCTATGACCGCGTCATCGGTTATGGCGAAGCCTTTGATAATGTGAGAATGACGGATACCATCAACAAGAATATGCTGACAGGCGATTACTGTTTCTATAATGAGTTGACGGACTCCGCCTTTGCTACCAAACGGGCTGTTGCCATTGATTATTCACAAGGCGATAGCCTCTTTATGCACGGTGATACTTTGCAGATGGTGTCTTATAATCTGAATACCGATTCTTTGTTCCGCCTGATGAAGGCTTACCATAAAGTGCGTATGTACCGTACCGATGTGCAGGGAGTATGTGACTCACTGGTTTATAACTCGAAAGATTCCTGCATGACGATGTACACCGACCCGATTCTCTGGAATGACGGTCAGCAGCTACTTGGCGAGCAGATTAAGATTTATATGAACGACAGCACCATTGACTGGGCGCATATCATCAACCAGGCACTGACGGTGGAAATGAAAGACTCCATCCACTATAATCAAGTGTCCGGCAAGGAGATGAAAGCCTATTTTGAAAATGGAGATATGCGGCATATCGAAGTGATTGGTAATGTGCAGACCGCTTTCTACCCCGAGGAAAAAGACAGCACAATGACCGGATTCAATTGCCTGGAAGGTAGTGTGCTTCATCTTTATATGAAAGATAAGAAAATGGAAAAAGGACTGTTTATCGGCAAGTCCAACGGAACCATGTATCCGATGGACCAAATACCGCCCGACAAACTGTGCCTTCCTACTTTTGCCTGGTTCGACTATGTCCGTCCGCTGAATAAAGACGATATATTCAACTGGAGGAGCAAACGGGCGGGAGAAACCCTGAAACCTACCACCGATCGGCGACCGAAAACAGAAAAGCGAAACTTAATTAATATGAAGTAGTATGGGAATGTTTAATTCGATGAGGAAACCTCGTGGTTTTAATCATCAATACATTTACGTCAACGAGCGCAAGGAAAAGCTCGACAAGATGGAAGAAAAGGCAAAGCGCGACTTGGGCATGCTGCCGGAGAAAGAATTTGATCCGGAAGATATCCGTGGCAAGTTTGTCGAGGGAACGACCCATCTGAAAAGAAGAAAGGCAAGTGGCCGTAAACCGGTTTCCTTCGGAGTCATATTGGTTATCATTGCTTTCCTTCTATTTATATGGCATTATTTGGCGACAGGAAGCTGGAGTTTTTAAAAAAGTGAATGAAAGATGATAACAGGCACGGATTACACGGATTTCACGGTTTTTGCAATTTACCACCGCGTAATCCGTGAAATCCGTGCCTGAAAGAATATGAACAGGAGAATTATGAGCGATATTATTCATTTGTTACCTGATTCGGTAGCTAACCAGATTGCTGCCGGTGAAGTGATACAACGTCCGGCATCTGTTATCAAGGAACTGGTGGAGAACGCGATTGATGCAGATGCGCAAAATATACATGTATTGGTGACTGATGCGGGGAAAACCAGCATACAGGTCATTGACGACGGAAAGGGAATGTCCGAAACGGACGCCCGTCTTTCCTTCGAGCGCCATGCTACTTCCAAGATACGTGAAGCTGCTGATTTGTTTGCTTTGCGTACGATGGGATTTCGCGGAGAAGCTCTGGCTTCCATCGCGGCAGTGGCACAGGTGGAACTGAAGACACGCCCTGAATCGGAAGAACTAGGAACGAAACTGGTGATAGCAGGCTCTACGGTGGAGAGTCAGGAAGCTGTTTCCTGCTCTAAAGGGAGCAATTTCTCCATAAAGAACCTGTTCTTTAACGTCCCTGCGCGCCGTAAATTCCTGAAAGCAAACTCAACGGAGTTGAGTAATATCCTTGCCGAATTCGAACGGATTGCTCTGGTTCATCCTGAAGTTGCTTTTTCACTGTATAGCAATGATTCCGAACTTTTTAATCTTCCGGTATCTCCGTTGCGTCAGCGTATTATGGCCATCTTCGGTAAAAAGCTAAATCAGCAGTTACTTAATATAGAGGTGAATACCACCATGGTGAAAATCTCCGGCTACGTCGCCAAACCGGAGACAGCCCGTAAGAAAGGCGCTCATCAGTACTTCTTCGTCAACGGACGCTATATGCGCCATCCTTACTTCCACAGGGCGGTGATGGAGGCTTATGAGCAGTTGATTCCTGCCGGCGAACAGATTTCTTACTTTATCTATTTCGAAGTAGACCCAGCTAATATTGATGTGAATATCCATCCGACCAAGACCGAAATCAAGTTTGAGAATGAACAGGCCATCTGGCAGATACTTTCAGCATCGGTCAAGGAGTCGTTGGGTAAGTTCAGCGCTATTCCTTCCATTGATTTTGATACGGAAGATATGCCTGATATTCCCGTATTTGAACAAAAGACAACTTCTGAGCCGCCCAAGGTACATTATAATTCGGATTATAATCCGTTCAAAGTATCCGCAGGCGGTAGTGGCGGCGGTTCGTACAGCCGTTCAAAGGTGGAATGGGAAGATTTATACGGTGGTCTGACGAAAGCCAGCAAGATGAATAATCCGATGCCGGAACCTGAAATGGAGTGGGAAGACTCGGTTGTCAGCGAAGAAACGTCCGTTATAGAAGAAAAAGTGGAGACAGTGACCTCTATGGCTTCTTCCACTCTATATGCCAGCGAGCCTGTGATAGAAAAAGGGAACCAGCATTTGCAGTTTAAGGGGCGGTTTATTCTGACTTCCGTAAAATCCGGTTTGATGCTTATCGACCAGCATCGGGCGCATATCCGGGTGCTTTACGACCGTTATATGGTTCAGATTCAGCAGAAGCAGGGAGTATCGCAAGGTGTTCTTTTCCCCGAAATATTGCAATTGCCGGCTTCGGAAGCTGCTGTGTTGCAAAGCATTATGGATGATTTATCCGCCGTCGGTTTCGATTTGAGTAATTTGGGTGGCGGAAGTTATGCCATTAACGGAATCCCGTCGGGTATCGAAGGGCTGAATCCGGTCGAATTGGTGCGCAATATGCTACATACGGCGATGGAAAAAGGGAACGATGTGAAGGAAGAAATCCAGAATATACTGGCATTGACATTGGCGCGTGCGGCGGCAATCGTTTACGGACAGGTGCTTAGCAACGAGGAAATGGTCAGCCTGGTGGATAATCTTTTTGCCTGTCCCTCACCGAATTACACTCCGGACGGGAAAACTGTTTTGACGACAATCAAGGAAGAAGATATCGAACGTTTATTCAAATAAAGCAAATAATTTCATCTATTTCTAAAACCTTTTAGTTCAGTTCGTGTTATTTAATTAGTTCAACAAAGAAAAAGATTTAAATAACCACTTAACTATTAGGTATATGAAAAAGATTCTGATGTTGCTGGCTTTTGCCGGCGTTGCGTCTGTCGCTTCTGCGCAGCAGACTATGACGGTAACTGAATACGAAGTGATTCAGGTACAAGATAAATATCAAGTAATAACCAACCCGTTCTGGAGCAACTGGTTCTTCTCAGTAGGAGGCGGTGCTCAAGTGTTGTATGGTAACAATGACCATATCGGCAAATTCAGAGACCGCGTCGCTCCTACATTCAACGTGTCTCTCGGCAAATGGGTGACTCCGGGCTTCGGATTGCGTATGCAATACAGCGGACTGCAAGCTAAAGGATTCACAATGAATGAAACTGCCAATTATGTAGTCGGTGGCCCGAGAGAAGACGGTTCTTACAAACAGAGGTGGGATTACATGAACCTTCACGGTGATTTGATGATTAACCTGAACGCGCTCTTCGGTGGATACAACCCGAACCGTGTATATGAAATCATTCCTTATATCGGTGCCGGCTGGGCTCATTCTTACTCAAAGCCTCACACTAATGCCGCTACTTTCAATGCAGGTATTATCAACCGTTTCCGCCTGTCCAGTGCTGTCGACTTGAACATTGAGTTGAGTGCGACCGGCCTTGAAGGCAAATTTGACGGTGAACATGGTGGTAAACGTGATTATGACGGTATCCTCGGTGCTACTGTCGGCGTAACTTATTATTTCCCGACTCGTGGATTCCAGCGTCCTGTACCACAGATTATCTCCGAACTCGAATTGAATCAGATGCGTAACCAGATGAATGCGATGGCAGCCGCCAATATGCAGTTGCAACAGCAGTTGGCCAATGCACAACAACCGGTTGAAGTGGAAGAACAGGAAGCGGTAGTCATTACAGACCCGAATATCGCTCCGCGTACCGTATTCTTCACGATTGGTTCGGATAAACTGTCTCCGCAAGAAGAAATGAACCTGTCTTATCTTGCCAGCCGCATTAAAGAATTCCCGGGCACTACCTATACTATCAACGGATATGCCGACTCTGCAACAGGTAGTCCGGCTTTCAACCAGAAGTTGAGTCTGGAACGTGCACAGGTTGTTAAAGACTTGCTGGTTAAGAAGTATGGTATTCCTGCTGATAACTTGAAGGTTGCCGCCGGTGGTGGCGTCGATAAGTTCGGTCAACCGATTCTGAACCGTGTTGTGTTGGTAGAAACTGCAAAGTGATAAAGTAAATTCAATATCCGGTGATTTTCCGTAACCGCCGACTGAAAAGAAAAGCGGCTGAAAGTGAACCCTGAAATAAAAGGTTTCTGCTTTCAGCCGTCTTTTTTATTAGTTCAATCGAGAACTGACGCCTGCTTAAAAATAGACAAAGTAGTAAAAAACCGAACAGATAATGGGGAAAAATAATATAATCTGTTCGGTTTTTTACTATCTTTAATTATTAAAATCATAAAGTATTATGAGAAATCTAATTATTTTACTTTTCGTATGTATTCTGTTTCCACTCTCTGCGCTAGCTACAATGCAAGAACCGGATCGTATTCTTTATAAAGGAAGATTGTTATTGACGGGGTCTATTACGATGGGAGGGTATCCCATCGTTACAGATAGTACTTATAAATATACCAAATGGAATACTGCTTGTGCAAGAGGTTATGTCGCTACTTGGGAACTAAGGAACGACAGTTTGTTTCTTGCTAAAGTATATGATGCTGATTTTGATGAGATTCCATTGTCTGTGCTCTATCCACATAGGGATACATCATCAGGAGTTTTTGCTTCTTGGTTTAATTATATGTTGTTTGCCAGAAGGGGGGGATAGGACACCTGTGTTTTTTGCTAAATTTAAAGAAGGGAAAGTTGAAGCATTTCATGAAGTTACTGGATATTCTTTTCCTATGGATTTTTCAGGCATATGGTGTGGTGAAGATAGTTTATGGCAAGTAAAATTAGATTTGGTATGTGGTGATAAAGAAAAGATTACTGGTATCTATACTGCTCGAAAGAAGAATGGAGATTTGCAATGTCGTGTGGCAGAAAACATAAACTTTGCAGTCCGTGGACGGCAGCGGTATGAAGAGATAAGCATGTATATTCAAACGGATACTATAAAAGGGAATGAAATATGGATAATGGTTTCTCCTTTGAAAAACGATTTGTTAGAATTTAGAGTTATATTTCCTGATTCGTCTGTTCCGGAGATTCCTGAAAAATGTCGGTTGAGGCGTTGTTCACTTTGATAGCTGAAAGATTCTTCTTTACCAAAATAATCGTATTGTTTAGTTATTTTTTCTATATTTGTGATATTGAATCAAATACAAAATACTATGGGCGATTTGAATAGTGTATATCCGCTGCTCGGTATAGTGATACTTATTGTTTTGCTATGTCGGTTTGATGGTCGGTTTACGAAGATGGAGAAAGAACTTGATGTAATAAAAAAACAGATGGATGCTCTTCTGAAAAGGCAGGCAAAAATGGCTCCTGGTGATATGACATCAAGTGAAGAGATGCCTGAAAAAGTAGTAGCAGAAGTCTTGTCAAAAGAAAAATTGCTTGAAGAGGAGTTGGTTGTTCAAAGACAAAGTACGATTGTAGAGACTGCGGTTGTCGATAATTTGAAAGATGCCCCGAAAGAGATTTCGGAAGATGTTCCGGAAAAGATTCAAGAAGAGATTATTGAAAAGATTACAGTTGAGGATATTGCTGAGAAAGATTCTGTAATATCCCCGACTCCGATTGCCGCAAAACCGATTACCCCGAAACCGTCGAAGAAACAAGTAAACTACGAAAAGTTTATCGGTGAAAACCTTTTCGGAAAGATTGGTATTCTCATATTTGTGATAGGGGTGGGGTTCTTTGTGAAGTACGCTATTGACAAGAACTGGATAAACGAGACTTTCCGTACCGTACTTGGTTTCCTGACGGGGGCGGCACTACTGTTTGTTGCCGAACGCTTGCAGAAGAAATATCGTACATTCAGTTCACTGCTTGCCGGTGGTGCTTTCGCTGTGTTCTATCTCACGGTTGCTATCGCATTCCATTATTATCATATCTTCTCGCAGACTGTTGCATTTATTATTCTGGTAGCTATCACTATATTTATGTCTGTTCTGTCTGTGATATATGACAGGCGTGAGCTGGCTATTATTGCACTTGTAGGTGGATTTTTAGCCCCCTTCATTGTGAGTAGCGGTGAAGGAAGTTATCAAGTTCTGTTTACTTATGTGAGCATTTTGAATTTGGGAATGTTCGGGCTTTCCATCTATAAAAAGTGGAGTGAGCTTCCGATTATCTCATTTGTCTTTACTTGCCTTATCATGGCTAGTTTCTTATTGTTGAGTTATTCTTCCCGCTCTACGGTCATTTCGGGGCATTTGCTGATGTTCGCTACCCTGTTCTATTTTATCTTTTTGCTTCCAGTGTTTTCCATTCTCCGTGGAGAGAAGATACAGGCAATGAGCCGCGGGCTGGTATTTGTCATCATCACTAATAATTTTGTCTATCTGCTTTCGGGGATTCTATTCCTGAAGAACATGGGACTGTCTTTTAAGGCGAGCGGTCTGTTGAGCCTGTTTATCGCTCTCGTTAACTTGGGGCTGGTTCTTTGGTTGTGGAAGAATAGGAAGGAATATAAATTCCTCGTGCATACCACGTTGGGGCTTGTGCTGACATTTGTCTCCATTACAGTTCCGATTCAACTGGACGGAAACTATATAACCTTGCTGTGGGCATCGGAAATGGTATTGCTGTTGTGGCTCTATGTTAAGTCGAAAATTAGAGTATATGAGTATGCGGCTAAAGTTCTGGTAGGACTCACTTTCGTTTTTTACTTGATGGATGTGTATAGTGTGATGTTTGAACATCATTCCTTGGATACAATTTTTCTGAATAGTTCATTTGCCACCTCTTTGTTTGTGGGATTAGCGACAGGAGCATTTGCTTTATTAATGGAATATTATCATTCCTTCTTCTCTACGGCACGTCGGTTGAAATACAGCTTCTGGAATCCTTTTATGCTTATCGTCTCCGTAATCATACTTTATTATACATTTATGATGGAATTCAATTTGTATTTTGAAGGGGCGACGAGAAGCGGAGCAATGTTCTTGTTTACTGCCGTTTCCATTTCGAGTGTTTGCTATGCTTTCAGAAAACGATTCCCGATAACGAAACATCTCACTTCTTATATCTTGACTATCGGGGCAAACGTACTTGTATATATTATAAATATATGGGGCGACCAGAGAATATGGACTTCCCCTCCTGTTGTACTACCATGGCTGACAGCTGCGTTCGTAATAGCGAATTTGTATTATGTAGCACGTATGTACTATACATCAATCGGCATAAAATCCCGTTTCACCGTATATCTGAATATTCTTGCCACGCTCCTTTGGCTGACAATGGTACGCTCTTTCCTTTGGCAAGTAGGAGTGGACGATTTCAGTGCCGGGCTGTCACTCTCATTAAGCATTGCCGGGTTCGTCCAAATGGGGTTGGGCATGCGCCTGCATCAGAAAGTACTCCGCATGGTGAGCCTTGCGACTTTCGGAATAGTCCTGCTCAAACTCGTCTTTGATGATTTATGGGCTATGCCGACCATCGGCAAGATTATTGTATTTATCATTCTGGGATTGATATTGCTGATACTTTCATTCCTTTATCAGAAACTAAAGGATGTGTTGTTCAAGAATGACGAGGAAGAAACAAACTGAATCTTTGAAAAATATCCGATAAGAAAGGCTGCCTGTTCTACAAAAGAAGGGCAGCCTTTACCTTATAATTATGTTTATTCCCAGACGAAATCTTTTACTCTTGCGAGAAACGTTTCACCTGCTCTTCAATCAATTCCTTGTCATCAAAGTAATTAATCTTCATCGCCTTCTTTACGTCAGCCAAAGTCTCGGCAGCCGTAGCTCTTGCCACTTCGCAGCCTTGCTGAAGCATCTCGTAGATAGCAGGGATATCCTTGCTGAACTCCTTGCGACGATTGCGAATCGGCTCCAAAGTCTCCTGCATGATGGAATTCAGGAAACGTTTTACTTTCACGTCACCCAATCCGCCGCGTTGGTAATGAGCTTTCAACTCTTCCAGATTCGGATAGTCCGGCAAGAAGCGTTCGAAATGTTCGGGGCGGCAGAAAGCGTCGAGATAAGTAAATACGGTATTGCCTTCAATCTTTCCCGGATCTTGTACGCGGAGATGTCCCGGGTCAGTGTACATACTCATGATTTTCTTCTGAATCTCTTCCGGTTCTTCCGACAGATAAATACAGTTGCCGAGTGATTTGCTCATTTTCGCCTTGCCGTCGGTTCCCGGCAGACGCAGGCAAGCCGCATTGTCCGGCAACAGGATTTCAGGCTCTACCAGAGTTTCACCATATATATAGTTGAACCGGCGGACGATTTCGCGTGCCTGTTCGAGCATCGGTTCCTGGTCTTCGCCGACGGGGACGGTCGTTGCACGGAACGCCGTGATGTCCGCAGCCTGGCTGATGGGATAAGTGAAAAAACCTACGGGGATACTCGCTTCAAAGTTACGCATCTGGATTTCCGCTTTCACAGTCGGGTTACGTTGCAGGCGGGATACGCTGACAAGATCCATAAAGTAGAAACTGAGTTCGCACAGTTCCGGGATTTGCGACTGGATGAAGATAGTGGCCTTGGACGGGTCGATGCCGCAAGCCAAATAATCGAGGGCAACCTCGATTACATTCTGACGTACCTTTTCAGGATTGTCTATATTGTCGGTCAACGCCTGCGAATCGGCGATGAAGATAAACATCTTACTGTAATCACCTGCGTTCTGCAAGTCAACTCTGCGTTTCAACGAACCTACATAATGTCCGATATGAAGTCTGCCGGTAGGGCGGTCTCCCGTCAATATGATTTTTTCTTTTCCCATTGTTATTACCTTATTAATATAGATTTAGCGGCAAAGATACAGATAAAAACTGAAAGGAGCACTAAAATGCGCTCACTTCACTGTAAAAAAGTAGGCGTTTCTTTTTGCCATGTGCAAAATATGTCGTTACTTTGCACAAATTTTGAAATCGACAATGAACCAACAAGAAATCAGAAGTAAGTATTATCTACATTCGGATGTTTTGCACCCGGAAACGGCAGGCTTCTTCTCTTTTCTCCAAAAACGATATTTTAGTTCTTTGGTAATGCGTTAATCCTTTTTTGAGGGTAACGCATTTTTTTTATGAACGAACTTAGAAACAACAACTTATTATAACAACAAAAGAAATGGAAAAGGAAATCAAGAAAGTTCTCGTTTTGGGCTCTGGAGCACTCAAAATCGGACAGGCCGGAGAGTTCGACTACTCAGGCTCACAAGCACTGAAAGCTTTGAAAGAAGAAGGTATCAGCTCAGTATTGGTAAACCCGAACATCGCAACCATTCAGACTTCTGAAGGGATTGCCGATAAAGTGTATTTCCTTCCCGTAAACACTTATTTTGTAGAAGAAATTATCAAGAAAGAACGTCCCGACGGTATCCTGCTGGCATTCGGCGGACAGACTGCGCTGAACTGCGGCGCAGAACTCTACACACAAGGTATTCTTGATAAGTACGGAGTGAAGGTGCTTGGTACATCGGTAGAAGCCATCATGTACACAGAAGACCGCGACCTGTTCGTTAAGAAACTGGACGAAATCGACATGAAGACCCCGGTGAGCCAGGCTGTAGAAAGCATGGAAGACGCGATTGCCGCAGCACGCAAAATCGGTTATCCGGTGATGGTACGCTCTGCTTACGCACTGGGTGGTCTTGGTAGCGGTATCTGCGCTAACGAGGAAGAATTCCTGAAACTGGCGGAAAGCTCATTCGCCTTCTCTAAACAAATCCTTGTAGAAGAATCTCTGAAAGGCTGGAAAGAAATTGAATTTGAAGTAATCCGCGACGCTAACGACCACTGCTTCACAGTAGCCAGCATGGAAAACTTCGACCCGCTGGGTATCCACACAGGTGAATCTATCGTTGTTGCTCCTACTTGCTCACTGGACGACAAGGAACTGAAAATGTTGCAGGAACTTTCTACGAAATGTATCCGCCACCTGGGTATCGTAGGTGAATGTAACATCCAGTACGCATTCAACTCTGATACGGACGACTACCGTGTGATTGAAGTAAACGCCCGTCTGAGCCGTTCTTCCGCTCTGGCTTCCAAGGCTACCGGTTATCCGTTGGCATTCGTTGCCGCCAAGATTGCTTTGGGTTACTCACTCGACCAAATCGGTGAGATGGGAACTCCGAACTCAGCTTATGTCGCTCCGCAACTCGACTACTATATCTGTAAAATCCCTCGTTGGGACTTGACGAAATTCGCCGGTGTATCCCGCGAAATCGGTTCAAGCATGAAGTCAGTAGGCGAAATCATGTCTATCGGCCGCTCTTTCGAAGAAATCATCCAGAAAGGTCTTCGTATGATTGGTCAGGGTATGCACGGTTTCGTAGGAAATGATGATTCACATTTTGACGATCTCGACAAAGAGCTGTCTCGCCCTACAGACCTGCGTGTCTTCGCTATCGCGCAGGCAATGGAAGAAGGATATACTATCGACCGTATCCATGAACTGACTAAGATTGACCCTTGGTTCCTCGGCAAACTGAAAAATATCGTTGATTACAAAGCCAAATTGTCTACTTATAATAAGGTGGAAGATATCCCGGCTGACGTAATGCGCGAAGCTAAGATCTTAGGTTTCTCTGACTTCCAAATCGCCCGTTTCGTTTTGAACCCGACCGGAAACATGGAGAAAGAAAATCTTGCTGTACGTGCTCACCGTAAATCTTTGGGTATCCTTCCGGCTGTAAAACGCATCAACACCGTCGCTTCCGAACATCCGGAACTGACCAACTACCTGTATATGACCTATGCAGTGGAAGGTTATGATGTAAACTATTATAAGAATGAGAAATCAGTAGTCGTACTGGGTTCGGGTGCTTACCGCATCGGTAGCTCGGTAGAATTTGACTGGTGTTCGGTGAACGCTGTTCAGACTGCCCGCAAACTGGGTTACAAGTCTATCATGATTAACTACAACCCCGAAACGGTTTCTACCGACTACGATATGTGCGACCGTCTGTATTTCGACGAACTTTCCTTCGAACGTGTACTTGACGTAATCGACCTTGAACAACCTCGCGGCGTCATCGTTTCCGTAGGTGGACAGATTCCGAACAACCTGGCTATGAAACTGTATCGTCAGTCAGTTCCTGTACTGGGTACTTCTCCGATTTCCATCGACCGTGCCGAAAACCGTAACAAGTTCTCCGCTATGCTCGACCAACTGGGTATCGACCAACCGGCTTGGATGGAACTTACCAGTCTTGAAGAAGTGAAAGGCTTCGTAGAAAAAGTAGGTTATCCAGTATTGGTTCGTCCTTCTTACGTTCTTTCGGGAGCTGCAATGAATGTTTGCTACGATGACGAAGAACTGGAGAACTTCCTGAAGATGGCTGCCGAAGTTTCTAAGGAATATCCGGTAGTTGTTTCCCAATTCCTCGAAAATACAAAAGAAATTGAATTTGACGCTGTTGCGCAGAACGGTGAAGTGGTAGAGTACGCAATCTCCGAACACGTGGAATTTGCGGGTGTTCACTCCGGTGACGCTACGTTGGTATTCCCGGCTCAGAAGATTTACTTTGCGACTGCACGCCGCATCAAGAAAATCAGCCGTCAGATTGCCAAAGAACTTAATATTTCCGGCCCGTTCAACATTCAGTTCCTTGCCCGCAACAATGAGGTGAAAGTTATCGAATGCAACCTGCGTGCTTCGCGTAGCTTCCCGTTTGTTTCCAAAGTACTGAAACGCAACTTTATCGAAACCGCTACCCGCATCATGTTGGATGCTCCCTATTCACAACCGGATAAATCGGCATTCGATATTGACTGGATCGGTGTAAAAGCTTCTCAGTTCTCTTTCTCCCGTCTGCATAAGGCTGACCCGGTATTGGGCGTAGATATGTCTTCTACTGGTGAAGTGGGATGTATCGGTGACGACTTCTCCGAAGCATTGCTGAACGCGATGATCGCTACCGGCTTCAAGATTCCTGAAAAAGCAGTAATGTTCTCTTCAGGTGCTATGAAGTCGAAAGTTGATTTGTTGGATGCAAGCCGTATGTTGTTCGCGAAGGGATACAAAGTGTATGCTACCGCCGGAACTGCCGCATTCCTGAATGCTCATGGTGTAGATACGACTCCGGTTTACTGGCCGGATGAAAAACCGGATGCAGAGAACAACGTAATGAAGATGATTGCCGACCACAAATTCGACTTGATTGTCAACATTCCGAAGAATCACAGCAAACGCGAATTGACGAATGGTTACCGTATCCGCCGTGGTGCTATCGACCATAATATTCCGTTGATTACAAATGCCCGTCTGGCAAGTGCCTTTATCGAGGCATTCTGTGAACTTAAACTGAATGATATTCAGATTAAGAGCTGGCAGGAATATAAATAAAAAAACTGCTTTAGCTGATTATCCCAATAAAAGAACTCCCTCTCCGGTTTGTCCGAAGGGGGAGTTTTTCTTTTGCGGTAAGGACTAAATTTCAGAGCCATAATGATAGAACCGTTTCCCTATAAGGGAACGTGAGTATCCATACCGGGAAACGCTAGTATCCTCGTAGGGAAACGGTTGTTTCTCCGTAGAGATACGGGAGTTTCCGTTACAGGAAACGATAGGAAACTATAAGTCTCTGATTCTTAAATTAGTAGGATTACTTTCTATTATTTGCTTACACAGTAATTATATACCTTTAGATTTTCTATCTGGCTATTGAAATCTCCGGCTTTTTCCAACGGGAAAAACAATGTACGGATATAGTTCATGGAATCTTTTCCCGCATTGAAGTAAAGTTTCTGCATATTCATTTCTTCAATTACCTTTCCGTTCACTCTAAGTGTAGTGCTGCGGCTGTCACCTTCAATCTGAACCGTAGCCTTCTCTCCCGGATTCACCTTATATGGGAAAGTATTCAAATAACCGTCGCGTGCAAAACCCATCATGCCGCGAATCGGGTCTGTCAGGTAGAAGACGGCGTTCGGTGAACGGAATAGTTCTGTTCCGCTTTTCTCCAGTGCTCCGGTGATGTCGAAACTTACCGTATAGTTATAGCCGATTTCAGGATAATCGGACGTACTGCCGGGAGTAACTGTGGAACGTTCATAGACTAATGCGGGGCTCTTGCCGATTCTTCCCATCTGATTGACTCCGGGAGCTTCGCTGATGGCGGCACGCTTTTCATTATATGTTTCGTAAGGCAGACTCGTATCTTTGCCTGTCCACATTTTCACGGCAAGAGTTTGCAGGGCGGGGAATACACGGTGATGAATATCTTTCACTGAAATACCATTACCAACGTGGTCGTTCCAGACAGCGAACATACCTCCGAGGATGGCAGGGTGCTTTTCTTCGAATACGGCTTTGCCGATATGCGCCGGTGTCCATTTGTTATATAAGAATGATTCGTTGAGGTAATCGTAGTAATATCCGGCTATGGGAACCAGGTAAACCATTCCATCGGGAATACTGATAAGCTGGTAGCCGTCTTTTATCATGGTTGCCGGGTCGGCATATCCGTTGTACCAAGCATTCATGAGAACGTTCTCTGATTTGACGGGAGTGTCACCTTTGGCATGGGTGAGTGCGCCCCAAACCATGGCTTGTTTGCCGAATCCTTCTACCAGGCGGATATAATGATCGGTGAACGCACGGAATTTTTCTACCACGTCCTTTTTCGCATTCGAGTATTCGTCAGTACCGATATGTACGCGGTTTCCTACAAATACGGGATTGTCTCCTTCCAGATATTCTTTGAACAAGGCATCCATAAATTCATAAGTTTCCGGCTTGAACAGGTCAAGATGATCCATTCCGTACTCCTTGCTGCCGATTTCCGGTTTGTAATGGGCGAACGCAAGTGAATGGGCGGGGATATCAATCTCCGGTATGATTTCTATAAAGTTGGCTGCTGCCTGTTTTTGGAAATCAATAAATTCTTTTTTTGAATAAGAACCGTCGCGGGCAGTCAGTCCCGGATAAGTGTCAGACTCCAGGCGGAAAGCGGCATACGTCTTGTCCCAGTTGTGTTCAAAGTATTGCTTGAACCCGTTATCATTCAGATGGACTTGCAAGGTGTTCATCTTATAATAAGCCATGATTTTCACCAGGTCTTGGAGATAAGGCATCGGGATAAATTTCCGACCGCAGTCTATCATAAACCCACGGATGGGATAGTCGGGATAATCACGGATAGTCCCTTTGGGAAGTTGATGGTCGGTGGTTTGTTCCGCTATTTGCAGGAGGGTGCGTGTACTCCAGTAAAGTCCGGTAGGAGTCGGAGCGGAGAGCGTCACGCGGTCGGCTATCTTGATGTCATAGCCTTCTTGTCCCAGTTTCTTGTCTTTCGACAATGATAGGACGAAATCTCCGGCTTTCGCTTTGCCTTCCGTCACGTTCAATACTTGTCCGAACATTTGTTGATAGTCATCGGCGAACATTCGTGCTATTCTCAATAGTTCGGGATTGGATGAAGTGCAGACGATTTTCGCATCCGTTTCCGGAATAAAATTACCGTCTTTTCCCGTCCATTGTTTCAGTTCGGGAACTACGAATGGTTTCGGATTAACGGCTGCGCGGGATAAATTCCCGGTCAGACAAAAGATTGTCAATAGGCATAGCACTTTCAGGGGGATCAGTGTGTGTCTCATAAGGGGGATTTTTGTTATTAATAAATGATTAAAGTTAATTGTCGGGCGAAAATAAGGATAATTTGGCTATCCGCCGGTAAGAGAAGCGATTTATTTTTTATTTTTGTTCTTTAAAAAGATAAAATCAGATTTAAACATGTTAGTACTTCTATCCTGTGCCAAGACTATGAGCGGGACTTCAAAGGTGAAAGTGCCTTTGAATACAGTTCCGCGTTTTCAAAAAGAAGCGTCGGGGATTGCTTTGCAGATGTCCCAGTTTTCGGTGGACGAACTGGAACGCTTGTTGCGTGTGAATTCGAAGATAGCCGTAGAAAATTATAAACGTTATCAAACCTTTCATGGGGAAGGAACGCCTGAACTCCCCGCTTTGCTGGCTTACACCGGAATCGTGTTCAAACGTCTGAACGCGAAGGATTTCTCCAAAGATGATTTTGAATATGCGCAGGAACACCTGCGACTGACCTCTTTCTGTTATGGCCTGTTGCGGCCGTTGGATACCATTCGTTCCTATCGTTTGGAAGGCGACGTGGTGCTGCCGGAATTGGGAAATCAGACCATGTTCTCTTATTGGCAGTCCCGCCTGACGGATGTGTTCATAGAAGATATAAAGAAGGCGGGTGGAGTACTCTGTAACCTGGCAAGTGACGAGATGAAAGGCTTGTTCGACTGGAAACGGGTGGAGAAAGAAGTGCGTGTCATCACCCCCGAATTTCAAGTGTGGAAGAATGGAAAATTGGCTTCGATAGTAATCTATATAAAGATGTCCCGTGGCGAAATGACACGTTTCATCCTGAAGAATAAGATTGAAAATCCTGAAGAACTGAAAAAATTCTCTTGGGAAGGATTCGAATTCAATGCATCCCTTTCGGACGAAAAGAAGTTTGTATTTACGAATGGTAGAGAAGTATAAGGTATGCTTAGGCAGAAGTATAAAATAGTTGCGGCGGTTATTAGCTTAAAGAATTGACATCTGCACGAAAAAAAACTTTTTTTGTTATTTGTTGATAATCAGTAGTTTTGTCAAAAGGGTAAAAACTTTCTTGAAAAATAATAGAAGAAATGTTTGGAGGTTTCAAAAAAAGCCGTACCTTTGCATCGCTTTTGAAACGGAAGTGTAAGGGCGTTTAGCTCAGCTGGTTCAGAGCATCTGCCTTACAAGCAGAGGGTCGGCGGTTCGAATCCGTCAACGCCCACTACCAAAAGGGAAGTCTTACGAAGTATTTCGTGAGACTTTTTTTATTTCTTACCGCTTTTATACAAACTTTCTCTATCCTTTTGCCTTATAACTCAGGAAAAAGAGTTAATTTTGCAGTCTGATAATTATCTTAAGAAAACGTATGGAACTTGATGTATTAACGGCCATATCCCCGATTGATGGTCGATATAGAGGCAAAACTAAAGCTTTGGCAGCCTATTTCTCTGAATTTGCACTGATTAAATACCGTGTACAGGTAGAGGTGGAATACTTTATCACCTTGTGCGAACTTCCTTTGCCACAACTAAAAGGAGTCGATAGCAGCGTGTTTGAAACTTTACGGAATATCTACCGTAACTTCTCCGAAGCAGACGCACAACGCATTAAAGATATCGAAAGTGTGACGAATCACGACGTGAAGGCCGTAGAATACTTCCTTAAAGAAGAATTTGACAAAATGGGCGGAATGGATGACTATAAGGAATTCATTCACTTCGGACTGACTTCGCAGGATATTAACAATACGTCTGTTCCCCTTTCTATCAAGGAAGCACTGGAACAGGTCTACTATCCGTTGGTTGAAGAACTGATTGCGCAGTTGAAAACGTATGCGACAGAATGGGCTGATATCCCGATGCTTGCCAAGACTCACGGTCAACCGGCTTCTCCTACCCGTTTGGGCAAGGAAGTGATGGTATTCGTTTACCGTATGGAACGCCAGTTGGCAATGTTGAAGGCTTGTCCGATTACTGCCAAGTTCGGCGGTGCTACCGGAAATTACAATGCGCACCATGTAGCATATCCCCAGTATGACTGGAAACAATTCGGCAATCTATTTGTTGCAGAAAAACTAGGATTGGAACGTGAGGAATATACAACGCAGATTTCGAACTATGATAACCTTTCCGCTGTTTTTGATGCAATGAAGCGTATCAATACCATCATGGTAGATATGAACCGTGACTTCTGGCAGTATATCTCCATGGAGTACTTCAAGCAGAAAATCAAAGCCGGAGAAGTGGGCTCAAGCGCCATGCCGCACAAAGTGAACCCGATCGACTTCGAAAATGCGGAAGGGAACCTGGGCATTGCAACTTCTATTTTGGAGCACCTGGCAGTGAAACTTCCGGTTTCACGTTTGCAACGTGACCTGACCGACTCTACCGTTCTGCGTAACGTAGGCGTGCCTTTCGGTCATATCGTGATTGCGATTCAGAGTTCTTTGAAAGGATTGCGCAAGCTGCTGCTGAACGAACCGGCCATTTATCGTGATTTGGATAATTGCTGGAGCGTAGTGGCGGAAGCTATTCAGACAATCCTGCGCCGTGAGGCTTATCCGCATCCGTATGAAGCTTTGAAAGCTTTGACCCGGACGAACCAGGCGATTACAGAAAGTTCTATCAAAGAGTTTATCGAAGAATTGAATGTAAGCGAAGAGATTAAAAAAGAGTTAAGAGCAATAACCCCGCATACTTATACGGGACTTTAATTGTTTACTTATACAATAAACGTGTTTTTTAAATAGGCCGTGAGGCCAAAGTCTAATTTTATTCGAATAAAAAAATGAGCACAGAAAACGAAGAATGGCGCGAAAATTCTTTCAATGAGGAGAATACAGGTGCCGGCCGTGATGGTAACAGGTCTTACAACAGAGAAGGTGGAGAACGTCCGTATCGTCCTTCTTACAACCGTGAAGGCGGGGAGCGTCCGTATCGCCCGCGATTTAATACCAATAATGAAGGTGGAGAACGCCCGCAGCGTTCTTATGGCGACCGCTCTTACGGCGACCGTCCTCAACGTCCTTCCTACAATCGTGAAGGTGGCGATCGCCCGTATCGTCCTCGCTTCAATAACAATGAAGGTGGCGAACGTCCGCAACGTCCCCGCTTCAATAGCGAAGGTGGTGGCTCTTACGGCGACCGTCCCCAACGTCCTTCTTACAATCGTGAAGGTGGTTCATATGGCGACCGTCCGCAACGTCCCCGCTTCAATAGCGAAGGTGGTGGCTCTTACGGTGACCGTCCCCAACGCCCTTCTTACAATCGTGAAGGTGGTGACCGTCCGTACCGTCCCCGCTTTAATAATGAAGGTGGCGACCGTCCGCAGCGTCCTTACAATCGTGAAGGTGGCGACCGTCCGTATCGTCCCCGTTTCAATAACGGTGAAGGTGGTGGCGGCTATCGCAGCAACAACGGTGGCGGTGGTGGTTATCGTCCGAGATACAACAACGACCGTCAGGGCGGATACCGTCCTCGTCCTCGTACCGGCGATTATGATCCGAATGCCAAGTACAGCATTAAGAAACAAATCGAGTACAAGGAACAGTTTGTTGATCCGAACGAACCGATTCGTCTGAATAAGTTCCTGGCTAACGCAGGTGTTTGTTCACGTCGTGAGGCTGACGAATTTATCACAGCAGGCGTGGTTTCTGTAAACGGTGAGGTGGTTACTGAATTGGGTACAAAAATCAAACGCTCGGATGTGGTGAAGTTCCACGAGGAACCGGTTAGCATCGAACGTAAGGTATACGTACTGCTGAACAAGCCCAAAGATACCGTTACTACATCGGATGACCCGCAGGAACGCCGTACGGTAATGGATTTGGTGAAAGGCGCTTGTAACGAACGTATTTACCCGGTAGGACGTCTTGACCGTAACACAACCGGTGTACTGTTACTGACGAATGACGGTGACCTGGCTTCCAAGCTGACACACCCGAAGTTCCTGAAGAAGAAAATCTATCACGTTCAGTTGGACAAGAATCTGGCAAAAGCGGATATGGAGCAGATTGCAGCCGGCATCCAGTTGGAAGACGGCGAAATACATGCAGATGCTATCAGCTATACAGATGATTTCAGAAAAGACCAGGTAGGTATCGAAATTCACTCCGGCAAGAACCGTGTTGTTCGCCGTATTTTCGAATCATTGGGTTATAAAGTAATAAAACTCGACCGTGTATTCTTCGCCGGACTGACCAAGAAAGGTCTGCGTCGCGGAGACTGGCGTTACCTGACGGAAGCAGAAGTAAACTACCTCCGAATGGGTTCGTTTGAATAATAAGTCAATAAATAACAACTTGACAGGGGACGAGGAAAGAGAGCAGGAAAAAATGAATCTTGCAATTGAAACCTCGTCTTCTTGTATCTAAAAAGAAAAAGTTAAATGGAAAAGATTGGTAGAACAAAAATTGTTGATCTGTTGAAGCGCACAGATATTGGTGCTATGGTCAATGTGAAAGGATGGGTTCGCACCCGCAGAGGTAGCAAACAAGTAAACTTTATCGCACTGAATGACGGTTCTACAATAAATAATTTGCAGGTCGTAGTAGATTTGGCTAATTTCGATGAAGAGATGCTGAAACTGATTACCACCGGCGCTTGTATCAGCGTGAACGGAGAAATGGTAGAGTCAGTTGGTTCCGGCCAGAAAGTGGAAGTACAGGCTCGTGAAATCGAAGTGCTGGGTACTTGCGATAACACATATCCATTGCAGAAGAAAGGTCATTCTATGGAATTCTTGCGTGAGATTGCTCACTTGCGTCCGCGTACCAATACATTTGGTGCAGTGTTCCGTATTCGTCACAACATGGCGATTGCTATTCACAAGTTTTTCCATGACAGGGGTTTCTTCTATTTCCATACGCCGATCATTACAGCTTCTGACTGTGAAGGTGCCGGACAGATGTTTCAGGTAACTACCATGAACCTGTATGACTTGAAGAAAGACGAGAGAGGTTCCATCTCTTATGAGGACGACTTCTTTGGCAAGCAAGCCAGCCTGACCGTTTCCGGTCAGTTGGAAGGTGAGTTGGCCGCTACTGCGCTGGGCTCTATCTACACATTCGGCCCTACGTTCCGTGCCGAAAATTCCAATACTCCTCGCCACCTGGCAGAGTTCTGGATGATTGAGCCGGAAGTTGCCTTCAACGACATTATTGACAATATGGACTTGGCTGAAGAGTTCATCAAGTATTGTGTGAAATGGGCGTTGGAAAACTGTACGGACGACGTGACGTTCCTCAACAATATGTTCGATAAGGGATTGATTGAACGTCTGCAAGGTGTATTGAAAGATGATTTCGTTCGTCTGCCTTATACAGACGGTATCAAGATTTTGGAAGATGCCATAGCAAAAGGCCATAAGTTTGAGTTCCCGGTTTACTGGGGCGTAGACTTGGCTTCCGAGCACGAACGTTATCTGGTGGAAGAACATTTCAAACGTCCGGTTATCCTGACTGACTATCCGAAAGACATCAAGGCTTTCTATATGAAGCAGAATGAGGATGGTAAGACGGTACGTGCAATGGATGTTCTTTTCCCGAAAATCGGTGAGATTATCGGTGGTTCCGAACGTGAATCGGATTATGACAAGCTGATGACCCGTATTGAAGAAATGCATATCCCGATGAAGGATATGTGGTGGTATCTGGATACCCGTAAGTTCGGTACTTGTCCTCACTCCGGCTTCGGACTCGGTTTCGAACGTTTGTTGCTTTTCGTAACAGGTATGTCGAACATCCGTGACGTGATACCGTTCCCGCGTACACCAAGAAATGCTGATTTCTAATATTTCGGTATATTTATGTAAGACTCGCATAATCTTTCGGTTATGCGAGTTTTTTTATGCCATTCATTGTTCTATTCTCAAAATAAATTTTTATATTTGGGGATACGCATAGAAGAGTGTTAACTAAAATAATACGACAATGAAAAAGCTCTATTTCTCTACCATGCTTTCAATAATGTTGTTGGCGGTAACAGGTGCGATGGCCCAGAAGAAAACTAAATTCAAAGCGGCCGAGTTGAAAGGTATTTGGCAACTTTGCCATTATGTGTCGGAATCTCCCGATGTTCCGGGAGAGTTGAAACCCAGTAATACATTCAAAGTATTGAGTGATGACGGAAGAATTGTGAACTTCACTGTTATCCCCGGTTCCAGTGCGATTATTACAGGATATGGGACATGGAAACTCTTGACGGACGATTCTTATAAAGAAAGTATAGAAAAGAATATTCATCTTCCGATGTTGGACAATCAGGATAATATTCTCGAATTTGAAATTAAGGACAGTGATTTCCTGCATTTAAAATATTTCATCAAGAATGATTTGAATGGAAATGAACTGAATACCTGGTATTATGAAACTTGGAAACGGGTGGAAATGCCGGCTAAGTTTCCGGAAGATATTGTGCGATAACATATAATTGATGTGGAAGTTATTCGTTAATAATAATTGAGGGTACTATTTATATTTGTCATGTAGTTTTCTGTGATGGATATTATTTAGTCGGTTTTTATCATGCGGAGACTTTTTCAATAGGGAAAGTCTCTGCATGTTTTTAGAGGATTTAATTCTATCTTTACACTTGCCTCTAGGGAGAGGTTATCTTTTTCTTTCGTGTATGAGATAAAATCTACCTATAATGCTTAAAAATATACTCGGATACCTTCTCTCGACAATAACTTTCACTATCTTTGTGTGTGGAAGTTTGTAAAACTGTTGATTAAGATAAGGAAATAGCAGGAGGACAGAAAATGGATCCAATGAAATATATTGTACCGGACAGAAAACGTTTGCCTTACGGCATGATGAACTTCGCGGATATCCGCCTCGAGAATTATTATTATGTGGACAAGACCCGTTTCATCTCCATGATAGAACAGGCCGACCGCTATTTCTTCTTCATCCGTCCGCGTCGTTTCGGCAAAAGTCTTACATTGAATATGCTGAGACAATACTATGACGTGTATACCAGGGATAAATTCGATACCCTTTTTGGTGACCTCTATATCGGAAAGTATCCCACTCCCGACCGTAACAGTTATCTGGTGCTTTATCTTAACTTCTCCGGTATTATCGGTGAGCTAAACAACTATCGCAACGGACTGGATGCTCATTGCAGAATCACTTTCGAGAACTTTTGCAAGAAATATGCCGACCTTCTGCCTCAAGGCACGCTGGAAGGATTTTACCAAGTTAGTGGAGCCGTAGAACAATTGGATTACCTCTATCAAGCCTGCGAACGTGCCGGACAGAAAATGTATCTTTTCATTGACGAGTACGACCACTTCACTAACGCTATCCTTTCCGATGCTGATAGCCTACACCGCTACACCAATGAAACACACGGCGAAGGCTATCTGCGTGCCTTCTTCAACAAAGTAAAGACAGGGACGGATTCCAGCATCAAGCGTTGCTTCATTACCGGTGTCAGCCCTGTGACGATGGACGACCTCACCAGCGGCTTCAATATCGGCACGAATTACTCGCTTACATCGGAATTTAATGAAATGATGGGATTCACTGAAGGAGAAGTACGCGAAATGCTGACTTACTATTCAACCAACAGTCCCTTCCAGCATAGCGTAGATGAACTGATTGAAATAATGAAACCGTGGTATGATAACTATTGTTTTGCACAGGAATGTTATGGAGATACCACGATGTACAATTCTAATATGGTGCTCTACTTCGTTAAAAACTACATCATGCGTGGTAAAGTTCCCCAAGATATGGTAGAAGATAATATCCGCATTGACTACGAGAAGCTACGTATGCTTATCCGCAAGGACAAAGAGTTTGCTCATGATGCTTCTGTCATTCAAACGCTAGTAAGCCAAGGCTTCATCACCGGCGAGTTAAAGAAAGGTTTCCCTGCCATCAACATCACCCATCCAGACAACTTCATAAGCCTGCTCTACTATTTCGGCATGCTCACCATCAGCGGATTGTATAAAGGAAAAACCAAACTGACCATCCCTAACATAGTGGTTCAGGAACAACTTTATACTTATTTGCTGAGTACGTACAATGATGCCGACTTGAGTTTCAGCAGTTACGAAAAGAGTGAACTTGCCAGTCGGCTAGCCTATGATGGCGACTGGAAAGCCTATTTTGGCTACATTGCCGACTGCCTGAAACGTTACGCTTCCCAGCGCGACAAGCAGAAAGGCGAATTTTTCGTTCACGGCTTCACTCTTGCCATGACTGCGCAGAACCGCTTCTATCGCCCTATCTCCGAACAAGACACGCAAGCAGGCTACGTAGACATTTTCCTTTGTCCCTTGCTCGACATCTATCCCGACATGAAGCATAGCTACATTGTTGAGTTGAAATACGCCAAATATAAAGATCCAGAAACCTGTGTGGAGGAACTGCGTCAGGAAGCCATCGTACAGGTCAATCGCTATGCGGATACCGATACGGTGAAACAAGCCGTCGGCTCTACGCAGTTGCACAAGATTGTAGTGGTATATAAAGGTATGGAAATGCGGGTATGTGAGGAACTATAATTGGTTGCTATTTCCTTCAGTGTTATAGGTTATAAGTTTCTACATGATGTGCGTTTGAGGGGGAGCGGATTAACTTCCTGAAAGTAAATGGAAGGAATTGTGGAATCCGTGCCGTTTTATTTAAATAAAAGATAAAAACGAAACAGTTTTGGACGAAATCAAAGTCCGTTGAAATAGAAACGGAAATGAAAAAGAAGATATATAAACTCTGTTTCTTCGCATAGCCTTACCTTTGCCTGCATCAACAATAGTAGAATTATAACAATGAAAAACAAACTTTTACTGGCTGTAGGAAGTCTTGCTTTCCTGACTGCCTGCAATGCTCCGAAAGGAAATGAGATGGAATGGTTCGACCATGCAGTGAAAACATCCGGACATCAGTTGCTCTATATGGCTGAACAATTGAAGGATGAGCCGGATACCGCCTGCTTCCCCCGTTCGATAAAAGAGGGAAAGTACCGGTTGGAACATCCCACGGACTGGACAAGCGGTTTCTACCCCGGTTCGATGTGGTTGGCATACGAGTTGACCGGTGATGAGGCTTTGGCAAAGGAAGCACGGAAGTACACGAACCGCCTGCAGGATATGCAGTATTACACGGGGAATCACGATTTGGGTTTTATGATGTTTTGCAGTTACGGGCAAGGCCTTCGATTGAAACCGGAGCCGGCTGACAGTCTGATTCTTGTTCATTCATCCGAAAGCCTTTGCTCCCGTTTCAGCCCGAAAGTGGGGTTGATTCGTTCATGGGACTTCGGCGACTGGAGTTATCCGGTGATTATTGATAATATGATGAACCTCGAAATGCTGTTCTGGGCTTCGGAACAGACCAATAACCCTAAGTATCGTGATATTGCTATTTCCCATGCCGACAAGACGCTGAAGAATCATTTCCGACCGGACATGACTTCTTATCATGTGGTAAGTTATTCGGCGGACAGTGATACGGTGGAATCAAAAGGAACTTTTCAGGGATATGCCGATTCTTCCGCCTGGGCACGTGGTCAGGCATGGGGAGTGTATGGTTACACCATGTGTTACCGTTTCACCAAACAGCAGAACTACCTGGATGCCGCCCATAAAATAGCCCGTTTTATTATCGACCACCGTCCGGCGGAAAATGATTATATTCCTTACTGGGATTATGACGCGCCCAAGATACCGGATGAGCCGAGAGACGCTTCCGCCGCCGCTGTAACAGCTTCCGCATTACTGGAACTGAGCGGATATGGGGACAAGAAACAAGGGGAGGAATATTTCCGTTATGCGGAAAATATCCTGAAACAACTGTCGTCCGAAGAATATCTGGCGAAAGAGGGAGAGAACCACGGTTTTATCCTGCTTCATTCTGTCGGCAGTTTCCCGCACGACAGCGAAATTGATACGCCGTTGAATTATGCCGATTATTACTATCTGGAAGCTTTGAAACGCTATAAGGATTTGAAAGAGAAATCGGATAATTAATTTGAGTTTCGCATATGCTGCATTCCGCATGGCTTCCGGAAGGAGGAGAAGCTATGCAGAAACTTGCGGGACTTCAGTAGTATAGTATTAGTTTTTTAGGTAGATGCCGTTCTTTATATGAGTTAAAAAACAGGATTCCTTTATAAGATTGAATTGAAAATTCCTATCTTTACAATAAATTCTTCAATATCAGCTCATGAAAGACCGGCATTTGCTATTTAAGTACGTATTCGGATTATCCGTTTGCTTATTGTTTCTTCCTCTATATACCGTGCTGGCTGACGACAGCCCTATCCATTTCAAGCGTCTGTCCGTAGATGACGGACTGTCGCAGAATACGGTGCTTGCTTTGACGCAAGACCATAATAATAAGATTTGGGTAGGCACGATAGACGGGCTGAACTGGTATGAAGGTTCCCGTTTCGCTTCTTATTACAGGGCGCCGGACGATACGGCAAGCCTGGCGAATAATCATATTTATTCACTACACACCGACCCGCAGGGAGCGGTATGGATTGGCACTCAGGTCGGCTTGTCCCGTTATAATATCGTAGGAAATAACTTCACCAACTACTCCTCACCGGACAATCAGCCGATGCAGGTACTGGCGATCGGCGAACCGGAAGAGGGCGGCCGGCTCCTGCTTGCCACGAATGCCGGATTGATGATTTTCAATAAGAACACGGGACAGATGAAGGTACAACCGGAGCTTGCCGGAAAAACAATCTATTCCGTCTGCCGGATGAATGACGGCTTTCTGCTGGGAACGTCGGAAGGCGTATATTTCTACTATGAACGCAATGAAAACGTGACGCGGCTTCTTCTTCAACTGAAAGGGGAAGTGATTTCCGGCATGCTCTATGATGACAGAACCGGTAACTGCTGGCTCGCGTCATTGACCAACGGAGTGTATTGCATTGATAACAATTTTCAGATAAAAAAGCACTATAACAAGCAGAATACGCCCGCCTGCTTCCTGACAAACTCAGTCAGGACATTGTGTCAGGACGATAAGGGAAGAATATGGATAGGCACGATGGAAGGGTTGCTTATTCTTGAACCGGAGACGGAGAATTTCCAACTCTGCCGCTTCTCTTTCGAAGACCCTACCTCGTTAGGACACAACTCTATCCGCTCTATTTTGAAAGATAACCAGGGCGGTATGTGGATCGGTACGTTCTACGGCGGACTGAATTATTATCATCCTTTGGCTCCCGCTTTCGGACGTCTGCAACATTCTGCATGGCGGAACTCTCTGAGTGACAACACCGTGAGCTGTATATCCGAAGAACCGGACAGCGGGAATCTGTGGATTGGTACGAACGACGGCGGGCTGAATTACTACAACCGGAAAACCGGAAATTTCTCATTCTTTCGTGCGGGTACTTCCGCCAATTCCCTGAAGTCTGATAATATAAAATGTATATGGACGGATAAGGACGGCAGCGTCTATGTGGGCACTCATGGCGGAGGACTGAGCCGGCTGAACCGCAAGAGCGGCAGGATAGAGACATACGACTTCCCCCATTCGGTTTCCCTGAACAACAGTTGCTATTCCATATTGGACGGAACAGATTTGGATGGAACAGAGTTGGACA
This sequence comes from Bacteroides sp. RTP21281st1_H5_RTP21281_210402, assembly GCF_040918965.1. NCBI lineage: Bacteria > Pseudomonadati > Bacteroidota > Bacteroidia > Bacteroidales > Bacteroidaceae > Bacteroides > Bacteroides sp. RTP21281st1_H5_RTP21281_210402. The sequence goes on along the minus strand of NZ_JBCOWR010000013.1, from coordinate 171,521 downwards.
GAACAAAATCGGCCGGAACGCTTTGGGTAGGAGGGATGAACGGGCTTTTCCTCTTTGATAAACAGACAGGAGAACTCTCGCCGCATCCGTTGGCCAAGAAGCATAACAAACTGGAGAATGTGCTGATATATACTTTGTTCCGCGACTCGAAAGGCCGAATCTGGATAGGAACGGAAGAAAGCCTGTTCCTGTATGCCGGTGGGAAACTGGAAGAACTGCATCTTTCCTCTTCCGCCTATCTGCATGGATTGATACAAGCCTTCTGTGTGTTGGAAGACAGCCGTCACGACATCTGGGTAGGCTCTTCCACAGGGCTGTACTGCTATAAAGAGGGCGCACCGACCGTATGGGAGCAATATACAATGAAAGACGGTCTGCCGAACGACTTTATTTATAGCATACTGGAAGATGAACGGGGGCGTTTGTGGCTCACAACGAACAAGGGTTTGTCCTGTTTCAACAGGGAAGACGGCACTTTCCTCAATTATACGAAGCAGGACGGACTGCCGCACGACCAGTTCAATTATTTCGGAGCTTGCAAGGCGAAGGACGGTACTTTCTTCCTGGGCTCTTTAGGCGGTGTCGCCTACTTCAAACCCTACGAACTGGGAGATAACCCGTATTCTCCGGACGCCGTTGTCACAGGAGCCGTAGTCTTTAATCAAGTGATTACGGATATGAAAAGCGATCGGGTACGCTATTATCAGGACGCGCAGGGGCGTATGCTCGGCATGTCGTTCCCTTCCGACCAGAAGTTGTTCAATATCCGGTTTGCTGTTATCAACTATTTGGCGGGCAAACGGAACCAGTTTGTTTACAAGTTGGAAGGATTTGAAACGGAATGGAACTATTCCCGTCATGTTTCATTCGCACGGGCGAGTTACTCCAATCTTCCGCCGGGCGAATATGTCTTTAAAGTGAAGGCATGCAACAACAACGGCAAGTGGAGTGAAGCGACCACCGAATTTTTCGTGCACATCATCCCGATGTGGTATCAGACTTGGTGGGCAAAGACCCTCTTTGCCTGTTTCTTCCTGGGGCTTCTCTTTTTCATCATCTACTTCTTCATAGCCCGTGCCAAGATGAAGATGCAGGTGAGAATCGAGCAGATAGAACGGAGCAAGATAGAAGAAGTCAGCCAAGAGAAAGTGCGTTTTTATATGAATATGTCCCATGAATTGCGCACTCCGTTGAGCCTGATACTGGCTCCGCTGGAGGAACTACTCGGGCAGAAAAGTGCGATAGACACTCCTGTGCGGCAGAAATTGGATTATGTATATAAGAATGGGCGGAAGCTGTTGCACATAGTCAATCAATTGCTTGATTTCCGCAAAGCCGAAGCGGGAGCGCTGCCGGTTCATGTGATGCCGGTGAATGTGGAAGGATTGTTGCAGGACGTTCTTGCCCTGTTTAATGAAAACGCGCAGAAGCGTGCTATCAGTGTCAGCATGGAGTCCGACCTGAAAGGGCGGCTGCTTCCGGCAGACAAGGCATATCTGGAGACTATCCTGATGAATCTCCTGTCAAACGCCTTTAAGTTTACGCCGGACGGTGGAAATATCTCGCTCTCTCTACACGCGGAGGGGGATACGTACAGTTTCACGGTGAGGGATAGCGGCATCGGTATATCCGCGGAACAGCTTGACCGTATTTTCGAACGTTTCTATCAGGTGGACGGGCAGCGGAAAGGAACAGGCATCGGACTGTCATTGGTGAAAATGCTCGTAGAGAAACATCACGGAACTATCACCGTGGCAAGTGAGCCCAACCGATACACGGAATTTAAAGTCACTTTGCCTGCCGATATAAATACCTTCGCGGAAAAAGAACGGGAATTGCCGGAACAGGAAGCCGTAGTAACCGTTTCTTCGCGGGAACTCCCGTTGACTGATGAATATTTCTCCGGTGAAACTCCGGCTGCGGTATCCGAAGAAACGTCTCCGGACGGCGGACAACCGGAGACTGCCGGTGAAGAAGAACGTCCTACTATCTTGCTGGTGGATGACAATAAGGAGATGGTGGACTATCTGAAAGACAATTTCCGGCAGACGTATGTGACGCTTACGGCCGGAAACGGGGAAGAAGCGTTGGCTATCATGAAGGAACATCGGGTAGATATTGTCCTTTCCGACGTGATGATGCCGGGAATAGACGGAATCAAACTTTGCCAGTTAATCAAGAGAAATCTGCAAACCTGCCATATTCCGGTACTTCTGCTGTCCGCCAAAGGAAGTGTTGATGCGCAGACAGAGGGTATTCAGGCGGGAGCGGACGATTACATGGCAAAGCCATTCTCCATTCAATTGCTGAAAGGGAAGATAGCCAACCAGTTGAAAGCGCGCCAACGCTTGAAACATTATTATTCGAACACGATTGATATTGATACCGCCAAGATGACTTCCAATAATTTGGATGAGGAGTTTATGAGCAAAGCTATTCAGGTGGTGGAAGAGAATATCGGTAACGAGGGCTTCACGTCTGACGAACTGGCGGGCAAACTTTGCATGAGCCGTTCGTCGCTTTATCTCAAGATGAATTCCGTATCCGGTGAACCGCCCGCAAACTTTATCCGGCGTATCCGTTTCAATAAGGCTTGTAAGCTGCTGCTTGAGGGACGTTATTCCATTTCAGAGATTAGCAGCATGGTCGGTTTCGGCTCTTCTTCCTATTTCTCTACCAGTTTCAAGAAGTACGTAGGTTGCTTGCCCTCGGAATATGTAAAACAGCATACTAAATAACGTCAGTTACTCAAACTTATATTGAACTGACGTTAAATAAATCTATCGGGCTTATGCAAGATTTAGTATAATCGGCAAAACAAATAGTGCTAATAAAAAAAACAAATCGTATAAATTTCGTTTTTAAGCATTTCACATGGTTATCATGATTGCATTGCAATCAATAAAGATATTCCTTACATTTGTCACATTAGGAATATAATGTGCTGATGATATGAACGGACAGGCAAAAATAGAACTCCTGCTTTCTCTTAAGAATAAGATTCGTGTGGGATTGAATCAGGCAAAACAAGACACCTTCAAGGGTGTTAACGCAATGCAAGCAAAGATGAATACTTTAAAATTCAACTTTGCAAAGAACTCAAAAGAAATAATCAACGAAGTCCCATTGATTGGAAATGCTTTCAAGTTGGCGTCAAACCCCATTTCATTGACAGTGGCAGGCGTTGCGGCTTTAGGCAAGGGAATAGACTATACAACCCAGAAGGCGGCAGACTTCAATACACAGTTCCGCAACCTTGCAAACCTTAATTTGGATAAAAGTAAAAGAGAGATAGCCTCTTTGAGACGCATGGTATTGGATACCGCATTTGATAAAGGATTTGATACGGACAAAACCAGTATGGGCTACTTTGACGTCCAGAGTACTACGGGCAAATTTGGTCGTGAAGTAAAGCGTATTGTAGAAAAGCAAGGAGAGTTTGCCAATCTTATGCAAGCGGATTTCAACGAATATATTGCCGGAACCGCCAAAGGAATGGCAAACTTTGGCTTTGGAGCTGAAAAATTAGATGAATTTAATCGTTCTGCCTATGCTACAGTGAAAGTAGGTGTGACAACTTTCGATCAGCTTGCAAAAGTTCAGTCCGTTTATGCAGGAGCCGCCGCAGCCAACAATCAAACATTTGATACAGCAAATAAACTGCTAGCTCTTTTCACCGTCAAAACCAAATCTGTCGATGAGGCCGCTACGCTTACAAAATCGATGTTTAATGATCTCACCAAAGATGCCACTATTAAAGCCTTCAAGAAAATCGGGATTAGCATCTACGACACGAATGGTAATATAAAGCAGGCCGACAGTCTTATGATGGAACTAAACAAAAAGTTCTTGGCTTTGGATGGGGATAAAAAAGTAATAGCCCTCAAAAATCAATTCACGGGCTCCGAAGGTCTTATATCATTAGTACAGGCAGCAACCGACAAGAGCGGACAACTTCAAAACACATTTGACAGTTTTGATTCCACCAAGTTAGGGCTTAACAAAGCTTTAGAGCTGGCCAGAAATGACGTAAATTACATTAATGAAACTCTTCAAAACAAAATAAAAGCATTAGAGATTCAGATCGGCACAAACCTGTTACCTCTCAAAGAATGGTGGGCACAGTTAAAACTTGAGATGATTAATGGTGTAATGTGGGTTATAAGAGGCGAACAAGGCAATAAGAACAAGCAATATAATGAAGGATGGACAAAACAAAGCGAAGAATATGGAAACGTACTACAAACTGCTGCTAATCTAACTAAAGAGCAATATACTGAAAAGTTGTCAGAGTTAAATATTGCTCTAAAAGCCATAGATGACACCCACTGGAAAGCAGTAAAAGACGTAAATAACATGTCTGCTCCCTTATATATTTGGGGTGGAGAAAATCGTCAATTATGGCGTGAAGAACAATCCGGATACATTTTGGATTACTCCAAAGGTAAAATGGACTTCATGAAAAACTTAATACGTGATTTCCAGAACAAATGGCAGACAAAAACAAACTTTGGCCGCAATGTACTTTCTCCTCTTGACCCGACAAAAAAAGATGATACTAACAGCAATGCCAATTCGACCACTCTTGACAATAGCGTCGATTCTGTGACGGGTTCTGCCCGTCAGATTCGTAACCTTACGGTAAACATCGAGGCTTTCAATAAAGGGGGAATCAATACACAAAATACAAATCTCCAACACATGGAACCTACACAGATAGAGGAGTGGTTTACTGACATGTGTATGCGTGTGGTACGTAGCATTGAATCAACCTATTAAATAACATTTAAACCACGTTTAAACATTATGAAGCCTGATTATAGAGAGCTATCGCGTATATGTGCAAGCGTAGAACATGCTATCAGTATAATCCCTCAAAAAGCTGCTGTAATAGCTGTAAATTTCTCCAAAGAGCGTTTTATAAAAAAAAATTGGGTAGACACCACCGAAACTCCTTGGAAAAAGACAAAAAAACTCAAAGGTTCTACCCTTGTAAAATCCGGACGCCTTAAACGAAGCATCCGTAAAGTATACGTGGGAGCAAATTATGTCATTATTGGTACTGATGTACCTTACGCACGCATACATAACGATGGCGGTACTATTGAAGGCACAGAACAAGTAAGGCCACACCAACGTCGTGCTCACAAACGAAAAGCCTACACCCGTTCCGGAAAGCGGATTAAAGCAGGAACCATTCGTGCCCATACGGTCAAAAGCCATAAACGCAAGTTTAAACGTACGTTCATTCAACGCAAGTTCATAGGGCAATCCGAGCACCTTACCAATCAATTAACCAGCATGATACAAACTGAAATACAAAAAGCAATTGGGATATAATGAGGTCGTTAGGATAACAAAATGAAAGGCAACTATATTTAGCCGCCTTTCATCCTATTTATGTTTAAGTCCAAGTACCATACGGCATAATAAAATTCTTGAGAATATTACGTACCTCCTTCCCCAACAAGGAAGCCCTGCTCTTATTCTTGAAGTAATTTCCTTGTTTGAAACGTGCGTAATGAATTCCCGAATCAAGTCCATCGTCTGTTGCAGTACGTTCAGCCATATCCGTATCAATATAATAATACTGGCTTCCGGCTTCTACACGACTAATCGCTCTATTCACCACTTTTTTGAACCCGTAATCAAATGTCAGATTCTTTTCGTTAAGATGCTTTCTGAATTCCCTCATTTGAGCCTCTGTAGGTTTCTTTAAGTATGAAGATGACATTTGCATGGCATCCGGCTGTTTAATTGCCATCGAGTTACCCTCATATTTATAGTCGTATACGGTGGCGTAGAAATGAACTATACAATAGGAACCGTCGATAATGACATTGTCTACAAAACCGAAACCATTATTTCCCAGATAGATGAGGTCTCCCTGACTGGGCGGATACTTCCCCGTATCCTGAAATCCTTCCAATTCTTCCATCTGTCCTGTATTTGAAGGTTCCGGAACTCTTTCAATGGCATCCGCCGCACATTCTGAAGTACACGCCCCACAGTCCGTGCATAATTCAGTGTCAATAGAATAATGATCCCCCTCTTTGATAGCCCCCACCGGACACTCTGCGATACAATTACCACATGCGATACAATTTTGATTAATTTGATACATACTTTTTTTATTTAAAGATTAATATTAAGACAGCCTTGTGAGCTCGATTAAATTCATTCCCGGCCTGAAACCCTGAACGGGTGAACCTTCCTGCCATGCCGCGAAGTCAATGTCACGTCTGTTACCGGATACAGTAAACTCAAACTCATTATTATATTGGTTATTCCCTTTACCCGTGAAACCTTCCGTTCCTACCTTGACTATCGCCAGCTCTGTTTCCCAATCGAATACACCATAATAAGAATTGACCCTGTATTTCTCCTCCAGCAGGAAATTGTCAGCAGGAGAATAGAGAATTCTCGCCTTATACCTTCCTGCCGGAAGATTTAATGAGATGCGTAGCCTGTTGCCACCATCACTTACATTTTTCATTGATGCCTGGCATTTCATGAAAGTTGCTGCCGGATATACTCCCTCATCATTTGCTGTCGTATTAGAAATATAGTTATTCATGCCATTCTGATAAAATATGGCATTGTTGGAATACTTGCCGGCATCGTAATTAATATACCACTGTAACAGGTTCCCCTGGCTATCCTTCAGTTGTTTGGCTTCATATCCCGGATGTGTAGCCATTACTATCTGGTTGATGGTATCCCCATTTGCGACAGAATACTCAACGGTGTTATTAACTGCTGCATTAAAAGCTATCAACACCTTAACCGGAGGCTCTGTCAGGCTGATAGAATCATTAACGATTCCCGACTCCGACAATGCATTTTTAACTTGTGCATACAAAGTCTTATTGCCTATTGCGGAGAACTTATAAGTAATACCATCCTTCCACGTTAACCAGGCAGCGGATGTCAAGCCCGCTGCTGTTTCCGCCAACCTGTAATGCGTCGGAGTCCCCTGACTGATTTCAAATGAGACAGGCACGGTATAGCCGGCAAAAGAATCTTCTCCATCTGCCAGCGTTATTCCTGTTAACACAACAGGCTGCACTACCAGTATAGAATCTGATTTGACTGAAGATTCTGTTGTACCATTTCCAACCTGCGCATATACCGTTAAATTGCCATCCGCTATTTTTGAGTCATATTGAACTGTCGAACCAGCCCACACAATCCAGTCTGCACAGTCGGACAAATCCGCCTGCTTGCCGATCTTGTATTTAGTGATGGTATTCAACGTCTCAAATTTAACCGATACAATACCGGAGTCCGTGCTGGTATCACCATTGTTGATAGCAATACTGTTCAACCGTGCCGTAACAGTATCTATCAACTCGATGGCGGCTGACCTGGATACCGTTTCAGTTGTGGCATTTCTCAATTTTGCATACAGTATTTTGTTGCCATAAGATGCGGATAGTTGTACTATCGGATTTTCTGTGAATTCCACCCATGTCGCACCTGTAAATGATGAACTTTCCGAAATCATATAATGAGTCGGATATCCGAGGTAGTCAAATGTTACATTTACATTCCTCTGTATCGTCGAAGCTGCTCCGTTATCTATCGTGATGCCGTTAAGGGTCAGTGTCGGCTCAAGCAAGGTTATTCCATCTGATAACGTTCCGGTTTCCCCGTATACGTTCTTCAACTTGACATAAACCGTTTTCGCGTTGAATCCTTCTGATAATTTAAATGTCGGGTTCGCGGTATATTCCACCCATGACGCTCCGGCAAAGCCGGCATTCTCACCGGCCATGTAGTGAGATGGCGCCTGTCCGCTGTACGTTATGTTTAATGTTACATTCCGGTCTTGCGTGAAATCCTGTCCACCATTGATCACAAACGATTCAAGTACAGGCGGTGACACCCATTTATTGATTCTCGCCAGATAAGGCTCTTTCAAACCGTCCTTCAGCATCTGTACAAAATAATAGGCGTCGTCATAAGCGTATTCCTTGTTGTAATCGGCTTCAAAAGCTTCCACATACTTGTTCACCCGTTCCATCAGCAACGGGTTGAAGTCGAGGTTGACCAGCAGCTTGCCGTCATTCATGCCGAATGAAGTCCCATACACACTATCACCGGACGTAACAGACACTCCTCCCAGTGACGGCACACCTGATATGAGTACGGACAAATCCCTGAAAAAGAAATTAACCCCTTTAGGCACATACATCCTGTAGTGTACCCCCGTTTCCGTTACAGTCTTTACAGACAACGTGTTTTCCCTCATATACCAGTATTCGAAGAACTCCTCCAATGTCGGGAACCAGAGGGAGTCATTCCCGATGTCCCCGTAAAGCTCATGTATCTTCCTTATCAATACGGCTTCCCAGTGTGAACTGCGGTGGGCTGAACCGATAAGCCAGTATATAGTGTTCCTGTCCGTTGCGGTATTGAATCCGGAGAGAATGTCCAACAAGTCCTGTGCGTACTGCGGATTGTCATTATCCGCAGTCATGTCATTCCCATAAGCGAACAGGCGTTCTACGGTCACGTCCTCTTTGCCCAATGAGAAATCCGGTTTGAAAGGATACACCTTCCTGATGCTCGGGTCGCCCGACTGTGCGCTAATCATTTGCACGATATCATTATTGCGGGAGAAACTTATATACTTATGATCCCCGTTCGGTTCGACCATCAGTTTGGGCACGCGTCCGACATATTCCCTGAACAACGCCACGGTATCCGACATGCACTTGTCAAACTCCTCCTGCGTATTCACCGTATCAATGTCATAACCTATCAGGTCATGGTAGGCGCACATGAACCCGAAATCGAAATAGAATTTGAATTCCTTCTCGGATGTCCACGGCCAATGCATCCCGACATCCTGCCCGATATACTGGTCTTTCAGTTTGTCGCCCCATGCGGATACGGTCGTGGCGTACCGGTGTTTCACGCCCGCCCCGTCCGTGCACTGGGCAAAATGTTCCGGATAATAGCCGCCTGAAACATACCTGTCAAATTCGGGCTTTCCCTGCATCCCTAAATGGTAACTTAAGACACGCCCGTCAGGGAGCTTGAATTCCTTAGCAACCAGCCGTTTATTGATGGCAGAGAAAATGTACTGGTAGATGGCATAGCTGTCATCCGTGATGTAGCTGAATGCCATTTTCTTGTTATACTTCAAAGGTGGGATTTCCAACGAAACAGCCTCTTTGTCAACCGAGCTTGGAAGCGTAATATCAAACTCGACCACATCACCCCAAAATTTGCAATATTGAATGTGCATCAGGCCGTTAACCTCTTCATTCACGGCATTCTTACATTTTAACACAACACACGTCTGTAATTGAGAATTGATGTAAAAACGGGTAATGTCATAATTGAAGTTGAAAAACTCCTTATTCAATCCTTTTCCAGTCGAAGCAACAAAAGACTCTATGCTAACATACGTCCCAAAGCCTAACGGCTCATCCGCAATAACGTATTCCTTACTTTCTTCCTGTGTTTTAGGTAATGAAAGTAATTGCACGCTTCTTTCCCAAATATCAATATTTTCCCCGCCCACATTATAGGTTCCTGCCTTGTTTTCAGCCTGTGAGATAATCAGAGGTTTTGATGTCTTGTCCTTCACCGCTTCATCCACTTTGGTATCTATCTGACTAATAGCAAGCGTCATTTCCTTGTTAATCTCCTGATTTAATGAATTGAGTGATTCTTGAAGTATTTGGGTTATATCCTCCTGTTCTGTTTGTGTCGCCCATTGTTTCCAATTACTCTTATCAACAAATATCCCACCGTCAAAAATCCAAGTTTCAGCATGTGTCTTTTCCGTGCTACCAAGATCATAGGCTAGAAACACACATTTTACACCACCGTTCCTCATCGTTGCAGGAACCTTAATTATGGCCTTTTCAAACGTATATATATTCGTCCCGTTTACGCCCTCCGTAGGATGGTTGGCTGACACATTATATTCCGTAAACAAGCTGTTTACCTTTTCTATTTTGGTATGGATGAGTGAAAGTTCTGCCGGAGTCAAAACCCCGGTTAAAGTTTCGGAAGCAATAGGAATATCCAATTTATAATTTTTCTTATTGTCGTTCTCATCTGCCACGTCAAAAGAAAAGCAGGCAGCATCCTTATCAGATTTAAACTGCAAGGATTCGATTACTATCTTCTTATCTGAAACTAATAATTCAATTTGCTGAATCATTTCAACCAGCAATCCGCCTACGCGTTTGGATGAGTTGGCTCTCAATTTCACCTCATCCCTTATCTCTTCCGCTTTCTTTTTTAATATAGAACTCATAAATCTAATTGTTTTAAATTGGACATACCGTCAGATTCTCCCTGTAAGCCTCTGAAATATCAATTGAAATTCCAATTTCAATACTTTCCACATACGCTGCAAAATCGGTCAATCTCGCCTGATATGCTTCAATAGAGATTTCCGCCAACTCTTTACTCGTCATAGCCGCATTATTTCCGAAAGAATCTCCGAGTTTATAAATACGTGGATACCCTGTTACACTAACCCCGCCTACCTCCTTACTGACTGTCAGTTCGGTAGCTCTTTGCATCCCTGTGTTTATGATTATATCACTCATATATATTTTTTACGCTTAATTTGTATTCATAATAATTATCATACGACGGTTTCACCTTCTCATTTGCGTGTCTGTCTATAACCCATGTCTCCACTTCAAAATAGCTGTCTCCTTTCTTCATAACAAATTCAGGGTTAAGAGGAGTATCATAACCGGGTACATACATATCAGCCGTTATCAACAAATCAGACTTTATTGCTTTGCCTGCCACAATTGAAACTTTATATACTGTGCTAGTATTGAACGAAGCATCATATTTATAATGATAGTTCATAGTCAGAATCACAGTTTCCGGGCGAATCGTCCGTCTTTCACATACAAATGCCCCCCAATAATATTCGGCTTGAGCAATGGTCTTTTCACATACAAACTTATCCCAATATGCTAAATAAGAAACAGAAGAGTTTTCGTATATGTACGATTTACCCGCCAGCTTATATCTATTCAATAAGGCAAACAGTTGCCTCTCTTTGTCCACATCTGAAAAATCGGTCTTTATAATGAAATCATACGGTTTCCCGTTCCCTTCCTCTATTTCAATATTAATCCCCAGCTCGTCATATATCACTTTCTTCAGCATACACGCCTGCGGACTTCCTGACATTCGTATTTTCATTTTCTTTTGCCACTCCAGGAATTCATCATGTCCCCTCCTTATGAATGCCGTATATACCATGCACAACGTAAATAAAGTCACAGTCCGCAATCTTTTCGGTAGCCGTTCAATAATCCATCTTCCCCAGTTCATCAGTCTATTGAATAAATGATGTCTCCATCCTGTTTCACATAGGCAAAAGCCCCGCTATTCGCATCAATTCGTCTCCGGTATTCCTTTTCTCCATCCCACGTAGTTTCGTCCAGCGTGACGTCTTTCACGCCTTCCGTCGTTTGAATCATATCCACCAGCTTCGAAGAATAAAACACTCCGCCATATTCCAGCGCGTTCAGATATGCCTCTATAGTCTCCTCTACAGGTTTCCCGCTTCCCTCAATACGTTCTCCTGCGCTGTTCAGCACAAGCGGGTCATAATACACATGCAGATGCACTCTCAATTCGTCCGGTGTTTCGCTCACAAACAGGAAATGTGTACCAGCCGCACCTATTTCCCGCATATACGATTCGAATGCCGTCCGAATATCCCCCGTGATCGGCTGCTTGCCTGCATCACTGAAATATATTTTCAGTTTCGTCACCCCTTCATCAATCACCTGCCGGATAGCAACATTTTTCACCACCCTCTTTTCCTCGTCTACCTGCGCATAGTCAAATCTGCATGTGCGTTCGTTGTAAGCCAGTTTATCCCCTTTCTGAAACTCCAGTGCCTTTTGATAATACCAGCGTTCTCCGGTCACATACGAATCATTCAGCACCGTTTCCACTTCCGTCCTGAAAGTATCCCAAATGCTTTCAAGTCCCCACGACGTCCATGCAAACACGTCAATCAGTCTTGCCTCTATACTCACTTTTGAGAACTGTTCATCAAACGTCTTTCCATCCTCCAGACCGTACACTTGTTGCAATGTGCTGTCCTCTGCAAACTTCGTCTTCAGATAGTCCGTTATTTCCTGTACACTCCGAGCCATACCATTAAAAAGTTAAATCAAACATATCTTCCCACACCGATTCTTCCGGATTGAATGGAACACTCGTAGCAGGATGAATCTTTTTCGTAGTGAAATACTGTGCAATGCTTTTCGCAATCACATTACCTGTCGAATACTCCAGCACCTGTCCCGGTTTCAGTACATCTGTCACCTCCAGCCCGTTCTCACGTGCAAGTATGAAAACCCCTTCCGCACTTCCATACACCTGAATCGAAATATCCACCAACGATTGTCCATCCAATGCCACTACTTTCATTTCTCCCCCTTCTTTACCTTATACCTGAACCAAATCCCGCAACCAACCAACGCCAGCCCCCACGCAATCCATCCACTCGTATAAAAGAATACATCTCCCAGGCGTTTCTTTTCTTTCACAGTCTCCTTATATTCTTTTTTCTCAATGAATACCGTGTCCGACTTCTCCACCCAAAGTGTATCCCGCTTCTCCACTTCAATAAACACATACTTCACCCGTCCCGGAATACTATCTTTATTTTCAATCCAATGATAAAGCCTCCCGCCTCTGATAGCCGCGTCACTCAACGCATACGAAGTTTCAAGATGCGAAATGCTGTCAGCCACATTACTGCTCTTTTCCATCAGCCCTTTCACTATCACCAGACTATCCTTGTACACTTCCGACCGCCTTTCATATCTGGCCGCCAGTTCCCGCCATTCGCTTACCAGTCTGGAATAATCCACCTGCTCCGTACTCACCTTTTTGGTAGAGCAGGAAAACAGCGAAAACGCCATTAACAAAATCAACAACCTTTTCCTCATGGCTTCACAATTATAGCAGGCAACCAACTTTTAAACTCACTTTTCACATCGAAACATGGACATTCCTTCAGCCACTCACATCGCTCAACCACACCATTCCCGTTCTTATCTGGCGAAGTATCCCGATGCCCCAGCACATCAAAAATCTGATACCGCTTGCAAATATCCTGCACCAGTGCGGCCATAGCCTTCTTTTGTGCCTCCGTTCGTGTATCCTTCGCCTTCCCATTCTTGTCCAGCCCTCCCTCATAGCAGATACCAAGCGAACAACGGTTATAACTTAACTTTTCACCCGGAACCATACAATTATCATGTGCCCCGATCTCGTTTTCCGCACGCATCTTTATCACTCTTCCGTCTTTCCGGATATAATAATGATACCCCCATTTCCCGAACCCGCGAGCCACATGCGCCTCATTCACTTGTTTCTCCGTGAAATCCTTGTCTTCGCGTGTTGCAGAGCAATGAATCACAATGTAAATTGGTTTATTCATTTTTTTCTTCCTCCTTGTCTTTAAGTTTCTTTTCAATGTCGTTTAAACCCCGTTTAAATGCCGTGCTGCGCACATAATCAATTCCAAACACCGAGCCTGCAAATGCCGAAATCTCACCGTAGGCCACTAATACCGAATTATGAATCTCCCCAACCGGAGCCACCCAAAATCCGCAAAACAACAAAACCACCCCGCAAAAGCAAAGGAATACCGCAACCCACAACTGCACATTCTTTTTCATCATCACCTATTTTTTACTTCATTCCACATCAATCACCAGCTTTCCTGTGTCGCTCACCTGTACATCTGCCTTATATCCGTCCAGCTCCAGTTGTGTCAATATATCCGCCCTCATTTCTGCCGCCCGTCCTACGCTTTTCAGATACCTTTCACCGATTCCCAGCACCGGATAATCCTTAAAATCACCCTGACTGCTTTCTACTATCAACTTTACATGCGTATAATCACTTTCACCTGCCACCAACCCCTGCGTTATCAATCCGGAAGAATCCCGCACCACCTTCACCTGCAAATCACCGTTATCCCCTAGCAAAATTCCCCGTCTCATACCTTAATGCTTTACTTTCTCATCTTCATAATCCCCTTTCTTCAACTTCGCCACTTTACTGGTAATAGCTACCGCCGTTCCCGATTGAGCACTGGCCGACCCCGTTGTATTTACCAGATGTGTATGATTATTCAGCGCATCTACAAGCGTATTCACCTTCTCCGTCAGTTTTGCAATATCAATCATCCCTCCCAGCTTTCCGCCATTCATCACCACTCCGCTAGCCGACACTTCAACAGAAATCTCCCCGGTTTTCATCATCACCTTTTCAATCTTCGATGTTGCCACAATCATCCCCTCCGTAGCCTCCCAAAGCAACACCATCACAAAACTGCCCTTTGCAGGAACCACCATAAACCTGTCCGTTATCTCCTCATCAATCACCGCATTCAGCCTCACCTCATTCAGTTCCAGAGCATCATCCCGCTCAACAACACACGTTCCTTCCTTTTCATCCACCTCTTTCACCGTACCGATACACACCCGGCAACCTGCCCCGGTATTCCCCATACGTTTCATCAGTGACTCCACCATTTCTCCAAAAGCCTGTTCTGCTGTCATATCCTGTAACTTAGTCGATTAATTCTCTCATAAAAAGCATTCCCATAGCGCACCGTCACACTTTCGATCAGGTATTGTCCTTCCCGTTCCGGTTCCCGCTTGGAGACTATTTTCAGCGTATCTCCGGCATTTGTCAGAGGTATTCCGAATCCCGTCACACTTCCCTCAAACCCATCAAAACAAACGCGCTTATATTCCGCCAGTGCCAGTTCTCTCAATTCCGTAGCCGTCTTATTCGCAAAACTCAATGTTTTCACCGAAGCAAACTGCTCTTTGTTTCCCACCGTTTCCGTTACCTTCTTTCCGTCCCGGTTGTAGCTCACCGCCTTCACACGTATCTTCCTGTCCTCCTTGCGTTTATATTTCAATGAACTTTTCTTCACGTTCTTAGAGAAATCATACACATGCACCTGTTTGGCTTCTGCTATCTCGTATTTAAACTTACATACCAGCTTTTTCCCCCGGATGGCCGAATAAAATCCGTATCGTTCCTTCAACGTCCTAAGCACCGTCAGCGTACTTTGACTATCAATCTGAAACTTTCCCAGCGATGCGTCGTGGCAATCTATTTCATACCCCGGAGCAATATACTCCAGCACCTCTTTAAGTTTCACCGTCTTCCACGACTTCACAAATGAATTCGACCTCATAAAGAACGTTTCATCATCCAGATGCAATTTCATCGGAAACCCGCTTTCTATTTCCCGTATATACCCCTCAAACTCAACCTTCAACTCCCCGTTATATCCCAATTCCAGCCGTGCCCTGTCGCCTGCTGCAATATGAGATGTCAGTTCATACGTTCCATCTCCATACCGTTTCGGAATCACCACCGTCGCCTTATCCCCAAGCACTTCCACCGTCTTGCTTATTTCAGCCGATGAAATCCGGTCTAAAACCACCTTCTTGCCCGTTTGCGGCTCAATGGTCAACCGTGAGCATAAATTCAAATACAACATCTCACACCTAGATTAAAGAGAACAGCGCAGGTTTGATACTCTTAGCCGTCAATGAATACTTCACCGTATCCGGAAACCCCTCAACTGGCTCAAATCCCTGTTCCTTAAAATAAATCGACTTTATCCCCATGTCCAGCAATAACGGACAGGCCACCTCAATCACATCGTTAATTTCAAAGAACTTCGCCAATTCCTGCACCTTCGTCCCCGGATACGCATGTTCATCCATATCCACCAGCAACCCATTCAACTCAATATCCCAACTGTTTACCCCGAAGTTTTCCACAATCTCCGCCTCATCTCCACCGTCCACCACCGTTACAGTGATATTCTTTGTTCTTCTGAATCGCATCAGTGGAGGAGGAGCAAACACCCCCTCCGTTTCCGATGTCAGTCCCCCGATAGAAAAGTTCAGTTTTGTATCCTCATGCGTCAGGGTCATTTCCGCCCAGTGCCAGTCTGCCGGAGCGTATAAGTTAGCGTCATATTTAGGCTCCTTTCTGCCTAACTTTTTCGCTTCCCATCGTGCCTCATTATAAGCTATGCCAGCCTTAAAAATAGCCCCGTTTGCCAGCCCTTCCAATTCACCCACCAGTGTCCCCCCTACAAATCCGAAAGCACTCTGATAACGGGAAATCAAATCAACTGTATATCTCATAACTTCACTCTTCCACTTTTACTCCCAACAGCCCCTTCCGGGCAAGCCATTCAATTTGTCTCACTTTCTCTGCCCATGTTTCATCTGATAAACGCTCCGGATACGGAATATGAAAATAAAAGCTCATCAGCGCATTATACTTTCTCACATAGTCCGTGTTTGCCGTATCCAGCAGCGGAGGGCATCCCGCTATAATATCTCTGTTTCGGGCTTCTGAAAAGGGAGCAGATCGGTAATTGCGAAATACGCCTGATAAAACAGGTTATCATCCGCCACCACTTTCTCAACGTCCGTCAGCACGCAACTTTTCACGTAAATCTCCTTTGCCTTTCCCGGATTCGTCGCTTCCCATTTCTCTGCTTCACTGATTACCTGTCTGTTCGGGCTGCGTACCAGAATCTCCAATGCCACAGACTTCTCATCCTCCGCTTTCAGCACAACCTTTGCTATTTTACACCCCGGATTCTCCACCTTTTTGCTTGCTATCAACTCTTTTGTAATTTCCATTTTTCCAATTATTTAAACTGTTAATTCCTGATATTCTACACTCTGTTGTAAGTCACTTCCAGCACAAACAACTCATACTGTTTACTCAACCCCATTTCCGTGTTCACCGTTCGTCCCTGTGATTGGAATTTCGCCAGAATCGTATCGTTCACAATCTGATTATATCCATCCACGAACGTCACATTGATAGGAAACGGCTTGATATTCAATAAATCCCCATTACAGGCATTCTCCAGCGACACCGCCTGATTCATCATCATCGTAATGCTCCCCGTATCCTCAATCTTTCCCTGACTCCAGCTCGTAGCCCTGCGGCTTCCCAACGTAAAATTCTTCTGATGTTCCTGCGTCGTGTTATAGTCTATTTCAACCACTTCCTCCCACATTTGTCCGAGTGCAAACACGGTCGCATCCCCACCATCATACGCCTTTCCATCTCTACGTATCTTCATACTCAAATAGAAGTTTTAATATTCACCGTTCCGTCGATACCTCCGATGCACCCCATCGGAACCCACCGATAAAACACCTTCAACACCCGCTCTCCCGTCAGCAGATTACTCTCTCCATCCACTTCCGTTTCCCCTCCAGATAGTTCCTGACTTGCCGCCATATTACTAAACACGTCATTCCCCATATCCTCAAAGTACTTCACCGTACCCGTTCCCATCTTTCCCGTTTCCTTATCAACGGGGACAGTGCTTTTCACCTTCGGCAAATAAGCGGCATACAGTTCCCTCATCACTTTGCAGTTCGTCCGGCTAAGAGCAATTGTACTTTCACTCATATTACCGTCCTTATCCTCCACAATGCGTGCGCACACATGATCGTCATTCAAACATACCACACCGGAGTAATACTCACCGAAAATGTACCCTTTCGTATTCAGTCCATCCAGTTCGTCCTCCTTCTCCTTCACCTTTTCATGTGATGAAAGCCCGGCATTCACCCAGTTTCCCCGGTTTGCATCCGTCAGTATCATGGTAGCCACCTCTCCAACGTTGTACGATACAAGTTGTGCAGCCATGCACCCCAGCAAGGCTCCCACATCGGCAAACTTCTTTTCCATTCCCGTCAGTGTCTCCGCAAAATCCCAGTCCTGCCCGATCATCAACGACACTTGCGGACAATCATTCGCCACCCCGTCCGTTTTCAGATCGCGCAAATTCAGCATTGTAGCCGCTGTCACACTCCCCAGTCCGGCACATTCCAGCGCGATATGCACAGGTCGGTTCGTTTTCTGCGTCCAGTCTGCCAGATTTTGTGCCGCTTTGATAGCTGGCAGCGTCTCGCTTGGCACACCATCCACCACAGAAGCACTCGCAGGAATGTACGCAAATCCCAGATTGAAAATAGTTCCATCCGCCCCGGCAATCATCTTTTCCACACTCTTGTCGGTAATCAGTTCTACAAACCCGGCATTTGCTCCCTTTTTCACGTTCAGCACATACAGCCGCACCCCTTTACCGCCTATACGGAAATATTCCGAAATATGATGGTACAGAAGCGGATTCGCAGTTTCACTGATACCAAAGGCCGCCATGTCTGTCGTAGCCGTCAATAAAGCGTATTGCCCTTCTGCCAGCGTCGTTTCTCCACTGCCCACAGCTCCGAAATACCCCACCAGTGCAGAAATCTTTTCATAGCTGCCCAGTACGCTTTTCCCGACCTTGCCTTTTTTGATATTTACCCTGTCACTCATTCCCGTCCGTATTTTCCGGTTTGTTCACTTCGTCCGCTTTCTTTTCTTTGGCAGGCTCTTTATCTTTAGCCGCTTTCTTTTCTTCAGCTATAGGTATTTCAACCTCTTCTACCTCTGTTCTGTCTTCATACGTTTCAACCTTCTTTTTGTCCCCGCCTTCGCTTGCAAGGGCATAAGTGTACTCCGTAAAGTATTCCCCTTTGGTATTGATAAACAATTTGCCACAACCTAGCTCTTTACAGATTCTGGCCGCCTCTTCGTTTCCTTTTTTTGCTTTTGCTTTACTTGCCATATCTTCTCTTCCTCCAATTAAACATTACGCAGTCTTCTTCACCGACACAATCGCGCCTACAGCCTTTTCCTTCTTCTGCGGAAGAGCTACGAATCTTGCAGTGAAACTAATCAGGTTTCTCTTGTTCACAGGGTCATTTTCAGCCTTGCTGTAATACATCTTGTTGCTTCCCTTACATTTGAACATGCGCGGAACGTAGAAGAACACAGACGCCTCAAAATCATTCCCCGTAGCCACCGCACCGAAACTCTTTTTCTTTTTCGTCGTGCAGTCAAACAACGGACAGTTCACAGCCTCATAAATCTCAAAGCCATACATCTTTGCGATCACTCCCGTAGAATAATCATGGTATTGCCCCTGAAACTTCTGGTCACACTCCAGTAAGTCCGAAATATGATCGCTGCACAACACCAGTCTACGGCCATTTTTAGGAACCTTCAATTTATCCAGTTTCCGTCGCAGGCTGATAATATCCACTCTTTGCAATTTCCGTCGGCCTGTTTCGTCCGCTTCTCCTGTTGTCACCAACACCGGAGTCTCTGCCGTGTCCTCCGTAGGCGCAAAAGCGTGAATAGCCTTATCCAGCATCCCCTCGCTCAACTTGTTTCCGTGTCGCGTTTTCACCAGCGCCATCTTATCATACGCCAGTGCATACAGCTCATCATCGGTCACCTTCGTAGCCTTCGTCTCAAACTTGCTCAACTTGATCGAAATATCCCCGTCCTCCAGTTCTTCAATCTCCAACGGATACGTCGTATTATCAACCAGCACCGTCGGGTCACCGGATACATCACTAAGGTGGATTACATCATTTTCGGAATACTGTGAAAAGTCCGGGATACCATCCAGAAACGTACCCTCCATCGCATGCGTATAATGCTCCACCACCTGACGTGTCCACACTTCCACATACACACCCGCGCGCAACCCGTTAGGCAGACGAACGAAACTCATTCCCACGCCAATTGCCACCATCCCCACAGCACCCGTCCACAACGGAATCCCGACTATTGAAGCAATCACGCAACCAATCACCACACACACCACCAGCGCAAGAAACGCTGTAATCAATCTACTTTTCAAATTTTTCATCTTCACTCTTTCAACTAAAATTTCACTAAAAAAACTATTTAAAGCCAGTTTAAAACCTATTTAAACACTCCCTCATAAAGCGCCTTAAACTTCTCCGGTTCCTCCCTATTCATCTTCTCCAGCCCGCGCGGGTCTTCCTTCTGCCACTGCTCCCACGTCCATTCCGTGCGTGCACCCGTCGCAGTTCCTCCGGCATTTCCTCCCCGTGTCGCGCTTACCAGTGACGGAGCAGGTTTCATTCCCTTCAACACCGTACTCAATGCTTCAAAACCGTTCTTCTTACCGATTGCCACATACACGGCTTTCTCTTCGGCTGTAATCTTACTACCATTGAAAGCCGCTTCTACAGCATCCGTAATCTGTTTCTCTTCCGCCGCTTTCTCCCTGTTCTCCGCATCGTCCGCCCGTTGTTTCTCCGCGTCCAGTTTTGCCTGAATAGCGTCCTCAATTTCCTGATCGCTGCTCTGTGCCGTAACACCCGTCAGCCCGAATTTTTTAATCAAACCCTCTTTGTCCATTTCACTCTGTTTTTTATGATTATTACTAAAAGCCTTATCCTCTTCCTGTGTTCCCGCCTTCAGGCAGGCAGAAAAACGGTTATACAGCGCAGTAGGTGTTTGCATTTTCAATTCCTCCGCGGAAATAGGCGTTACGTCTGTGGCAATTGGTTCCACAATCCCGTCTATCAATTTCGCATCCATTGCCTCCTGTGCTGTAAACCAGTTATCCCCGTCCAGCAATTCCTCTACCTCTTTTTCACTTCTACCTGTTTTTGCAGCATATATTTTTTTGAAGTTCTTCTCCATTCCGCGCAACCCTTTTGCCACTTTCTCCATAGCCGAAGCCGTACCATAACAGCCCCCCTGCGGGGCGTGTACCATCAGATAAGAGTTTTCGCACATATACACCCGTTTGGCTGCCATCATCACCACCGTTCCCATCGAACAGCACACCCCGTCTATGTAGACATTTACAGGAATATCACATGATTTGATGTGGTTATAAATCAACGTGCCCTCTATCACGTCTCCTCCGTCCGTATGCAGGTGCACGTTTATCTCATCTGCACCTTTTCGGGCGTCCTCAAAACGTTCGATGAAGCTGGCGCCCGAATTATACCCGAACGAATAAATATCTCCGTATATTTTAACCTCACCTGTTTTCTTACCTTTTGCCATTGCGTCTTTAAATTTTCAACAAACATAATCTGCTTTTCCGCACAAACCAATTATCTGTACACCCCTTGAACACGCGGTTTTAACGCTTGAACACATTCTTTCTTTTCAGGTATTTAGACTACATCTTTGTCTAAAAATAAGGTATTATATGGCAGAAATAAGCAACGATAAAAAGCGTGAGATAGCCGAAGATATGTACATACGTCTCGGCCTTACAGGGCGTGAAATAGCCGAAAATCTTGGGGTAACAGAACAGACCGTCAGCCGATGGAAGAAAGGGCGTGAGGGCGAAAAGTCATGGGATGATCGTAAAACCGAATCCCAATTGACACCGCTCAAAATCAAAGAACTGCTCCTCAAGGAAGCCGAAAAGCTCGCGAAAGGTGAGGAGTCGAACGTGAAGGCCGATCAACTTAGTAAAATCATGTCCGCCATCGACCAGCTGGACAAAAAAATAAACGTGCGCACCGTCATGGACGTATTTCGTGAATTTGATAACTGGATGGCAGAGCAGGAGCCGGCAATGGCTATACAGTTCACCAAATTTCACAAACTGTTCTTGCAATACCGCATCAGTCTCGAATCCTAAACACAGATTTCTATGTCAACCAGATATGATAAAATATTAAACGACTACGACAAACATTGTCAGCGCATAGCGCAGTCCACCAGCATCCGCATCCATGAAAGTCCTGCGGATAAGGCGCGTCGTATGAAATTCCTTGAAGCGGATTACATTAAGTGGTTTGAGTACTATTTCCCCAACTATGCCAAAAAGAAATGTGCGTGGTTTCACCGGAAATTGGCAAAAGAGATCATAAAGAACCGTCATATCCGTGCTTTAGCCGAATGGTATCGTTCAGCCGCAAAGTCTGTACACATAGACATGGGAATCCCCTTGTTCCTGTATCTCGCCATGAACGACATGAAATATATGTTGTTGATTGGTGAGACGGAACCGAAAGCAAAAAAGCTTCTTTCATCCCTGCAAGCGCAATTGCAGTACAACCAGCGTATCATCAACGACTACGGCCATCGTTTCAAATTTGGCGACTGGGCGGATGGTGATTTCACCACCACCGACGGAGTAAAATTCACCTCACTGGGCTTCGGTCAGTCTCCCCGTGGTGCGCGCGAAGGCGAAAACCGCCCCGATTATATCGTAGTTGACGACGTAGACAACAAACGCCACGTCAACAACGACAAACTCATGCGCGAAGCAATCGAATTCATCACCGAAGACGTTTGGGGCTGCTTTGATTCCGACGAAGACTGCACCGACCGTTTCATATATGCCAACAACAATTTCCATAAAAACAGTATCACCAACCGCCTCCGTCTGCTCTTCCTGCAAGGCATACAGCAGGCCGCACAAGACGGTGACACGTCCCACTACTACATACTTAAAGTCTGTGCAGTCAAGAACCTGAATACCTTTGAACCCGAATGGCCGGAAAAGAACAATGCCGAATACTGGCGCAAAAAATTCAACTCCACGCCTTACCGTTCTTTCATGCGCGAATACATGCACGTGCATATACAAGACGGTGCAGTATTCAAACACGAAGACATCATTTGGGGTCAAATGCTCCCACTTAGTCAGTACGACGCCCTGTGCTTCTATGGTGACCTTTCCTACAAGGCGGCAGGCGACTACAAAGCCATGCTATTGGTTGGCAAAACAGGCCGTCAATATCACATCATTTATGTTTATCTCCGTCGTGGCTCCCGCGCCAAATGCGCCAAATGGCTGTACGATCTCTATGAAGATAAGAAACTCGACCGTTACAACATATCCTACTTCATCGAAGGCCTTTTTGCGATGGATGAATTCGTAAATGACTTCGACACCGAAGGCGACGAACGTGGTTATCATATCCCTGTTGTTGCTGACAAACGTGGCAAAACAGACAAGTTCGACCGTATTGAATCAACGTCCGGTTTCTTCGAACGTCACAACGTCATATTCAATGTTCACCACCAGAACGACCCCGATTTTATCACCCTCGTCGATCAGTTTCTAGCCTTCGAACGCGGCTCCCAAGCCAACGACGACGGCCCCGACGCGTGGCACGGAGCCGAATCCAAACTCAATAAAATAACCTTTGTCGAAAAGTTCCCCGCCCGCACCACGAGCAGGAAGGAACGTCGTTCAAAATCCAAAAACTGTTATTAACATGGCAAACTTTATACAAGAATCAGATTACGAAGTTCAGGCACGCGATGAAATGATGCGTCTGCTCGACAAAACGGAGAACCGTGCCGCCATTTTGCAGGCCGAACGGTTCGCCATCTCCCAGATACGCAAGTACATCGGTGGTCGGTATGACTGCGCCACGATCTTCTCCGCTACCGGAGACGACCGCGACGACTACATCATTATGATTACCATCGACATCACCATCTACCACCTGTGGGCGAAGAAAGCTCCCAAATCCATCCCGGAGCATCGCAAAGAACGATATAGCGATGCGCTCGACTGGCTTACCAACGTCGGCTCCGGAGAAATCCCCACCGACCTTCCCCAGCTTCCCACCGACGAGTATAAAGGCGACATTCGTCTTCACTCTCGATACAAGCCCAACGACAACAAGTATTAGAATCCCCGTATTCGTGTTTAAACTGATTTAATTTAAATTTAAAACATCCATATTGTATGTGTGCTAATCAAAATAAGAAAGTCCCAAAAACAGCCGCAAAACGTTCCGATACGATTGTGGCAAAAATCATAAAAGAATTCAAAGACACCACCCGTGCCGAGATTCGTAAATGGCGTCAGGCATTAGAACTTGCAGGCGATGTGAATACACCGCGTCTCTACCTCCTGCAAGACCTTTACGACAATCTCAAAGACGATGGCCATTTCATTTCCCAGATCGAACTTCGCAAAGCGGCCACACTATGTGCCCCTTTCTCCATCATCGACCGTAAGACAGGCGAAGTCAATGAGGAAAAAACAAAACTCTTCAAAAAAGAATGGTTTTATAACTTCATGGAGGACGTTTTGGAAGCCCCATATTACGGCTACACCCTCCTCGAACTTACCGACCCTGTACAAATGAACTTCGCTCTTGTACCGCGTCGGAATGTCGTGCCTGTTATGTCTATGGTTTTACCCGAAGTCAACGCCACCACCGGAATTTCCTATGCCACCGGATACGAAAACACCCTTATTCACGTCGGCAAACCCTCCGATCTGGGTATCATGTCCAACATCTGCGGTCAGCTCATCTGGAAACGTAACGCCCAGCAGTCATGGGCTGAATTTTCCGAGCGTTTCGGTTTTCCGCTCATCACGGCCACCACCAACAAAACTTCACAGGGCGACATTGATAAAATAGATGCAATGCTCACCGCACTGGGAGAAGCGGCACAGGCCGTACTCCCCGAAGGTACAACCATCGACATCAAGCCCTTCTCCGGCAGTGACGCCTACCAAGTCTACGACAAACAAATAGAGCGCATCAACACCGAAATCGGCAAACCTCTTACAGGTGGTACAATGATTTCCGACAATGGAAGTAGCCGTTCCCAGTCCGAAGTACACGAACGCAATTTAGACGATAAGATAGCAGCTGCCGATCATCGTATTGTAACCTTCACGGTCAATGACCAACTTTTGCGAATCCTGCAAGTCTACGGATGGGATATAAACCCCGAAACCGACGAATTTATGTTCGACACCAGTGTCCGGCTCGACCTGAAAGAACACTTTGAAATCGTCCGCACCCTCTTGGATAAAGGCTATCCCATCCCCACAAAATGGATTAGCAAGACATTTAATATCCCCATCGACGGAGACCCCGTTCCACCCAGTCCCACACCCTCGCTTATCGCCAAAGCAAAGCCCGGAGGATTTCTTGCAAATTTTCAGTAGGGGCATCCTCCGGGGAGGCATGCCCCGCCCCCGTATCTTATCTATATCCTCCGGTAAAGTCCCGCATTGTCGCACAGTCGCATGAATTGCCCGACTTTGCTGAAGAGATAGCACGTCTGTGCGCTACCGTCTATGAGCAAAAAAAGGGTGTCCGGCACGACACGGAACTTCTTTCTTCAACAGCCAAAACATTATTAAACGGAGTTTATACAGGCTACGGGAAAGATCTTGTATCCGTAGACTGGGATACTCCGGACTATGAGACACTAACGCGTCTGACACAGAATGTATTTAGCTTTTCCGCTGCAAAGAATTACCAGCAACTCCGCACCATCACCGACGCCTTGCGTGATGAAGATGGCAGTTTACGTACCTTTCAGGATTTTAAAGAGCAGGTAGCCACCATCAACAACAAATTCAACGTTACTTGGCTACAGACCGAATACGATACCTGTATAGCCACTGCTACACAGTCCGCCCGCTGGCAAGAGTTCAAGGCACAACAAAGCCTCTTCCCGTACCTCCGCTATCAAACAGCCGGAGACGACAGTGTGCGTAATGAACACCGCCTTCTGAATGGCATCACCAAAAGGGTAGACGACCCGTTCTGGCGTACTTATTATCCGCCCAACGGCTGGAACTGTCGTTGTGAAGCCATTCAGGTTCCCGACGATGATGTGGAAGAAACGCCTGGCACTTCTTACAACACTCTGCCTATCGACCCCATGTTCCGTACTAATTGCGGAGAAACCGGGCTTATATTCCCCAAGGGACACCCATATTATACAGGTGTACCAAGCGTAGAAATACGAAAAGCCATCGCATACCTTCCCCCTGAAAATGCCTATATTGATACCTACATACAGGCCGGAGGCCGCGATGTTCCGATACACCAGCATGTAATGCACGGTGTGGATGAGCTACGCGGTAATCTTGAAGTCCTGTCCGATCTGCTCCGGATAAAAGACGATATAACCGAAGCCTCATTGCTGCCTGAAATTCACGCCAAAGATTCTGCTCTTAAACCCAAGTTTTACCCGGATGGCTGGCAATTTCATAATACTGCCAAAAATGCGGATGCAGTTCTTCAATTTGGTAAGGATACTCAATGGGTCACCGATTTTAAGCGCCTCGAAGGAAACGGAAAACGTATCAGTGCGCATCTTGACAATGCAGCACAACAGGCAGACTATGCAGTAGTAAAGCTGTCAGCGCAGACAGATACGGGCACTATTGGAAAGATAAAAGCAAAGGCAAACTACAAATTGCAGGAAACCCAGTTGAAAGGAATTCTAATCTTAGACAGTGAGGGCAATTTGATTTACGAAAGCTATAAAATACAACCACCCGCCAAGAAATAAATTCCTTAACGGGTGGAGGTCGCGCTCGACTCGCAAGCCTAGCACTGCAAATATAGTGACAATATTTTAATAAACAACCATTTAACGCAATAAATTTATGAAAGAGCTATATACTACCATCCAAAATCTATTCTCAACAGAAGCGACCAAAGCCGTATTTAATGAAGCCCACTTGTACCCACCCGAATTCATCGACCTCTACAATGGTCAACCCGAATCCCCTGAAGAGTTCGAATTCACCACCCCGGCCTTATTCCTTGATTATTCAATTAACTGGGAGCGTTCCGGAGAAATGAGACGCGGAGAATTAACCCTCGAAGTCCATGTACTCACCGACCCAACTCCCGAAACGGATAATCTTCCTCCTACCATCGAAGGTATGGAAAGGATTATTTATTACGAAACCATCAGCGATCTTCTCGAAGACCTCGCCACCTCCGAAACAAGCGGGCTGATATTAAAGCAAGAACGTCCCATCACAACGGACTATTTTAATTATCATCTGCTCACTTTCTCCTGTACAATCTCCAAACGCCGCACTGATATTTCACTAACTGGAAAGATTGATAATATCATTGTAATGCAAAAAAAGTATATCATTGATTAATAAACACATTCAAATCAATTAGCGCACATGACGTATATTGTTTTAAAATAATATCAATGTGTAGTAAACGATATATTTTTTTAATAAATTCTATTACTGGGAAAAGGTATTTAGTTCGCAAAGAAAAGTAATATATTTTTGCTTATTTCATAAATTAAGTACATCTTTGTTCATTCGTTATAATTTTATAATTAACAATTAGCATGAACAGGTTTATCTTATTTTTATTACTCTTGGTTCCTACAACACTTTCTGCACAGCAAAAAAAGGTTGGTCAGCAAACATATACTCAAACAGAAATAAATTTGATGTTACAACTTCAACAGAAAGATATTGAAGCATTGAAAAATGAAATAGACTTATATGAAAAGTCTATCGATAATAAGATTCAAGCACAAACCAATATTATTAATGAAAACCATGCGTACCTATCTAATCATGTTGGAATGTTTGGTTGGTGGATGACTTTTATGAGTATCGGCGCTGCTGTTGCTATTGCCCTTATTGGATTCTTTGTTAACTGGAAAATTAAACATAATATGGTTGAAGTAAACAAAGAGCTAAAACTGATACGAAAAATAAAAAAAGAGGTCATGAGCTCTAAAATAGAGATAAATGATAAAAAGAAAAGATTAGACTCTGAATTTAAGGAATTATTTGAAAAGATAAAATGTGAAAAAAATGAACTCGAACCACAACTTATGAATATCCGAAAAATAGTTCAAAGACTAAATAGAAAAGCTACATTATTAGCTGAAGAAATAAATACGATGTCACCAGAGAATCTCTCATATGAGAAGAAAGAAGAAATAAACAATTTGGTTGATGATATTAAAGAAATGAAAGTTGAAAAGGAGCTAACAGTAAACGATTGGTTCCTGAAAGGATATGATGCACAAATGAAAAAACAATTCGAAGATGCTTGTATGTATTATAAAAAAGCAGCAGAACTAGAACCTAATCGGCATACTATATATAACAACTGGGGAAATGCACTAATGTCTATTGCAAAATTAAAATCGAATAAAGTTCTATATGAAGAAGCTTTGAGCAAATATCAAAAGGCCATTGAGTTGAATCCTAGTGATTCAATTGCTTATAATAATTTGGGAAATGTATTATATTGTTTAGCTGAACTAAATTCAGATATAAAACTATATGATGAAGCTTTTGCCAAATACAAGAAATCCATAGATTTGAACCCCAATTCAGCCAGTACATATAATAATTGGGGAAATGCACTATATTGTTTAGCTAAACTAAATTCAGATATTAATATATGTGAGACAGCTCTAACTAAAATCCAGAAGGCCATAGAACTTGCTCACGATGATTCAGAGATTTATTGTAATTGGGGGAATATATTATCAGAATTAGCAAAGCTAAAATCTGATGCCTCCTTATATCAAGAGTCTTTGATAAAATACCAAAAAAGTGTAGAGTTAAAGTCTGACGACTCAAGAGTTTATATTAATTGGGGAAATACATTATTCGATTTAGCAAAACTTAATTCAGATGCTTCTATGTATGAAGAAGCATATAATAAATATCAGAGAGGCATTGAACTAGAACCTAATGATTCCAATATTTATTATAATTTAGGAAATGTATTATCAGAATTAGCAGATTTAAGATCAGATGCCTTGCTATATGAAAAAGCCTGTGACAAATATCAGAAAGCAATAGATTTAAAATCAGATTTTTTTAACTCTTATTATAACTGGGGAGACGCATTATACCGTTTAGCTGAATTAAATTCAGATATCACCCTGTATGAAAAATCTCTAGCTAAATACCAAAAGGTTACAGAACTGGCTCCCGACCTTCCTGACGCATACACTAATGAAGGAATTATATTATTAAAATTAGCAATATTAAAATCAGACGCATCTTTATGTAGAGAATCTTTGATAAAATTTCAAAAATCTATAGAACTAAAACCTGATTCTAATGTTTATGATAATTTAGGAAATGCATTATGCTATTTAGCTAAACAGAATTTGGATATAAACTTATATGAAAAAGCTTGTGTTAAATATCAACAAGCCATAAAATTGAAACCTGATTTCCCAAAAGCCTATAGAAATTGGGGAAATATATTGCTAGAACTAGCTAAATTAAAATCGGATGCCTTTTTATATGAGGATGCTTGCACTAAATATGCAAAAGCGGTAGAGTTCGAACCTGATTTCTATAGTGTTTATTACAAATGGGGGGAAGCTTTGTATGATCTAGCTAAAATAAGATCAGATGCTTCCTTGTATGAAGATGCTTGCATTAAATATGCAAAAGCGGTAGAATTCCAATCCGATTTCTATAGTGCTTACTACAAATGGGGGGAAGCTTTATATAATCTAGCTAAATTAAAATCAGATACCTCTTTGTATGAAGAAGCTTTTTCGAAATTTGAAAAAGTTATTGAACTCACGCCTAATAGTCTAGAAATTTATAATAATTATGCTATGTACCTTTTGGAATATGCCAAATCGACAGACTCTATATTCCAGCATAAAGAACGAATTGAAAACATACTATTAAAAGGGTATAATATAAATCATAATGCATTCTTGTATAGTTTATCTTGTTTATACTCTATATTAAATGAAAAAGCAAAAGCATTAAAAATGCTAGAAGAAGATATTCAATTAAATAATCGATCAAGAGAGTTTATTGAATCGGATATTGATTTTGATAATATAAAATCTGACCCTGATTTTATTGCTCTACTAGACAAATATTCTCCTATTCAAAAATAGTTCTATAGAAGATATACCTAAAGATTTTTATTTGGGTATATCTTCTTATCTACACAGCATAGTGAAGAGTTCAAACTTCTTAAATAATGCATTCTTGTCTTACTGATTTTCTTTTTTATCCGGTATCCATTTAGTAGTCACTACCGCCTTTAATCTTCCACTACCTTCACAAACAGGACAATCCTTTCTTTCGCACTCATTCTGTTTTCCAAGTGTTGGAATCCAGCCATTACCATGACAATACGAACACTCAAATCCATAAAAATTATCCATCTCACAAGGGTGCTCTTTTGGAAAAAGCGGTGGAGTTAGCAATAATGCTTGTTGTTTACTCATAATTCTTTGTTTTTTGTTCTTTTACATATACTGAAACCAAACCATGTCCGGAACGTATCATCAGTAAAGCCCTTTCTCCTTCATCCTCACGAACTTCCACTCTAACAGGAACACGTACTTTTTGTCCTCTTATCGTTTCCGCAATTTCATCCCGCATCTGATTCAAAACTTCAACTTCATTCGTTACCGGAACGTTTAAGCGCGGATTAATATTTGTGATTACCACAAACTTCAGCCACCCCGGCATGTGTTCAAAATGTACATTGCTTTTATAAATGATCTCTTTCACTAGAGTAGGCTCCTTGTATTTCCAACCATTCAGGCGAAAACACTCTTTTCTCGCCTGTTCACGGTCGGATGATTCATATACTTTTGTTCCAGATTGAGTATTTCCACAATATTCCCATTCGTAAACAACCCACTTATGACCTTTGGGCTCGTATGAATATTTAGGCTGATTGTTCATTTTCCTTTTTCGGCTCTACGTAGAACGTTTCATCCTGCACAATCATTACCCCACATTTGGGGAACAGTTCTGCCACCTCTTCTTTATCCCTGTCAGCTAATAGCTTATCTTTCGCAAGTTCTTCGCTAACACGTATATAATCCGGCAAAAACTCCTTCACCATATTGGTCACTGAAGCCCATGTAAATCCTTTCATGTTTTTCAGTTTCGGAGTACCCGTACGGAAGCCAAAAACTCCATGCGCACTCTCATAGCTCTTTCTCTTGCAGAAAAGCTCATCCCTTTTTTCTGTAGCAAATGTTTGTATGATCTCAAAGTTACTATCTTTGATTTCTTGCTGCTTAACCAGATCATCCGCATACTTTTCGCGAATACGTGTCATTTCTATATCCATTTTGCTCTGTATGTTCTGCATTTTTGCATCCGCTTTCGCAAACTCCGCAAATGCCATTTCTGCCTGTTCCGATGTAATACCGGAAACAACTACCTTTTTCACTCTCGTTTTTGCCATAATCTTACTTTTTTAAATGGTTTATAATTATTGATTAAACTGTCATTATTCCTCAAACATTTTTAGTTGCTTGGCATGTGCCTCCTTTTCCATCCTCATTCTTTCTTCCAGTTCTTTCAGTTCTTTCACCGCTGGGATGGCCAGATAATTATAGAACGTTGTACGTCCTATTTTATAGGTCGGATACACATGTGTCTGATAGATGTATTTATCTGTACACCCATGCGCATGATAATTCGTATAAATATCCTGTATGTCTTTCACTCTTAGCAGGAAATTACGTCTGTTATATCCTTTAGCCATAATTTTAGTTCTAGTTAAAAGAGCCATTTCCGGCACTGCCCCGGATAGCTGCTCCGCTTATCGCAGTCATTCATGGCATTTATTTAGGTAGGGTGAGGCTTAAACAACCTTTCTGTATCACCTTTCCTGTCTCTTTCATTGCATCCTCACAGGCCTTTTCCGCTCTTTCTGCCGTTTTCTGTTTCCGGATGAACTCACTATATACTCTTTTCATTTGCGCCTCTGTCATGTCGTTTAAATCGTCTACGTCAGCAGCCCGGCATGCGGTTGCTATTATTTTCTTTAATCGTTCTCTTCTCGTTATCCCGGTATAGAAACCTGCTTTCTCAAAATATCCTGCAATAGCAGCAATCACTCTTTTTCTTAGTTTGTCCATTTTCAGAGCATCCGTTTCGTAGGTAGTGATCTTCTTCATATCATCAATCATTTTCCTGTAGAGACGCGGTGCACGTTCATACAGTTCATTCAAAGATGTTCCTCCCGAATACTGCTCTACAATCTCTTCCTTCGTAGCTCCCGGCATTTTAGCCAAGAGCGCAAAAAACATATCAAATTTCCCATTCATATTCGTATCGTTTTTACAGGTTTGATTTCCTTATGCAATATTGCTTCTTTTATAGTCTCCACGATAGAAGCCGCCAGCCGTGTGTCTCTCAATTCTACCACCGCCCATTCATCCGTCTTTGCCGGATAAATTATAATCTTTCCCGGCCTTTCGTATGAAGTCCATAGCGCAAAGACTGTGCTCAAGCACCATGCAGGCATCCCAATTTGAAATAATTCTTCTGTCTCATATACCACTCTACTCATCCGCCTATTTTTTTCCAGTCTCCACCTTTTTCTTGAACAACATTTTTTGTATGGCAATTTCATTTCTTATTGCACGTACTCCGTTGGTGGTAAGACTTTTTTGTATGATGCCCTCTCTTTTTTCCGTCAATTCCTCCGGGAGATTAGCATCAACTATTGCTTCTATTTCTTTCCGCAATTCCTGTTCAAACACTCCCTTACGGTTATCATAGTTTAACCGGGTGATGCGGTCATTAAATCGGCTCCAAAATTCCGCATAACTGCGTTTGCTCGTTCTTCTTCCTTCTTCCAGTCTCTTTTGTAGATTATCAGCTCCGATAAAGTAGCATCCCAATGCCATTTGATTGCCCAAATTCGCTTTATTATACAATCCCTTCATTAATGATATTACCGCCTCCGCGCAGTCTCCAAATTCATCCAGTATCAACAACGGTTTATACATAAGCAGCAATTCATTTGTCACATCGCGCCACAGATGATCTATTCCTCCAGTCTTAGCCAGACCGAATATCCCCGCCAGATGCTTTACAAAATCGGTTTTGGTAGAATACTCCGAACAGTCCACATAAATCACATTCATATTTTCGCGTTCATATTCTCTTGCCGCATAGCTTTTCCCAATTCCTGCCCGGTCGCACAACACCTGCCATATTCCATACTCCTGACATTTTCTCAAATGAGCCTGCACAGACAAATAGGCTTTCGTGTCTACAGTTTCCCATGTCTGATCTTCCATGCACCTGTAATAACGTGCCAGAGTCAGCCATGATGCATCTTTAATAACCGAGTAATTCCGTTCATTCTCAAACTTGATTTGAGACAACACAGATTTATCAAACTTTATCCCGTGACGTAAAGCAACCCTTCTTGCAAACTCTGCCTGCGACACTCCAAGCCTTCTCAATTCGAGAAATAGATTGAAAACTACTTTGTCTTTAATTTCTTTTGTTAATTCCATTTCTGTATCTATTTAAAATTCAACTATTTAATTTTCATTTAAAGTCCGTTTAAACGCTAACTATTCAGTAACGCCTCCATTTCAATCTCTTCCCGGCTTTTCTCTACAATACCGTTCCGTTTATCCTCAATACAGTTATTTCTTGCATTCTCCACCGATTTAGGTGTATCCCACCAACCGAATCCGTAACCATCTGTCCCCGTAGCTCTGAATCCCGTTTGTTCAGCAATCTCCCGTTGACGTTCCATTTCAGTTTTAGAACTTTCATAGCAGTTTTTCTGCTGTTCAATAAAGTAATGAACTTTGCTCATTTCACCCGGTTTACCTTTCATGTCAGCCACACAAGCCGCAAATTTTTCTTTCTCGTATGCGTCTGCCACTTTCTTTCCGTTTCGGTCGCGTAGTTCAATCCATTCCGGCCTGTCTGCACGTAGGTTCACAAACACTTTAAAGGTATGTCCCAAATGTTCTCTACTGAATTCAAAGTCCATAGCAGAACTTTCATTATCCGGTACAATAAATTTCATCTTCTCACCGCGTATGGATACCTCAATTCCTTTCTGTCTGTATTCATATTCCCCGAATGGGTGTTGCTGATTCTTCAGCTCAACCATAAAGAGGCTCAACTTTTCAAAGTAATTCATCTGTACCCGCCCTTCATGCACCTCCGCATATCGTTCAATCTTCGATTTCCCGACAAATGCTCCATAAGCGTCCCGCCCTTCACCACGACTATTCCAAGCGTCTACACCTGCTTTAAACTCTGCAAGTACCTTCTCTTCTGTTGGCAAACCGTCCGTAAATTCCAAATTCTTAGACAATTCTTTCAACAGTTCCGGATTTGCTGTGCTATTATTGCTTTTTACAGTGATATTACCACCTTTGAAATTCTTAAATTTGCGTAGTTCTCTCTGCTGGAAATGCCCTATTACAAGCTCCACACTTTTCGACCTTCCCGAATAAGGAGTACAAGGGAAATTCACATGAGACATGTTGGCAATCAAAGCCGTCACCGTCGCGGAAATATTAGCGGAGCTATTATCATAATTCATCTGATAAGGCTTATATCCCCATATATCCACCGTGTTTTTCAAAGCCTCCACCACCATGCCGGAACTTTCGCTGAAAGCCACACTATAACCTATTATAGACCCTGTACAGGCGTCCGTAACAAAATAGGCATACAGATCACTCATAACCACCCACTTATCACGTCCTTTATTATCCTTCACCAGCTTTTTATAATATAGCTGCATTGTCGTTCCATCCAAAGACCAAAGCATATCCGGGCGGCTCACCGGAGTACGGTCAATCATCGGTTGTATATCCGCATCCCCCACCAGTTTCCCATGTCTCATATAATACCACACCTTTTTGTGTTTAGGTGTGTTTAAATGCTGTTTAATTGCAGATACCGTCATTTTCGGAAGTCCCAATCCTTCGGCCTGCTCATTGTAAAACAGACCAATATCCTCAAAGCTATACTTCATTTGTTCCGAAGCCAGTTGCATTAATATCGCATGTGTCTGTCCGTTCATTTTTTCGCGGTTCACATTGCCGAAATATCCTCCGATCAGACAATTCAACCCGTCTTTATCATATTCGCGTGCCTTTCTATCCAGCACCCTTTCGTTATTAATAGCTTTTGGAAACTTTACAAACCCCTGTATCTGTTCATTTAAACACTGTTTAAACAGTTCTGTCTGCACTTCCCTCACCGACGTAAACCCATATTGCCGTGCTGTTTTAACGTCCATTCTCCGCCACAATCTTAACCATCCGGCTGCACGTGCAATTCTCTGCACATCGGCAGGAATAAACAACTGCATCGCAGTAAGTCGTGTCAATTCATCCACACTAATCTCAACCATTGTCCGCAAACTTCTTTTCAAGGCAGTCAGTTTTCTATCCAGTTCCTCCGCAGCCTTATTTTCAGCCCATAAATGCGCATCCACATCACCGCAAATAACCTTATTTATCAGAGCCTTGTATTTATCTCCCATCCCGTCAAAGTGTATGAACACTTCACGGCCTTCCTTATGATGTGGCCAGCAATAAACCAATCCTGTCCGGTGTTGGTTAAATGCTTTTTTTAAATATCCTTCTGACACTCCACATTCCACCAATTCAGAAACCGTCACGCATAGCACCTGCTCTCCCGGCATTCCTATTTCCGAGTAACAGTTTGTATCTAATGGTATGTTCCTATACTTTGGCATAAACGATCTGTTTTATATTGTTTCATCTCCGGTCTGACTCCGGAACGCACCGTCTGCACGATTAAATGAAATCTTTCCCTATTCACCCCGAACCGGGAAAGTTTTGCTACATTTATAGCGGATAATAAACTAACACCTAATAATGCTTACAGCTTTTATTCCTCTGCTACTTCTCTGAAAATTGACCCAACCGTTCATCTTCCTTAGCTAGAGCGATCAATTCTTGCGTATATTCTTCGATGCTCTTATAATCTACATCTACACTATAGAGAGGCTTTCCGTCTTTTTGAACGTAAGCGATTCCATTACTAAAGTCTGTTGTCATCATAACACGCCCATGTCTAAATACATGAGTCATTGTCCTTTCCGCAGTGTTATGTGATGTTGTCCATTGATAATTTTCCATAATTCGATATTTTATTATACTTTTACAAGAAAATAGTTATGATAGATTTACTATCGTCAATTGTAATCATGATTATTAATTATTAGTCTCATTACACATTTTCTCAAGTTCGCGAAGAACTTCCATTGCTTTACCGCTATTCCTCTTTGGAATTCTTTCCCCACGGGCTATTTGCCCCACATAAAGTGGACATACACCCACTTTTTCAGCTATCTCCTTATAAGGAGTAGTTCGTTTTTCCTTTAGTTTTTCTGCTAATCTCATCTTATTTTGATTTTAATTATTACTTTTGTTGCAATAACATAATGCAAAGATAGATTAAAATCTCATCATTGCAAATAATAATCTCACCTTTTGAGATAAATATCTATTTTTATGGGTGCAAAGCAAAATTTAAAGCAGTTTTTAAGCAAAAAAGGAATAAGCCCTGCTCAATTCTACAGGGATAGCGGGCTGTCGAATGGTTTTTTAAATCAAGGTGATAATATATCTTCTAACAATTTAGAGATAATAATCTCATTGTATCCAGATTTGAATCTTTTTTGGCTTATTTCCAATA
Source organism: Bacteroides sp. RTP21281st1_H5_RTP21281_210402 (assembly GCF_040918965.1). NCBI lineage: Bacteria > Pseudomonadati > Bacteroidota > Bacteroidia > Bacteroidales > Bacteroidaceae > Bacteroides > Bacteroides sp. RTP21281st1_H5_RTP21281_210402. Next base: position 135,379 of record NZ_JBCOWR010000013.1, on the reverse strand, counting down.
AAGGCGAAATGTTAAATGCTTTAAATGAACTTGATAAAAATGGTAACCCAAATGGTAACCTAAATGGTACCCCATCACATAAAGACGACAATTCTTTGGGTGATAAGGAATATCGAACGGAGTATTCAGATGCTCCCTTATCTCTTGTGGGAGAGAGCGAACAGTCGTCATACGAAACAAAACAAGAAGTGAAGGTTCAAATTAGCAAGGAACAGTTCCACATGCCGGATTTCTTGCAACAGCGTTCTAAAACGTCTGTACCTTTTTACAATCTTCCTGTCAGTGCTGGTATGCTAGGAGTACTTGAATCCGAAGTATTTCCCCAAAATACACCTGATGGTTTTTTAGAGCTTAGTGTCTTTAGTGGATGCGAAGCCGTATTCCCTATTATTGGAGTCAGCATGGAGCCTATTATATCAAGTGGTGACTGGATTGGTATAAAGTCTATAGATAACATTTCTCGAAGTTGGGATTTCATTCAAACAAATGTTATATACCTTATTATAACGCGTGAGGATAGAATGATTAAGTTCATAGATAAAGCTACAGATGAAGATTTTATTGTATGCCGTAGTGCCAACGCCAGCCCCTTCAAGGTCTACAAAGGTGATATACTAAAACTCTATAGGGTAAAAGCCTGTGTCAAGGATTTATAAACCAATAAATTATATCAATATGTACGATTTTAAACTACTAAAACCAATCTCTAGCACCTTACATGTACTAGGAGTGGTCATCGCTGTAATATCTGTTCTAGGTGGAATAGGCTTAATGTCTTCTGGGCCTTACGGTGTATTCTCCGGAATATGTATTGCTCTTGGAGGCTTTGCCTTTGGAATTCTCATTCTCGCAGCAAGTAATCTCATCAATCTGTTACTGCAAATCGAAGAAAATACGCGTAAGCAATAATAATTCAGCCCCATAGAAAAGGTGTTATAAACACTCCGATGTTTAACAACCAGCTAAGATGTCTTTAATCGCTGTTTAATTACCAAAGTTCAATTCCCCCTCGAAAGATTCATATCAGATGATGATGGTTGAACTTTTATACGATTTGATTTTTGCCGATCGTAAAACAAATAATAGACTGAAACTTCGATGTGATGCGGGTTTCAGCCGATTCTATTTCCCGACCTCAAATTTATACTATTTGAAGTGCCCTCTATATTAGTTTTCCGGCCATAAGGAATTAGTCTTTCGCCATGCATGATTTTATTCGTCTGCCTATAGGCAAACTTGCGAATCCCTATAGGCATCTTTTCGTTTGCCTATAGGCGGACGAAAGCTCAACTATAGGCGGACGAATTAAGTTATGCACTACCGGAAGTTATTTTATAGGGCGTAGTTATTACGTTTTCGTATACACACATTTAATGTCAGGTTTATCTTCTTTTTATACCTTTATTCCCTCTGTAGCTGTCTATAACCCCTGTTTTGGACGATTTTTAAGTTGAAATGAACGAAAACAAAGTCGTATTAGACACTATCAGATAAGGAAGAAATGAATTGAAAGTCCCGTTTCGGAGGGTTTACCTACATTTGCCTACAGAAAAACCAATCATTTGATATCATGAAAAAAGTAGTATTGATTTCATTCGTAATCTTATCTGCGACAACACAAATGACATACGCGCAAAAACAGGTGGTCATCAAGTTGACGGAGACAACATTGATGCACGAGATGCGTGCCACCCCTTATCCGCTGGATAAGGCTGTGGTAAATGATCGTGCCGTTTCTTTCCAGTGGCCGCTCCGTTCGGACATGAACTCGCAGGACAGTCCGTTGGACGGATTCGAACACAAAGTAAAGAAGGTAGATAAAACGAAAGTAACCTATCGGTTGCGTTACTCACAGGATGCCGGATTGAAATCAGGCGTCACGGAAGTGAAGACCCGCTGGCCGTTTTATAATCCGGAGAAACCGCTTGCAGCAGGTGTCTGGTACTGGCAGTTCGGCTATGTAGAGGACGGACAGGTAACGTGGGGAAGCGTGCAGCAAGTCACCGTAGAAGAAAAAGAGGGGAAATTCTGTCCACCCTCGCTGAAAACAGTCTTGTCAAAGCTGCCTGCCTCTCATCCGCGTGTATGGATGATGAAGGACGACTGGAAAGACTTCATGAACCGCAATAAGGAAAAGGCGGAGAGACAATGGTATCTGGAACGTGCCGACAAGGTGCTTCAGACACCGATGAAATCGGTAGACGACATCAATACCTCTCAAGTGAAGAACCTGAAAAATGAAATGCAAATCAATTCGTACCTCACCCGTGAAAGCCGCCGTATCATTGATGCGGAAGAAGGAAACACCGAGGCATTGATACGGGCATGGTTACTGACGCAGGACACCAAATATAAGGAGGAAGCTATCAAGCGCGTATTCATCATGGCAGACTGGGATAAGCACCAGAATGTGAAGGGGGACTTCAACGCTTCCACTCTGTTGTCACTCTGCTCCATGGCGTACGACTCTTTCTACGACCAACTGACTGCCCCGCAACGGAAGCAACTGCTTGAAGCCATCAAGGAGAAAGGGGACGATATGTACAAGAACTTCAATAACCGGTTGGAAAACCACATCGCCGACAACCACGTGTGGCAGATGACACTCCGTATCCTCACCATGGCGGCATTCAGCGTTTACGGTGATTTGCCCGAAGCGGATACATGGGTGGACTATTGTTATAACGTCTGGTTGGCGCGTTTCCCCGGACTGAACAAAGACGGCGGCTGGCATAACGGTGATTCCTACTTCACTGTCAACACCCGCACATTGATAGAAGTACCTTATTATTATAGCAAGCTGACCGGATATGATTTCTTCTCCGACCCTTGGTATCAGGGAAATATCATGTACACTATCTTTCAGCAACCACCTTTCTCCAAATCCGGCGGAAACGGAAGTTCGCATCAGAATGTGGGACGCCCCAACAGTATCCGTATCGGATATTTGGATGCACTGGCGCGTCTCACCGGAAACACGTATGCCGCCGACTTCGTGCGCCGTACCTTGAAAGTGGAACCGGAATATATGAAGAAGGCCTTGTTGAGCAAGCCCGGTGACCTTGCATGGTTCCGCCTGCAATGTGAGAAACCTCTGCCGGAAGGCGAGGGGTTGACATCGCTTCCTGCCGGCTATGTGCTTCCCGAAACGGGACTGGCTTCTTTCCAGACTAACTGGGACAGGGTAGGCGGCAATGCCATGTGGAGTTTCCGTTCCAGTCCTTACGGTTCTACTTCTCACGCACTTGCCAATCAGAACGCGTTCAACACATTCTACGGAGGACAACCGTTGTTTTATAGCAGCGGACACCATATCGAATTTACCGATATACACAGTATGCTGTGCCACCGTGCCACACGTGCTCATAACACTATTTTGGTGAACGGCATGGGACAACGCATCGGAACGGAAGGATACGGATGGATTCCCCGTTATTACGTCAGTGAGAAAATCGGCTATGTATTGGGTGACGCTTCCAATGCGTACGGAAAAGTTATCTCACCGCTTTGGCTGACACGTGGCGAGCAGTCCGAAGTGCACTATACCCCCGAGAACGGTTGGGACGAAAATCACGTAAAGACTTTCCGCCGCCACATCGTGAACTTGGGAAAGACGGGACTGATATTTATCTATGATGAACTGGTGGCGGATGAACCTGTCAACTGGAATTATCTCTTGCACACTACAGCCAATCCGATGACTGTCAACAAGTCGGACAACCGATTTGTACATATTCAGGCCACCAACCGCGGGGGAGCGTCAGACGCTTATCTTTTCTCAAGCGGAGCATTGCAGACGGATACCACCAGCCGTTTCTTTTATCCGGCAGAGAACTGGCTGCGTGCCGATAATAAAGGCAATTTCAAGAAATATCCGAATCATTGGCATTTCACCGCCACGTCGGAAAAGTCGCAAGTATATCGCTTTGCCACTATCATCAATACGCACGCGCTGAAATATCCCGCCAAAGACCCCGAGATATTGTCCGATGGACGTATCAAGGTGGGCGGATGGCTTATCAGCGTGAACCTGAAACCGAACGGTGCCCCTTCTTTCTTTATCCGCAGCACTAAGGAGAATGTGAATATCACATACAAAGGAGAAGCTACCATCGTCAGCGAAGACGGATACGAGACGGTCATGAGGGACACATTGCCCGAACTGGAAATCTGATAAAAACATGAAAGATACGGAACTATGAGACATTCCAACTTAAAAATGAGAACTATATGCCTGTTGGCTGCCTTATCGGGCGTAGCTGTCTTGTCTGCACAGACTCCGGCGAAACCCCGTGTGCAGACTTCCGCCGCGCCGGAAGAGACTACGGTCTACAAACCTGACGGGAAGAAACCGGTAACGGTAACCGGCGTACCTTCAAACAAAGGGGAGGGGAAGCAGGACGTTTCCGGCAAAGCCGATAAACGGAAGAAGACGGTCGGTCTGGAAGGCGGACGCTATCTGGCACTGAAGACCAATGTGCTGTATGATGCCTGTGCTTTGTTGAACCTTGCGGTAGAAATGCAGGTGAGTAAAAAGATAACTGTGGAGCTGCCTTTGACTTGCAGTTTATGGGACTTGGGGAGTGAGCACGGTGTACGTACCGTAGCGTTGCAACCGGAAGCCCGTTGGTGGATGGGAAACGAAGCGGGACGGGGACATTTTGTCGGACTGCACGCTCACGTGGCATGGTTTAATGTGAAGTGGAACGATAACCGCTATCAGGACGTAGACCGACCCTTGTTGGGAGCGGGACTAAGTTACGGTTACAAACTGCCCTTGTCCGAACATTGGGGAGCGGAATTTACTTTGGGACTGGGGTATGCCAATATGAAGTATAACACCTATTATAATGTAGACAATGGCGCGCTGTTGGATACCCGTGTCCGTCATTACTGGGGAGTAACCCGTGTGGGAGCGTCACTGGTATACCGCTTCTGACTTTGACAGGAACATACATATAAATAATATGATAACAATATGAGAAAAAGTTTATATATACTGGCACATTGCGCTTTCCTGTTGTTCACCGTTCTTCTGGCGAATGGATGCAGCCTGCATGAAGAACCGGAAATGACCCCTGACGGCGAATGGGGAGTAGACCCGACAGCAGTGACGCTGAACCTCAATCTGACAATGAACCTTAGTTTGGCGGAACGTGCGCCGGTGACGGTCAGCCGTGCGGCGGAAACTAAATATCTGCGACGTTTTATCGTTGAGGCTTACTTGGATAGACAAGTAGTTGCCCGGCAGACGGTGTATGAGGAAGATTTCAATCGTTCCACTTTGCCCGTCAGCATGAAGTTGCATGCCCGCAATTACCGCATTCTGGTATGGGCTGACTACGTGAACTCGGAAACACCTGAACAGGGACTTGTGTATGACGCGGAGAATCTGGCTTTTATTCTTCCTGCGGGAAAATATATAGGGAACAGCCGCTACAAAGATGTATTTGCCGCTTCCACATCGGCAGACCTTACTTCTTACCGCAACCAGTGGGGAGCTGAAACCGGACTTGATGTTGCATTATACCGTCCTGTAGCACGTTATGAACTGATAGCCAAGGATGTGAAGGCGTTTCTTAACAAGCTCGCCACAGGAGGACTGAAAGGCGAGAGCTTTACCGCCCGTGTGAAGTACAGCGATTATCTGCCTACAGGTTATAATCTGATGGATGACGTGCCCAAGAACTCGCTGATGTATATGGAATACAAAGTGGATTTTGAACGTCCCGCGGATGGTACGGAAGAACTGAAACTGGGATTTGACTATGTACTGGTCAGTGCCGGAGAAACCGCTTCCATCCCCGTGGAACTGGAGATACTGAACGAGAAGAATGAAGTACTGGCACGTACCGTATTGCGTATTCCTTGTGAAAGAGGCAAGAATACGACCGTACGCGGCAACTTCCTGACTTCCGACGTGAATGGCGGAATAGGTATCGACCCTGGTTACGATGGTGACTTGGAAGTAGACCTTGGAGAATTATAAAACAGAATGAATTACATAAAGAATTGCTTAACCATAAAAATTACAATCATGAAAAAGAACTTATTTTATTCGCTGATGACTTTGTGTGCGGTGCTTTTTGCATCCTGCGGACAGGAAGAAATTGTTTCGGACAATGGAAATGGAGTTAAAGCGCCTGTTACTATCTCTGTACAGGCTCCTGTAAATAATCCCCTTAGCCGTGCGGGTGTCACTGTACCTGATGGCTATACTATGCAGTGTATCATGCAACTATTGGATACGGATGGCAATACGGTAGGCGCGCAGGATATTAAACCGGTTGCGGACGGCAAGGTGTCTTTCACTATTTCAGTGGATGAGCAGAAAGATGCGGCTAAAGCACTATTCTGGGCTGAATATGTGCCGACAGCGGATGTTGCCAATAAAGTATATAATACTTCTGATTTGAGCGCTGTAGGATATAACAAAGCGTCATTCGATATGACTGATGCCGCGTTGATGGCAGCTTGTGACGCTTTCTGCGGAAAGTTGGAAACTATCGGCAATGCCAGTGTGACATTGCAACGTCCGTTTGCTAATATTAGCGTACAGCCGAAGAATCCGGCACAGGCAGTAGGTGCTACCAATTTGGAAGTGAAATACGATGCTTTGAGCGGATATGATATTTTGGAAGGAAAATGTACTGCCACTGCTCCTGTGACTTATACGAATGCTAGTTTCAATCCGGCAGATGGGGCTTGGTTCTCTAACTTCTTCTTTGCTCCTGCGGACGTGACGAAATTCGGGGGAGAGGTTAGTATGGCATTGACTGGCGGATATGAAAGAACGATAACAATACGTGCTGACGCATTGCCTTTGGATGTTAATATGCAGATTATGGCGAAGTTTGAGATTGGTGATGGTAACTTTGAGGTTGATGTAGAAGTAGACCCTGATTACGAGGCTTTGGAAATGAAAGTTGGCAGTTATATCAATGCGGAAGGTAAAGTGGTACGTGACGCGGCAGATGCTGTCGGTATCGTTTTTGCGATGGAAGCTATCGGTAGTGATGTTCCGGCTAATTATCCTGTGGAACTTCAAGGGAAAGAAATTGCCGGATATGCGGTAGCGATTGAGAATGTAGCGACTGGTCGCCAGTCTCTTAATCCTGACGGCACATTGACAACTCTAGTTGAAACAGCAGCAAGTATGACTAATGGAACACAGACTACGGAGACATTGTTAACAAGTATCGGAGAAGTTGCATTTAAGACAGCCTATGATAAATGGGTGACAGAGCATACTCTTGGTAGTGAAAATCTAAGTACATGGTATATTCCTACATTAGTACAACTGAGTGCATTTATGAATACATTGTTTAAAATGGGAGAAACTCCGGCTACAGGTAGTGATGAATTTAGAAACTTGCCTGAATTTGAATTTGTTAACGGTAAGATGTTTGATAGGAATCCTATTAATACAGTAAATTATGCTTCAAGTACTATAAATGATAAAAAGAATATTTCGGGTGTGCGTATCAATGTTGCCAATAGTGCTGTGACTGATGCACAGGCAGCGGGTATTAACGTTAGTACATCTCCCAATCAGCAAGCTCTTTGCCGCCCGATGATTACCATCTTCAAATAATCTTTGAACACTCGACCTTATTCAATAGGAGATTTAAGAAAGTGGGATACCCCCATTCCACTTTCTTACTCTCTTCTTCATTGAAACTTTTGAAAATAGCCCCTAATCTTATACCTAGAAACGAAGATAATATGCACACCAAATTTCGCCTATCGGTTTACCTTTTGTTCGTTGTACAGTTGTTCATCGGTTGTTCATCCGACCCGCTGCCCGAACCGGACGTAACGCTGCCCGAAACACCCGCCGGAGTTCCCGATGCTTATCAGGATAAGATACGGACACAACCCTATCCTAAAGCAGATAATGAACTATATCTGAATCCTGCTCCTCTTATTGTTCCCCAAGCAATGAAAACAGGCGAAAGACTGCAATTCTCCCTCTCACGCACCGAAGATTTCAGCAGCCCCGAAACAGTGGTTACCGAACCGCAGGAATGGTGTATGTATAATCTCCATCGCCGACTGGATACCGGCACATGGTTCTGGCGCTTCCGTTCTACGAATGCCAATGGAAATATGCCCGGTGAATGGAGTACAACTTATCAATTTGAAGTGAAAAACGATGCACCGGAATTTGTAACACCTGCTTTTAAAGCATTCTTGGAAAACGCTCCCCGTCTGCATCCCCGTCTTTACTGTTTCCTTGACGACCGTATCGAAGAAGCCCGTAGCCGTGTAACTTCACATCAGGAATACAAAGAACTGCAAAGCCGTGCTTCTCAGGCTTTGAACACCGACTATACGACAATGGCTGATATATACAGCCGTGCCGAAGAACTCCGGCAACACGCCACCTATCTCTATCAGGCTTATCACCTGACTCAAAAAGAAATTTATGCGGAAAAGTTGCGTCAGCTTCTCGAAGCCTTGGTCACTGCTCCACCTACTGACAAACAGCTTTTTGCGTCCAACTTTACCGCTACTAACATCGCATGGTGTCTCGTCGCAGTTTATGACTTGCTTTATGACAACCTGTCTGCTTCCGACCGCACCGCTGCCGAAGAACAGATGATGCGTGTAGCCCGCTATTATTATAAGGTAAATTGTGGTTATCAGGAAAACCACCTCTTTGACAATCATTTTTGGCAGCAGAATATGCGAATCCTCTTCCAAGTGGCTTTGTCGCTCTATGACAAACCAACCTGTTCTTCCGAAGTACTGCCGATGATGGAATATTATTATGAACTGTGGACAGCCCGTGCACCTGCTTCGGGTTTCAATCGTGACGGCATTTGGCATAACGGTACGGGATACTTTAGTGCCAATATCTTGACTTTGGCATATATGCCGGCTTTGTTCTCCTATATTGCCCGTCAGGACTTTTTGCAGCATCCGTGGTATCGGAACGCGGGACGTTCAATGGTCTATACCTGTCCGCCGAACTCGAAAACCAACGGCTTTGGTGACAACAGCGAAAAAGGAACCGAGCCCAATCGCCTGATTGCCGCTTTTGCCGATTTCCTGGCGTGCGAAACGGGTGATTCTTATGCCGGTTGGTATGCCGGAGAATGTAGTGAGTTAGTGCGTAAGGACTATGAATTACGCTTGTACCGTATGTGCACCGACCGGAATTACGATACGTCTTTCCCTTCGGATGCGGCTAAAATGGTGTGGTATAAAGACGCGGGGGAAGTAGCTATGCACAGTTGCCCGGATGATAGGGAAAAAGACCTTGCACTCTCGTTCCGTTCCAGTACATTCGGTTCGGGCAGCCACACTACCGCCAGTCAGAATGCTTTTAACTTATTATATAAAGGTGTTGATGTCTATCGTAGCACGGGCTATTATCAGAATTTCAGTGACGCGCATAACCTGATGTCTTATCGCCATACCCGTGCGCACAATACATTGTTGGTGAACGGCATCGGGCAGCCTTATTCCACCGAAGGCTATGGCAGCGTGATGCGTGCCATGAGCGGACAACATATCAGTTACTGTCTGGGCGATGCTTCGCATGCTTACAAGGGTATCAGTAATGACCCGATGTGGATAGATTATTTCAAACAGGCAGGTATCACGCAAACGCCCGAAAATGGTTTCGGTGCTACACCATTGACTAAATATCGCCGCCACATACTGATGCTTCATCCTGCTACGGTGCTGATATATGACGAGTTGGAAGCTTCGGAAGCTGTCCGTTGGGAATGGCTGTTGCATAGTCCTACGAAGTTCGGAATCGACGCAACGAAAAACATGTTGGCTACGAATAATAACACCAAAGATTTTGTGGCTGTGACCCGACTGTTCGCAGGGCACGTCTTTGCTCTGTCACAGACGGATAAGTTCGTTGTACCGCCCGCTGTCACCGGAGCGGAATATTCCAACCAGTGGCATCTGACTGCGCGGGTGGATGGCAGTTCCGCTACCCGTTTTCTGGCTGTCATTCAGGTAGGTGATACGCAAGAATCCGTTTCTGCCGTCCGCCGTGACGGTGATACATTCAGTGTGGGAGACTGGACGGTTGAGGCTGTTCTCGATGCTTCCAGAACTCCGAAACTTACGGTGACCCATCGCACGGAACCGGTCGTATTCAGTTATGGAACGGATAATCCCGTATTGAACGGTGCGTCTTATCCCCGTCAATCCGCCGGCTCTTCATTGCTTTATGACGCGATGGACGGGACTTGGCAAGTGGCGGAAATGACCGACCGGACACCGGTGTCTACCCGTGCAATCAGCCGGTAACAAAACAATTGAAATATAAGTGAATATAAATAACGAATAGAATATCATGAAAAGTAAGATTATTAGTATTTTATTTCTGTTTGTCGGTATATCCGGCATTCACGCCCAAAGTCTGACCGTCACCGGAAAGGTGGTGGACAACGAAGGACTGGAAGTGATTGGGGGAAATGTAACTGTGAAAGGCAAAGCGAACACAGGTACTATCACCGACATTAACGGTAAATATACCATTACCGTCAGCGACCCGTCCAAAGATGTACTGGTCTTTTCCTTTATCGGTCTGGAAAATATGGAAGTTCCTGTGAAAGGAAGGAAGCAGATTGACGTGACTATGAAAGCGGCATCCGTACTGCTGGACGAAGTGGTGGCTATCGGCTATGCCACGGTGAAGCGTAAAGACCTGACCGGTTCTGTCGCTTCCGTCAGAAGTGATGATTTGCTCAAAGTTCCTTCGTCCGACGTCACCCAAGCTCTTGCGGGACGTATGGCGGGTGTGCAGATTATACAGACGGACGGACAACCCGGTGCTGCCATGTCAGTACGTGTGCGTGGCGGTATATCCATTACGCAGAGCAACGAACCGCTTTACATTATCGACGGATTCCCGACGGAAGACGGGATGTCCAGTCTCGACCCTGCCGATATTGAAAGCATTGATGTGTTGAAAGACGCTTCGGCTACCGCTATCTACGGTGCCCGTGGAGCGAACGGGGTAGTGGTAATCACTACCAAAAGCGGTGCGAAAAGCGAAGGAAAGGCTACTTTGACTTTCGACTCTTATGTAGGTGTACGTACACTAGCCAAACGCCTGAATGTGCTGAGTGTGGAAGAATTCGTACTGGCGGATTATGAAAGGACATTAGGCGACGCCACAGACCCCGGAGAGAGTATGCGGGCATGGCAGAACCGTTACGGCGGCTTTGTCGATTTACATGAGAATTACGGCAACCGTGAAGGTATCGACTGGCTCGACCGCACTATGGGACGTACTACCGTCACGCAGAACTACCGCGTAGGCGTGAATGGTGGCAATGACAAACTGAATTATAATATGTCTTACGGCTACTTCAAAGACGAAGGAGCTATGGTATATAGCGGAAGCGACAAACACAATATCTCGCTTAGTGTAAAGAGCGAAGTGAACAAGCGCCTTTCCGTCACAGGACGTATCAACTTCGATTATCTGAAAGTGTATGGCGCGGGTGTTGCCGGAAACGGTACGAACGAAGGCGGTAGCAATGTGGACGCGAAGTTCAACAAGATAGTGCAGATTCTGCAATACCGCCCTACAATCGGTATCCGTGGAAGTGACGCCGAGTTGTTGGCGGGTGAAGACCCTGTATTGAGTGATTCGGAAGGCAACGTGATGCAGAATCCGTTGATAGCCGCTGCCGAAGAAAAAGACAATAAAGAAACACGTACGTTGCAAGCCAACGGCGGACTGACTTTCAAGATTATGAAAGGACTGACCTTCCGTAATAATACGGGTATGCGTTATCAACTTTACCGCCGGGAGCTTTTCTATGGCGACCAGTCTATCATGGGAAGGCGCAACGGTATCTACGGCTCTATCAGAAATACGGAAACCGGAAGTTTCCAGACCTCTAACGTACTGACTTACGACAAACGTTTTCAGAAGAAGCATAAGGTAGTCGTGCAACTGGGACAGGAATTTGTGAAACGTTGGACACGTGTGCTTGAATCCGGTGTCAGCGGATTGCCTACTGACGAATTTATTTTGGGAGATATGAGCCTTGGTACTCCGTCCGTTGCTTCGTCCGATGAAAATTATGACGACAACCTGCTTTCTTTCTTCGCCCGTCTCAACTACGACTTCACCGACAAATATCTGTTCTCCGCCACATTCCGCGCGGACGGCTCTTCCAAATTCGGCAAGAACAACAAATGGGGGTATTTCCCCGCCGTATCGGCAGCCTGGCGTGTGAGCGAAGAAAATTTCATAAAGAGCCTGAACCTCTTTTCCGGCCTGAAATTCCGTATCGGATACGGTTTGGCCGGTAACAACCGTATAGGTAGTTATAACAGTCTTGCCCTGATGTCTTCTATTGTCACCGCCACGGGGGATAATCTCACTTCCGGTTACGCTTCCAAACAGATTCCGAATCCCGACCTGAAATGGGAGGCGAACAAGACATTTAATATGGGAGTGGACTTGGGTTTCCTGAACCAGCGTATCACCGTTTCGCCCGAATTTTATATTAACAGAAGCAGTAATCTGCTGCTGAATGCCCAATTACCTTATTCTTCGGGCTATCAGACCATGTTGATTAACGCGGGTGAAACGAAGAACGTGGGTGTGGAACTGACTGTGAATACAGTGAATTTCTCTACAAAGAAATTCAGTTGGAATACTACGTTGACATTGTCGCACAACAAAAATTCCGTGAGGGCGCTGACCGGTGAAGCGGTACAACTTTATGAAGCCAAGTTCGGCTTTAATCAGAACACGCACCGTATTGCTGTCGGAGAACCGTTGGGACAATTCTACGGTTACATCACCGACGGTTTGTATCAGGTGGATGATTTCAACTATGACGCTTCCACCCAAACTTACACGCTGAAAGACGGTGTGCCTTATCATGGTGATAAAGGCAGGATTCGTCCGGGAATGTGGAAGTTCAAGAATCTGACCGGCGACGATAATATCATCGACGAAAATGATAAAACGGTCATCGGCAACGCCCAACCGAAATTCTATGGCGGTCTGAACAACTCTTTCACCTACAAAGGTTTTGATTTGAGCATATTCCTTACTTTCAGCTATGGCAACGAAGTGCTGAACGCTACCAAACTGACCACCAGTAAAATGGGCAGCCAGAACTATAATGCATTGGACGTGATGAACAGCTCCAACCGTTGGATGACAATCAACTCCGCCGGACAGACTGTGACCGACCCCGCGGAACTGGCAGCCTTGAATGCCGGTAAAACGGTGGCCGCCTACCATGATGCACAGCAAGGTGACAATTATATCCACTCTTGGGCGGTAGAGGACGCTTCCTATCTGAAACTAAGCAATGTGACCTTGGGATATACATTCCCGAAACATCTGATTGCGAGAGTCGGATTGAAGAACCTGCGTCTGTATGCTACTGGCAACAATCTGCTGACATGGACAAAATATACCGGGTTCGACCCGGAAGTATCCACCATGAAAAGCGGCTTGACACCGGGTGTCGATTTCGGGGCATATCCGCTCAGCCGTTCCTTTATTTTCGGTCTTAACGTAGCTTTCTAATTCATTAAATATATAGCATCATGAAAAAGATACACCTATTATATATAACATTCGCCTTGTTGCTTACAGGACTTACCTCTTGCGAGGACTTGCTGACGGAAGAACCCAATTCAAAATATGACCGCGACCGCTACTTCGATTCGGAAGAAAAAGCGGAAATGGCTGTCATGGGGATATACAGTTCCTTGTCGGATTTCAATCATTACGGTTGGTACGAAATGGCTGCTCCGGCATCGGATGATACTTACTATACCGCCCGTACACAATCCGACAATCAGGTTCACGACATCGCGCACTATCAGCTCAACTCCACGAATACATGGATTGAAAGTCTGTGGAAACTGAAATATGAGGGAATCGACCGTGCCAACCTGACTATTGACGGTATCAGCGGCATGGCGGGATACGGTGAAAACACCCGTTTGAAAGCATTGGAAGCCGAAGCGCGTTTCCTGCGTGCCTTTCTTGCGTTCGACCTGGTGAAAGGTTGGGGGGATGTCCCTTTCAAAACCTCTTATTCCTCATCTTATGAATCCGCCTTCGGCGAACGGGTAGACCGCGAGACGATTTACGATGAAATAATAACCGACCTGACTTTCGCTAAGAATAACCTCGACTGGGCGACAGCTTCTTCCACTCCCGAACGGGTGACGCAGGGAGCAGCCCGCGCATTGCTGATGCGTGTATATCTGCAACGCGCCGGATACAGCCTTCATGCCAACGGGCAGTTGGAACGTCCGGACGACAGCAAGCGCAAAGAATACTTCGATGCGGTGATAAAAGAATGGGAAGCCTTTGAGGATAAAGGATACCATGACTTTTATGACGGCGGCTATGAAGCGCTTTTCAAAAGTTTCTCGCAAGGCGTGTTGAATACAAAAGAAAGTCTTTGGGAAATTGCTTTCTATCATTCGCAGGGACGCCGCAACGGTGGAGCTTGGGGGATTTATAACGGCCCGCAGGTGGCGGAACCTACCGGAATAGCTCCGTCTGAAGCTAATAATTACATGGGACGTGCCAATGGTTTCTTTATTGTAGTTCCCGAATGGCGCAGCTTCTTCGAGGAGAAGGATAAGCGTCGTGACGTGGCGGTTTGTACTTATCGCTACACTTGGAACGCTACTAAAAAAGAGCATGTAAAGGAAGAAAGAAGTGCCGGAAGCTGGTATGTCGGAAAATGGCGCAGGGAATGGATGCCGAAAGACTCATGGAACAAGAATATCAATTATGCCGATGTGAATTATTGTCCTTTACGCTATGCCGATGTCGTATTGATGGCCGCCGAAGCGTACAATGAGACAGGAACCGACCGTGAGAAAGCATGGAGACTGCTGAATAGCGTCCGTACGCGTGCCGAAGCCACCTCTATAACAGAAGAGAATTATGAAGAGATGATGAGCGCACGGAAAAAAACGCATAACCTGACTTTTATTGACGACTCGACTCCCGAAGGAAAATTCCGCACGGTTCTCTATTGGGAACGTGGTCTTGAGTTGGCTTTTGAGGGGCAACGCAAGTACGACCTGCTCCGTTGGGGCGTGTTGGGCAAAGCTCTGAAACTATTTGGTGAAGCCAGTTCCGTGAATCAGAAAGAGAACAAGCCTTATCCCGCTTACCGTAATTTCACGGAAGGCAAACATGAACTCTTTCCCATCCCTTTGAAGGAAATGCAAAGTAATCCGAAACTCAATGGAATGAATAATAACGGCTACTAGTGAGCCCCTAGATAGAGGTATCTACCGGAAAAATATACAAAAATAGTTTGCCAATTCAAAGAAAAGCCGTACTTTTGCAAGCCGATTATTATCACAAAATGATAAGAGATTAATTCATAGCAAGTTAGTACTCCTTTGTCCGGGGAAGACTAATGAGTGGTGAAGAAAATTTTTAGTAGTAACATTTAAAAAACAAAATTAGAGTGGATACTTTAAGTTACAAGACCATTTCTGCCAACAAAGCAACTGTAACCAAAGAATGGGTTATTGTTGACGCTACAGACCAAACACTGGGTCGTCTGGGAGCAAAAGTTGCAAAATTGTTGAGAGGAAAGTACAAACCGAACTTTACTCCTCACGTAGACTGCGGTGATAACGTTATCATCATCAATGCAGACAAAGTAAAACTGACTGGTAACAAGTGGAATGACAGAGTGTATTTGTCATATACAGGCTACCCTGGTGGTCAGAGAGAAATGACTCCTGCCCGTTTGATTGCAAAACCGAACGGTGAAGAGAGATTACTGAAAAAAGTAGTGAAGGGCATGCTTCCCAAGAACATTCTGGGAGCTAAATTGCTGAACAACTTGTATGTTTACGCCGGTAGCGAACACAAACAGGCTGCGCAAAACCCGAAAATGATTGATATTAATTCATATAAATAAGATATAATGGAAGTAGTAAATGCATTAGGCAGACGTAAACGTGCAATCGCACGCATTTTCGTAAGCGAAGGTACAGGAAAGATTACTATTAACAAGAGAGACCTTGCAGAGTACTTTCCATCAACTATTCTTCAGTATGTTGTAAAACAACCATTGAACAAGCTGGATGTTGCTGAGAAGTATGACATCAAGGTAAACTTGTGTGGTGGTGGTTTCACAGGTCAGTCTCAAGCTTTGCGTTTGGCAATTGCTCGTGCACTGGTTAAGATGAACGCTGAAGATAAAGCTGCTCTTCGTGCAGAAGGCTTCATGACTCGTGACCCTCGTTCTGTTGAACGTAAGAAACCGGGACAGCCGAAAGCTCGTAGAAGATTCCAGTTCAGCAAGCGTTAATGGGTTGCCTGATCGAGGAATATGTTTAGTATCTAAACTACTGGGACTCTGCTCATAGACTACCCGGCGGTTGGTTTAGAAAAAACAAAAAAGAAAGTAAACGATTTAAAGAAAAACAAGATGTCAAGAACAAATTTTGATACATTATTGGAAGCCGGATGCCACTTCGGACACCTTAAGAGAAAGTGGAACCCTGCAATGGCTCCTTATATTTTCATGGAACGCAATGGTATTCACATCATTGACCTCCACAAAACTGTTGCAAAAGTAGACGAAGCTGCTGAAGCTTTGAAACAGATTGCCAAATCAGGCAAGAAAGTTCTTTTTGTTGCTACTAAAAAACAAGCTAAACAAGTTGTAGCTGAGAAAGCTCAATCTGTTAATATGCCTTATGTAATCGAACGCTGGCCGGGTGGTATGTTGACCAACTTCCCGACTATCCGTAAGGCTGTGAAGAAGATGGCTACTATCGATAAACTGACTAGCGATGGTACTTATTCTAACCTTTCTAAAAGAGAAGTTCTTCAGATTTCACGTCAACGTGCAAAATTGGACAAGACTTTGGGTTCTATCGCTGACCTGACTCGTCTGCCGTCTGCATTGTTCGTTATCGACGTAATGAAAGAAAATATCGCTGTTCGCGAAGCTAACCGTTTGGGTATCCCTGTATTCGGTATCGTTGATACTAACTCTGATCCTTCAAACGTAGATTTCGTAATTCCTGCTAACGATGACGCTACTAAATCAGTAGAAGTGATCCTGGATGCTTGTTGCGCTGCTATGATCGAAGGCTTGGAAGAAAGAAAAGCTGAAAAGATCGATATGGAAGCTGCTGGTGAAGCTCCTGCTAACAAAGGCAAGAAGAAATCAGTAAAAGCTAGACTCGATAAGTCTGACGAAGAAGCTATCAACGCAGCTAAAGCTGCTGCTTTCATCAAGGAAGACGAAGAGGCTTAATATATAAAAATGTGCCAATTTGCTAATGTGCAAGGGTATTGTTATACGCTTGCATCTTGATTGGCAGATTGGCACATTTTTTTGTTTCGAAAATTATTATTCATTAAAATAAAAGGAAATTATTATGGCTGTAAGTATGGCTGATATTACCAAGCTGCGCAAAATGACCGGAGCTGGTATGATGGATTGCAAAAACGCGTTGACTGAAGCAGAAGGCGATTTCGACAAGGCAATGGAGATTATCCGTAAGAAAGGACAAGCTGTTGCTGCTAAGCGTTCGGAACGTGAGGCTTCTGAAGGTTGCGTTTTGGCTAAAACTACCGGTGACCGTGCTGTTATCGTTGCTTTGAAATGCGAAACTGACTTCGTTGCTCAGAATGCTGATTTCGTGAAACTGACTCAGGATATTCTTGACCTTGCCGTGGCTAACAAATGCGCTACTTTGGACGAAGTAAAAGCATTGCCGATGGGTAATGGTACAGTACAGGATGCTGTGACTGACCGTAGCGGTATCACTGGTGAAAAGATGGAACTTGACGGTTACATGACTGTAGAAGGTGCATGCACTGCTGTTTACAACCACATGAACAGAAACGGCCTTTGCACTATCGTTGCTTTCAATAAGGAAGTGAACGAGCAACTGGCTAAGCAAGTAGCTATGCAGATTGCTGCCATGAACCCGATTGCTATTGATGAAGACGGCGTTTCTGAAGAAGTAAAACAGAAAGAAATCGAAGTTGCTATCGAGAAGACAAAAGCTGAACAGGTACAGAAAGCTGTAGAAGCTGCCCTGAAGAAAGCTAACATCAACCCGGCTCATGTGGACAGCGAAGAACACATGGAAAGCAACATGGCTAAAGGCTGGATTACTGCTGAAGATGTAGCGAAAGCAAAAGAAATCATTGCTACCGTTTCTGCTGAAAAGGCTGCTCACTTGCCTGAACAAATGATTCAGAACATTGCTAAAGGTCGTCTGGGCAAGTTCTTGAAAGAAGTTTGCTTGCTGAACCAGGAAGATATCATGGACGGTAAGAAGACTGTAAGAGAAGTGTTGGCTGCTGCTGACCCTGAATTGAAGATTGTTGACTTCAAGCGTTTCACTTTGAAAGCTGAATAATATTCTTCTGAAATATATCATAAAGAAAACGGTCACACGAATATTCTCGTAGTGACCGTTTTTTATGTTCAACCGCCTATACCTTTCGTCTTCGTATATCCTTCCTTGACAAGCAATTCCATAATCTTAGTCTTGAAATCTCCCTGTATGATGATTTCACCATCTTTAGCCGAACCGCCCACTCCGCATTTGCTTTTCAGCAGCTTGCCGAGTTCTTTCAGGTCATTATCCGTACCGATGAATCCGGTAATTAATGTTACCACTTTTCCGCCACGGTTCTTTTTGTCGATGGAAACCCGCAGGTTTTGTTTGGCTTTATCAAGGGTGGTCTGTTCTTCGTCGTCATCCGTCTCATAACCGAAGTCAGGATTCGTTGAATACACTACGTTCAGTCTGTCTTTCCAATCATTCTTTTTCATATTCGTCATTTTTATTTCTTCTCATTTCTTCTCAAAAGTATCAAACTTATGGAAAAGAGCAAAATTTGTACCACTTTTCATTGTTTTGTTTAATCTCTATTAAGGTTTTCCATTATACGGTTGTCAGTCTCAAAAAATAATGTACTTTTGCAAAATACCAAATTTTGTAAGAAGTATGAGCACTTATATACGAAAAGAGGCGGATAAAGTGCCGGAGCCTACCTTGCGCAGACTTCCCTGGTATCTGTCTAATATAAAACTAATGAAAGAAAAAGGAGAGCAATATGTCTCTTCTACACAAATCTCTAAGGAAATAAATATTGACGCTTCCCAAATCGCCAAGGATTTGTCGTATGTTAATATTTCGGGACGTACGAGAGTCGGTTACAACATCGACGCGTTGATAGAGGTGTTGGAAAGCTTTCTTGGATTTACCAATATGCACAAAGCCTTTTTGTTTGGTGTAGGTAGCTTGGGTGGAGCCTTGCTTCGTGATTCCGGTTTGCAGCATTTCGGATTGGAGATTGTAGCGGCTTTTGATGTCAACCCGGAATTGGTGGGGAAGGACTTGGACGGAATCCCAATTTTCCATTCCGACGATTTTGAAGCGAAGATGAAAGAATACGATGTGAATATCGGTGTTCTGACAGTGCCTATTAATATTGCCCAGGAAATTACAAATAAAATGGTAGACGGCGGGATAAAAGCAGTATGGAACTTTACTCCTTTCCGTATTCGCGTACCGGAGAATATTGTTGTGCAAAACACTTCTCTGTACGCTCACTTGGCTGTTATGTTTAACCGATTGAATTTTAACGAGAAATAATGAAGATTATTGCAGTAGGAATGAACTACGCCCAGCACAACAAAGAACTGGGGCATACACAAGTAAATACGGAACCGGTCATTTTTATGAAGCCGGACTCTGCTATTCTTAAAGATGGCAAGCCGTTTTTCATTCCCGACTTTTCTAACGAGATACATTACGAAACGGAACTGGTAGTCCGGATCAACCGGTTGGGGAAGAATATTGCTCCCCGTTTTGCGAACCGGTATTATGACGCAGTGACGGTAGGCATTGACTTTACAGCCCGTGACCTTCAACGGAAGTTTCGTGAACAGGGAAATCCTTGGGAGTTGTGTAAAGGTTTCGATTCATCTGCCGCTATCGGAGAATTTGTCTCCATAGACCGATATAAGGATATTCAGAATCTGAACTTTAACCTGCTGATTGACGGTAAAGAAGTGCAGAATGGATGTACGGCAGATATGCTTTTCAAAGTAGACGATATCATAGCGTATGTCAGTCAGTTTGTTACCTTGAAAATCGGTGATTTGTTGTTTACAGGCACTCCTGTCGGTGTAGGGCCTGTCAGTATAGGACAACACTTGCAAGGCTATCTGGAAGGGGAGAAGCTGCTGGATTTTTATATCCGTTGATTGCCCTTCGAACATTTATCATTAACCATTATCACGATTACTAGTACTCATTTATTAAACAAATTATGAAGATAAGAGTAGGTTTTGGCTTCGACGTACATCAGTTGGTCGAAGGGCGCGAACTGTGGCTCGGCGGTATCCTTTTGGAACATTCGAAAGGATTGCTGGGACATTCGGACGCTGATGTATTATTGCACGCCGTTTGTGACGCCTTGTTGGGGGCGGCAAATATGCGCGATATTGGCTATCACTTCCCGGATACAGCGGGAGAATATAAAAATATAGACAGCAAGATTCTGCTGAAAAAGACAGTGGAATTGATTGCTTCTAAAGGATATAAGGTCGGCAATATTGACGCCACCATCTGCGCCGAGCGTCCGAAACTCAAAGCTCATATCCCTTTGATGCAGGAGACAATGGCGACAGTTATGGGAATTGATGTGGATGATATCTCCATTAAAGCGACTACTACCGAGAAACTCGGGTTTACGGGTCGCGAAGAAGGTATTTCAGCCTATGCCACAGTACTGATTGAGAAGAATAATTAACCCCCTAATATAAATAATTATGATTCGACTTTTGAGATTTCACTTAACACTAATCTTACTGTTGGCAACTACTTTTTGTATAGCTCAAAAAAGAGAACTGAAATTCAGTAAAGATGGTAAATTCAAGATTGTGCAATTTACCGATGTACACTTCAAGTATGGTAATCCGGCTTCTGACGTAGCATTGGAACGTATCAATCAAGTACTTGATGCCGAACGGCCGGATTTGGTTGTTTTTACCGGAGATGTTGTTTATGCAGCACCTGCGGATTCCGGTATGCTGAAAGTCTTGGAACAGGTATCCAGGCGCAAGCTTCCTTTTGTTGTGACTTTTGGCAACCATGATGATGAACAAGGACTGACACGCTCACAGTTGTATGACATCATCCGTACCGTTCCGGGTAATCTGCTGCCTGACCGGGGAACTGCTTTGTCACCGGACTATGTATTGACCGTGAAATCGTCTTCTGATTCTAAAAAGGATGCAGCTTTGCTTTATTGCATGGACTCTCACTCTTATTCACCTTTGAAAGATGTGAAGGGATATAATTGGCTTACGTTCGACCAAATAAACTGGTATCGTCAGCAAAGCGCCGCTTATAAAGAACAGAATGGCGGACAACCGTTACCTGCCCTTGCATTTTTCCATATTCCTTTGCCCGAATATCACGAAGCCATTCGCGATGAAAACGCAGCTTTTCGTGGAACACGTATGGAAGAAGCCTGTGCACCTAGAATAAATACAGGAATGTTTGCTGCCATGAAAGAAGCGGGAGACGTGATGGGTGTATTTGTCGGTCACGACCATGACAATGACTATGCGGTCATGTGGAAAAATATCCTTTTGGCTTACGGGCGTTACACCGGTGGGAATACAGTGTACAACCATTTGCCGAACGGTGCCCGTATCATCATATTGGATGAAGGCGCACGCACGTTCACTTCCTGGATTCGTCAGAAAGACGGTATTGTGGATAAAGTCTCTTATCCGGCAAGCTTTGTCAAGGACGATTGGACTAAACGTTGAGACTTGCAAACTTCACATGGCTAAGGCGCGTATATTTTGAACCGTAGCTTTCGTACTGGCGTGATACTTTCGCCGATGCGACGTAGATAATCTCTCCCAGTCGGTATTCATGCTCTATCCCGGATAAAGTACATGATACCGCACTGGGATTTTTTGAAGGAATACTCATGACGACCAGGTTTCCGCTGGCATCCGTCAGCGTGAGCATCTGCTTGACAAAAAACTGTGGAGTAGTACCATTCACTCTTGTTTTGTACGGATCGTCTTCCAGCCGTACACGGGTCACTTTCAGTTTCAAGTCTGTAAGTTTCTCTCCCAACTCTCCCAAATACCGGCTTGACGATCGCTTCTCTCTGGACTTTCTCTGCATAATGTCCAGATGTATGGAATGGTAAGCCTGTGCTATCTTGACGAAGCGTTCCTGTTTCGGGATTTTCGGAGTAAACTTATAGGCTATCCAGCTTAAATAAGCAGGGTCTATCTTCAGTATTTCATGCAGGAAGTGTCCGCGATATTTTCCGAAGAAGATAAGGTCGTCGCCATTGCTCTGCATTCTTTTTTCATTATAATCCACAAGAATAAGGCAACGTCTTGAGTAATAAAACATCGTGCTTGCCATCCGTAGAGATTCATTAATATCCGGTGACAGGTCATGTATGTAAAGAATTGATTGTTTCTCGGGCAGGGGAGAATAGAGCCAAAGGGAATAGTTTGGTTTCCCCGGTCGGGGCATCACCACCAAGTAAACACCCGCCTCTTTGAAAGAGGCTCTGCCTCGGTTGTATTCATTCAGTTTGGCATACAATAAGGCTTGCTCGTTTTCGGAAATGCCCGGTAATCTAGGGTTAGCCATAATTGTTCTCGCTTTTGTTATATTTCAAATATAGGGAATTTTATTTGGAAAAGCAACATTTTGTTTGCTAAAAACACTTATCGGTTATGACCTTCTTCTCCAAGTTCCTCTATATTCTCACTCAATTGTCGCATTTATAAATTGAACTCAGGATTCAACTACATAGTGAAGAAAATATCTATCATGCCATCATTCATTTCTGTATTTTGTTAATTGTCAGAGTAATAAGTATGATAGATGTTTTTCTAAAAAGGTATCTATCATACTTTTATCGTAAAAATAGGGTATCTATCATACTTATATTGCACCTGTTTTAGGGTAGCATTAGGTGAAACCATCCATTTAAAGGCATAAGGATACCCCTTTTATAGGATGATAACCTGTATTTAGCAGCTTAATAATCCATTTGGAACGGTAGTCTTTTTATAGCTCACACATGCAGGCTGTACAGCCCGCATGTGTAAACCGTACAGCCCACGTATGGGGGCTGTATATCACACATATGTGGGCTATAAACTTATCGCCATTAAAGTTGTATTATTAAGCCATGATGGTTGGATTTATGCGGGTTTATTGTAACAAAAACGAGCTGTCTTACGTTTGTTCAGCCTTTATCCGACTGTTTTATTAATGATAGATAGCCTGTTTTTGGTGGTGTAAGTATGATAGATACCTTTTTGGAAAATTATCTATCATGCTTATTCTTTTGATAATTAATAGAATACAGAAATGAATGATAGCATGATAGATGTTTTTTCGCTATGTTATATTTTATAAGCTTGGTTACAATATCAAGGCGGATATTTCAGGTGATAATCCGATGCTTTTGTTTTCGTGGAAGACGATAAAGTTGGCATTGTATAATGCATTGATTATTTCATTGTAAGTTATCTCCCCTAATCCTTCAAGACGTTTCAGGCGAGGCCATCCGTTTTGGGCGGTGTATTGCAGAAGCTGATGTACGGTATGTATATTCAGTTTGAACAATGCATTGCAAGCACGGTCACTGATCATCCGCCTTAATGGAATATTTGTGGGATCATCCGTATTGTATTTGCCGAAAAGGGATGTCATTGCCCGGTCGCGGAAAGTGGCTATCCGTTCGGTATTCTTGCTTAGATTTATGAGGAGTTCACTATAAGTGTTGATTGTGTCTTGATATGTCATATTATGTCTTACTGCTACTCGTGAGATTGGTTCCCCACAAGAGATACTAAGAAATATCTCCCGCTGACTGGTGTCGGTAATCAGCTGACCGAGTTCCTTGATGATAATATGAAAGAGTGGTTGGTGGAGCTTTTGAGTTTTTAACAGGAAAAGTTCATCGTCAAGTTGAGAAAGAACTATTTCATATTCCGATTCTTTTTCTTTGATTAATTTTTCCAAGGATTCTTTGTTTAGTCCTTTTGTTTGGTGAACATTCAGATAAGAGGTTAGACTGTCATCATCTAACATGATAATGCCATCAATAGTTGCAGAAGTGATGTAGCCTAAGTTTGTCCAATTGCGTAAAGTTGATTCTGTAAGACCTCGTTTTGCGGACAGTTGTTTGATTGTTAGCCAGTTTGCCATAGGTAAATAGGGAATTAAGTTAATAATATGTTTCATGTTTTGTTTTCTATGAATATTAATCCCTGTCCGTATTCTGATGTATACCCTGTATATAAAAGAAGCCGGGCGCTGAGTTCATATTTATCCGCTAAGAGGTAGTACCAATACCCAAGACTTAATAAATATGTTCACACGCCCGACCCTACGTCGCACGCATGAAACAGATTTATTGAAGTCTTGTTTTTTGTTTAAATGAAATTTGGTACTTTTCTTAGCGCAAAAAACGTTTCAATATGCCGTATTTCTCTTCGGCTTTGTAAAAGGCAAAGATAGGTGAATTATTGGGGATAGCAAAGAAGTGACAAGGAAATTCAATAGAAAAAGATATAGGATATGAAATTACATCTTCTCTCTATGGCTATCTGAATAGAATCTCGTACATTTGTGTCCACGTAATTTATAAAATTCGGATGAAAGAACGAAATAAGCGAGTATTAGTCGGAATGAGCGGTGGTATTGACAGTACCGCCACTTGTCTGATGCTACAGGAACAAGGATACGAAATAGTAGGAGTGACCATGCGTGTATGGGGCGACGAGCCGCAAGATGCCAGGGAATTGGCTGCACGGATGGGAATCGAACATTATGTGGCGGATGAACGTATTCCTTTTAAAGAGACTGTCGTAAAAAACTTCATAGACGAATATAAGCAGGGACGTACGCCGAATCCATGTGTGATGTGCAACCCTTTGTTCAAGTTTCGTGTTCTGACGGAATGGGCGGATAAGTTGGGCTGTGCCTGGATCGCTACCGGACATTATTCGCGACTGGAAGAACGGAACGGACATATTTATATAGTAGCCGGAGACGATGATAAGAAAGACCAGTCTTATTTCCTTTGGAGATTGGGACAGGATATACTAAGGCGTTGTATTTTTCCTTTAGGGGATTATACAAAGGTGAAAGTTCGGGAATATCTTGCGGAGAAGGGCTATGAAGCCAAGTCGAAAGAGGGGGAAAGTATGGAAGTCTGCTTTATAAAAGGCGATTATCGTGACTTTCTCCGTGAACAATGTCCGGAACTGGACACCGAGATAGGGCCGGGATGGTTTGTCAATTCCGAAGGTGTGAAACTGGGACAACATAAGGGTGCACCTTATTATACTATCGGTCAGCGGAAAGGATTGGAGATTGCCTTAGGTAAACCGGCTTATGTGTTGAAAATCAATCCGCAGAAAAATACGGTGATGCTTGGTGATGCCGAGCAGTTGAAAACCGACTATATGCTGGTGGAGCAGGATAAGATTGTTGATGAACAAGAGTTGTTCCAGTGTGAGAATCTGGCTGTGAGGATTCGTTATCGAAGCCGTCCGTTACCTTGCCGGGTGAAGCGATTGGAAGATGGTCGTCTGCTGGTGCGTTTTCTTGAGACTGCTTCGGCTGTTGCTCCCGGACAATCGGCTGTATTCTATGACGGAAAACGTGTATTGGGAGGAGCTTTTATTGCTTCGCAGCGAGGAATAGGACTGGTGATTATAGAGAACGGGGACGAATCAAGATGAATGAAGACCAGAATATAGAATATAAACAAAGTTGGCGTGATGAATATCTGAAATGGATATGCGGCTTTGCCAATGCTACGGGAGGAAAGATTTATATCGGGATAGATGATAACGGTCAGGTGGTCGGCGTAGAAGACGCAAAGAAACTGATGGAGGATATACCGAACAAGATAGTCAACTTCTTGGGCATTGTGGCGGATGTGAATACTATGGAAATGTTTCTTGGGAAGCATGCCTCGAAACCATATAATAAGAATATTGCGGATATATTCTTCAAAGCCGGGTTCATTGAGGCCTGGGGGAGAGGTATCTCCAAGATAATGAAGGGGTTTGCGGATGCCGGAATGGAACTGCCGACTTTTGAATTTTCGATGGGAGGACTTTGGGTTGTTATGAAGAGAAAGGTGTTTGGGGAGGTTACCCCCCAAGTAAGTGTACCAGTAAGTGTACCAGTTACTGCACCAGTTATAATGGAAATTTTGAATTCAAAAGAATATGTCAATTCCTTTATATATCTATTCTCTGAGAAACAAGAATGTAGCTCCAGGGAAATAATGGAAGCATGGGGATTGTTGAGTTTACGATATGTCAGGCTTAATTATATCACTCCTTTGTTGAAAGCTGGTATTTTAAGGTTGAAATACCCTGACAATCCTAACCATCCGCAGCAACGTTATCTACTTAATGAAATAAAATAAAGCAATCATAATATGAAGAAACTAATTACATTGATTCTTTTTACAGCCGTAGCCATCAGCATGTCGGCTCAATTCACGCCGGGTGATACTTTGAAATACCGTATTAGTCTGAAAGACAAGGCGGCTACGGAATACTCTCTGCAGAAGCCGGAAAAATACTTGTCCGTGAAATCTATTGAACGGAGAAAAAGACAGGGATTGGCGATAGATTCCACCGACTTGCCGGTATGCGGAAAATACATAGATGCGATACGGAAGAAAGGCGTTCACGTACTTGTTACCGGAAAATGGGATAACTTTGTCACTGTCTCCTGTAATGATAGTATGCTGGTAGATGAAATAAGCAAATTGCCTTTTGTACTTTCTACCGAAAGGGTTTGGAAGGGTAAAATGGAGAAATCTACCAAAAGGGATTCGTTGATAAATAATCCGTTACGTACCGATAGTCTTTATGGCCCTGCTATTACACAAATAAGGATGAGTCGGGCGAATCTTCTCCATGATGCAGGTTTTAAGGGACAAGGGATGACAATTGCTGTTATTGACGCTGGATTTCATAATGTGGATAAGATTGAAGCAATGAAGAATATCAATATACTGGGGGCGCGCGACTTTGTAAATCCCGAAGCAGATATCTATGCAGAAAGCAGTCATGGCATGTCCGTTCTCTCCTGCATGGCGATGAATCAGCCAAATGTGATGATTGGTACGGCTCCCGAAGCTTCCTATTGGTTGTTGCGCAGTGAGGACGAATATTCGGAGAATCTGGTGGAACAGGATTATTGGGCGGCGGCAATCGAGTTTGCCGATAGCGTGGGAGTGGATTTGGTAAATACTTCCCTCGGCTATTATTCATTTGACGATCCAACGAAGAACTATCGCTACCGTGACCTGAACGGGCATTATGCGTTGATGTCCCGTGAAGCTGCAAAGGCTGCTGATAAAGGGATGGTGGTTGTTTGCAGTGCCGGAAATTCCGGTGCCGGCTCTTGGAAGAAGATTACTCCGCCGGGAGATGCGGAGAATGTAATTACTGTAGGGGCTATTAATAAAAGAGGAGAACTGGCTCCATTTTCTTCAGTTGGCAACACGTCGGACGGACGGGTGAAACCGGATGTAGTAGCAGTTGGGTACGGTTCGGATGTAATGGGGACAAACGGCAATCTTCGCCATGCCAACGGTACTTCTTTTTCTTCTCCAATCATGTGCGGAATGGTAGCTTGTTTATGGCAGGCTTGTCCGAAACTGACGGCGAAAGAGATTGTCGAACTGGTTCGTCGCTCGGGTGACAGGGCGGATTTCCCGGATAATATATATGGATATGGTATTCCTGACTTGTGGAAAGCGTATTTAACGGTTAACGGGAAAGTGATTAGTGATTAACCACTGGTTGCTGGTACGTTAACACTAATCATTAATCACTAACCGTTATGGATTCCTCTCTTTCCCTTTTAGAACTGAATTCGCTTGTCCGCCGTAGCCTGGAACAATGCCTGCCTGATGAATATTGGATACAGGCAGAACTGAGTGACGTCCGTTCCAATACGACCGGACACTGCTATTTGGAGTTTGTGCAGAAAGATCCTCGTAGTAATAGTCTTGTTGCGAAAGCGCGCGGTATGATATGGAACAATATTTATCGCTTGTTGAAAACCTATTTCGAGGAAACTACCGGACAGATGTTTATGTCCGGCATCAAAGTATTGGTGAAGGTGACGGTTCAGTTCCATGAACTTTACGGTTACAGTCTGACTGTGCTTGATATCGACCCTACATATACTTTAGGAGATATGGCGCGCCGTCGTCGGGAAATATTATTGCAGTTGGAAGAAGAAGGAGTACTCACGCTGAATAAAGAACTGGAAATGCCGGTTCTTCCGCAGCGTATTGCTGTCATATCTTCCGCTACCGCAGCCGGATACGGCGATTTCTGCCATCAGTTGCAACATAATCCCGGCGGATTCTTCTTCTATACGGAGCTTTTCCCCGCATTGATGCAGGGAAATCAGGTCGAAGAGTCGGTATTGGCAGCCTTAGACCGTATCAATGCCCGTGTAAACGAATTTGATGTAGTCGTTATCATCCGTGGTGGTGGAGCGACTTCCGATTTATCCGGTTTTGATACCTATCTGTTGGCGGCTGCGTGTGCACAATTTCCGCTGCCTATCATTACCGGAATCGGACATGAACGGGACGATACAGTTCTTGACTCAGTAGCGCATACACGTGTGAAAACCCCTACGGCTGCTGCCGAACTTCTGATTCATCGGATCACGGAAGTAGCCGACCATTTAGAGGAACTATCTGTCCGTGTCCAACAAGGAGCCTATGCGATTCTTGAACAGGAATGGCGAAGACTGGAGAATCTTCAGACCCGTATTCCGAATCTTGTTCACCGGAAACTTACTGATGCCCGTTTTGCATTACTGGCAGCCAAGAAAGACTTGTCACAAGTGACGATGTCGTTGTTAGCGCGCCAACGACATCGGCTGGAGCTCCTGCAACAGCGTATTGCGGATGCTTCACCCGATAAATTATTGAGCCGGGGATACAGTATTACACTAAAGGATGGAAAAGCTGTGACAGATGCTTCTTCACTGAAGCAGGGAGACAGGTTAGTCACCCGGTTTTCGAAAGGAGAAGCCCGTTCGGTGGTGGAATAATAAGCATCGGAATAGAAATTATAAAAGAAACGGAATTATAAAAGAAACATTCATCATTAACCATTAATAATCAATCATCGTGGCAGCAAAAAAAGAAACATATCTTCAGGCGATGGAACGTCTTGAAAAGATTGTCCGCCAGATAGACAATAATGAATTGGATATCGACGTTTTGAGTGAGAAAATCAAAGAAGCCAATGAAATAATTGCCTTCTGTACCGAAAAACTGACGAAAGCCGATAAAGAAGTCGAAAAATTATTGAAAGAAAAGCGGCAGTCTGAAGAATAAAAGTTATTTTTGCGAATCAAAGCTTAAGAAAAAATAAACTAATACATTACGATATGGAACAAATAGACTGGGCGAATCTGTCATTTGGATACATGAAGACAGACTACAATGTGCGAATCAATTTCCGCAATGGAGCATGGGGAGAACTGGAAGTTAGTAGTGACGAGCATCTGAATCTGCATATGGCAGCTACGTGTTTGCACTATGGACAGGAAGCATTCGAAGGATTGAAAGCATTCCGTGGAAAAGACGGTAAAGTGCGTATCTTCCGTTTGGAAGAAAATGCGGCCCGCCTGCAATCTACTTGTCAGGGAATCCTGATGGCTGAACTTCCTATCGAACGTTTTAAGGAAGCTATCTTGAAAGTCGTGAAACTGAACGAACGTTTCATTCCGCCTTATGAGACGGGTGCTTCTCTCTACATTCGTCCTTTGTTGATTGGTACAAGTGCGCAGGTAGGTGTACATCCGGCAGATGAATATATGTTTGTAGTATTCGTGACTCCGGTAGGCCCGTACTTCAAAGGTGGTTTCTCTACTAATCCGTACGTTATCATCCGCGAATTTGACCGTGCCGCTCCTCACGGGACAGGTATCTATAAAGTTGGCGGTAACTATGCAGCCAGCCTCCGTGCCAACAAGAAAGCACATGACTTGGGCTATTCCTGCGAGTTCTATCTCGACGCTAAAGAAAAGAAATATATCGATGAATGTGGTGCTGCCAACTTCTTCGGTATTAAGGATAATACATATATTACTCCGAAATCATCTTCTATCTTACCGTCTATCACCAACAAGAGCTTGATGCAGTTGGCAGAAGATATGGGTATCAAGGTAGAACGTCGTCCGGTGCCGGAAGAAGAACTGGAAACATTCGAAGAGGCAGGTGCATGCGGAACAGCAGCGGTAATCAGCCCGATTCAGCGCATTGATGATTTGGAAAACGGAAAGTCTTATGTAATCTCCAAAGACGGTAAACCGGGGCCGATTTGTACAAAGTTGTATAATAAATTACGTGGTATTCAGTACGGTGACGAACCGGATACGCATGGCTGGGTAACTATTGTGGAGTAATACACACACTAAACTAAGACACATTTATTTATTTAATTAATTATATCATGTTAAAAGAGAATTCGCAATTACGTGCAGAAGCACGTCAGGCACTTCAAGGTAAGTGGCCTATGGCAGCCGTTGCTGCACTTATTTATTCAATCGTTGCCGGTGGTTTATCAGCTATCCCTTTCATTGGAGGATTGTGCTCATTATTTATCGGACTGCCAGTTGCTTACGGTATTGCTATCGTGATGTTTGGCGTATTCAAAGGTAAGGATGTTGATTTTGGAGTATTATTTGAAGGCTTCCAGGATTATAGCCGTATTTTTGTAACGAAATTGCTTCAGGGCATTTACACTGCTTTGTGGTCATTGCTATTGGTTGTTCCGGGCGTCATCAAGTATTATTCTTATGCAATGACGGACTATATTCTGAAAGAAGAACCGGAAATGAAAAACAATGCGGCTATCGAAAAGAGTATGGCAATGATGGAAAACAACAAAATGAAATTGTTCTTACTTGATTTGAGTTTCATCGGTTGGGCTCTTCTTGCTATCGTTACTTTTGGTATCGGATTCTTGTTCCTGCAGCCTTATATGCAAGTATCTCGTGCAGCTTTCTATGAAGACCTGAAAGCACAGCAAGGCGGAAATATTGAAGTAGACGTTGAAGTGAACGTTACTATTTAATAGACGAATACATTCAGCTATATAGAAGAATGGAGTACGGAGAAATCTGTACTCCATTTCTTTTTGCCGGTTGCGTCAAAATCAGTACCTTTGCGACCTAATCAGGATTGATATGGGTAAGAATAAATTAGAAAAGTTTGCCGATATGGCGAGTTATCCGCATGTGTTCGAATATCCTTATTCGGCAGTAGATAACGTGCCTTTTGACATGAAAGGGAAATGGCACAAGGAGTTCTTTAAAAATGACCATCCGATAGTGCTTGAACTGGGCTGTGGACGTGGTGAATATACCGTCGGACTTGGTAAGATGTTTCCCGAAAAGAACTTTATAGCAGTTGATATTAAAGGTGCCCGCATGTGGACGGGGGCAACGGAATCGTTGCAGGCAGGAATGAAGAATGTAGCTTTTCTGCGCACGAATATCGAAATCATCGAACGCTTCTTTGCCGAAGGCGAAGTTAGCGAGATATGGCTGACTTTCTCCGACCCACAGATGAAGAAAGCGACCAAACGACTGACTTCCACTTATTTCATGGAAAGATATCGCAAGTTCCTGCAACCGAACGGTATTATCCATCTGAAGACAGACAGTAACTTCATGTTTACTTATACCAAATACATGATAGAAGCCAATAAACTTCCGGTTGAGTTTATGACGGAGGATTTATATCACTCCAACCTGGTGGATGATATTCTGGGTATCAAGACTTATTATGAACAACAATGGCTTGATCGTGGTTTAAATATAAAGTATATCAAATTTCAGCTTCCGCAAGAAGGCAAATTGCAGGAGCCGGATGTCGAAATAGAACTTGATCCTTATCGTAGCTATAATCGTAGTAAACGCAGCGGGTTGAGCACAAGCAAATAACTTGCTGAAATAATCGCCATAAAGTAAGCTAAACATAAACAGTATACTGAGTGGTGAATCTGAAATGGTAGATTGTAAATCGTCAAATAGTAAATAAAATGACTCTTTATCCTAAATTGATATTGGATGCATTGGCAACGGTGCGTTATCCCGGCTCGGGAAAGAATTTGGTGGAAGCGGAGATGGTTGCCGATAATCTCCGTATTGACGGTATGACTGTCAGCTTTTCATTGATATTTGAAAAACCGACAGATCCGTTTATGAAATCAATGTTGAAGGCTGCCGAAACAGCTATTCATACCTATGTATCTCCGGATGTACAGGTTACGATAGCAACGGAAAGCAAGCAGACTCCTCGTCCGGAAGTGGGCAAGATGCTTCCGCAGGTGAAGAATATTATTGGTATTTCTTCAGGCAAAGGTGGGGTAGGTAAGTCTACTGTATCTGCGAACCTGGCAGTCGCTTTGGCTAAATTAGGCTATAAGGTAGGTTTGCTCGATGCGGATATTTTCGGACCTTCTATGCCGAAGATGTTCCAGGTGGAAGATGCGCGTCCATATGCTGAACGTATAGATGGACGTGACCTGATTATCCCTGTAGAAAAATATGGAGTGAAATTATTGTCGATCGGTTTCTTTGTTGATCCGGATCAGGCTACTTTGTGGCGTGGCGGAATGGCAAGCAATGCACTGAAGCAATTGATTGGCGATGCGTCCTGGGGTGATCTGGATTATTTTCTGATTGACCTTCCACCGGGAACAAGTGACATTCATCTGACTGTTGTCCAGACATTGGCAATGACAGGTGCGATTGTTGTCAGCACTCCGCAGGCAGTGGCTTTGGCAGATGCCCGTAAAGGAATCAATATGTTCACTAATGATAAGGTAAATGTACCTATCCTCGGCTTGGTTGAGAATATGGCATGGTTTACTCCTGCCGAACTTCCGGAAAACAAATATTATATTTTCGGTAAAGAAGGTGCAAAGAAGTTGGCCGAAGAGATGAATGTGCCTTTGTTGGGGCAGATTCCTATTGTGCAGAGTATTTGTGAGGGTGGGGACAATGGTACGCCGGTTGCGTTGGATGAAAATACCATCACCGGACGTGCTTTCTTGTCATTAGCTGCGAGTGTTGTCCGCCAGGTGGATCGTAGAAATGTTGAGATGGCTCCGACCCAAATTGTAGAAATGCATAAATAGCCGGAATCCGGACAAGATAGCTTTTATATAAGCTGTTCGTAAGATATAAGAAAGAACCTTCATAGTTTTTATAAAGACTATGAAGGTTCTTTTTATAGTAGCTCTATTATTTATTCAATGCTTCTGTCAGTTTCTTTTTCATGGTGTCAGCTCCTGGGAAACCGATCTGCTGGTAAACTGTGTTACCATTGCGGTCGATAACAAAATAAGTCGGTACTCCCTGAATATTGAATTTATCCATAAGATATCTCCATTGGTCATTAGTCACACGGAAATGTTCTCCGTGAACATCGGGTATCATATTTTCCCAAGTTCCTTTGGGGGAATTTTCTCCTGCGACATATAAATAGAGGATATCCTTATCTTTTAATTCTTCTTTCATTGGAACCATAGCTTTGTTCGCCATTCTGCAAGGGCCGCACCAAGTAGCCCAAAAGTCTACTAATAGGACATGGCCTTTAAATTTGGAAATGATGGCAGAGAAAAGTTCTTCATTTTCTACTTCGCCTATTTCATTGATTTTGTATCCGGTCTTCTGTTTGTTCAATTCCATCTTCTTGAGCAACTCTCCATTGAGTGCTGTCAGCATGTTTTTGTAGGCGGGCGAAGGCAGTGCTTCAAGCGCGGTTATCTGTTCGGCGGTCAGCGGGGTAAAATCTTCAATCGAACGGTAACATTTATATGCTTCCATCATTTGGAATAGAATCCCCTGGTTTGTTCCCAACTGTTTTTCCAGAAGATCTTTCCGGGAACTGAATATTCCCGTTCCGTATGCGTATTCCGATGCATATAAATCTACCGGTGTATTGAGAGCCAATTCTTTGAATATATCAAAATAATTATCCGGAAATTCAATCTTGGTGTTTGTGTAATATTCCTTAGTCTGCTCTCTGTTCAACTTTTGACTAACGACATGTGCACGCATCAGGATATCTTTGCCCATAAAAAGTCCGATAGCTGTAGTTATATCTGTATTGGCTTTCAGAACTTCTTTTGCGGCCGGACTAAGAGGAGATTCTGCTATCTGTTTATGGATATTGCTCCGTTTCTCTATGAAATAGTTTTTCACTCCATCTATATCTTTTCCGATTACTTCGTCTACGATTTCCCCCGGACTGCTGACCAGATTACACTGAATGGTATTGTCCGTCAACTCTTGTTGCAGTTCAGCCAAATAACCGCTGTAATAAGCTTTCTTTCCATAAGGCTTATCGTCCTTTTGCAAGTGTGATTGTTGGCGTGTACATTCGGCCGTATTAATAATAATGGAACTTTCTTTTCCCGGAGCTAATAAGCAGGAAATTTGAGCAAACGGGAAAACAAGAGTCGCCGGAGTTACCGTGATGACATTTGTTTGAATCTGGAAAGTCCCGTCTTCATTTATACTCACTTCTTCGGCAAAGTTCAGCCACCTGACCGGGTCATTCAGATGCAATTTACCTGATGCCGGCATATCTTTCTTAAAGTCGAGCACTCTTCCTGTTAGTGTGGCTTTACCGTATGCGAGTTCCGGGGTAGGTAATTGGGCTTTCTTATTAATCTTATGGATTATTGCGTCTTTAGGTAACGGAGTTTTACGGAAATTCTTCTCATTGAGCTGTATTCCCCATATCTTGTATGCTCCGTCAAAGTCTCCTTCAGAGAAATCCAGGCTGGTAACATTTTCCGGTATAGGAGGAAAGAGTAACTGAAATTCCGCTTCTCCGGATTCCGGCATCCAAAATTCTTTGTCCAGTGTTATTCCAACTCCCTTCCGGATTGGATAAAGTGCCCCGTTATTATCTTTCAGAAAACTTCCGGTTGCTACTTTTATCCAGTACTTAGGCCGATAGTAAGCTTTCACATAGACAGTGGTCACTGTGTCACTCATGACAATTTTATCAACTTCGATACTGTTGGAGCTCCAGGCAAGAAAAGGAGGACGCTCGATAACTCTGTCTTTGGCTTGTACAGTGCAAACTGTGCAGAGTATCAAACCGATAATCCATGCGAATCTTTTCATATGAATAGCGTTTTATTTCTAACAAATATAAGGATATTTTTGTAAACTAGCCTTATGGAAGTAGAAAAAAGAAATTCTTTTTGGAATTGATGAGGTTAGTGTTCCCCACCGATGAGACTTGTGTCCGGCACCGGGGAACGCCTCTCTCCCCACCGATGAGGAGAGAGAGCGGCATCGGGAAAATAAATTATTGTAGCCGGAATGTAATAGGAAGGGTGTATTCTACGGCAACCGCTTGTCCGCGTTGCAGTCCCGGTTCCCATTTCGGCATATTACTTACTACGCGCATGGCTTCTGTATCTAAAGAAGGAGAAACGCTCCGCAGCACTTTTATTTCTGACAAGCTGCCATCTTTTCCGACAACCATCTTTATGATGACTCTGCCTTGCTGCTTTTTCTCTTGTGCAATAACAGGATATTTGATACTTCTGGCAAGATATTGCATTAGACCTCTTGTTCCGCCGGGGAATTTCGGCATTGTTTCTACTACCTTGAAAGTAGGCTCTGTATCTCCGGTTTTTACACCTACTGCATCGGGATTTGAATCTTCCTTTAAACCATACCCTACAACGACTACTTCTTCCAAATCAGATTGTTTGATTTCTTCAGCTTTCGGAGTTTCAGGTCCGGTTAGTCTGAACATGACAGGAACTGTAAATCTGACATTTACTGCTTCTCCTCTTTGCTTGCCGGGCTTCCATTTTGGCATGGCAGTAATTACACGTATGGCTTCCTTATCTAAATAGGGGTCTACACTCCGAACTACTTTTATGTTATCTATACTTCCGTCTTTTTTTACTACGAAACATACAATCACACGTCCTTGTGTGCCTTTTGCGTGTGCTTCAGCCGGATATTTGATGTTTTGTGAAAGATATTCCATCAAGGCTTTCATTCCTCCGGGGAAATCCGGCATTTCTTCTACAACTTCAAATATGACGGAATCCGGTACAATCTTGCTATGAGTCTCCAGTGTCTCTTGCGCCTTTTTCTCCTGCGGGAGAATGATTTTTTGAATTTCTTCTGCAGGAAGTTCGGGAATAGTCGCTATTTCGGGTTTCGAAGTGACTTGTGTCGTCGCCTGTCCCATTACTTCCTTGGCGAATTTCTCTGTGGTACGTGCCACCATTTCGATGTTGCTGACAATCATCAACAGGGCAGCCAAGGGGAGAAACATAAGATACTTTGTTCTCCCTATTTCTTTTGTTCTTCGTTTATTCATCATTTTAATACGATTTTTGAGTGGTAAAACATTGAAACTATTTGATAAATTTGCTGCAGCCTTGTGATGTGCCAGTCCCAATAAATGGTACTGGTATGATTTACTGTCATGTCCCGTCTCCAATACCCGGTGATCCGCCATGTATTCGAGATTTCCTCTGACTTCCCGTTTCATCAGCCAGATAAAAGGGTTGAACCAGCAGAATGTACACATTAGTTCACTGATTAACACATCTACCGAATGATGCTGACGGGCATGCGTTTCTTCGTGAGTAATGATTTCACCGATTTCGGACTCTGTATGTGACTGTGGATGAATGAATATCCAATGGAAGAAAGAGAACGGGCCGTATTCTTTCTTTAAAAGATGTACGCGTATTCCTTGTATAGTACTTTTAGGGCACTGGATATGTAGCCGTATGATACTGCCTAATTGCACAAGGAAACGTGTTGTTAATACTAATACTCCACTCCAATAAATGATTTTCAAAAAGAGTATGATTAACTCTCGCCAGTTCATTGTTGGTTCTTGCAGTGGAGTGATGGTTTGTTCCGGAAGTATAATTGTAGCATAAAGATCTGCCATTGCCACCATTGGTTCATGGGCTTTTACCCATCCTTGAATGTTCAACAAAGGATAAAGTAAGGAGATGGCAAAAAAGCATAGCAAAGCCGCCCGACGCCAATGGAAGAAGGTGTCTTTATAGAAAAACAACCGATAGAATGCGTAGAATAGGGCTATTGCTACATTTATCTTTAGAAAATAGGCTAATTCCGGAGTCATCATAGTAATGAATATTTTCTATTAATCTTCTTTTCCTTTTTCAATCAGGTCGATGATATCTTTGAGATCATCGGTCGAAATCTTCTGATCCTTAGCAAAGAAAGAAACCATTTCTTTGTAAGAGTTCTCAAAATAGTTACGAACTACGCCGCTCATAAAATGGCGCTTATACTCATTTTCGCGAATAGCGGGAGTGTACTGGTAAGTGTTACCCACACGTTTCGGTGTGACGTATCCCTTCCGTTCGAGGTTCTTCACGATGGATGCTACTGTGGTGTACGGCGGAGCAGGTTGCGTATATTTC
Source organism: Bacteroides sp. RTP21281st1_H5_RTP21281_210402 (assembly GCF_040918965.1). Lineage (NCBI taxonomy): Bacteria > Pseudomonadati > Bacteroidota > Bacteroidia > Bacteroidales > Bacteroidaceae > Bacteroides > Bacteroides sp. RTP21281st1_H5_RTP21281_210402. The sequence goes on along the minus strand of NZ_JBCOWR010000013.1, from coordinate 97,820 downwards.
GCTACGATGTCCTTTACGAAACAGCTTTGTAACTCCCAAATGTAGATCATTACTTCTTCTTCTTGTATTGTTAACTTTTCCATGGAGATATTGTTTAATTACGAATACTTCGCAAATCTACGAATATTTCGTAAATAGGCAATGGTTAGTCGGTTAATAATTGTAAATGCATGAGACTTGCAATTATATTTTGATTGTCTTTCTGTCCTTAAAATAATTAAGCACAAAAAACGAATGGATGGGCATAATTTTTGCCTAAATAGTCACTGTTTAATAACATTTATGCAAAAAATAGACTATCAAGGATTTTTTTATATAAAATAAATGAAATATATTTGCGGACACGAAACAGACGTTAAATATGGACAGTGTGTTCCGATACGCTGGTAAAGTTCGGAAAATTCCCCGCACTAGACAATGGAACTATTTAATTAACAATGCTGCCCGAAGGGAAGAGGGGAGCAAACTAAAAAAATAATGATATGAAAAAAGGTTTGATTTTTGTGCTATTCGCACTTGTTTCTATCGTTTCTTATTCTCAGATTTCCTGGAATGCCAAAGTAGGTATGAATATGAGTAACTACACTGGTGACATGGATACTGATATGAAGATTGGTTTCAATGTGGGAGTAGGTATGGAATATCAGTTTACTGATATGTGGTCTATTCAACCTTCTTTGATGTTTACTCAAAAAGGAGCTAAAGCTGGTGATGAAAAGGTTAAGCCGATGTATCTTGAAATTCCGGTACTTGCAGCGGCTAGATTTGCTGTTACAGATAATCAGAATGTTGTAGTTAAAGCAGGTCCTTACTTTGCTTTTGGTGTAGCAGGAAAAGGTGGTGATGTGAAATGTTTTGATAAAGACGGATGGGATATGAACCGTTTTGATGCTGGAATTGGTGTAGGTGTGGCTTATGAAATCAATAAATTCTTTATTGCTTTGGATGGAGAATTTGGTTTGACAAAAGTTCTTGATTTTGAAACTGATGGTGTAAGCAATCCGAAGAACATGAACTTCTCTATCGGCGTAGGTTACAAATTCTAAAAGAATTATACTCTCTTTATAATATCTCTGAAAATCCCTCGTCCTATACTCTCTTCGGACGGGGGATTTTTTTATCCTTACTTTCCGAAAAAGAAAAAACGGCATATCTTAATAATAAGAATATACCGTTCGTTTCTCTCTCTTGTGTTATATTTATCAATCACTTACCTGCTTGGATAAGTTCTCTTTTTCTTTTAGTTCCTTATATCTCTCTATGGCATGTTTACGACTCATAAGTATTTGCCAGCGATATACCCAACAGGTAGTAAGGAAATAGATACCTGCCTGTAACCACAAAGCTTTGTATTCAAAAGCCACTTCACTCAAAGTTGCTCCCATATTATTGATTTTTACAAAACCATTGATTCCGAAAGTAGACGGGAATATGTAAGATACATATTTCCAGAACGGAGGAATTGCAGCCCCCGGCCAGGAAATTCCTGATATAAATAGCAAAGGAACGGATGTGAATACAAAAATCAGCATACATGTTTCCCGGTTGCGAATGGCAATGGACGTTGTCATGGCAAAGAAAATACAAGCCGCCAAATAAGGAACAACGAATAATATTAATGAACCGGGTTGTCCGATTTGGTTGAGGCTGAATAGTCGTGGTACGATATGTAGCACATAGAAAGCCACCAATACATAAACCATAAAATAACTCAGTCCTTTTCCGAGTACGATTCGCAATGTACCGTTATAATGCCGGTTGATGGGTACGAGATCCTTGAACCGATTATTTTCACGGGCAGTTCCGGCAGCAAGACCGATGCCGAGCGATAATGTCTGTTGAATAATCAATACCAGTACGGCAGGAATCAGGAAAGCGGCGAATCCGGCAGTAGGATTGAATATCGAAATCTCCTCATATTCTATCGGATAAGCAGTTATCTCATCCTGCCGGTCGGTTGTATTGCCGCTACGGGCAATCTTAATATCCTGATTCATATCCAATGAAACGGCGGTATTGGCTATCAACATGGACTTATAATAAAGTAATCCGCTCATATCACAATAGATGCTGACTTGCGTCTGCTTTCCTTTTGCGATATTATCACTGAAATCCGAAGGAATGTAAATGATGCCATACGCACGTCTGTTCTTCAGCATTTGCTTGGCTTCTTCCATATCGGCGCAATAAGATACGATTTGAATGTCGGGCGTAGCATCTACTTTCCGGAGATATTCACGGCTCAAAGAGGAATGAGAATCGTCCACAACAACGGCAGGAACTTCACGCACCACTTCATTGTCATAGATAAAGCTGTATAGCAGTGGATAACCTAACGGGACGAGTATAAAGAATATCAGTACCCCCTGGTCGCGGAAAGTTGTCTGAAACTCCCGCTTCCAGATATAAAACAGGTCATTGATGCCTTGGGCTATCTTATCTTTTAATTTTATATCTTTCATTTAGGGTATGTATTTATAGTAAACCAATGCTTCTTTCAAGCGGTGAACCACGAAGAAAGGAAGCATCATGAATATTAATAAGGCCATATAGTTACTCCATGAGTAAGCCATGCTATATCCGTTGAGTGCCTGATCTACATAAATCAGGAAATAATGACGCAATGGAAACAGGTTGCTCAAAGCCTGCAAAACAGGATGCATCGCCATCACCGGAAATGAGAAACCGGAAATAGAGAACGATATGACACCCCATAACGAAGCGAAGCTTAGTCCGAGCCGCAGAGTAGGCAGAGTCCCTATCATGAGAATTCCGCAACACTGTGATGCCAGCACAAGACAGAGTGTGGCGAATATCATGGGAAAGATACCGCTATTGCAGGGGAAATGCAGGAAACCATATAAGTATACATTATAAAATATACCCATAATGAAGAAGATTACCGTGTGTGGAAGCAGTTTTCCTGCCAATGCTATATAAATGGAATTGTTACTCATGCGCAACCATTCACGGGCGGTGCGATCTTTGATTTCTACACCGATAGAATAAACGGTGACCATGAATATAAGCAGCATGAGTACTCCCGGTATCAGCGTATTGCATAGATATACCGAATAGTTCAGCCAGGGATTATTCAACGGATGCGTATCTATCACGATAGGTTGCAGAAATCCCATAGCCTGGTCTTCCGTAGCTCCTTTGGCATATAGCGTGGTACGTGTGGCAGAGCCTGCTGTCAGTTCCCCCATCATTTTCATATCCCTGAAAAGCAGGGAACCTGCAATCAGGTATGAATAGTTGGTATAGAAAGAAATCTTGGGTTGCCGCTGGCTTTGTGCTTCCGCCGACAAGCCTTTGGGTATATAAAAGAACCCGTAGATTTTTCCTTCCTGTACGGCGATACGTGCATCCGTCACATTACTGTAATGGGCGACGACACCCGTCTGCGAAAAAGCATCCAGATTGCGCACGATATTGCGGGACGTAGACGAATCATCCATATCCACCACACCGGCAGGAAGATCCTTCGGCAGTCCCGAATCCATTAAAGTGGTGAAGAAGATATAGCAGAAAAGTGGGGCGATGACCATGCAGAAGAGATAAAGCGGTCGTGATACCAACCGCCGGTATTCTCTTTGCATGACCTGCCACAATGCTATATATTTCTTTTCTCTCTCTTTCATGATTACTTATCAATGACAACTGACATGCCCGGACGAAGATTCTCTACTTTTTCCATCGGAGATGCTTTCACTTCAAATGTTTTCAGATCAAACTGACCGGTCGTCTTGGTAGCCTTCCAGGCTGCGTAACTACCCAAGTCCTTCATATAATACACTTTGAGTTTGATCGCTTTATTATCCAAAGCCGGAACGACTGCTTCAAATTCAGTTCCCATAGTCAGGTTTTTAAGCAGGTCTTCGCGTACATTGAATGTTATCCACATGTCATTCAGTTCGGCAATATTCATGATAGGTGCGCCGGTACCTACCAGTTCTCCTACCTTCGGGAAAATCTCCGAAACCTCTCCGGCTGCCGGAGCGATAAGATAAGTCTCCTTGATGTAAGATTCAACTTCGGCAACGGCTCCTTTTGCACGGTTGACAAGAGCTTCCGCAGCCATTTTGTCCTCACGTTCAGCTCCGTTCCTTGCCATTGTATATTGTGCTTTTGCAGCTTTCTCGGTAGCGATAGCGGCGTCCCGTTGTGCAGTTACTTCGTCCAGCTTTTGTGCGGGCATCACTCCCTGTTCATACAAGTTTTTCACTCTTTTGTATGACTTTTCGGCAATGGTGACTCCCGCCTGTGCTTTCTGCCACATCTCATAAGCGGCCTGAATCTGTTCCTGACGTACCCCTTTGATAGCTTTTTCGTTTTGTGCCTGTGCGGCAGCTTCGGCGGCACGTGCCTGTTCCATCTTCGCCACTACATCCGGCGCTTCCAGGATAGCTAGTGTATCACCGGCATTGACCTGCTGTCCTTCTTTCACGCGAAATTCCAGAATACGTCCCGGAACTTTACTTGAGACACGATATTCGGTAACTTCTGCCTGTCCCTGAATGATTTCAGGCCCTTTGCGAAGCATGAAAAAACCAACGACTGCAACGATTGCAATAACTCCGAGTAAAGTAAGAAATGCCAGCAGCATATTGCTGTTTTGTGATTTAGTAGGTGCCATATGATTATGAATTATTTCAAAGTTCCTAATGATTTTTTTAGATAAATTTCTGTCAGCTTCACGTCTATTTGAGCATCAATCTTCTCCGATTGAGCAGATAACCAAGCTGTTTGCGCTTCGAGAACATTACTGGTAGCAATTACGCCTTCTTTAAAGCCAAGTGTCGCATAGCGAAGATTCTCTTCCGCCTTCTCCATATTCTTGGAAGCCATCACCAGTTTTTTACCGGCCTCGTTCACCTTGAACGCTGCCTGATTAACCTGCAATTCGATTTTTTCCCTGGCATCTTCCAGTTGATATTGCGCGATTCTTGCTTCGGCTTTGGCAGACCTTGTTTTGTAAATACCTTCGCCCCAATGCCAGATAGGTATCTGCACCATCACTCCGACATTCCACATTCCTTTGAACTTATTCTCGAAACTGTTGAAGACAGAAGGATTCGTGACCATATAATTTCCCATTAACGCAATAGAAGGAAGATGCTCGGAACGGGTTACATTCACTTTCTGCCTGTAGATTTGCGTAGCCAGTTCGAGACTGCGTATCTCCGGTCGGTTGGCGTAGGCGGTTGACATATCGTAATGAGTCTCCGGTGCTAATAGGGGAATGTCATCCATATTTTCGTCTGTCAGAGTGACGGGAGAGCTAAGATCGAGCCCGCATAGTTGGCACAACAACATTCGGGCAAGGCTTAATCCGTCCTCTACTTTTGTCAGGGTCATTTCCGCTTCATTCACCTTGACGCGCACGGATAAACCGTCTGCTTTAGTGGCTACTCCTTCGGCAATCATCTTTTCCACATCGCTGTCCAACTGTTGTAGAAGTTTCAAATATCCTTCCGCCAACTTTTTTTTATTGACTAATGAAATGACTTGCCAATAAGCTTGGTCGGTGCTCATGATAACTTCCTGCATGCCGCCTTGATGTTGCTGGCGTGCCAGTTCTTCGGCGTATTGTGTTATCTTGTTGTAAGCGCGGATTTTTCCACCCATATAGAGTGGCTGTGTCAGCGTGACAGCTCCGGCGTACACGTTTCTAGTGTCCGTGCGGAGCGCGTCTACCAGAGAACTTCCGGCATTGTTAAAGGCAGAAGTCAGGCTCGCTCCTAATTCAGGGATTTTAGAAGCAAGTTCCGGATGTAATTGCGCTATGATTCCGCCGGCTTGCTCCAATGGGCCTGCCATACTGGTTCCTAATCCCGAAAGTGCAACTTTCTGGTCGGTATTCAATAAAGAGAACTCTTTTTGATTTCTCATGTAAGCTCCGGTTGCCGAGAAGCTGGGTAGGTAATTGGTAAATGCGGCTTTTCGCTGATAGTGGGCGGCATTTATCTTTTCATTGCTTATCAACAGATCTTTATTGTTGGCAAGGGCTAAAGCGCGGCAACTATCCAAACTCAGTATAGTTTGTGCTTTTACTATAAAAGTCAGGTTTAACAGAATTGTCAGGAGAAATAGTTTTTTCATCGCATCTTGCATATTAATAAGGTGATACTTCTATTTAAATAACCCTGTTCTTATGTAATTTGTTTATTGAAGTAGTCAGTTTTTTTGAACTTGTTAGCTTAAACAATAATTGCATAAACAACGATGCAAATGTATGCGCTTTCTGTGAAAACGCAAAAAGAATTAGCTTTTTTTAAAAATATAACAAGATGAGCGGGGGGAGAAGAAAAGAAAGAAGGCTGTCCTTCCATGATGAAGGACAGCCTTTCCTGATATATAAATGTAAGGGGATTTGCTTTATTAAAGAGCACCTACTTCTTTCAAAGCAGCGTTAGTTCCGTGTACAGCTTTTGCGCTAGCTGCGAACTTGGCTTTTTCGTCTTCGTTCAGGTCGAGTTCAACGATCTTTTCGATACCGTTCTTGCCAAGGATTACAGGAACACCGATACAAATATCTGATTCGCCGTATTCACCTTCGAGGAATACTGAACAAGGAACCATCTTCTTCTGGTCGTGAAGGATAGATTCAACAACGAATGCTCCTGCTGCGCCCGGTGCATACCATGCGGAAGTACCCAGCAATTTAGTCAGAGTAGCGCCACCTACCATAGTAGCAGCGGCAACTTCTTCCAACTTTTCAGCAGAGATAAAGTTAGTTACAGGCATACCTTTGTAAGTAGCGAAGCGAGTCAACGGAATCATTGTAGTATCACCGTGACCGCCGATAACCATACCTTCTACTTCGTTAGCATTGCATCCCAAAGCTTGAGACAGGAAATATTTGAAGCGAGAGCTATCCAAAGCGCCGCCCATACCGATGATACGGTTTTTCGGCAAGCCCAGAGATTTCAATGACAGGTAAGTCATTGTATCCATCGGGTTAGAAATTACAACAAGGATAGCGTTAGGAGAATATTTCAAGATGTTCTGTGCCACTGATTTAACGATACCAGCGTTTACACCGATCAGTTCTTCACGAGTCATACCCGGCTTGCGAGGAATACCTGAAGTAATCACAACAACGTCAGAGTTGGCAGTCTGGGCATAATCGTTAGTGCAGCCTACGATTGTAGTGTCGAAACCCAACAATTGGGCAGTCTGCATCATATCCATTGCTTTACCTTCTGATACGCCTTCTTTAACGTCCAGCATTACTACTTCGTCTGCTACTTCATTAAAAGCAAGTACATTTGCACATGTAGCACCTACGTTACCTGCGCCTACTACGGTTACTTTTGACATAATACTATATATTTAAAAAGTTGATAATTTGTTTCATCTATTTTGCGCGACAAAATTACAACGATAATCCTAATTAAAGAAATTTTTCCGTAATAATTTTAGTTAAAGGTCGAAGTAATCAGAATCTACAGACAGTAGCCTGAAAGGAGAGCCGATAGAATGCCAAACTGGTTAATAAATTAAAATTGTACGGATTAGCCGATGGTTTTTCTAAAACTCTCTGTTTTTCCGCTTGACTTCTGTTGTGAAATGATTACTTTTGCGCACGTTATCAATTCACAACTGAAACTATGAGTAAAAAAAGTCTTCTTATTGCGGCCGTAGCTATTTTGGTAATAGCGATTATTGGCATTACCTATTTATTGTTTACAGAAAAACAAGCCAACAGGGAGTTGGTACAGGAATTCCAATTAGATAAGGAAGAGCTGGAAACTGAATATACCCGTTTCGCGCAGCAATATGATGAGTTGAAGATGACCATATCTAATGACTCTTTATCCCAACTGCTTGAACAGGAACAATTGAAGACACAGCGCTTGCTGGAAGAACTCCGCACGGTGAAAAGCTCGAACGCTACGGAAATCCGCCGTTTGAAGAAGGAACTGGCCACCCTGCGTAAAGTTATGATTGGGTATATCAACCAGATTGATTCATTGAATAAATTGACTGAGCAGCAGAAATTGGTGATAGCTGATGTGACCGATAAGTATAATAAGGCTTCTCAACAAATCAGTAATCTTTCTGAAGAAAAGAAGAACTTGGATAAGAAAGTGACACTGGCAGCCCAGCTTGACGCCACCAATATCCGTATCGAACCCCGCAACAAACGCGGCAAAGTAGCGAAGAAAGTGAAAGACGTGGTGAAACTGGCTATCAGCTTTACAGTCGTAAAGAATATCACTGCTGAAAACGGTGAGCGTACCATATACATACGTATCACCAAACCGGATAACGATGCGTTGACTAAGAGTGCGTCCAATACTTTCCCTTATGAGAATCGTACACTGACCTATTCTATCAAAAAGTATATCGAGTACAACGGAGAAGAACAGAACGTAAATGTGTTTTGGGATGTGGAAGAGTTTCTGTACGCCGGAAACTATCGGGTTGATATCTTCGAAGGTGGTAATCTGATTGGCTTGCAGACGTTTACATTGAATTAGACTCCAGTTTAGTTCATAACCAACATCATTGAGTAAGTGACTCACCATATCAACTGTTGAGCTAATAAATTATCTCATTAGGGTACGGAAATGAACTAATTCGATTTCAGAACTAAACACGCACTCCAAACAAAAGTTTTCACGATTTACCCTCATACCCTCATAAATTTCTTCAAATCCTTTATTCATCGTAGCTTCAGCTATGAGAGCAGGTCATGATAGCACCCTGAGAGTAACTTTTGCTCTCAGGGTATTATCATCCCATCCCCCTATAAAACATAGGATATACTAACGGGATATTAACGTTATCTCTTCGGTATCCTTTCGTTAGATTACCGATATCACTAGTTCGTCACAGCCGTGACAAATTCCTACCACGGCTGTGAAGAGAACCTACCATGGCCGTGACGAATAGTTACCACGGCCGTGGTGAGATAACAATACCGGTAATCTAATGAAAGAATACCGGCAGCCTAACGCAAGGATAAAGGCAAGATAACTAACACTTCCTTACTTCATAACTTATTGTTTCCCTAAACAACATAGCCAGGGAACCCACATTAAAGCACAACGTACTGAAATGAGTTAAACAGTACGGAAATAAATCTTCTGGGGCTAGTTGCCCTAAAAACACATTCCTAAACCTTTCAAACTCAGGTTTTGGTACAGCATATGTGGAATATCCGTTATTGGGTGTCTATGATTTTTATAAGAAAGGACTATTGCCTGCCGTCCGCCCCCCACATCATTTTGCTGCGAAGCGTATCGAAAAAGATATGATTGAAGCGTTTTACTACTTTCACGCTGTAGTCGGCACGGCGAATAGTGAGTTGAGTCGTTTCTTTGCAAGTTTCACTGCTGCCGTCGATGGCAACCAGAAAGTTATGACTGCGGCTTTCCACGTCTAATGTGATTTCCCAATCATCACGGATGACGATAGGGCGGACGTTGAGGCTATGCGGAGCTACGGGAGTAATGACGACAGTGTTGGCATGGGGAACCATAATCGGGCCGCCCACACTTAGGGAGTAGGCTGTTGAACCGGTTGGAGTAGCAATCACTAATCCGTCGGCCTGATAAGTATTCAAGAATGCACCGTTGATAGCAGTGCGGATACTAATCATTGAAGAACTGTCCCGTTTGAGCACGGCAATTTCATTTAAAGCATACGGAGATGCTTGCAGATGGGTATCGTTGCAGATAAGTTGAAGTACACTCCGTTCTTCCACGCTGTATCTTCCGGCTTGAATCTCGTTGAATGTCTCTTCCATCTCTTCGGGAGAAATGTCTGCTAGAAACCCCAGGCGCCCTGTGTTGATGCCAAGGATAGGGATTCCCTTTCTGCCTACCCGGCGGGCAGCTTTCAGGAAAGTGCCGTCCCCGCCGATACTGATTACCATGTCGGCTGTGAAATCATCACCGTCAAATAACTGGTCGGCTTCGATTTCCATATGCTCTGAAATCAGGAATTGATAGAACTCCCTGCATACACAGACTTCCGCTCCCCGTTTTTTCAATAACCGGAACAGATTGGCGGCATGAGAGGACTTCTTGGCCTGATAAGTATTTCCGAAGATGGCAAATTTCATAAGCGATGTCATTAGTTTCGGTTGCAAATTTGGCATTTTTTCTTGGATTTCTACTTTAAATAACCAAAAAAGAAACGAGAATGCGTTTCGTATTATTAGGCAACTAATAATAATATTTGTATTTTTGCGGCAAATATTACGTAGAACCATGACTAAATTAAGTGTAAACATAAACAAGATAGCTACGCTGAGAAATGCACGCGGTGGAAATGTGCCCAATGTAGTAAAGGTAGCGCTTGATTGTGAATCTTTTGGAGCAGACGGTATCACCGTTCATCCTCGTCCCGACGAACGCCACATCCGTCGTTCGGATGTATATGATTTGCGCCCTTTGCTGCGGACAGAATTTAATATCGAAGGCTATCCGTCGCCTGATTTTATAGACTTGGTGTTGAAGGTAAAACCGCATCAGGTAACTTTAGTGCCTGACGATCCTTCACAGATAACTTCCAATTCCGGTTGGGATACAAAAGCGAATCTGGAATTTTTGACCGAAGTTCTCGACCAGTTCAACAGCGCCGGTATCCGTACATCTGTCTTTGTGGCTGCCGACCCTGAAATGGTGGAGTATGCGGCGAAAGCAGGGGCCGACCGTGTGGAACTGTACACCGAACCGTATGCGACGGACTATCCGAAGAATCCGGAAGCAGCCATCGCCCCTTTTATCGAAGCTGCCAAAACTGCCCGTAAACTGGGTATCGGTCTGAATGCCGGACATGATTTGAGTCTTGTGAATTTAAACTATTTCTATAAAAACATTCCTTGGGTGGACGAAGTCTCTATTGGTCATGCATTGATTAGCGATGCGCTGTACTTGGGACTGGAGCGTACCATTCAGGAATATAAAAACTGTCTACGCTGATGAATGCAATGATCTTGTTGGCCCAAGGGGCTATGAATATGGCCGATTCGCTGGCTACTGCCAATCCTGTCCTGACAGAGGTGAACGCTCCTGAAATGAACATGCTTGATATGGCTATCAAGGGTGGTTGGATTATGATTGTGCTGGGTGTGCTGTCCGTAGTCTGCTTCTATATCCTTTTCGAGCGTAACTATATGATTCGCAAGGCGGGAAAAGAAGACCCCATGTTTATGGAACGCATTAAGGACTATATTCATAGCGGCGAAATCAAGGCGGCCATTAACTACTGCCGCACGATGAACACGCCTTCGGCACGTATGATAGAAAAAGGTATCAGCCGCCTGGGACGTCCCATCAACGACGTGCAGGCTGCCATCGAGAATGTCGGTAACATCGAAGTGGCGAAACTGGAAAAAGGACTGACTGTGATGGCAACCATCTCCGGTGGTGCCCCGATGCTCGGATTCCTCGGTACGGTGACCGGTATGGTACGTGCATTCTACGAAATGGCGAACGCGGGTAGCGGAAATATAGACATTACACTGCTTTCCGGCGGTATCTACGAAGCCATGATTACTACAGTCGGCGGTTTGATTGTCGGTATCATTGCCATGTTTGCCTACAACTATCTGGTGATGTTGGTAGACCGCGTGGTGAACAAGATGGAATCTCGCACGATGGAGTTCATGGACTTGTTGAACGAGCCCACATAAAGGCAGAACGAAGCCCGCGTAAAAGCAGGAAAGTAACTGAGAACGTTAATCATGAATCACTAACCACTAATCGTTAATAAAGTGGGATTAAAAAGAAGAAATAGAGTATCGCCCAATTTCAGTATGGCTTCCATGACGGACGTCATATTCCTGTTGCTGATATTCTTTATGATAACCTCTACGGTGGTGTCGCCCAACGCCATAAAAGTGCTGTTGCCGCAAGGCAAGCAGCAGACTTCCGCCAAACCGCTGACAAGAGTCGTTATTGATAAAGACCTGAACTTCTATGCCGCTTTCGGCAATGAGAAGGAGCAACCGTTGGCGTTGAACGAACTGACTCCCTTCCTGCAGAGTTGTGCAGAGAAGGAACCTGAAATGTATGTGGCTTTGTATGCGGATGAATCGGTACCTTACCGTGAGATAGTACGTGTGTTGAACATCGCAAACGAGAATCATTTTAAGATGGTGCTGGCTACACGCCCGCCTGAAAATAAATAGGAACAATGGACAGAAGAAAAAAGGGTGAATACATAGGAGCGCTGGGTGCATTGTTGGTGCATGTGGCAGTGATTGCTCTTTTGATTCTGGTGAGCTTTACTGTCCCTCAACCGGATGAAGACGCAGGCGGAGTGCCTGTGATGATGGGGAATGTGGAATCGGCACGCGGCTTTGACGACCCTTCACTGGTAGATGTGGATGTACTGGATGAAGATGCGGCAGCCCCTGCGGAGACAGCACCCGAACTTCCTTCCGAACAAGACTTGCTGACACAGACCGAAGAAGAAACGGTCGCTTTGAAACCGAAAACGGAAGAACCCAAAAAAGAAACGGTGAAACCGAAAGAAGTGGCCAAACCGAAAGAACCCGTGAAGAAGCCCGAAAAAACGGAAGCCGAGAAAGCCGCCGAAGCCAAACGGCTCGCTGAAGAAAAAGCGGAGCGTGAGCGCAAGGCCGCCGAAGAAGCTGCAAGAAAGAGAGTCTCCGGTGCTTTTGGAAAGGGAGCGCAAATGGAAGGAAACAAAGGAATATCGGCCGGTGGTACCGGAACTGAAGGTAGTAAGGAAGGAAATTTTTCTACCGGAGCTAAAACAGGAACGGGTGGTTATGGAACATTTGACCTCGGCGGACGTTCTTTAGGTACGGGCAGTTTGCCAAAACCTGCATATAATGTGCAGGAAGAAGGGCGTGTCGTGGTGAATATTACTGTAAACCCTGCGGGACAAGTGATTTCGACCGGCATTAATCCCCAGACAAATACTGTAAGTTCAGCGTTGCGCAAAGCCGCCGAAGATGCGGCAAAGAAAGCCCGCTTTAATACAGTGGATGGAGTGACGAACCAAACGGGAACGATCACTTATTATTTTAATTTGAGATAGAAGAAGTATCATTAACCAAAAATAAAAAGCATTATGGGAACTGTATACGCATTTTTTGCAGATGGTTTTGAAGAAATCGAAGCTTTTACTACTATTGACACGTTGAGACGTGCCGGAATGAATGTGGAAATCGTATCCGTTACACCGGATGAAATTGTAGTCGGAGCACATGACGTGTCTGTCCTTTGCGATGTCAACTTCGAGAATTGCGATTTCTTTGATGCTGAACTTTTGTTCTTGCCGGGTGGAATGCCGGGAGCCGCTACGCTTGATAAGCACGAAGGGCTGCGCAAGCTAATCCTTAACTTCGCGGAAAAGGGCAAGCCTATTGCTGCCATTTGCGCAGCTCCGATGGTATTGGGTAAACTGGGACTGCTGAAAGGAAGGAAAGCTACCTGCTATCCTAGTTTCGAGCAATATCTGGATGGCGCTGAATGTGTCAATGAACACGTAGTGCGTGACGGAAATATCATCACAGGTATGGGGCCGGGCGCTGCCATGGAATTTGCTTTGACTATTGTTGACCTGTTGGCAGGTAAAGAAAAAGTAGACGAGCTGGTAGAAGCGATGTGCGTTAAACGCTAAGCTGTCCATGAAGAAATCTGTCATTATTGTCGCCGGTGGAAAGGGCTTGCGGATGGGAAGTGAACTTCCGAAACAATTCCTTCCTGTCGGTGGTAAACCTGTGTTGATGCATACGCTGGAAGTATTCCGGAAGTATGACGCTGCACTTCAGATTATATTAGTGCTTCCAAAAGAGCAACAGGACTTTTGGAAACAACTCTGCAAGGAACAGGGTTTTGCCGTGGAACACCTCATTGCCGACGGCGGTGAAACACGTTTCCATTCCGTAAAGAATGGACTGGCATTGGTGCAGGCTCCCGGATTGGTGGGAGTGCATGACGGTGTCCGTCCATTTGTCTCGATAGACGTGATAAGTCGTTGCTATGATTTGGCAAAAGAGCGGAAAGCGGTGATTCCGGTGATTGACGTGGTAGAGACATTGCGCCATTTGACGGACGGCGGAAGTGAAACGGTCAGCCGCAATGACTATAAATTGGTGCAAACCCCGCAAGTCTTTGATGTGGAATTACTGAAACAGGCTTATGCGCAGGAGTTTACTCCGTTCTTTACCGATGACGCTTCGGTGGTAGAAGCAATGGGCGTACCTGTATATCTTGCAGAAGGTAACCGTGAAAATATAAAGATAACAACTCCTTTCGACCTGAAAGTAGGGAGTGCTCTGTTGTAAATGTTCGATTTAGCCACACGCGACATAAAATTTATCTCCGGTGTAGGGCCACAGAAGGCTGCCGTATTAAATAAGGAGTTGGAAATCTACTCTTTGCATGATTTAATTTATTACTTCCCTTACAAATACGTTGACCGGAGCCGCATCTATTACATTCATGAAATAGATGGCAATATGCCGTATATCCAGTTGAAAGGAGAAATACTGGGTTTCGAAACCATTGGCGAAGGGCGTCAACGGCGTCTGACTGCCCATTTCTCGGACGGAACGGGAGTCGTGGACTTAGTATGGTTTCAGGGAATAAAGTATATCTTAGGTAAATATAAGCTTCATGAAGAATATATCATCTTCGGCAAACCGACTGTTTTCAACGGACGTATCAATGTAGCCCATCCTGATATAGACAAGGCGGATGAACTGAAACTTTCTTCCGTAGGCCTGCAACCTTATTATAATACGACGGAGAAAATGAAACGCAGTTTCCTCAATTCTCATGCAATAGAGAAGATGATGGCAACTGTGATTCAGCAGCTACAAGAACCTCTGCCCGAAACACTCTCTCCCAAGTTATTGGCAGAACATCATCTGATGCCGTTGACGGAAGCTCTCCGGAATATCCATTTCCCGACCAATCCCGATTTGCTTCGCAGGGCGCAGTACCGCCTTAAATTCGAGGAACTGTTTTATGTGCAACTCAATATCCTCCGATATGCCAAAGACAGACAAAGGAGATACCGTGGCTATATCTTCGAAAAGGTGGGCGATGTATTCAATACATTTTATACAAAGAACCTTCCTTTCCAACTTACAGGTGCGCAGAAACGAGTCTTGAAAGAGATACGTAACGACGTAGGCAGCGGGCGGCAGATGAACCGTCTTTTGCAGGGAGATGTGGGAAGCGGAAAAACACTGGTCGCCTTGATGAGTATGTTGCTTGCTTTGGATAACGGCTATCAGGCATGTATGATGGCGCCTACCGAAATTCTGGCAAACCAGCACTATGAAACCATAAAAGAATTGCTTTTCGGAATGGACATCCGTGTCGAACTACTGACCGGCTCTATTAAAGGAAAAAAACGGGAAGCTATCCTTACCGGATTATTGAACGGAGACGTGAATATCCTGATAGGGACGCACGCCGTCATTGAGGATACTGTCAACTTCTCCTCGCTGGGTTTTGTGGTTATCGACGAACAACACCGTTTCGGTGTGGCGCAACGCGCCCGTCTCTGGAGTAAGAATAATCAACCTCCACATGTACTTGTAATGACTGCCACCCCCATTCCCCGTACATTGGCAATGACACTATATGGTGATCTGGACGTATCTGTAATTGATGAACTTCCTCCCGGACGAAAACCAATTACCACTGTTCACCAGTTTGATAATCGTCGGGAAAGTATGTATCGTTTCGTGCAGAAACAAATAGACGAAGGACGGCAGGTCTATATCGTTTATCCTTTGATAAAGGAAAGCGAAAAGATTGATTTAAAGAACCTTGAAGAAGGTTATCAGCATATCCTTGAGGAATTTCCCAAATGCACGGTGTGCAAAGTGCATGGCAAAATGAAATCTGCCGAGAAAGACGAGCAGATGCAACTTTTCATTTCGGGAAAGGCACAGATAATGGTAGCCACCACAGTCATTGAAGTGGGAGTGAACGTACCGAACGCTTCGGTGATGATTATAGAAAATGCCGAACGTTTCGGACTGTCGCAGTTGCATCAGTTGCGCGGTCGGGTAGGGCGTGGCGCCGACCAGTCTTATTGTATCCTGGTGACCAATTATAAACTGACCGAGGACACCCGGAAACGACTGGAAATTATGGTGCGTACCAATGACGGCTTTGAAATAGCCGAGGCGGATTTAAAACTTCGTGGCCCTGGTGACCTTGAGGGGACACAGCAAAGTGGTGTCGCTTTCGATTTGAAGATTGCCGATATAGCCCGTGACGGACAACTGCTGCAATATGTCCGTTCCATAGCCGAAGGAATTGTGGAACAAGACCCCGCGGCACAGAATCCGGAGAACGAAATTCTGTGGCGGCAACTCAAATCCCTGCGGAAAACGAATGTTAACTGGGCTGCCATTAGTTGAAAAACGGTTAAACATACGGTTTATTTGCGTAAATGTGTTGCATAACATATTTAGTCCCTATCTCTCCTATTTATAGGGGTTTAAAGACTCATTTCTTATCCCTTTTGTCGCTAACCATCTGAAAAATAGTTAATAACTCTCTTGCTGTTTCAAAGGAAAATACTACCTTTGGGGGAATTTTTTTAGTAAATGTATCGTTTAACCAATTGAAAAGTCGAGTATTATGCTTGAAAAAACGCTGGTCATTTTAAAACCATGTACCCTTCAACGGGGATTGATTGGTGAGATTACTCATCGTTTCGAACGTAAAGGATTACGGTTGGCCGGCATGAAGATGATGCAACTGACTGATGAATTACTAAGCGAACATTATGCCCACCTCAGTGGCAAAGAATTCTTTCAACGTGTGAAAGATTCCATGATGACAGCTCCTGTTATCGTTTGTTGTTTCGAGGGTGTGGATGCTATTCAAACAGTCCGTACGTTGGCGGGACCGACTAATGGACGTCTGGCTGCTCCGGGAACCATTCGTGGAGATTACAGTATGAGCTTTCAAGAGAATATAGTTCATGCTTCTGATTCACCGGAAACCGCAGCTATTGAATTAATGAGATTTTTTAAACCGGAAGAAATATTCGAATACAAACAGGCGACGTTTGACTACCTGTATGCTAACGACGAATATTAAATGAATTGACAAAGAACGAATGAATTTCAATTGCATTATTAAAACTGGATTGGTAGCTGTAGCGGCTATGGTTAGTCTGAGCTCTTTCTCTCAAGACCTGATTGCCCGCCAGGCACCGATAGACAAAAAACTAAAATCAGTAGACTCTTTGGCCTTGCAAAAGCAAATCCGTGCCGAACAATCCGAATATCCCGCCCTAAGTCTTTATCCTAACTGGAACAACCAGTATGTACACGCTTACGGAAATGCCATTATCCCCGAAACTTACACTATCGACCTGACAGGTTTCCATATGCCGACTCCGAGTACGAAAATTACTTCGCCTTTCGGCCCTCGTTGGAGAAGAATGCATAATGGTCTGGACTTGAAAGTGAATATCGGTGATACTATTGTTGCCGCATTCGATGGTAAAGTGCGTATTGTAAAATACGAGCGTAGAGGATATGGTAAATATGTCGTTATCCGTCATGATAATGGATTGGAAACTGTATATGGTCACTTGTCCAAGCAATTGGTTGAAGAAAACCAATTGGTGAAAGCCGGAGAAGTAATCGGTTTGGGTGGTAATACAGGACGTTCTACTGGTTCACATCTTCATTTTGAAACCCGTTTCCTGGGAATTGCAATTAATCCGGTTTATATGTTTGACTTCCCCAAACAGGATATCGTAGCCGATACTTATACGTTCAGGAAGACAAAAGGCGTGAAACGCGCAGGCTCACATGATACTCAGGTGGCTGATGGCGCAATTCGTTATCACAAGGTGAAGAGTGGTGATACTTTGTCCCGCATTGCCAAATTGCGTGGAGTGTCAGTCAGTACACTTTGTAAATTGAACCGCATCAAGCCGACTACAACTTTGCGTATCGGACAGGTTTTGCGCTGTTCATAAACTCGCTTGCTTATAAAACAGTAATACAATAGCTTTTGAAGAGGGCACTTTAATATAATTTAGAGTGCCCTCTTTCTGTTTTTACTTAATTATTGTTACCTTTGTGCACTATTTGGAAGAAGATGAAAGATACCAAGCAACAATTTGAACATGTCATCGCTTTGTGCCGTGACTTATTTTCCAAGAAGCTGCACGATTACGGGCCTGCGTGGCGTATTCTGCGTCCGGCTTCAGTAACCGACCAGATTTTTATCAAAGCCAACCGGATCCGTAGTATTGAAACCAAGGGGGTGACCTTGATTGACGAAGGAATCCGTGCCGAATTTATTGCGATTGTCAATTATGGCATCGTCGGACTTATCCAGTTGGAACTGGGATATGCCGAATCTGCCGATATCAGCAATGAAGAAGCGATGGCTTTATACGATAAATATGCCAAGGAAGCATTGGAACTGATGCTTGCCAAGAACCATGACTATGATGAAGCTTGGCGTAGTATGCGTGTCAGCTCTTACACAGACTTGATTCTGATGAAGATATACCGCACCAAGCAGATTGAAACTCTATCCGGCAATACGTTGGTATCCGAGGGAATTGATGCCAATTACATGGATATGATAAATTACTCTGTTTTCGGACTCATAAAGATAGAATTTGAAGGATAAGAACTTACATATTATTCAGAAAGTCATAGCGAATACCGGTCGCTTTCTTTTGGCGGCTTCGTTCATCTTTTCCGGATTTGTCAAGGCAGTTGATCCGCTGGGCTTCCAGTATAAGATACAGGATTATCTGACTGCATTCGGCATGGCTTCCTGGTTTCCTTCATTTTTCCCTTTGCTGGGCGGTATAGTACTGTCTGCCATTGAGTTTTTTGTCGGTATCTCCCTGTTCTTTGGTACGCGGAGAACGCTCGCTTCTTCGTTGGCACTGATGCTGATGATTGTCATGACACCACTGACTTTGTATCTTGCCCTCTTCGATCCGGTTTCGGACTGCGGTTGTTTTGGTGATGCGTGGGTGTTGACAAATTGGGAAACATTTGGCAAGAATGTCATATTGCTACTTGCAGCAATTGCAGCATTCCACTATAGGACGATGCTGACCCGCTTTATTAGTGTGAAAATGGAATGGCTGGTTTCTTTATACACATTGTTTTTTGTATTTACCCTGTCATTCTATTGTTTGGATCGTCTGCCGGTTTTAGATTTTCGCCCCTACAAGATAGGAAAGAATATCCTGGAGGGAATGACAATGCCCGAAGGAGCAAAACCTAGTGTATATGAAAGTGTCTTTATCCTGGAGAAAAACGGAGAAAAGAAAGAATTTACGCTGGATAACTACCCGGACAGTACATGGACATTTGTAGACACACGCACTGTACTCAAAGAGAAAGGATATGAACCGGCCATCCACGATTTCTCCATGATGGACTTGAGCACCGGAGATGATATTACACAAGATGTATTGACTGATATGGGATACACTTTCCTGTTGGTCGCCCATCGGATTGAAGAAGCGGATGACAGTAACATTGACTTGATTAACGAAATATATGACTACTCGGTGGAGCATGGCTATAAGTTCTATTGCCTGACCTCTTCACCGGAAGAACAGATAGAATTGTGGAAGGATAAGACCGGAGCGGAATATCCTTTCTGCCAGATGGATGATATAACGTTGAAGACGATGGTACGTTCTAATCCGGGATTGATGTTGATAAAGAACGGAACGATTCTGAATAAATGGAGCGACGAGGATATACCGGATGAGTATGTGCTGACTGACAAACTGGAAAATATACCGTTGGGACAACAAAAGATGGAGAGCGATGTTCACACCGTGGGATACGTATTCTTGTGGTTCATCATACCATTGTTGCTGGTATTGGGAGTGGATGTTTTGGTGGTTCGTCGTAGAGAACGGAAATCCGTAAAGAGGAAGCAGCAGGAAGATGCCCTGAAAGCAACTGAAGTCCAAGAACTGACGGACAGTGCCCGGAAGCCGACAGACAACGCGCCAATGTCAGTGGATAACTCCAACGGGGTGAAGCCATAGACTATTAAATAGAAAATCGTAAATAAGAGAATAGTAAATTTATTAACCCTTTAAATAAAGAAAACAAAATGAGAAAGAACATTGTCGCAGGAAACTGGAAAATGAACAAAACCCTTCAAGAGGGTATCGCTTTGGCAAAAGAACTGAACGAAGCATTGGCTAACGAAAAGCCCAATTGTGATGTAATCATCTGTACTCCGTTTATTCACTTGGCTTCTGTTACTCCGTTGGTAGACGCTGCCAAGATCGGTGTAGGTGCTGAAAACTGTGCAGACAAAGCGTCAGGTGCATACACAGGTGAAGTTTCTGCTGAAATGGTTGCTTCTACCGGTGCTAAATATGTAATTCTGGGTCACTCTGAACGTCGTGCTTACTACGGTGAAACAGTTGCTATCCTTGAAGAAAAAGTAAAATTGGCTTTGGCTAACGGTCTGACTCCGATTTTCTGTATCGGTGAAGTATTGGAAGAACGCGAAGCTAACAAGCAGAATGAAGTAGTAGCTGCTCAGATGGAATCTGTATTCTCTCTGTCTGCTGAAGACTTCTCTAAGATTGTGTTGGCTTACGAACCGGTTTGGGCTATCGGTACAGGTAAAACTGCTACTCCTGAACAAGCACAGGAAATCCACGCTTTCATCCGTTCAATCGTGGCTGACAAGTATGGCAAGGAAATCGCTGATAATACTTCTATCCTTTACGGTGGTAGCTGTAAGCCTTCTAACGCAAAAGAACTGTTCTCTAACCCGGACGTTGACGGTGGTTTGATTGGTGGTGCTGCTTTGAAAGTATCTGATTTCAAAGGTATCATTGATGCATTTAACGCATAATTAAAACTTATTTCGGGCACGGATTTCACGGATTACACGGTTTAGTGTATGAAATCAGAAACCGTGTAATCCGCATAATCCGTGCCTAATATTATTTATAAAATGAGAAAACTAGCTTTACTTACTTTATTGTTGGTCTTGGCAAGTGTCGGCGCACAAGCACAGGGCATTGTCAAAAGCCTGGAACGTACAGTGCCGGGACAGGGAAAGGTGACTATTCATCAAGACCCCCGTATTGGAGCTCTGATTGGTGTGGAACGTCCTGCGACAGGAGAACAGAAAGTAATAAAGACTTCCGGATACCGGATACAGGCGTATGCCGGTAATAATACCCGTCAGGCTAAGAATGATGCTTATCATGTAGCCTCACGTGTTAAAGAGTATTTCCCGGAGTTGCCGATATATACTTCATTCACTCCTCCCCGTTGGCTTTGCCGTGTGGGTGACTTCAGGAGCATTGAAGAGGCGGACGCAATGATGCGTCGGTTGAAAGCTACCGGTGTGTTCAAAGAGGTCTCTATTGTAAGAGATCAGATAAATATCCCTTTATAAATCTATCATGTTAGGAAAAGAAGAAATTATCTCTCCGAATCTGGAAGAGTTGAAAAGTCATTATCACAGTATTATAACTTTGTTGGGCGAAGATGCTGAACGGGAAGGGTTGTTGAAAACTCCGGAACGGGTGGCTAAGGCAATGTTGAGTTTGACAAAGGGATACCATATGGATCCTCACGAAGTGCTCCGCTCTGCTAAATTCCAGGAAGAATATAGTCAGATGGTGATTGTAAAGGACATTGATTTCTTCTCTCTCTGCGAACATCATATGCTGCCGTTCTACGGAAAGGCGCACGTGGCTTATATCCCTAACGGCTATATCACCGGGTTGAGCAAGATTGCCCGTGTAGTCGATATTTTCTCTCATCGCCTGCAAGTGCAGGAACGCATGACGCTGCAAATCAAAGAGTGTATCCAGGAAACACTGAATCCATTGGGAGTGATGGTTGTAGTGGAAGCAAAACATATGTGTATGCAGATGCGTGGTGTGGAAAAGCAGAACTCTATTACTACTACCTCAGATTTTACAGGCGCCTTCAATCAGGCAAAGACTCGCG
Organism: Bacteroides sp. RTP21281st1_H5_RTP21281_210402; assembly: GCF_040918965.1. Taxonomy (NCBI): domain Bacteria; kingdom Pseudomonadati; phylum Bacteroidota; class Bacteroidia; order Bacteroidales; family Bacteroidaceae; genus Bacteroides; species Bacteroides sp. RTP21281st1_H5_RTP21281_210402. The sequence goes on along the minus strand of NZ_JBCOWR010000013.1, from coordinate 75,865 downwards.
AAGAGTTTATGAATCTTATTCAACACGGGCGGGTATAAACAGTTTCCCGCCTTAGGAGATTAGCGTAAAACGACGCGGTCTCCCAGGCGTTTAGCCATAATGCTTTGGACTGTTCTTAGTTCATTATAGCGTTGCATCAACGAATCGCACTTTTCATTATCGTGCGCTAGTGCAGGGTCTTGCAAAGCATAAAGCATATGCTTTAACTCTTCCGTTACAATGGCATATTTGAAGTTAATCATCAGCATTGGAACCAGTTCATAAAGACGTTCCTCATCTGTCACAATCTTCTGTGACTTGGAATGATATTTACTAAGCTGATAACGTACATTAATCAAGTCCACACTCAGTTTACTGATAACCTGATCGGGATGTGCCAGAAAATAGCGTTCCGCTACGAAACCTGAATCGTGCATATGTGCGGCGGCTTCCGACAACATTTGGCGGTGTAACGGATTATGAAAAGCCAAATCATCTTCTTTCAAGTCATTGATGACGTACTCTATAACGGTCACCGGAATCTCGTTTCCTTCTTCATCCGTCAGATTACACATGACTTTTTCTCCATAGCGGACTACCGCCTGCAATATCAGTCGCTCGAATTTATAGAACTCCTGTCCTTCTTTTCCTTCCTGTGGAATAAAAGAAGCATAGTTATCTTCTTGTGGCGGGAAAGGGGCTTCTGTATATCCGGCATCAGTAACTTCCGGTGGTAACGGAACATCACCGTCCGTCATGGGGATATTACCATTCGCTTCTCCCTGCTGACCTTGTTGAGCCATCGTAGCTGTTCGCTGGGCAATCCGGCGATCACGTTCAGTCTGTTCGGCACGTTTTTCTGCTTGTGTTTCCCTTCTTTTGGCAACTTCCGAGACCAGCAGTTTGTCTTCTACATGCAGTAACTGTGCGCATTCTTTGATATATACATCCCGTACAATCGCTTCCGGTATGACGGAGATGCTTTGTACCAAGTTGCCGATCAACTCTGCCCGTTTGATAGGATCTTTTCCGGCATCTTCCAGCAGCAAGTTGGTCTTGAAGCGGATAAAGTCCGTCTCATGCTCCGATATGAAGGCTTGGAATTCCGTAGAGTTATGTTTGCGGGCAAAAGAGTCCGGGTCGTCGCCATCGGGCAGCAGACAAACTTTGATATTCATGCCTTCTTCAAGCAGCATATCAATGCCTCGGATAGAAGCCTTTATACCTGCAGCGTCGCCGTCATAGAGCACAGTCATATTATTGGTGAACCGGTGAATCATACGGATTTGTCCCGGTGTAAGAGCCGTTCCCGAAGAAGCTACCACGTTTTCTATACCGGATTGATGCATGGAAATAACATCCGTATAGCCCTCGACCAAAAAACAACGGTCTTGTTTCACAATCGCCTGTTTGGCGAAGTAGATACCGTATAATTCGTTACTCTTATGGTAAATCTCCGATTCTGGAGAGTTGACATATTTGACTTTTACGCCTTTGGTGGCACTGGCAAGCACACGTCCGCCGAAGGCCACTACTTTACCGGAAAGAGTATGAACGGGGAAAATGACACGTCCCCAAAAACGATCCCGCAAACGATGATCGTCTGTCTCATAGCAAAGTCCTGTTTTTACGAGATATTCCTTCTTATATCCTTTCTGTAAAGCTTCCTTGGAGAAAGCATCATGACTATCAGTACAATATCCCAATTGGAACTTCTCGATAATGTCATCCCGAAAACCACGGTTACGGAAATAAGCCATACCGATGCTACGACCGTCTATATGGTTCTTCAGTATATTCTGAAAGTAGTCGCGTGCGAAGTTATTAACAATAAACAGACTTTCGCGTTCACTCTGCACAAACTTCTCTTCATCGCTCAGCTCCCGTTCCTTAATCTCGATATTGTATTTCTTGGCAAGGTATCTCAGAGCTTCCGGATAAGACATCTGCTCGTGTTCCATGATGAAATGCACCGCATTTCCACCTTTGCCACAGGCAAAGCATTTGCAAAGCCCTTTGGCGGGAGAAACGTAAAAAGAAGGTGTCTTGTCACTATGAAACGGGCACAAACCGACGTAATTGACACCACGCTTGCGCAGGGTGACAAAATCTGAAACGACATCCATAATCTGTGCCGCGTCCAATATTCGGTCTATGGTAACTTGATCTATCATTCTTTCTCCTGTGAATCTGTTTTTGCGGATACAAAGGTACATATAAAAAAATCCCCTGCAAAGAACTTTTTTGCAGGGGATCGTTAAATCTTATATGCCGGTTAGGAATTATTTAATCTTCTCCCGAATCTTCGTCAGATACTTTTTCATCCCTTCCGCATCCTTGTTTTCGATAATTTCGAGAAGGTTTTTCAACTCGGTGCGGATATTGGTCACTTGTCCCGGAGTACGCGGGTTGAACAGGATTTCCTGAAGCAGATAATCATCCTCGTTCAACAATCCCTTGGCGATAGCCATGTGCTTCTTGAACGTAGTTCCCGGAGCTTCCTGATGCTTCATTACGGCCGCGAATACGAAAGTCGAGACGAACGGGATAGAAAGCGAGTAGGCTACTGTCTCGTCATGTTCGTCGAATGTGTATTCGAAAATATTCAGCCGTAACGTTTGGTAGAGGTCTTTGAAGAATATCTTTCCCAAATGATCCCCTTCACTGATGATAATGGCATTTTCGCTGCTTAGGTTACTAAGACTGGCGAAAGTTGGGCCAAACATCGGGTGACTGGAAACGTAACGGAAACCGCTTTCTTCATAAAACTTCTTCAGTCCTGTTTTTACAGAGGCAATGTCACTAATGATACAGTCTTTGGGAAGTACGGGCAGTACTTTACGAAAAGCATCCAGCGTGTACTTTACGGTGACGGCATTAATAACCAGTTCCGGTTCGAATTCCTTAATCTCCTCTAATGTAGTGAAACGATACGTGTTATAGACAAAGCGCAACTGGTGCGGGTTGACGTCATACACGGCCGTCTCGTGTTGAAAGCTCAAAATATCAGTAAAGAAGGAACCCATTTTTCCGGCTCCAAGGATTAATATTCTCATATTCTTATTTATTTAATAGTAAGTAGTCAATACCTGACTACTTATTGATAATTTCCATCTGCTGACGAACAGATTCCTCGTGGATGGCTTCGAAGATTTTCTTCATAAATTCGGCATCCATGCCACATTGCTCTCCTTGTGTACCGCGTTTTTCGAGAATCTCATTATAACGTCCGGTTTGGAGTACCGTGATACTATGTTCTTTCTTGAATGTACCGATTTCACGGGCAACACGCATTCTTTTTGCAAGTTCCTGGATGATGTTATCATCACATTCGTCAATCTGTTTGCGCAATAGGCTCAGACTTTCCGTAGATTGGGTTTCGGTGCGAATAACCAGCAGGTTGAGAATGTAATCGAGTACATCGGGAGTAACCTGTTGCGAAGCGTCGCTCCATGCACAATCCGGGTTGCAGTGACTTTCTACAATCAGCCCGTCGAAATTCAAGTCCATCGCTTGTTGGCAGAGCGGAGCCACCAGTTCACGTTTTCCACCGATGTGGCTCGGGTCACAGAAAATCGGGAGATTAGGAATGCGACGACGCAGTTCGATAGGAATGTGCCATTGGGGAAGATTACGGTAAATCTTCTTATCGTAGCTGCTGAAACCACGATGGATAGCACCCAAACGTTTCAGACCTGCATTGTTGATACGTTCCAAAGCTCCGATCCATAATTCAAGGTCAGGATTCACAGGGTTCTTGACAAGTACAGGGATATCTACCCCTTTCAGAGCGTCAGCGATTTCCTGTACGGCGAAAGGATTCGCAGTAGTACGTGCACCTACCCAAAGGATATCAATTCCGGCTTTCAGACATTCATAAACGTGCTTGGCGGTTGCTACTTCGGTAGAAACATACATACCAGTTTCCTTCTTTACTTCTTTCAGCCAGGCAAGACCTTCCACACCGATTCCTTCGAAACCACCCGGTTTGGTACGCGGTTTCCAGATTCCTGCGCGGAATATCTTTTGCCCTTTAGCTGCCAATTGCTTGGCTGTATCCATCACTTGTTCTTCAGTCTCTGCACTACATGGGCCGGCTATGACAATCGGTCTTTTAGCTTCAATGCCCGGTAATAAAATTGATTCGAGTTCCATATTCTTATTTGTTTTTACTTTTATTCTTGTTTATTGTAACGACTCTGGCGGGATATCGTTTTTGATTATCAACAATCTCCTTTTCTTGTGAACGGTCAGAGTCTTTTGATTCTTTCCAATGCTTCCGCTAATTTTGCATCCTTGCAGCAGAGGGAGATACGAATATATCTTGCTCCGTTACTGCCAAAGATAAATCCCGGCGTGATAAACACTCTTGCTTCGTGTAGCACTTTTTCCGTCAGTTCTTCTACGTCTTTGCAAGAAGCCGGAATCTTTCCCCAAAGGAACATTCCTACTTGCTTTTCATCGTAAGTACATCCCAATGTTTTCATAATTTCACCGGCAAGATGGCGGCGGTTGCGATAATTCTCATTATTGCCTTCGTACCAGTCTGCTTCTGCTTCCAAGGCTGTTGCTGCCGCCAACTGCATGGCGCGAAACATTCCGCTGTCGATATTGCTTTTTACTTTCAATATCCATTGTACGAATTCAGGGTTCGACGCTAACATTCCGATACGCCATCCCGGCATATTGTGGCTTTTGCTCATGGAGTTGAACTCAATACAACATTCTTTAGCCCCCGGCACACTCAGGATACTGATAGGTTTTTCATTCAGTATGAAGCTATACGGATTATCGTTCACAATCACAATATTCTTGCGACGGGCGAAATCAACGAGACGTTCATACAGTTCGGGAGTTGCGTTAGCACCAGTCGGCATATTCGGATAGTTAGTCCACATCAGCTTCACACGGCTTAAGTCCATCTTTTCCAAAGTCTCGAAGTCAGGCATCCAACCATCTTCTTCTTTCAGGTCATAGTTGATAACTTCCGCGCCGAGTATCTTACTTAGAGAGGTATAAGTAGGGTATCCCGGATTCGGAACCAACACTTGCTCACCCGGATTGACGAATGCCAGCGTGACATGAAGGATACCTTCTTTCGAACCGATCAATGGTTGTATTTCCGTATTCGGATTCAGTTCTACTCCATACCAGCGTTGATACCAATTGGCGAAACCTTTGCGAAGTTCAGGGATACCTACATACGGCTGATAACCGTGTCCGTTGGGGTCGTGGGCATTGTTGCACAATGTCTCGATGGTCTTTGCCGAAGGCGGCATATCAGGGCTTCCGATACCCAGGCTGATAACGTCTTTTCCTTCTGCGTTCATCTGTGCTACCTCTTTCAGTTTCTTGGAGAAGTAGTATTCGCTTACACTTGCCAGTCTGTCGGCAGGAGCGATCTTATACATTTGACTTTCCTTCTGCATATTCGCCTAATGTTTTGAGTTCTTTAGTTAATGGAGTGATTGCTGCAATAGATTGCTTATATCTTAGGTAATCGTTGAAAGCTACATCTACGTAAAATTGATATTCCCATTCACGTCCGATAATCGGCAACGATTGTATCTTGGTCAGATTAATATTGTAAAAAGATAGAATAGATAATACTTGTGACAAACTGCCTTCGGTATGCGGTAGAGTGAATACCATACTTGCCTTATTGGTTGCGTTGGCGTGATGCTGGCGAAGTCCGTCTACCTGCCAGGGATCGGCAACGACCAGGAAACGGGTGAAATTGTGTTTGTTAGTTTCGATACCTTCCTGAAGGATTTTCATTCCGTAGCGTTCTGCCGCTGCCTTGGAGCAGATGGCTGCATGCCCTTTCAGATTGTCCTTTTTGATGATTTCAGCGCTGCGGGCGGTATCTTCGCCTTCCACCACTTTCAGTTGCGGATGCTGATTCAGAAAATCACGGCATTGCATCAGGGCGATGGGATGGGAGTTAACTTCCGTCAGGTCTTCCCAACTTTCATCGGGCAGGCAGACGAAGCTGTGAGAAATACGCAGTTTGTATTCACCGATAATCTGCGTACCGCTTTGTCTCAACAACTCATTGTTGTGCAGCAAGCTTCCCGCAATCGTATTTTCGATGGCTAGCATTCCGATAACCTGGCTGTCTTTTCGTATCGAACTAAACACGTCCTCGAAGTTGGCACAACAGATTAACTCTATTTCTTCTCCCTCGAAGTACTTGTGTGCGGCGATATCATGATATGAGCCGAGTGTTCCTTGAATTGCTATCTTTTTCATTGTTCTAATGTATTATATAAAAAAATCCCGCGTCCATATCGGAGCGGGATTCATATGATTGATTTCTCTATTCAGTCCTTAAGCATCACTGTCACTTGATACATACAAACTCCCGCTCTACTTTGTTGCTAAAGTAAAAGTAAAAAAAGAAGTAATATGCATAAGTAAATGATCTCATACGAGTCTTTGTTTTTTGCTTTGGTTTCTAATTCTGGGGACAAAAGTAATACTTTTCTGTTAAACGCAAACAAAAAGCGATACTTTTTTTGTTTTCTTGCCTGAAATATATGAAAAGGACACTTAAAAGATGCCGGGAAGTGCTTCCGACTTTGGTTCCAGGTTCTTGAATTCACCGTTTAAGCTGGCTTCATCTTTCGGATTCAATTCCAGTGACTTCTTCATATCTTCCACAGAACCGTCCTTGTCTCCGTTCAACAGTTTGGCACGTCCGCGTTCCTTGTAGGCTTCCGCGAAATTCGGGTTCAGTTCGATAGCCTCATCAAACAGAGCGATGGCTTCCGTCAGTTTCTTTTGGTTGATATAAAGTTGGCCTAAATATAGGTATGCCTGTTCGTTGAAAGGATTTATTTCCGTGACAAGCCGGTAGTCCGCTTCCGCTTCTTCAGCCTGTCTGTTCGCTTCTTTCACTTTCCCGCGCAGGAGTATGGCTGTTTCTTCTTCCGGATTTTGGGCAAGTACAGCATCTATGTCTTCCATCATTTCGTTGTACTGTCTCAGATTCAGTAGGGCTTCCGCACGCAGCAGGCGGGCTTCGATGAAATCATCTTTCAAAGTGATGGCCTTCGTGAGATGAGCAATGGTCATCAAGTCGTCGTCCTGTCCTTGGCGGGCTTTTCCCAGGAGATAATGTGCTACGGCATTTCCTTCTTCGATGGCAATCGCCTTGTTGGCGGCTTCTTCCATCGCCTGATAATCTTCCTGGATGAAACATACATTGGCTAATGTAAGGAAGGTATTCGTGATATGCGGTTCCATTACAGCCATTTTCTCCAACAGTTCGCGGGCTTTTGCCGTATCTCCCATTTGGATGTAGAGTTGGCTGAGATACCCCATTGTTTCAAACTCTTCCTCAATAGCAAGAGCTTCAGTGAAACATTTTATGGCATAATCCGGACGTCCCATACGTTGCGCACGCAAACCGTCATATTTGAAAATATCGAATCTTTTCTGATCGTTTTTCTGCTTTTCATTCTCCGGAGTTTCAGACTTGCCGGAGAAGAAAGATTTAAAAAAGTTCGGCATGATATGTTGTTTTTAAGTTTATCTGCAAAAGTAATAACTTATTTTGAAATATGTATCATTCCATCCTGCATCTTCAATGCGCCTTCTTCCAATAAATGATGGATGACTTCCGCGACTCTCTCTCTTTCCGCTTCTATTTTATTAGCTATCTCTACAGGGAGCAGCGGTTTCTGTGCCAGTAATTCTGTGATTTGCTGTTTCAGTTCTTCGAAAGAGTCTTCGGATAGGGTAACATCCGTTGCACGATGGCTGATACAAACATCGCATTGTCCGCAGTTATGTTCATTTTTCTCCCCGAAGTAGCGGAGCAGCATCCGGCTGCGGCATACATCTTCCGAAGTGACATATTCTTCCATCGCCTTGATGCGCGCTTCATAACGGACTTTGCGTTCTTCGTAGACAGAAGGCGGAATATGTACGAAACGAAGTTCCTGACGTTCGCGCGTGTATATAATATAAGGTGTCTTTTTGCGGGGAATATAATCCACGATGCGGCGTTTGGTCAGTGTCACGAGTATATTGTAGATCTTTTCACGTGTCAGTCCGGTACGTATGGACAGGGATGCTTCGCTGATATAGGCATAGTCGGTGAACACGCCTGTATATGAGCGTAGAATGGTCTGTATCAGTGCTTCCGTTTCCGCACCCATTTCGCGCAACTTATACAACTCATCCCGCCGAAGCGTAAACAGGATACGTGACGCATTGTCCTGTTCGTCCGTATATTCCAGATAACCGGCTTGGGACAGTATTTTCAGCGCACTGTCTACCGGCACCGGAAAGTATTTGAACTTCCGGCAAAATTCCTCGATATTGAATTCGCGGACACACTGGAATCCGTCTCCCATCGCCATCTGGTAGTAATACTGCAAATGTTCGTAGACATTGAGGATATATTCTTTGTCGGGAAAAGTATCCACTACCCGTTTATGTAGCGTCGTCTTATCTGATTTGGAATATAAGATGACAGCGTAAGCCTTTTCCCCGTCTCTTCCCGCACGTCCGGCTTCTTGAAAATATGCTTCGGGAGAATCGGGAAGATCGAGATGCAGTACGATGCGGACATCCGGTTTGTCAATGCCCATTCCGAAAGCGTTTGTCGCCACCATTACGCGAACCTCTCCATTTTGCCAGCGTTTCTGCCGGAGGTCTTTCACGGCGTTATCAAGTCCGGCATGATAGAAATCAGCGGTAATGTCTTCATTTACCAGCAGTTCGGTGATTTCTTTGGTTCGTCGTCTGTTGCGGGCATAAATAATGGCACTACCCGGTATTCTTCGTAAGATATGTAATAATTCGCTCGTCTTATTATCCGTCTTGCGGACAATATACGCCAGGTTCTTCCGTTCGAAACTCATACGGAAAACATTTCCTTCATGGAAATTCAGGCGGGCTTGAATATCTTTCACGACTTCCGGAGTCGCGGTAGCGGTAAGTGCAAGTACCGGAACTCCCGGCAATAACTCCCGTATTTCCGCTATCTTCAGATAAGCGGGGCGGAAGTCGTATCCCCATTGCGAGATACAGTGGCTCTCGTCCACGGTAATCATGGATACCTTCATGGAACGCAGTTTGATACGGAATATTTCCGTATCCAGACGTTCCGGAGAGATATAGAGGAATTTGTAATCACCGAAGATACAGTTCTCAAGCGCGGTGATAATCTCCTGGCGTGTCATGCCGGAATATACGGCAAGTGCTTTGATACCTCGTTTACGCAGATTATGCACCTGATCCTTCATCAAGGCGATAAGCGGGGTAATGACGATACAAAGCCCTTCCTGGGCGAGGGCAGGTACTTGAAATGTGATGGACTTACCGCCACCGGTCGGCATCAGTCCTAATGTATCTTTACCTTCGCCGATACTGGTAATGATCTCTTCCTGCAAGTCGCGGAAAGAGTCATATCCCCAGTATTGTTTTAATATCTCCTGATACTTATTCAATCGGTCTTATATCCTCGATTTGAAGTTGGACTTCACCACGTTTGTGGGTATTCTCTTCGATGGTGTAACAGATGTCGAACGAACGTTTGGTCTTGATATAACGCACGTGTGAGCTTTGCCCGAATGCGATACCGTTCATTACATTGTTCGATTTATTGTCAACCAGTTCCAGCTTGATATGCTCCTGGTCGCGCCCCACCACTTTGCTCGTTCCATAATCGTAGACGTGATGCGTACAGAAGACAGGTTTCAAATTATCAGGGCCGAAAGGATTGAACTTCTTCAGGTCATTGAAGAACTTGGGAGAAATATCCCTGAAATCGATCTCGGCATCAATGTCAATAACGGCACTCGTCTGTTCCGGCAGGATATGTTGTGAGACATATTCCTCAAACCGCTTGGTGAAAGCATCCACATTCTCTACTTTCATAGACAGTCCGGCGGCATAGGTATGCCCGCCAAAATTCTCCAGTAAGTCCCGGCAATGCTCAATCGCCTTATATACATCAAAACCAGAAACGGAACGTGCGGAACCGGTTGCCATATCATCCGTCCGGGTCAGCACCACGGCAGGGCGATAATACACTTCCGTCAACCGGGAAGCTACGATACCAATCACGCCTTTATGCCATTCCTCATTGTAAAGCACGATAGAACGGCGGTCGGCCAGCCCTTCCAGGTTGGCAACGATTTTGTTCGCCTCTTCCGTCATACTCTTGTCGAGGTCTTTGCGAGTCTCGTTATACTGATTGATTTGTCCGGCCTTCTCAAGCGCGGCTGAGAAGTCTTTTTCCGTCAGTAAGTCCACCGCTTCTTTTCCGTTTTGGATACGTCCCGACGCATTGATGCGCGGCCCGATTTTGAAAACAATATCGCTGACGGTGATTTCCTTTTCAGAAAGTCCGCATACGTCGATAATGGCTTTCATTCCGATACTCGGGTTGCTGTTCAATTGCTTCAAGCCATGAAAGGCAAGAATGCGGTTTTCGCCCATAATCGGCACAATGTCCGATGCGATACTTACCGCTACGATGTCAAGCAGCGGAATCAAGTGGTGAAACTCGATACCGTTATTGATAGCGAATGCCTGCATAAACTTGAAACCGACACCACAACCGGAAAGGTGAGTGTACGGATACGTATTGTCCAGGCGTTTAGCATTCAAAATAGCTACAGCAGGCGGCAGAATATCATCCGGCACATGGTGGTCGCAGATGATGAAATCAATGCCTTTCTCTTTGGCATACGTAATTTCCTCTACTGCTTTTATTCCGCAATCGAGTACGATAATCAGTCCTACACCGGTTTCAGCGGCATAGTCTATTCCTTTTTTAGAAATGCCATACCCTTCGTTATAGCGGTCGGGTATGTAATAATCAAGGTTCGAATAGAACTGTTGAATAAACTTGTAGACCAGTGCCACGGCGGTAGTACCGTCTACGTCATAATCTCCATAAATTAGAATACGTTCTTTCTTTCCCATCGCCTTGTTCAGACGTTCTACTGCAATATCCATGTCCTTCATCAGGAACGGGTCATGCAGGTCGGGCAATTGCGGGCGGAAAAACTTCTTGGCGTCCGTTGCCTTCGTTATTCCCCGCTGCACCAAAAGTTGTCCAAGTATCGGGCTAATCCCTAATTCTTGGGCCAATGTTTGGCTTGTCTCTGCCTGTTCGGGTGTAATGGGTCGATAATTCCATTTGTGATTCATTTTATATATTGTTTTTTCTTTTTCTGCTCTCAGGGGTTGAGAAAGGCACTTCTTTCCAACGAGGGGTAAAAGTACGAAAAAAACGGGAAGTGGGAGTAGATATGACGAAAATATTTCAAAACGCTTTCTTAAAGAGTTGATTCCTAATCTCCCGGATTCGTTCGTTATCGTTTTTAGGTTTTATCTGGATTATACTGTTTGCCATGTTTTCAGCTTTTTCTTTTTCTCCTGTTTTTTTGTATAATAGATATAGCTGATAGCGGGGGACGATATGATGCGGAAGCATTGTGATGGCATCTGAAAAGGCGTTTTCTGCTTCTTTGTATTTACCAGTTTCTAAATAACAAGTTGCTAAGTCACAGTATTTGTCGGTTGTAGGATAAAGGTCGATAGCCTGTTTTATAATAGGAATAGCCAACTGATATTCTCTTTTCAAGAAAAGAACGCGTGCATATCGGAAGATAAAAGAGGAAGAATATTGGATGGAAGAATAATGGTGTTGAATGTAACTTAGGTTCTTATAATCGTCTCTGTAGAAAAATCGGGAGAAGGATTTTTCGATTAACTCTCTACTTAGTAATTTATTACCAGTTACTCCAATGAGTGATATAATTATGGTGGAAGCAATTATAGTGAAAGGGTATTTTTCTATTTGAATTATGAGGAATGTGTCAGCGGATAGTTTGCCTAATAGCAGTGCAAAGAATAGAAATAACAGGAAGATGTCATTTGGGTATGAAAAACAGGAAAACAGAATGTAAGTAATTAAACAAGGAAATAATACCGAGTGTTGTTTGACGTATTTGATATATAGTAATATAAGGATGCTTAAAAAGGAAAATAGTCCGATTATTCCCTGTTCGACGGTAATATGGAGAAATTCATTGAATGCATATCGGTTGTTATTCAATAGTCTATGATTGTCCGATGAAGGAAATTGCTGGATGTAATGTGTTTGATAATTCATGTATTCACGTTGAAATCCGCCGAAGCCAAATCCAGTGAGAGGATGTTCCCCAATCATTGTGCAGCAGACTTTCCAAATTTCTATACGTCCTTTTGCAGATTGTGTTTTGTATAAAGTAAGAGAAAATATACCGGTCAATAATAGTAGAAGTAGTGCAATGCTCCATTGTTTGGCGGGATGTATTTTCCAGTATTGCATACCCATATAGGACAAAGCAAAAATTGTGGCTATCCAGGTTGCCCTTGAGTCGGAGTATATGATGCCTGCGAGAAGAATTAAGACGCTTAGTTCTCGCCATCCTTTTTTCATGTGCATATAGTTGGCGATAGAGGCAATCAGGCTGATAGCCAGGTAGCCTCCTAATGGTCCCGGATTCTTGAAACTGCCGGTTATGGGAAAGATGCTATGGTTGGGAGGTAGGCAGTCAAAGAATTGCGCCAGCATCAGAAAAACCTGAAAACAGCCGGATATAGTTAGTAGATTTGCGATACGATTCTCTGTCGTTGCTGTTTTTGACAGTAGATAGATTATAAGAAATGTTCCTATTTGCCCTTCCATGTGGTATTTGAAGATGTCGTTCCCATTACTGATGAATGGAATGAATATCAATATGTCAATCCATGAAAAGGATATCTTTGTTTGCCAGTGTAACAAATGGAAAGCAATAAGTAGCAGCCCGCACAAACAATATAGATAAGGTATGCGGAATGTAGCATCCGGATACCAGATGCTTATTATTGGTTCTATCAGAAATACGGAGAATAAGAATGCATTATTTCCATATTTGGTTGCCGTTTTCATATACAAATATGCGTTCTTGAGTTCCACGGGTATAATTACATAATAATAAAAGGGCATTTTGTGGTAATTGTTGGTAATGCAGGGAATCGGATGTTGCCTGCATTTCACCTGCTGATATCCAGTCTTTATCACAGTAGAAAAGTTCGTATATATCTCCCGGACGAATGTAGTTATCGTGGTTACGAGGCGTATATACTATTTTATCAATTTGGGTAGGTACTCCTAAATCCAGTCCTGCCCATCCTCCTTCGGATTCTTTGTAATCAAAGGAAGTCCAACTTTTCCCATCAAAAACATTGGTGTACTCATGGCTTCCGTCTTGTTGGAAACATCCGGGAGTTCCTATCACTTTCCCTTTCAAGGGAGTGTCTTCACCGGCGGCATAGAATGCTACTTCCGCTATGTTACAATTGGAATTTTTGCCTCCCATGTATCGTACATACCGATAGCTTTTGTCCAAATGGATTTTTACGGAAGTATTCAGCCTGTAGGGCTTTTCACGAATGACAAATAAGGTGTCCTTAGTTTTGAAGTCTGCCCGGTTGCTTCCTTCGAATACGCCTCCTAACATTCGATTCAGGAACAATTCATCATTCGTGAGTTGGTATTTGCTATATAAGGTAATTTCTTTCATCTGTTTTTTGCAGGTATAGAAATGCAATTCGTTTGTGTTTTTGTCAATGTAGAATGGATCGGTTAAGTATATCAATTCTTTATTTTCATAGGTAGCGACCCGCATTACACTTCCTTTGCGTAGTTTGTTGAAAATTAGCTGTTTTCGCTTGTAAACAGTACGGTCTACCGGAATCCATTTTTTTCGGTAGCTGAGGCATAGATACACTATTCTTCCTTTTGTGGGAGTGTTGTAAAGTCTGGAAACAGGGATTCTTACTTGTTCCAGATAATGTTTACCGTAAACATGGGTAATGTCTGTAAACTTTGGCAATGACCAAAACGGGTAGATTTCTTCACCGTCATAGCCTGTCTCTTCTACTAGTGTGTGATTGAGGCTGAAAGTAGTGCGATATACTTTCGGACTGTCGTCATGTTCATGCCACCAGTTCTTTTCAGTAGGCCATAGTTCCCTTGGAAAGTCCGTCATGTATTCTTTTCCATACTTGTCCCAACAAACTACCCATAGATGACTGGCATTCACATTGCCGCGTACTGGTATAAAGTCGATTGCGCACGGGATGCCCAGTGCGCGGAAAAGATAAACGGCGAAGTCGGTGACTTCTCTACATGAGCCGGTAAGATATTGTACGTGTTCCGGTCCGACATGTCCGAAAGAGTAGGGAAAGATACCTGTGTAGCGATGATACTTGTGCGGAAGCTTTTGTATTAGGTAGTTAGCTACTGAGACGGGATTTTCTTTATCCAGAGAATTGCTATTCTTTAAAGGGAGTAGTAATGAATCAAACTTGTTGTAATATTCTTCACGCCAGTATTTCAGTGGTTCGTCTTCTATCCGGTAAGGCAAGAGGTATTCGCAAAACGTAGCGAAAGAGATATGTTTTCCCCATGGTTGTTCTTTCCAGACTTTGAATGCCCATTCGATGTTGTGACATAGATAGGCGGAGTCTATTTCATGAATATCTTGTTTCTTTTCCAGTTCTCCGATGGGACCGAAAAGCTGTCGGATAGAGTCAGATAGTTCTCGGGGTGTCTTTTTTCTGTAATGTCGGAGCCAGTTGAAATATGTTTTATAGTTATCTAGTTGCTTGCCAACCGGATAACTATAGTATGGCATGTTCTCAATCAGGAAACAAGCGGCTTTATATTTCAGACTATCTGCGGGACTTTGCTGATAATGACGAAGTACTTTTTCTAGTTCCTGCCGATTATCACCTGCTTTTTCCATTGCTATATCCAAAGCTGTCTGTGTGTCTTTATTCTTGCATGAATATAGCCCCAAACATAGACTGCCTGCTACAAACCAACTGAATAGGATATAATACTCCACTTTCCTGATTTTCATAGTGCTATTGTTGCTGTTTTTTCAATTGAAGCGTTCCGTATCCGGATGCTTTGATTTCAGTGAAAACGGGCGGAATACATAGTTTTCCGCAAGAATCATATTCTTCCAATACGGTTTGCACCTTCATGGTATATAGAGGATATGTCTTAATGGAATCCAACCCCATTCTTTTGTGGAAAACGATATTGGCTTCTTTTTCTGTTGCTACAACGATTGTCATATACGGCATATCTCCACCGTATGGCCATCCGAGGAATACCATAGCTAAAGATTTGGGCGATAGCTTTATTGGAATAAAGAATTGGTTGTCAGTATAATCGCGAAAATCGATAGCGGAGCCTCCGTTATATACATATGTCCATAGATCTTCTTGTTTCAATATTAATTCTGTATGTCCATCTTTATATAAAGTTATCACATTAAATCCTCTGTTAGGGTCGTCTCCCCAGTCTTTAAACACACACGTTTTAAGCGTATAAGATGCTGAACCTACAGTGAAATTATAGGGATTAGTTGGTTCGTATTCTAAATTTTTCACTGTTTGACTGAGGTCAAAATCGTCAATCATGGAGTATATTTTATAGATACTGCCATCTGAGAATACATCAAAAATATCTTCTGCTATTTGTGCCTTACAAATAGAGCTACCCATTAATAATAGTAATAATAATTTTTTCATATTTATTTGTATTTAAAAAAAATGACTTCTTTATGCTTCTTTTTGCCGAAACTACAATTGATAAGTTGTGATTTCTCTTTCATGTTAGCTCCTGTATCCATTGTGTTTGGTATTTTAATTCTGCACTCGTTCCAATTACCAGTTGTAGCTTTTCCCGGAACAATTAGACACACATGACCACTACCTTTGGTATTTATCCACCCGGCAACCACAAAGAAACCTTGATTAGCCAGTCCTTGTGCTTCCTCCATACGTATTACCTCCCACTTTTCCGGATGACTTTTCCAATATTTCACCATGTCGTTGGCACACATATTATACAATTCTTTGGATTGGAATAGATTATAAAATGCATTTCTTACTCCTTCATTGCAGTGGGCGGTTTTTCGGTCATTATTATGATCCTTCAAAACCTTATCTACAGCATCCGAAGCAGCTTGCGTGATATCCTTTACCGGTTTTTGATTAGGACTGGTGATTACGATATCTCCATCGCTGGATTCGTTTCCTTCAGAAACATTGTTGTCGCCAGAGTTTCCACCACCAGTTCCGTTTCCTCCGCCAGAAGGACCATTGTAATCATCATCTCCGCTATTTTCATTTCCATTGCTTGGTCCGAAAATGTCCGATAAGCATCTGCATGAACCCCAAGGGCCACCACATATGGGACATCTCATACCATCGGGAGTAATAACGACACATGTGCACAAATCCGCGGGAAGTCCACAGAAAGAGCAAGGGAAATCATCTTCTTCTATATCCGAATAAGTACTTAAAGGTTGTATGTTGTTAGATTCAGAAAAAAGAGCAATATAAATACGGCTTGTTCCTGCTGCATTTTCATCTTTAACGGTGGTTGAAAGAGAATCTGCATTGGTGTTCGCTTTGTGTTTTACCATCTGCGGATTACGCATGAAATGGAATAAATGCCGTCCTTTATCATACTTGTCTCCATACAAGAATTCACCTTCCAGTGTGGAAATCAGACAGAAACCGCTAAATTCGCTTCCTTCCAGTTTGTATCCCAATTCTTTTACGCTATGGCCGGCTTTTAGGAATTTCCTGTCCGGCAGATAAGTGATAATTCTGCCGATTAGCCGTCCTTTGACTTTCCACAACGCCAGTTTGGAAGCAGATACTGCTAGCAACCTTTCTTCCTTTCCTTTGATTCGTGTGTAGACGAAACCGGAAAGAGGCGTCTTTGTCTCCTTTAGTGAAAACAGGCGGACATCCTCCCACTTGTCACGATATGTTTGTAACGAACTCCAATCGGGCAAAATCATTGCTTTCTTCTCGGTCAACGTTTCTGGTACTGCCATCGCTGAACGTGTACTGACGGTAGGATGCGATGATGTCTGGTGCATGTCTGGTAGCGACAGTTCCTTTGTCTTTAAATAATTCATAGCCTCAATAGTCTCGGGAGGCAATGCCTCTTGTTCTACTCCTTCTGTATTATCCGTGTTTTCGCACGAATAAAAACAGAGGCAAGACAAAAGTAGAAATACTTGTGCAAATAAAGAAAGTTTTCTCATTTTTGTTTTCAATACAATGTTTCATTTAAAAGTTTATTTTGACACACAGAACTCTGTTCGACCATTATATACGTTGAAGGTGTGAAAAACACGTATTAGTTGGTGTATTTCGGGAAACTATTTTATCTTTGCTCCACCAATAAGAATCTGATAAATGAGAAAGCCGCGCAACGTCACAGACTCCAATATGACATTTGATAATATCTATTCAGAGTATTATCAACGTTGCTTTCTATTCGCCAAATCCTATCTCCATGATGAAATGCTGTCGAAAGATATAGCTTCCGAAGCGATGATTACCTTATGGACTACGATGAAAACGGAAGAAGTGGATAATATCCGTGCTTTCCTGATGACCGTAGTAAAGAACCAGTCGTTGAATCATCTGCGGAACGAACACCTGCGGATGGAAGCTCGTGAGAATATCTTGAATGATGAGCTTTATGAACTTGATTTTCGCATCTCTTCTTTGGACGCCTGCAATCCGACGGATATTTTCTCGGAAGAAATAGACCGGATTGTCAACCGGACGTTGGATACCCTGCCGTTGCAAACCCGGAATGTTTTCAGAATGAGCCGTTATGAGAACAAATCCATAAAAGAGATAGCCGACGCATTGAATATCAGCGTCAAAGGTGTCGATTATCATATCAGTAAGGCTCTGAAAGCCTTACGTGTCAGTCTGAAAGATTATCTTTATCTCTTCTTCTTTTAATAAAGTACTGCTTTATCCCTAGTCTATTAATAGATAAGGAATGAAGAAGTACTGTCCTGACCATTAATAACCTGCTGATGGAAGAAAAACTCACTTTTTTCATCTTTTCAACTAGTGAACTTCTTTTCTGGCGTGTCTATTATGTACAAGGCGGATAAATGCTTTGGATAATAGAACGCTATATGGACGTAAGACTACTTAATAAATATATTGCCGGCGACGTACTTCCCGAAGAAAAAAAGGAAGTGATACGTTGGATGAGGGAGAGCGAAGAACATCGTGAACAACTGATGCAGTTGCATCGCATTTATAACGCAACTCTTTGGAATGGAAACGTTGACAGCCAGGATACGAAGAATGCGGAAAAGAAGAAACCTGTAATGCGGTATCTTTGGGCATCGATGAAGATAGCCGCGGTGGTTGCCATGCTCGCTTTTATTATCCATAAGGAATATCAGGACTATCGGTTGGAACATTCTACCGATGTACAGACGGTAACCGTTCCGGCAGGACAGCGTGCCAGTCTGATATTAGCCGACGGGACAACTGTTTGGCTCAACTCCAACTCCACATTGAAATACCCCGCCAACGGCTTCCACTCTAAAAACAGAAAAGTGACTTTGGAAGGAGAAGGGTACTTCGAAGTGGCTCATGACGAGAAACACCCTTTCATTGTTGAAACGGAGAAATATGACATCCGGGTATTGGGAACCACTTTCAACGTATCCGCCTATCCGAATTCCGATATGTTCGAAACATCTCTGATAGAAGGAAAGGTAACTGTCTACCAACCGGATACACAACATGAAGTGACCTTGAAACCTCATGAAAAGGTGGAAGCTAAAAACGGAAAACTCTATAAGGAGACTTTTTCATCGGACAATGATTTTTTGTGGAGAATGGGTATCTATTCCTTCAAGGATGAGCCGTTGGAAACTGTCTTCAAGAAACTGGAGCAATATTATGAAGTGAAGATTATTAATAAGAACGAGGAAATCGCTTCCCGCCCGTGTACCGGTAAATTCCGTCAGAAAGAAGGAATCGAGCACGTGATGAAGGTATTGCAGAAGTACGTCAAATTCAACTATACGCAGGACGATGAGAAAAACCAGATAATTATCTATTGAATTAACCCTAGTATTTAATCTAAAAAAGAAACACCCGGAATGAGAGCAAGAGAACCAGCCCCATCAAAACAGAAATATCGGTAAATGCTGCAACACTTACCGATATGTGAGAAGTCAATAAAAAAGACTCGACATCTGTTACAAATCTTTATGTATTAACTTAATAACTCTAGGCAAAGATATGAAAAATAATCTTTGGTGTGGACGTATTGTCCATAGAAAAACACACTGTACTCAAATTTTAAGAATTATGAGGTTAACTGTCTTTTTCCTGTTATTCATTATCTTTGAGACGTATGCTTTGAACAGCTATTCTCAGAATCAAAAAGTTACGATGAATAAAGGAACCGCAACATTGGCCGAAATCATCAGGCAGATTGAAAAGCAAACAGACTATTTGTTTATTTACAATGAACGTGAAGTTAGTCTGAAACGTAAAGTTTCCATTTCTACTCAAGACGGGACAGTGGCAAGTCTGCTGCTGGATGCGTTGCACGGTACGGAATTCTCCTACACGATGGAAGGGAAGCACATCATCCTTACGAAAAAACAAGCGGAAGTGCAAAATCCTGTGCAGAACAGGAGAAGAGTGACCGGACAAGTCAAGGAATATTCGGGCGAGGTTATCGTTGGGTGTAATGTGTCGGTCAAAGGCACTACTATCGGTACAATCACCGATATAAATGGCAAGTATAGCCTCGAAGTTCCCGATAATGCCACCTTGGTCTTTTCATTCCTAGGATATAAGAGCATGGAATATCCGGTGAAAGCGCAGCAGACCATCAATGTGACTCTGGATGAAGATTCGAAAGCATTGAATGAAGTGGTCGTAGTGGGATACGGAACACAGCGCAAAGCGTTGGTTACGAATGCTATCAGCTCTTTCAAACCGACAGAATCGAATATGCGTCCGGTGTTGACACCGAGTGAATTATTGCAGGGACGTGTAGCGGGTGTCACGGTATCGACCGGCTCAGGCAACCTGGGAAGTTCCGAACGAATGAGCATTCGTGGTGCCGCCTCTTTGAGCGCCAGCAATGAACCGCTTTATGTGGTAGACGGGATACCCATCCTCAACAGTAACGCTTCCTTATTTAATATGGGAGAAGATTTAAGCTCGATGGCGGTATTGAACCTGACGGATATTGAATCTATCGAAGTACTGAAAGATGCGGCTTCGGCAGCTATCTACGGTTCGCGTGCCACCAATGGGGTCGTAGTGATTACCACAAAATCCGGTAAAGAGGGACGTTCGGATATTCGTTTGAATGTCAGTACGGGAATTTCCAAATTCGCCAATAAAGGACGCATCAAATATGCGGATTCCGACTTGTATGTAGAAACCTACAACGATGGAGTCGAACGTTATAATCGTCAGAATGGTTACACCGTAGGTTCTGCGGGTTATGTGGTTCCCATCTCCAACCCCTTCCAGGGATTACCCGATACGGATTGGCTGGATCTGATAACTCAAGTAGGACATTCCTACAATGTGGATTTGTCTTTTTCCGGTGGAAGCAAGAAGACGAAATTCTATGTAGGAGCCAACTACAATTATCAGGAAGGTATAATCAAGACCAATGATATAACCAAAATCAATCTGAAAGCCAAGATTAGCCACGAAATGACTTCCTGGCTGGAAGTCGGCGCTAATGTCAGCGGTAATTATCTGAAGAACAACCGTGTGCCGGGAGCTAATATCGGTTCTACCATCGTAGCACGTGCCGTAGAGCAACGTCCTTTCGACCGTCCGTACAAACCGAACGGTGACTATTACTTGGGAGGAACCGACGAGCTGGCACGTCACAACCCGCTTCAGATTCTGAACGAAGAGGTTTCCTATATTGATACCTATCGTTATTTAGGAACGTTCAATGCCGACTTGAAATACAAGAAGTTCAGTTTGAAAAACTCTGTCAGCACTGACATCGGATATACATATGACTATGTGTATTATAATGAAAACCATCCTTATGGAGCAGGAGGGGGACGAATCGTGGAATATAATCGTTTGGTGAAGAATATATTGATAGAGAATGTCTTTAATTATAATGATAAGTTCGGAGATTTTGAAACAGGCTTGATGCTGGGACATTCTTTCCAGAAGATGTCCACCCGTACGTCTTCCATTGACGGACGTGGTTTCCCTTCTCCGGTATTTGATACGGTAGGCACGGCTTCCGAAATCTATAACGCTTCGGGCGGTATCTCCGAGTTTGCCATGGAGTCTTACTTCGGACGTATCAATCTGTCTTATTTAGACCGTTATATCTTGAATGTGACCATGCGTTCGGACGGTTCTTCCCGTTTTGCTCCTTCCGACCGTTACGGATACTTCCCTTCCGTTTCTCTAGGATGGAATGTTTCAAAAGAATCTTTCTGGAAATTCCCTCAGACAGACTTGAAGTTCCGCCTGAGTTATGGAAAGACCGGAAATCAGGATGGAATCGGCAACTATGCCTGGCAACCGTTGATGTCCGGTGGCATCAACTACGGCAATAATAGCGGTATGGCGGTCACCAGTATGGGAAACAACAAACTGACGTGGGAAACCGCCGACCAGTATGACTTCGGTTTCGACCTCGGCTTCTGGAACGGAAAGCTGAACATGATTGCGGATATATATCTGAAGAATACGAACAACCTTCTTTATTCAATGCCCCTGCACGGTACAAGTGGATTTACCAGTATCACCAGTAATATCGGTTCCATGCGGAATTATGGTGTCGAGTTCTCAATAAACGGGCATATGAATATCGGCAAGGTGAACTGGACTTCTTCTTTCAATATATCCCACAACAAGAATAAGCTTACTAAATTGCTGGGAGATGATTTGCTTCCGATAGGCGCCAACCGCGCTTTGAAAGTAGGTAAGGAACTGGGGGCTTTCTACCTGTTCCAAATGGACGGGCTCTATCAATATGACGGCGAAGTGCCGCAACCCTTGTATGACTTGGGCGTCCGTGCCGGTGACGTGAAATACCATGACGTGGATAACAATGGCATTATCAATGATAACGACCGTGTGCTGACAGGTTCTTCCAATCCCGATTTCTTCGGCGGATGGAACAATACTTTCAAGTATAAAGGATTTCAGTTGGATGTATTCTTCACCTATATGTATGGCAACGACGTATATGCCGAATGGGCGGTGACAGCTACCCGTCCGGGTTACCGGATGGCTATCACGGAAGATGTCGCGAAGAATCGCTGGACAGCTCCGGGAAGTTCGGATAAATATCCGCGTGCGGTCAATACATTGTGCGGACACAATAGCAAGAACTCCACCCGTTTTCTGGAAGACGGTTCTTTTATCCGGCTGCGTTCTCTGACATTCAGTTATACATTCCCGCAAGTAATGTTACAGAAGATTCGCCTGAAAGGGCTTCGTATGTACGTTCAGGGAGACAACCTGCTGCTGTTCTCCAAATACTCCGGTTGGGATCCGGAAGTGAGTAAGAATATGGATCCGCAGTTCTTTGGAGTCGACTTGTACGGAGTGCCGCCTTCACGTTCGGTCAATTTCGGAATAAACCTTAGTTTCTAATCATAAACGCTCACAATGATGAAAAAGATTATTTATATATTTCTCGGATGCCTGTTGTGGACTTCGTGCAGCGGTATGCTGGATATTGAATCGCATTCTGCCGTATCGCCGGGAAGCGTGACTCCCAAAGACCTGTCCGCCCTGCGAATGGGGATGTACAATAAAGTGCAGAACTCTCCGGCACGCGAATCATACATCACCTTCGATATATTAGGCGGTGACTTGACCCAAAGTACGGGAAATGCAAGAGACTTGATAAACTCGGTGCTTTCTTCTTTGAATTCAATAGTCGCTACTAGTTGGAACGGCTATTACAATGCTTTATATCAAGTGAATAATGTAATCTCCATCGTAGAAGACCTTCCCGAATCCGACCTGCGGAATCTGATTATCGGAGAAGCACATTATTTCAGGGCATACATTTACCACGCGCTGGTGACCCGTTGGGGCGGTGTCCCTATTCAGAAAGTGAATACCATGGAAAAACCTTTCCGTGATCCGGAAGAAGCTGTATGGGCATTTATTGAAGAGGAACTAGAAACGGCGCTTGCTTTCCTGGGCACGTCTTCAAGTTATTATTATGTGTCCCGGGATGCTGCCGTAGCTCTGAAAGCCCGTGTAATGCTGGAACGTGGAAAGCTGACGGAAGCTGCTGCTTTGGCCGAGAGCCTGATAACAAATGGGAAGTATAAACTGGACAGCTTCGATAAGATATTCCGGGGACAGGCAAATTCGGAAGTCATCTTCTCTTTCCAATGTCTGGCAGAAGAATCGAATATTACTATTTCCACCTTGTTTTATACCTATGCGCATCCCAATCACGGCAGCTATGTGTATCGTCCCACGAACGACGTAATGAATATGTATGACGACAAGGATAAACGGAAAGAAGTTTCCATTATCAATGTAGGTGCCGAACCTTGTATCAATAAATATCCGAGCGGACAAACCGGTACCGACCCGGTAGTGATGAGTCGTTTGGCTGAAATGTACCTGATAAGTGCGGAAGCGCAAGGACTCTTCAAAGGTCTGGGACGGCTGAACGACTTGCGGAAAGAACGCGGGCTGGACGCCGTAAATCCGAAGGATGAAGACGAATTTATAGAATATATTCTGGACGAACGCCGGAAGGAACTGCTTGCCGAAGGTTTCAGATATTATGACCTCATACGTACGAATAAGGCAAAGACAATGCTTGGACTGAAAGATTATCAGTTGGTATTGCCTATACCGGGCAAGGAAATGATTTCGAATCCGAACCTGGAGCCGAATCCCGGATATTGATAATGATTGTATTTATACTTATTAAAGAGACAAAATGATGAAAAAACTGATATATGATTCCGCTCTTCTTCTTTTGGGTTGTCTGCTATGGACGGGATGCAATAATGATGAAGACCTGACCGTCTATTCCACCGAGGGCGCGAAAACGGAGTTGGGACAGAAGATAATTGCCGGAAGTGACGGATACGTCGGACAATATTTCTCGGACACTACTTACACGTTGGCTCCGGGTGTAAAGGCTTTGGAGATGGAAATCCTTTCTGCCACAGGTATGGCGGTAAAGATGTTTGTCCTGGAAGTCGATTTGAAAGACACGCATCTGACGATGAAGGCTTCGTCTCCCAAAGACGAAGGCAAGCTCAAGACGAAACAACAAATGACGTTGCAGGCATTGGCACACGACAAACAGGGCAGCCGTGTTCTGGCTGCCGTGAATGGTGATTTCTTTGCTACGGACGGAACACCGCAAGGCATTTACTACCGGAACGGAGTATGTCTGAAGAATACGATGACCGATAATGTATGTACTTTCTTTGCCGTCACGAAGGGTAAGAAGGCGGTGATTGGCTCGTATGACGAATATGATACTTATAAGGATGAGATTCAGGAAGCGGTGGGCGGTCGCGTGCGTTTGATGACGAACGGGAATGTGCTTCCTCAGACATCAACGGCACTGGAACCCCGGACGGCTATCGGCGTGACGGACAATAATGTCGTTTATATTTTGGTTGCCGACGGACGTAACTTTTGGTACTCCAACGGCATGAGGTATGCTGAAATGGGAGCTGTTATGAAAGCATTGGGAGCGAAGGATGCTATCAATCTGGATGGCGGTGGTTCGTCTACGTTCATTATCCGCTCGAAGGCGGGATTTGAAGAGGACCGTTTTGCTATCCGCAATTGGCCTTATGATAATGGCGGTGTCGAAAGAGCGGTTGCCAACGGACTGTTGGTGGTGACCGATAATTAATAGTTTGAATCTTAATAGTTGAATCATTATGATACGAAATAATAGAATGTATAGTTGCCGGCAAGGTCTATGGGGAATCATCTGTTGTCTGTCCTTGCTGATGGGTATGGCAAGCTGTCAGGACTTTACGGATGATACGGGACGTACAATGCCCGAACCGGATTTGAAGTTTGCGGACGGAACGCTGAATCTTCCGTTGGAAGAAAAGGAATATACGGTGGATATCGAATCCAATCTGCCTTGGCGTGTGAAGACTTCCGCCACTTGGATTGACTTGCTTTCATCGAACGGGATGGGGACGGGAAGTTTCAGAATATCGGTATCCAAAAATGCGAATGTAGCTCCCCGCGAAGCGGAAATTGCAGGCTGGATTATCGAAGGTGCCGAAACAAAGCTGAAAGTGGTACAGGAAGGAGTGGGCATCGCTCTAAAAAAACGTGTGGTGAAAGTAGGTGCGGAAGGCAGTGCGGAAGAGGTGATACCTTTTTCGACAATGGTTACTTACACATACGAACTATCTGAAGGATGCGACTGGATACACGTTACCGACGGGGCAGCAATTACTCCGGGCGTCATCAATGAATCGGAACTGAAATTGGCGATTGACCCTTATACGGATATAGACGAGGGACGTACCGCCTCATTGTACCTGAAAGGTTCGAATGGGATTACCGACGTACTGACGATAACGCAGGATAAGAAACCCTTGGGAGACATCGATTACCTGAGAATGTTCTACGAAAGTGCGAACGGGGATAACTGGACGAAGAAATGGAACTTTGACGCTCCACTGGAAACTAACCCGACAAACTGGTTCGGATTGAAGTTTGAGAATAAGAGGGTGGTTGAGATTGATATTCAGTCCCCGAATAATATCGAAGGAGATATTATCCCCTTATGCAACTTGTCGGAACTGAGAAGCATAAAGTTCAAACATCAGAAGTTAGCAGGTATTCCAGAGGAAATAGGACAACTGTCCCAGTTGACCACTTTATGGATAATAGAATCTGCTGCAAGCGGAAACTTGCCGGAATCTTTGGGAGAATGTGAATTATTGACTAGCTTTAACATCTCAAATCATCCAACTTCCACTCCGGCCGGATTTAACAACACGTTTACCGGCAATCTGGATATGTTGATAAATATCCCCGGTATGGTGACAATAAAGGCATATTGCAATAATTTGAGCGGACCGCTTCCGGTTATTCCGTTAGACGGAAACAATAAACCGACCACTTGGAAGAGCCTGAAAGAGTTTATGATTTATACCAACGGATTCAGTGGAAGTATCCCTTACGGATATGGAACGGTAATTGAGAAGAGTGGTTCGACTGGTATATTCAGAGTGAATGATAATCAGTTGAGTGGACAGATACCTGCGGATATCAAGGCATGGTCGCAATATGCAACCCGGAAAGCTGCGTGGATAATGCAAGGAAATAGTCTTACTGAATAAGATAACTTGATTAATTTATTAACTTAACACATTTATCTGTCTGTTTACAATGAGAAAATACTTCGTTATCCTTGTCTTAGCTCTTTGTTCCGTCGGAACATTGAAAGGGCAGACTGCATCAGATTCTTTGGCAATCGTTTCCGCACAATGGGAGATAATACATGCTCAAAAAGGAATTATCCACAAGAGTGCGTCTATACCTCAGCTTTATCAGTGCCCCCAAGTTATCAACCTGATAGAGATTGACCCCGGCAAAGGGATGAAAGCGGGTATTGCCCTATCGGACGGTATGAAAAAGACAAGCCGGATAGCTTCCGAACATCATGCGCTTGCGGCAATCAATGGTTCTTACTTTGATATGAAGCATGGGAATTCTGTCTGTTTCCTGAAAATAGACAGGCAAGTGATTGATACGACAACGATAAACGAGTTTAAACTACGTGTCACGGGAGCCGTTTACGAACGGAACGGAAAGATGAAGCTGATTCCCTGGAACAGACAGATAGAAAAAAAATATAAGCGAAAGGTGGGTACAATATTGGCATCCGGACCGTTATTATTAAAAGACGGTCGGGTATGCGACTGGAGCTTATGTGGAAAGGACTTTGTTCAGAACAAGCATCCCCGTAGTGCTGTTTGCATGACGAAGGATGGAAAGATACTGCTTGTCACGGTGAACGGACGTTTCCCGGGGCGTGCCGAAGGGGTGAATATCCCCGAACTGGCACACTTGCTTCGGATATTAGGCGGTAAGGATGCGTTGAACCTGGACGGTGGCGGTTCCACAACATTATGGCTGTCGGGAGTACCGGAGAATGGTGTCGTCAATTATCCTTGTGATAATAAACGTTTCGACCATGCCGGAGAACGCGGAGTGCCCAACATCATTTATATTTATGAATAATCTTATTATTTATTAGCTATCGCACGACTTAAAGCTGCGAATAAAATGGAAAATGAAATGAAGAAACTTTTAAGATGCTCCCTGTTGGGGCTATTATTATTGTGCAGTGTCGTTGTAAACGGAGCACAAGTCCCCAAATATATCTTCTTGTTTATCGGTGACGGCATGGGATTCAACCATGTGGAAGCAACCCAAATTTATGCGGAGAAAGTAGGAACAGATACGGGCGAACGTTCACTATTATTCCCTACTTTCCCTGTGATGACTCAAGTATGTACGCGCTCGGCTTCTCACTTGATTACGTGTTCATCCGCCGCGGCTACCGCTTTGGCTACCGGAGAAAAAACGACGAACTATGTAATCGGAATGGATGCGGAAAAGAATCACGGGTTAAAATCCCTGGCACGCCAACTGAAAGATAAAGGTTATAAAATAGGAATAATCACCTCTGCCTCTATCGATCACGCTACCCCCGGTGGATTCTATGCTTCACAGCCCGACCGTTCTATGTATTACGAAATAGGAGTGGATGCCGCCAATTCCGGTTTCGATTTCTTCGGCGGGGCGGGATTGCTCGAACCTCGCAGCAAGCGGAACCTTTCGGCGCCTTGCCTTTATGACCTGTTTAATCAGAAAGGCTATACGATGTTTCGTGGAATGGACGCTTATAACCGTGCTACTGCAAAGGATAAAATTCTTCTCTTCCCAACCGATACAGTGAGCAAAAGCCTGAAATATGCGATGGACCGTTCTGGAAAAGACTTGAGTTTGCCTGACTTGACAAAAGCCTGCCTTGCTAATTTTCAGGAAACCGCGAAGAAGGGTTTCTTTATGATGGTAGAAGGCGGAAAAATAGATTGGGCGGCCCATGCCCATGACGGTGGCGCTGTTGTGAAAGAAACCATTGATTTCGACCAATGTATCCGCTTGGCTTATGATTTCTACAAAAAGCATCCGAACGAGACATTGATATTAGTGACTGCCGACCACGAAACGGGCGGTCTTGGACTGGGCAACTCCGATATGAACTTGAATATAGACTTGCTCCAATACCAGAAGTGTTCACAAGAAGCCTTGACTGCTGCTATGCGTGAAATGAAAAGCGGAAAGATGATTCCTTCGTGGGAAGACATGAAAGCGTTTCTGAAAAAGAACCTGGGCTTTTGGGAACAAATTAAGATTACTCCGCGTGAAGAACTGGAATTATTGGTTTGCTACGAAGAGTCTTTCTTGAAGAAGAAGCCGAAAGATGTGGTCAGCCTTTACGCGAAAGATGAGCCTTTAGCGGTGGCTGCTATTGCTTTGCTGGATAAGAAGGCGTCATTGGGATGGACAACTAAAACTCATACGGGAGCGCCTGTGCCATTGTATGCAATAGGAAAGCAGGCTGTTCTTTATTCGGGCAGGAGAGACAATACGGATATGGCTAATGTTTTGCGGAAGTTATTCCTTATCAAATAGGGAGAGGTTTATCAAGCAAGAATGTGAATCAGTATTTGAATTAGAGAAAACCGGTACGGTTATGAATCAAATCCGTACGGTTATGTTATGAACTAATTTCGAGCTTGTGCAGATTTATTTTTAATGCTTAATGGATTTATGGTTAATGATACATGGCTTTATTCGTCTGACAACTGTTTCTTTTTCGTCTGACAGTTGTTAGACGAAAGAATAACAGTTGTCAGACGAAAGTTTAACAATTGTCAGACGAATAAAGTTATGTATAACGGGGATTAAATCATTGTATACTACCAATAAAGTTTTAGAAAAACTAAGTTTAGTTCATTTCTGCACCGTATTGAATGAAACCGCAAGAAAAGAAACAAACTTTTGGTGCAATTACCCTAATTGAGTGCTAATGTATTGAGAAATAAAAAGAGCGAAGTTTCCTTGGAAGCTTCGCTCTTTTCGTTATTGTAATATCCGAAAGCAATGTATGGCTTTAGTCTTTTATTTTACGCAACTTTGCTTTCTTGATGAAGAACTTGGCAAGTTCTCTTCCTGCTTTGGCATACGTTTCCTGAACGCGATATCCGGAAGTAAAATCAGTACCCCAAAAGTTATTGGCTGAGGCATTGCGTATTCGGATAGAGGCTACTTGCTCGCCTGTTTCAATATTCTTCACTTTGCAACTTAAGTCGACCGAGGCATTTTGTCGCATGACACCTACATTCCAGCCGGGTTCTGTGAAGTCCGTATTGATTTCAATTCGATATTGCGCTCCTTCTGTACCTGCTGTGATACCTACCTCACTCATATATTTGTCGAAAAGCTCTAAGAACTTTGGTTCAAACCGCTCTTTGCGGTCACCATACCAGGCTTCTTTCCATTGGTCGCCTTTGCCCTCTTCTTTCTTGTTATACTCGGACACTTTCTTATCTACATATTCTTTTTCGGTTAGTTTGCCTACCAACATCTCTTCATAAGAGAAAGAAAAGTCAATGGTCTTTTGGCCTTTAATGAAATCAATAGAACCGGAAGTCATAACAATGCTTTGTGCGTATGAAAGGATAGTAAAGCAACTTAATAATACAACTGTTGTTATTCTCTTTTTCATGCTTTTGTTTGGCTTGTTATTATGGATATTAGTTACTTAAATCTACTAGAATTCAAATCCTACTTTAAATCCAAGACCTTCCAAATCCGCTGTGTCGTCATAACTAATATAATAGCCACTGTAATAGTAATCATATTGCTGATAGTTATATTCCAATTTGAGATTTAGAGCTTTTTTGCCTTTTAGGGAGAAACGTACTCCGATACCGGTAGAGACATACAGTCCTTCAACATCTCCAACTGAATATCCTGTTTTGATATCAGCAAACGGAGTTACTTTCTTGTTGATAAAGTTGGCTCTGAAATCAACAAAGATAGGTACGGCTATCAGGTCTGCATCGGTATAGAAATCTGCCGCAACACCACCACCCAAGTAGAAATAGTTATTGAACTGGTATCCGTGGGAAGTTGAAATTTCTACTTTGTTCGCATCATAATCACTAAGGTCAGCTATGTAACCGAAGTCAATGAAACCTTTATAGCCTTTCAGTGTATTTCTCGCTGCTTTGCGATTGTCGATATCGGTGCGATAATCTCTTGTGTATCTTTCCTCTTTAATGATTTTCTCCACTTCATTCATCTGGCAGATGATGAGACTGCCGTCGCCGGTCTTAATCTTTAAAGAAACATTGGGCACTTGCTCAATGATAACTCCTTTGATAACGCTTCCGTTTTTCAGATATACAACTTCTGTGTAGTTTTGAGCTGCAACGTAAGTACTGATACTCAGTAATAAAGTCAGTAATAATAGTAGTTTTCTCATAATTCTATTTCTAATTGTTTATAATTTCTTGAGTGCGCTATGGATGGAACCGGCCCAGTAGTTACGTAATCCGAATCCACCTGCTTTTCCTTCCGTAATCCATTCCTCGATGATTTCTTTAGTTTCGGTATTGAAGAATACGACTTCATATGTACCTCTGTTTTTGGACTTGTCCAGGAATTGTGCGACAAATACCATGCCTACGCCGGGCGTTTTCTGAATAGGCAGTGCTTCGATGGCTGTCTTGATTTGTTCTTTGTCGAGACTATACTCTGTTTTAGTAGTCATCAGTTCGGACTCGTTAATATTGCGATTTACCTGATTAACGGCGTCCAGTGAAATTTCCGTCACCTCTTTTCTCAACTGTTTGCCTACATTATACTTCTTGGCTTCCGTGATAAACAATTCATTGATACGTCTGAAAGCATCTTTGAATTGTAGCGGTGATTCATCCGCACCGAAAACTTTGACCTGAGAGTAATCTACACCATAGAATTTGATAGACTGAACATCTTTCAATGCACTCTTGCCTTGTCCGAAACAGAACAGGCTTGTGCTTAAGAATAAGAATAGGATAAGTTTTTTCATATACGTTAATGTTAAAGTGAATTATGTATATTGTTATTGATTCCCAAAAGTAGAAAAAAGTTATCGTAAATCAATGAATTTAATCGCTTTTCGACTCATGGGGGGCATTTGTATCTTGGCGATATACTCCGCCGACTCGAAATTGATGCTTGGCGCCACTCTGACTTTCGAGCGGAACAAGTCCTTTATCTCCTTGGCAAAACTCTCGCTGCGGTTCTCGCTTCCGATGCGAATCAGAATCTCATCCGTACCCAGTTCGTTGGTGTAGACCTCTATAATGTAGTTCTTTACCAAAGGAATATTATCCAGAATATCGAATAATGCGGGTGGATATAATGTCGTACCTTTGTACTTTATCATTTGCCCTTTCCGACCGAGGATGGAACTCAGGCGAATCGTGTTTCTTCCGCAGGCACAAGGTGAGGTGTGATGGTAACAGATATCACCCGTTTTGAAGCGGAGCAGCGGCATCCCTTTGACACCCAATGTCGTAATGGTCACTTCGCCTGCTTCTCCCTCGGCAACAGGCTGGTTATTATCATCCAGAAACTCGACGATGATAAGTTCCGGTTGCAGATGTCCGCCGTGGAATTCGCTGCATTCGGTGAAGGATGACTGCATTTCGGTGGAAGCATACGTGGAATACAGTTGCAAGGCAGGCCATTTATCATGTATTTTCTGTCCGAGCGTATTTAACTGGAACTCCTGGTTGCGCAATGCTTCACCGATACAGATACATTTCTGCATGGAACAGGCATTATAGTCGATATGGTTTTTCTCGGCGAACTCTATCAGTTTGATAAGGAAAGAAGGAACCACCATTCCGCAAGTGGGTTGTATCCGCCGAATCGTATCCCATTGCAGCTCGGGGATGCCGTTGCCTACACGGATAACTCCCATGCCGAGTTCGCGTGCCCCCATATAATACGCCAGTCCTGCCATGAAGCGGCGGTCGATGGTAGTCATCAGTTGCAGGATATCCTGCCTGGTGCATCCGGTGGTGGTGAAAGATAGAAACTCGTTGTAGGATAAGCGGTCGAGGTCTTCGGAAGTGAGGACGAAAGTCACCGGGTCGCCTAATGTGCCGGAAGTCGTCACGTAGTCGATGATTTCTTCTTTGCCTACGCAGATGAAATCTTCATTATGAAGTTGCAAATCCGTCTTCGTGGTAACGGGGATGTGTTGCAGGTCTTCTATCTTCCGAATCCGGTTGATATCAATATGATGTTCCTCGAACATCTGTTGGTAGAACTTGGAATGTGCTTGCAGATAGGCTAACGCTTCAGCTAGCTGTTCTTCCTGATAGCATTTTATTTCTTCCGGTGAGCGGAACTGAATGTCGGGATTCTTTTCCATCTTAAGAGTGTTTTTGTATTTTCTGTTGGATACGTTCTTTTTCTTGTAGTTTGGGAATCGGTCTGG
This sequence comes from Bacteroides sp. RTP21281st1_H5_RTP21281_210402, assembly GCF_040918965.1. Classification (NCBI taxonomy): domain Bacteria; kingdom Pseudomonadati; phylum Bacteroidota; class Bacteroidia; order Bacteroidales; family Bacteroidaceae; genus Bacteroides; species Bacteroides sp. RTP21281st1_H5_RTP21281_210402. The sequence goes on along the minus strand of NZ_JBCOWR010000013.1, from coordinate 43,425 downwards.
TCAATGCCTTTTTCCAATAGCCGACGGCTTGTTGAGGCTGGCGGATAGCTTCGTAGTAATTGCCCAGTACTTCATACACATAATAGAAAGAAGGGTTGGACGCTTCGTATTCCTTGAGCAGACTGTCTTCCACTTTCTCCTTTGCTTTTATCTTTTTCAGTAGCAACGGAGTAAGCCTTTTGTAAGTAAGGAGTTGTTCGAACTCCGGTTCCTGCATGAATTCATCTGCGGGAATGGTCAGTTCCGGAATGTATATCTCAGCCCGGAGAGCGATGGCTTTTTTGAATATCAGGTTCAAGTCGTAAGCTACGTATTTGCCGCATTGCCACGGAGAGGTGGATACCCACATCAACTGCTTCTCAGGTTGGAAGATGACGGAGTGGTGGGCGATAAACTGGTTGATAGCCATTTCGTTTGCCAGTCCCAGGTCGGCGTTTTGCCGCCCTTTGTGATTACGCAGGATAGAAGCGGCTTTTACTGGATTCATCGGTTGGTTCTCGCTAATCAGTTCTTCCAGACGTGCATAACGGTAAGGACTGTCGGAAGTCTGTATGTTTTCTATGTTCCGTTCGTCCTTGGCGAACGCTTCCGATTGGTAATGATTGGTGCAGATAATCCTGTCTTTTTCCTTTCCGTTGAAAAGAACGGTCTTTTCCGGAGATTTCTCGATGATAGCTGCCCTGCCGTCTTTGGCGGAGCCTATCAAGATAGATTCGGAGACAAAAGTGTTCCGCTTTTGGGCGATGGCGAGGGCTTCGTCGATAGTTGACGCATATTGCAGGATTTCCCGGGTAAGGATGGAGATAGGCGTGGCGGAACTTGTCGGCATGGCGGATTTTGCCGCGTTGATGGTTACGGTGAGCCCGGTTTCGTTCATGCCGGACAATACGCCTATCATGCCCGGCCATCCGATGGAAGCGAATTTATACCCTTTGGACGGTGCGCAGAAGGTGACCTGCTTGTTTTCTGCAAAGGCATCCCCGACATAGAAATCGAAGTTGCGCCCAATAAGCAGCGACGAGTCCGCACTTTGAGTTCCCCAGGTGGCGAACGAGCTGCATCCCACTAACATATAGTCCTGCATGGTGTGTCCCAAGTCGTGTGCCGCATGGTAATTCAACTGGCGTTCGTAAGGAGTGCCGATAAAGTCGTAGTCGTGGGTGCACGATAGCGAGATTCCATAAATCTCTTCCCGATATTCTTCAGGGACATTCTCACCCAAATTACGGTTGAACAGTACAATGAAGAACCGCAGAAATTTCAGATAACTGTCTGAAGGTATAATTTCACGAATCTGGTCAACGAATACTTTCTCTTGGTGATGAAGCAAATCGGCAGACAGTTTGCCGATGGCGTCCCCTCTTTCAAGGGCATCGCCTCTCACGAACAATTCCCACAATCCGCTTTCACTGCGTCGCATAAAGTTATCAGCATAATATCGAAGGTCGAGAGTATCCTTGTAGAGCACTTCTGCCGGAACCAGAGCAATAGTATCTGCATAAGGTACTTCTGTCAGGATGATATTAGGCTCTTTTGGCGGTGTCATCATATCCGCTGAAAAGTAGAGATAACTGATTCCGCCTATTAATACGATGACGAGCAACAAGAGAATGAGGCTCGTATATTTGATGGTCCGTTTGATAACTTTATGCATTTCCTACTTTTTTAGCTAAATATTCCTGTCCCACAAATTCGGTGCAAGTAAGCATAGCTGTCAGTGTTACGCCCAGTGCGCCATGCACATTCAGGTTTTGACCTGTAAAAAAGAGATTTCCCAATCGGCTTCGTGTAGATACAAAACCGATTTGCGGGCATTTATAGTCTTTGATGATTCCGTATGCGGAACCGTCTACCGTACCTGTGTAGTCACGATAACTCAATGGAGTAGTGGTGAATAGTTCCTCTATGTTTTCAGAGAAATCGAAGCCGTGTCTTCGCAGGAAACGGAGTATTTGTTCCGCTTTCTCTTTCTTGAAGAACTGGTAACCCTCGCCGCGGTGTTCGGGAGAGGAGTCCTTCCATGTAGACAATTCATCCATATACATCGGTGTCAGGATAGAGATGACACTGGCATATTGGCTGTCCTCGGAAGAGGCTTGCATCGAAATCATGCAGTTAGTAGTTCGTCCCGGATAGAGCAACTTGTCATACCACACTTTATTGTTCCCATGCAGATAGATGTTGCGGTTCTGGTACGGAGTACTTTTCTTTTTCATTACCAGATAAAGTGTGAAGATGCCGTACGTGTTGTCGAGCGAACGGATTCGGGAGATAAAGGCATTCTTGATACTGCGGTTCTTGTCCAGTATTTCCAATGTCCGTTTGGGGTGTATGTTCGATATGACATAATCGCTTTCCAACCGTTCTTCACCGTTGACAATGACTCCCTGCACTTTCTCGTTCTCGACGATGATGCGGGTTGCTTCGCTGTTGTTGAGAACCGTACCGCCATTGTCCCGGATTACGTCAATCAGTTCCAGACTGACCTGCATGCTTCCGTCTACGAAACGGTAAGCGCTTTCAATATAGGAATGGTTAATCATGGCATGCTGATAGAAGGTGGAAACATCTTTCAGGCCGCCATAGAGCAAAGCGGAGCCTGCTAACACATTTTGCAGGGTATGGTCGTGGGTGATGTCGGCAATCAGTCCGGCAGCGGAAGTGCAGAAGTACTTCATGCCTTCGAGTGCAATGACGCCTTGTTTCAGATGGTCTACGCTAATCAGGTTCCCTACCGCTTGAAGCTGCTCGGTATAGCGTTTCAGGTTCTCTTTCTCGTGAGGGAAAGACCGGTGGAGCGTCTCGATAAATTGCGGGTATCCCATTGCGTAATCATACGCTTGCCCTCTGTAGTGAATCGTATCGAAAGCTTCGGCGTCCAACCGCTTCATTTTTAGTTTGTCCATAATGCCGAAATAGCGGAAATACTGGTTCATCACCTGTCCCTCATCCAGGCTTCCTACATAATGAATGCCTGTATCAAGCAAACGTCCTTTTCGCTGATACGTCTGGAAGCATCCCCCGAACTGCGCATTTTTCTCTATTACGCATACGTTGAATCCCTCTTTGCTGAGAATCGCTCCACATTCCAGTCCGCCCAGTCCGCTTCCGATGATGATAATGTCATATTTACTCATGCCAGTCCGGTTTTCTGAATATATAAATGGTGTTTGATGTATATTTGTCGTTGGGTATGGTTTCGACGTTCATGCCGCAGGTTGCCGCTATCTCCCGCAGTTGGGCTTCCGTGGTGAAGGACAACTCTTCGGTAGTCCGGTTGAAATTGAAGATGCGCGTGGACAGTAGCTCTGTGAACCGGGTCAGACGGTGCTTGGAAGTGTTGGCGGAATTTCCGTCACGTATAATCATTATTCCTTGCGGGCGTAGCCGGTCGGCACATTTCAACAGCAATGACCGTTGATGTTCATAACTCATATAGTGCAGCATATCGTTCAGGATAAACACGTCGCTTTCCGGCAACGGATATTCAAGTGCGTTGCCGTGCCTGAACTGAAGGCGGTCGCCGCGCAACCATCCGTGCTGTGCTACGGCTATTTTGTCCTCGTCATAGTCGATGCCCAGAATATTCCGGTCGTCGGACAGCAGGGAGAGCATGTAGCATAACGGGCCGAATCCGCAGCCTATGTCCGTGATTTGTCCCTGAGTGGGAATCAGCCGGTTGAACAACCGGTAATTTCCTTCCATCTTCACCTTGATGCGGATATACCATTCCACGATAGGGCCTTTGTAGATATAGTTCTGGATAAGCGCTTCATAAAAAGCGGGGTTGTCCGTTGTATTCTTTTCCCGGCAGATACGCGCATACTCCTGTTTCATATAGGTGGATATGCGTTTGGTACGCTCCTGATAGGTAGCTCCGAAAGACGGGTCACCTGCGGGTATGCGCGGAAGTATCTCCGTGTAGATGATTCCTTTGCGGACATTGAAAGGCTGCGCTTTGGCAATAATCTTGTCATTGCCGTATAGCAGAATCGGGAGAATATCCAGTTGCAGCATTTCCGCCAAATAAAACGCTCCTTTGTGGAAACGCTTCATCTTTCCGTTATAGGTACGTGTGCCTTCGGGGAAGACAGCAATGGAATAACCTTCTTCCACCTTTTTCTTCATCCGTTCTATATATTGTTCGTATCCTTCACCTATATAATAGAAATCGGCATAGCGGATGATGGCTCCGAAGAAAGGGGAATGCCATACCCAGTGATTGGTCATCATCAGGACTTTGGACGAAAGAGACAGCAACACGAGAATATCAATAAACGACTGGTGGTTGGCAATGATAATGGCCGGACGGTCAAACCTTTCGTTGGCTTTGTTGATATGTTCCTTTTTGACGGCGGTAGCCAATAATAGAATCCCTTTGCAGGTAATCTGTATCAGGCGGCAGACGAAATGCTGCTTGCTGCTCTTGCGTACGGGAACCAGATAGAGCAAGGCTATCAATATCCGGAGAAGGATACATCCGATAAAGAAGAGCAGAAAGAGTGCGACAGTCCGTAGCAGCCCGATAAGCGTATAAGGCGGCAACCCTTTGGATGCCGGGGCTGCAATGAAGAACCGGAAGATAAGCGGCTGGATGGTATAGGCTACCAACACCACTGCTATCATTCCAAGTATGGAAATCAGTGAAATAGATTGCAAGGCCGGATGCTTGGCGAAAACGAGCGCACCCATTCCGACCACCGTAGTGAAGGCAGAGAAGAAGATGGCTGTTTTGTGCGAGTTCAGTACTTTCTGGCCTGTACGGTACTTGTTCTGCAATCCGTCCATAATGAAAATACTGAAATCATCACCGATACCGAATATAAAGGTAGACAGGATGATATTGATGATATTGAACTCAATCCCCAGGATTCCCATCAGCCCGAGGATAATCACCCAACTGACCAGCATCGGGAGAAAACTCATCAACGTAAGTTCGATACGTCCGTAAGAGAACCACAAGGCAAAGAATATCAGGAAAGAAGAAAGATACAGAATCAGGTAGAAGTCATCATTGATGGCGGACACCCATTTGTTGGCAAAGTAGGAACGGTCGAAGATGACGACATCCCGGTCTTTGTTGAAATGCGCATATACCGCTTCCTTATTTGTCTCGCTAATCCGTATCTGGCTGATAAGCATCGTTATGGAATCAGCCGATGTCTGCCATTCATTCAATAGCTTGCCGGATAAATCGTCCTCTTGGGAAGAGTAATGATATTCGCCGAAAGGCCGGGCGAGCCATTGACAGAAGCCGTCGAAACTTCCGGGACGGAAACGGTATTCGGCAGCGGATGCTTCCAGATGCTCGCGAACCTGTTCCTTCCTCTCATTCGTCCAGTAATCTTCCCATTTCTTCAGGCGTTTCTGCTGTTCTTGCGGGGAGATAAGGAATTGTGAGGCGGAAGCGTATTCTTTTATCAGCCCTTGTTCTTTCAAGGTAGATAGCTTCCGGTTGGTCGCTGCATAGGTTTCAGTAGCTCCGACCATATCTTTGCCTACGCTGACAAAGAGAACTGTCTTTTCATGGCTGTCGAAGAGGTGCAGTAGTTTCTCTTCCGATTGTTTGAGATGTTGAGGCTCGTAGTTGAGACTCATCATATCGTTGTTGAACCCTACTTTCTGTGAGGTAAACAGGCAGATGACGGTGACAAGGGCGATGCCCCCGACCAGCCATTTATTCTTATCGAAAGAATAAGCGTTTATTTTCTCTATGATACGTAATACACGCCCTTGTTTCACATCTGCCTGTCCCTTCAGGAAATGAGGCAGGTAAATCAGGCAGAAAAGAGTAGTGCCTACCAGTGCCAGGGAAGCGAACAGACCGAAGTCGCGCAGCAGGTCGGAACTAGTGAATATCAGTCCCAGAAATGCCCCGATGGTCGTAAAACTGCCTACCGTCAGCGGGTAAGCGATTTCTTTAATCAGTTGTTGCACCGTGGATACATGATTTTGATGCGCCAGCATATGGATGGAATAGCTGAGTGCGATACCCATCACCGCCGAGCCGGCTCCTACGGCAATAGCCGAAATGCTTCCTTTGATAAAGAAAATCAGGAACAGGGCAAACAGTCCGCCGAACAGTACAGGGGTAATAATCAAAGGTATCGACCTCTTCCGTTTGAAGACGAATGAGATGAATACAATGATGATGAGCAGTGCAATAGTAGAGGTCAGTATAGTGTCCTTTTTTATCTGCCGGGCGTTGTAGACTCCTACTGAAGGACCACCGAAATATTCCGCCCGAATCACAGGAGACTCACTTTGTACGTGCCGGAGTTCTTCTTCCAGTATTCTGACGAGTTCGTCATTCTTTCCAGTGCTTCCTGTGCTGAATACCGGAGTGATGAACATCAATAAGGTAGAACCGTCTTTGGAGAAGATATGTTCGTTGTAGATTTCGTAGTTGGCTTCCAACTGGAAATCCTGTAAGTGCTTCAGGGCTTCACTGCCAAGTCCGAGCGGGTCTCTGAGGATATAGCTTCTTAATGCAATGCCGGCAGGAGAAAGAAGGTTGGTGTAATTCTTCTGCATGGCGGCGTGTATTCCCTTTTGCGTCAGCAGGGAGTCGAACCGCTGGTAATCCGTGTCTGTCAGGAAGAGTGGGAGATGGTCGTAAACGAAGTCGGTGGCTCCGCTGACGAGATTCTGGTCTACTTGTGCGAAGATACTTTTTATCAGCGTCCCGCCTGCTTTTTCGGTCAGAGCTTGTTGTAGTTGTCCGGCTGCTTCAATCAGGGAATCCGGTTCTACGGCATTACACGTATCCGCAGAGGAGAGCATGACAATGATTTTGTCCTTAATCTTGAGATTATCAAAAACCTTGATGGTATTCTGTGAATCTTTGGTGTCGGGGAAGAACTGTGTGATGTTCTCTTCAAACTTCACTTGCAGGGCAAAGTAGCCCATGAACAGGATACAGCAGATGAGGGACAGGTAGAACAGAATCTTGTGTCTTTCAAAATAATCATATAGTCCGATAAAAAACTGGGTCATATCTTTTTTCTCCTACAAGTCGTGAGCAAGGCGAACGAAATGACTCCCGCTACCAGGCTGCAAACGACTGCAAAGATAATACTTCCTATCAAATATTGCTCTATGACTGATTTTACATTTGCGAAAGAGAGTTCATTTAAGTGCAGGTTGACGGGTTCGCCCAGCACTTTGCATCCGGTTGCGTAACTTCCGTACAGCAAAAACGGAATCATCGGGGGGATACTGATGTTGGCCGCTACAATAGCGATGACTTTGTTCAGCCGGAGCAGATGTGCCAGAAACAGGGTTATCAGCATTTGGTATCCCCATGCCGGAACGATGCCCATGAATACTCCGAGTGTGATGGCTGCCGTGATTCGCAGGTTGGATTCCGGTGAATGGATGACATGTTCGGAGAAAAAACGCTTGCAGTTCTTCCAGGTCAGTTTGCGGAAAAAGTTGCGGGGGATAATCCACAAGAAAGTGATAAATACCAGTACCGTATTCAGGATGCTGATACGGGTGAAATCCCTGAACGGGCGGAAATGCGAAACCCGCTCTTCTTGTGGCGGATAATAGACATGTACCGGTATGTTTTTGACTGCGATATCTCCCCATGCCGCGAAAACGAGGGCTTCCAGTTCAAATTCATACTTGGCGGTATAGTACCATTTGTCGACATTCATCTGTTGCAGTGGATACAGGCGGTAACCGGACTGTGTGTCCTGCAGCTTGATTCCCGTTTCGAGGGTGAACCAGAAGTTGGAGAATTTATTGGCAAATGTATTCTTTCCTGGCATATTGTCCGAAGCAAGGTTGCGCGAACCTACCAGCAGGGTATCCGGTTCCTTTTCGATGGCTTCGATGAACGAAGGGATATCCGAAGCGAAGTGCTGCCCGTCCGAATCAATGGTGATGGCATAGCGGAAGCCTTGTGCCTTTGCGTGGCAGAGACCATGTTTCAAGGCTACCCCTTTTCCCTGGTTGGCAGGGTGGGTGATGACTTGCAGGTTTACTTCCCGGCTGAGTATCCCGGCTGTTTCGTCCGTCGAACCGTCATTGACGACGAGAATGTCCGGTGCATAGGAGCGTACACTCTCTATGACATCCGCCAGTGTCTTGCCGTTGTTGTAACTTGGGATGATAACGATAATTCCCAATTGTTTCAACTTCTCGTGCCAGTAGGCTGTACTTTGCGGCTCCTTCATGCTTTCGTTGAGGTAAGTACGGCTTTCAGTTTGATAAAACATTCGTTTTCTGCGGTTCCTTCCATCTTAGCAGTACCTTCCGCCTGCAACTGAAGTTTACCTTCTTCCATATCTTTGAGGGTCAGCGTTACTGACAGGCACGGTGTCTTTACAGGATTGACGACTGACAGGAACTTGCATGAAGACACTTGCATATATTGCAACTTTTGCCGGCGGATACCTTCAGTACATTCTTTGATAAGTTGCAGCAGACAGACTCCGGGAACTACCGGATGTTCCGGAAAGTGTCCCTGATAAATAGCGTGCTCCGGATTCAGTTCTACCCGGATAGTCCAGGTGATTGAGTCCGGTGATTCGGAAGAGAGAAGCGTATAGAAGTTATCAAGTAACATATATTAAATCTCTTTAGATAGTTTGTCCAGGCGAATTGTCAATCGTATCCATGGATGCTTTATTTTTATTTGTACCGGGTCGCCCGGAATATCGCCCGTGATGTATAAAACAGATTTCCCGAAGCCTTTCCCACTGGCTCTTTTTTCCGTCGAACCGTCTTTGGACATCTTCGCACGAATACTTTTCTCGCTTAGAAACAGGCGTTTGAAGTCCATCTCCAGAAGTTTCAGTACCTTTTCTTTCTGTATGGGTTCGATGCAACTGTTGACATTGAACGTGCCATCTTGAAGGGAGAAGTCGAAAAGGCTTAGCCCGAAATAGGTGGACGCCACTATCCGGATTTCATTGTCGGGCATACGGCGTACTATCAGCATGCCGCTCATATGATGTTTCATGAAGTCCAACTGGATATTATACTTTTGCGAGCTTTCTCCTTTTGCCAGTTCGATAGCAGGCGGCACTATACTGCCTTCCCCGCTTATGCGCGGAGAGCAGGAAACCGATAACTGCATCACTAGGAAAAGCAGAACCGTCCGACTAACGAATCGCAAACTTCGTCTCATTCTTCAGGGAGTTGAATTTTTTGTTATAGAATTCGTATTCGGTATAATTCGTGGCTGTTTCGGACAGGCGGAGTTTGTGTACCGACATATCCTTCTTGTCGAGGTAGATTTCTATCCCGGTGATATAGGCTTGTACGGCTTTATTGACCGGCTTTATCTTGACCAGGTAGAATTGTGCATCTTCAAAGTATGCCAGTTGGTAGTTGGATGACATTTTGGAGAGGTCGCCTATCATGCAGGCGGTCAGCATATCCTGCATCTGTCCCATCATCTTGTTGGCGCTCAGGTTCATGATGTTTTTCTTGCCGTCCGAAACGATTTTGAGCTTACTGCCGTTTATCACAATGAGATAGTCCATCGGGCGGAAATATTCCATGCAGATTTTATTGCTCTTCTGGTAGTAGAACTTCCCTTTGGAAGTAACTTTTTCGTCGAATATGTCGAGGTATTTCACTTGCGTGAAATCACTTTCGATAGATTGTACGGTCTGTGCTTCTTCTGCCAGGCGTTTCTCAAAATCCTGAAGTTGCGTCAACTTCTTCATGCCTTGCGCATGGGCAGAGACAACGGACAGAAAGATAAGTAATGTATATGTAACTAAAGTTCTCATACGTTTTTATTTTATGCCAATAGTTCGTCCAGCCGGACAACGGTGTATTCCTGTTCTTTCAGTAAATCCAGTATCTGTTTCACCAGTTGCCCGCTGTTTGGCATCCGGTCGTGCAGCAAGATAATAGAACCAGGTTTAATACCTTTCCGGATTCTGTCGAGTACTTTGTCCGGTGACGGCTGTTGGGTATCCAGTGTACGGATGTTCCATCCTATAGAGGTGTAACCCAATTGCCGGACGGCTTTCGCAATCGTCGGATTGGTGACTCCGAATGGCGGACGAAACAAAGTTACCGGCTGCGAAGTTACTCGTTCTAGTTCAGACTGACAAGTTTGCAGGTCTTTTTTCATTCTGGAGAGTCCGTATAGCGGGAATAAACCGGAATGGGTAAATGAATGATTTCCAATTAGATGCCCTTCCACTACCATTTGCTGCAACAGTTTTTCATTTCCTTTTACCTTGTGTCCGATACAGAAGAAACAGGCTGTTGCTTGCTGTTCTTTCAGTATTTGCAGTACTTTCGGAGTCTGTATCGGGTCGGGACCGTCGTCAAAAGTCAAGGCTACTACCTTTTCTCCAGTACGCTTTCTGCAAAACGAGCGGAGATAAATCCCCGACCGAATGCTATAAGAAGCATAGACGAGAAAAGACAGTATCAACAATGAACCAAGTACGATACAGGTGATAATCATACGCTTTTCCGGATTAGAATCAAAGAATGATTGATGGAGTGGTGATGATTATAAATCAGTATATTCGTAGGAGTAGTGCAGTTTTCCGATTCTTTCACTACTTTCCATACGGCATACGATGAGGCGGTAGGATACTCGCCACATTCGTCTTTGAAGCTGAGATGCATACTTTCCGGGAAGAGGTTTGTTTCGAGTTTCTCATAAATGGCATTACTTTCAGAGGTGATTGCTTGATTCAATGGCACATCTTTTTCAGATATGATTGTCTGCTTCGAAGAATTATCCTGCCAGGATTGTTGCTTATTCTTTCCGGTCATAAACCACTGAATATCCCGGCTATTTAATCCATTCCGTTGCAGAAAACGCATAATCCGGTTTTGGATTTCTTCTGTCGTTTGCTGCCCGGCGAAAGTTTCTATCCCTTTTATTTCAGCGAGCGGGTGTTCTCCGACTTCCCGGCTCAACAGGAAAAACTGCGCGCCTTCTCCGGCTTCTATTCCTTTTAGTATCCCCAGTCGCTGTTGGATGGCGTGACTGGTATCCGTCATTTCGTCCATGGCTCCTACCAGTATATGCCCGCTTCCTTCCCAAATCTTCATCATGGCATCCAGCAAAGCACTTTCGAAACTTAGACCTCGGTGTACATAAGTCATGTTGTAGGCATGTATCCCACGTATCAGGGCGATTTGCGCACCGATTGTATTGAATGTTGACTGGATGAAGGGGGTAGGGTTCAGCATCCGTTCTTCATTGTCTATCAGTGTGTTCAGAAACTTTTCCGTATCGACCAGACAGCCTAGTCCTGTGGCTGTGATAATTCCCTGTATCTCTTCGGGCGGCAGTCCGCCTATACATTCTAATCCACAGGCTACCCCCATTTTTACGATACGGCTCATGCGTCTGCGTAAGGTCGGATTGGTAATGATATTCTTATAATCAGGCTCACAGGCTTGGAGATAAGGACGGCTGTCATTCCGTTTTCCTTGAGGATGAATCGAGGCGATGCGTTGGATATAGACTGGCTGCATAGACATAATAACTTAAAGGTTCGTTCCTTGCGGAATAGTAGTTGCAGAAAAGAGAAGCGATGAATCGTTCCCACCGAAACCGAAAGAGTTGGATAATACGTGGCGTACGGGGATTCCTTCCCGGAAAGTCGTTTCCGGTATCAGTCCCGTTTCGGGCATCGCGTCCGTGAAGTTCAGATTCGGGTAAATCATACCTTTATATAAGGAAAGAACGGAATATACCGCTTCAATCCCTTCGGAAGCTCCTAAAGTATGTCCGATAAAGGCTTTCACCGAACTGAACGGCGGAACGTGCTCTCCGAAGATTCTCCGTAATGCCATTCCTTCCGATGCGTCGTTGCCGGGAGTGCCTGTGCCGTGCACATTGATATAGTCTATTTCTTCGGGAGAAATACCGCTTGAAGCGATTGCTTCGCTCATTGATAGAAAGGCGCCGTCTCCTTCTGGAGAACTTCCCGTCTGGTGATAGGCTTCGTTTGTATTAGCGTAACCGCTAAGTTCGCAATAAGGAGTTCGCCGGAGTGAGCTTTCCGGTTGAAGTACTAAGTAACCTGCCCCTTCTCCGAGGTTGAGCCCCGTACGCGAACGGTCAAAGGGACGGCAATGTGCCTTGTCCAAAATCATAAGAGAGTTGAATCCGTTCAGTGTGAACCGGCAAAGCGCATCCGTCCCCCCGACAACAACGGCATCCAATAACCCGTGTTTAATCATCCTTGCTCCCAGCATGATAGCGTTGGCGGCTGACGAACAGGCGGTACTGATGGTTGTTATGAAATCGTTGATGCCCAAGTAGGAAGCAATCAGTTCCGTACTGGCTCCGCAGTCATGGGAGATGACTTCACGCAGTCGTCCCCGTTTGGGATTCTCTTTGAATGATTCATAGAAATGCTCGCTTAAATCCATGCCGCCGACGGAAGTTGCAGAAATAAAACCGATACGTAACGGTTGAGAATCCTGCTGTGTCTGCTGAGAGTCCTGCTGTGGCGGTTGCTGTATATGCTGTGACGGTTGCCGCGCATACCGTGATGTTCTCTGATTCAGTCCTGCATCTTCCAACGCTTCTTTAGCCGCCACCATTCCCAACAATGCTGTGCGTGAGACGGTCCGTTGCGGAGAGATGCCGAGCAATTGTTTCAGTTCCTTATTGTTATGCTTCACTTCGGATACGGGCACATCGAGGGCAGTCGGGAAAAGAGTTACTTTTCCGATACCATGTTTCCCTTGTCTCAAAGCCTCTATGTTTTCGGAAACTCCGATGCCGATGCCCGAAACAATTCCCAGTCCGGTGACATAAATCTTCATGCGTCAGGCTTTACGATTGGCTGCAATGTAATCAGACAATGTGCGCACCGAATAGAAGATTTGCTTTCCTTCACCCGGGTTTTCTATTTTAATCCCATATTCACGTTCCAGAATCAGTATGATTTCGAGAGCGTCGATAGAGTCAAGACCGAGGCCTTCATCTCCGAACAGGGGTGCTTCGTTGTCTATATCTTCCGGAGTGATTTCTTCCAGGTTCAACTCTTCGATGAGTTTGCCTTTCACTTCGTCCATCAGTTCTCTTGGGGTTTGATTTGAATTATCCATAAGTTGTCGATATGTTATTAATAAGTCGTTGATATATTAGTAATTTGTTTAAATTCTGCCTGATATTGTCCGTCCATCAGTTCACACCAGCCTATGACGCATGCGCGCAACTTCCCTTTAGCCATTACGATACGTGCGTAATCCTCTAAAGAATCAGGCTCGTAATGCGGACAGACAAAGAAAGTATTCTCTCCCTTTATTTTATGCCGGATACAAATCTCACCCAACACCACATTGGGGAGCGTATAGACAAATACGGCGGGACTGGCGGCTTTGTCTCCTTCTTTGCTGATAAGAGTCTGATGTTTGCAGTCCGTATCCAGCGATGAAGAAGCGTTGGCAAGAATAATTCCAATCTCTTCCGGTTGATAATCAGTTCCTTTCAGCAAGTGGCCGGCAGCCACATATCCCAGTTTACACAGGTCATCCATTTTATAGAACTTCATATTGTTTTCTCCCAAATTCTTATAGGCTTCCCGGATAAACGGTGCAAAGTCCGTCTCTGAAGAGTTGAATATGACTGTTCCGTCACGTTCTACCACTCCCGGTCTGATAGTGATACTGTTCGCAGATTCGGTGAGTGCCTTGGAGAAAGGAACCTGTTTCTGACGGTGACGGGCGGCAGGAAGAGACAATACAACTGCGGCATTGCATCCACCGAAACCGGAAGCGGTCTTGACGCAACATTTCATCGGCATCGGTTGATGCGTGCCATAGACGGTGACAGGCATAGGAACACCGAGTGTTTCGTATCCTAAAGTCCCGTAGAATATTCCTGTTTTCAACTGCTCCATGCAAAGGATGGTTTCGATAATGCCCGAAGCTCCTAACGTATGCCCGAAATAAGGTTTCAAGCTATTCACCGGAACAGTTGATAATCCTGCCAGATGGATAGCTTTGGATTCCATTTCATCATTGTAGACGGTAGCTGTCCCGTGTGCATTGATAAAGCTGATGTCTCCGGGAGTTACTTCTGCCTCTTCCATTGCCTGGTTGATAGCCATTGCCAGTCCGTCTCCCGTCCGGGAAGGACCGGATATGTGGTTGGCATCATTGCTGACAGCTCCACCGGAGAGAATAATATCATTGGCGTTCCCTTGAGTTTCTAAAAGAACGGCTCCGCAGGCTTCGCCCAGGCTCAATCCGTCCCGTTGTATGTCATAAGGTCGGCAGCGCTGTGCGCTTACAGACCGGAAAGACAGGAATCCGCTGGTGATAAAATGAGACAGAATATCTCCACCGGCAACGATGATCCGTTTGTAACGTCCCGATTCTATCTGTCTTTTAGCTACAATGAGTGCTGAAACTCCTGATATACAGGCATTGGAAATGACGTCTACCTGATTGCAGGCTCCGAAAAAGTTGCCGATTCGCTCCGCCATTTTCCAAAGAAAGGCAGGACTGTCCGTTGGAAGCTGTATAGACGAACCGTTCGATTCACCCAGAGCAACCAGTTCGTCCGAAGCAACCTGCTTACTTAATAAATCGACATTCCCTTTTGTCGTAGAGAGTAGTAAGGCACAATCCGGTTCACGGAGACTGGCTCCCGACTGGAAAATCACCTCTTGAACAGCCAAAATAAATAGTTGTTCCATACGGGGATAATCCGTTATCTGCATCTCCTTCGCCCGTCTTTCCAATTCGACAGCGTCAATCATTCCTGCCAATAGCGGGCTGTCGGATATCCGTCCGGCTTCCTGTATGCGGATGCCACTCCGGCAGGCACGGATAGCTTCCGTATTCTCCTGTATGCCGAAGCCCAGTGAAGTAATAAGCGTATGAGCTGTAATATATATGTTCAGAGAATGTTCCATTTCTTTTTCCATTCCATATAAAACGGCGGATTAATAAGTTCCAGTTCTTTATTCAGGTTCAGGAATACCTGCATCGTGCTTCCGGTAGCTACTACGCTCTGGTCACTAGCCCGATAGATGACGTATTCGAATTTTATCTTGGCAGCTTCGCAGGCGATATAGCGCGTTTCGATAATTGCCTCTTCACCGAAAGATAACGATTGCTTGAACTGGCAGGTCAAATCGACAATGGGAACCATGTACCCTTCGCGGTAAATACTCATATAATCCAGACCGTACTGCTTGCCGAAGGCTTCCCTTCCGTCTTCAAAATAACGTACGTACTCACCGTGCCATACGATTTGCATGGAATCTATTTCGCTGAACCGCACTTTGAATGTAGTCCGGTTGGTCAGAGCGGGTGTATGTTGAGTCGTTTTCCGTTTCATTCTTTCTTGATAAATATTTTCATCCGACATTCGGCTATCAATTCCTCACCGGCTTTTACTTGTGCGGAAACCAGTGTAATATCGAATACTTCCTGCACGACGGTAATCTCGGTAAATAGCTTCATTCCCACTTCCGGTAATTTATAAATCTTGAGTTTATCCACCGAACCGATAAAGCCTAACGGAACCTGTGCGCCTTGCCGAGTGTAGATAAACCCGATACGTACGGCTGCCGATTGGGCGATGTGCTCGATGATTCCCGGTTCTTGCAGTTTTCCTGCTTCGCAGAAGATATTATCGGACGTGATGGTCAGCCCGGAATAGGAACAGTTTTCTTCGATGCCGAAGAAACTATCCACCATGACAATGGGCGGGCGTTGCGGAATCAGTCCGAGTATTCCTTCTCCGTGTATGATAGCTTCTCTATTCATCTTAATCCGCATTATTTTCTGTTGTAACTTTCAGTTTGCACTGTACGATGCTGTGTCCCATTCCCAGGTGGTCGTGCATTTCTTCTATTTCCAGTCCCGCTGCTTCGATGCATCGTTTCATGTCGTCCGAGTGGTACATCTTGCTGTTGCCGTTTGCCATTGCTGTGAAGTAGAGGCTGATTTGCGTCAGGCAGTAAGCGGCTGTATCAAACTTCTGCCGGTTCCAGAAAGTTTCCATGATATAGAGCCGGCTTTCTTTGTCCATAGAACGGGCGGCACGTGTCAGTATGCTGGTCACTTCTTCTTCCGAGAAGCAATCGAGGAACTGGCTCATCCAGATGGCGTCGAATCCCGTGGGAAAAGGAACTTTCGGGTTGAGCAGGTTAGCTCCGTACCCGTGGATACGTGTTGCTCCGGGCAGTTCTTTGGTCTGTTGGCGCATCATCTCCAGTTGTTGCGGCAAGTCCATGATGGTCACTTCCACTGCGGCGTCATAGCCTACACATTTCGTTGCCCAACGACCGGTATTGCCGCCTACGTCCAACAAAGTCTTGGGATGACGGGCGAAAACGATAGCCAGTGCTTCGTCAAACGAGCAATCCGAATAATAGTGGTCGAATCCAAACCAACTCTTCTGTACCTGTGGCGGCAGACTGGACAGTCCTTCATAAATCGTACTCCATTCTCCGAATACTTTCAGCCCTTCGGGACGTCCGTTGGTCAAAGCTTCTTCAAGATGGAACATACCCAGATAATTGACATCCTGGTTAAAGTCCATGTTGACACGCACCATCTTGTCATTAAGCAGGAACCAACCGGCTTTGGCGAGTGAGTATCGGCCTTCGCGCAATAGCACCGTTCCGATTGTCAACGATGCTTCCAATAATACTTGTGCGGCATAAGAAGACAGTCCGCAAGCCTTGCTGATTTCTTCCTGCGTCTGTCCGTTCCGGTGGTCTGCAAGTAACTTGAAAATACCGAATTTAAGCATCAGGCGCGATACCTGAAATACGATGGGGCCGAAAGCTATCTCTTGTGCCAGGCGTTGAGCTTCTACCGCTGTCAACGGTTCTTTGTCATATCTGTTCTGTTGCATCTTTTTGTCTTTCTTTTGAATCCGGTGACTGCTTTTCGGCAGATTCCCAGAAGGGGTAATAATTAAACCATTGTTCCGGATAACGCTTTAGTATTTGTTCCAAGGCAACGGTATATTGTTCGAGCAGAGCCGTCTCCGCTTTTTTATCTTTGTTTCGTACCACCGGCTCCGCGACAATGAAGTGAAAACGGTACGTTCTTCCCGGTTCCCGCATGGCGAAATAAAATACGACAGGTACTTTCATTCGCGAAGCCAACAAGAAAGGTCCGGCAGGGAAAGGGGCTTCCCGTCCCAATAATCTGCCTGTCAGTAGCTTCTCCTTATTCAGGTAGCGGTCGCCCTGGAAACAGACATATTCTTTTTTGTTCAACGCTTCAGTGATGCGGAAAACGTGTGTCAGATTGTCCTCGTTGACAGGAATAATCTTGTATTCTTTCTCCCTTCCGTTTTTCTCCAACATCTCCTTGATTTTGCGATGTTCGGCATCGTACATCACGATATGGATTTTCTTTCTGTAATCATCAAAGAAAGGAACGCCTATTTCCCAGTTTCCCACATGGGCGCCAATCATAATCACTCCTTGCTCGCTGTCCAATAATCGTAAAAACTCCGGATATCGTTCAAACTCAAACCGATACCGGTCTGCTTTCCCATTGCCGATGGCTACCTTGTCAATCAGAATCTGTCCCAGCCGGTAATAGTTGCGCAGCAACATTCCAACAGAACGTATCCGATTGTATTTCAGGATGTGGCGGGCATAAAACCAGGTGCTCTTCGTCGCTTTCGGGGCGAACGGTATAAAATAGAGGACTACCAGGCTCAAGAAAATATAAGCGGCAGTGATGCCCAGATACTTAATCAAATAAATAAAGAATAAGTATCCGAACGTTCCACCCCTGGTTTTGCCTTTCCACGTCGACATGTCTATTTTGTTTCCTGCATACGGGTAATAACAAGATTGTAGAAGTCCTGGAAGGTCTTGATACCTGCGAAATCCTGTCCGGTCACGTTAAATCCGAAATTCTTTTCTACCAGTACCACCATGTCGACCAAGTCCAGGCTGTCTAGTTCGAGAGTTTCCATCAACGGTGCATCCGGCTGGATGACGTCGATGTCTACTTCAAACTCTTCTGCCAGAGTGGTTCTTATTTTCTCGATGATTTCTTCGTTTGTCATATGGTTTCTCTTTTAATCTATTATTTATTGAATTTACGTACTATCAGAGTGGAGTTGGTTCCACCGAATCCGAAGGAGTTGGACAAGAACGTGTCGAACTCCAAGTCTACCCGTTGCGCCGGAATGTTCAACTGCGCCGAGGCTTCGTCCGGCTCCTCGAAATTGAGGTTGGGAGCGATGAAATTGTTGTTCATCATCAGGGTGGAGTAGATAACTTCGCTGGCACCCGCCATCCACATCTCATGTCCTGTCATGGACTTGGTGGAAGCTACATACGGACGGTGTCCGTCGAATACTTCCGCGATGGCTTTCGCTTCGTTCAAGTCGCCTACCGGAGTTGAAGTGGCGTGTGCATTAATATATTTGATACGTTCGAGCGCAATACCTGCATCCTTGACAGCCATTTGCAAAGAACGTCTGGGGCCGTCTACATTCGGCACGGAAATATGGTCGCCATTGGATGAAAAACCGTATCCGATCACTTCAGCCAGAATAGGCGCACCTCTTTTCACTGCCGATTCGTAGCTTTCGAGTACCAGACTAGCAGCTCCGCCGCTTGGTATCAGCCCGTCCCGTCGCTTATCGAAAGGTTTTGAAGCCTTTTTCGGTTCCGCTTCCTGAGTGGAGAAAGCGCTTAACCCGTCAAAACTACCTACAGCATACGGGTTCACTTCCTGCGCGCCGCCGCATAAGATGCAATCCTGCAATCCCGATTTGATAAGCAGATATCCCATACCGATAGCATGCGAACCGCTGGCACAGGCTCCTGCGATGGTAAAGTTGACACCTCTTAGCTTGAAAATGACAGACAGATTCATTGTCACGGTAGAGTTCATCGACTGGAAGATGGAACCGGAACCGACCAGTGCCGTATTCTTCTTTTCACGGATAATGTCCACCGCATTGATTACGGGAGCGGCACTGCTGTCGTTGCCATACAGGATACCGACTTCGTTGCTTTCGAGGAAAGCTTCATCAATGCCGGCATTGCGGAAAGCTTCTAATGTTGCGAGATAAGCATATTCTCCCTGTTCCGGCAGGCAATGACGTTTGCGCCGGTCCAGTAGCTTTTTCAGGTCGGGACGTTCCAAAATACCTGTCAGTGCGGAAAAATAACCTAGTTCTTTCCGTACCGGGTCTATCCCGATGCCCGATTTTCCATTGTATAGTGAGTCTTTTACTTCATCCAGGTTCTTGCCGATGCAAGAATAAATCCCCATTCCCGTGATAACAACTCTTTTCATTATTTTAGTCTATTCTATGCTTTTGTTTTTAAGTATATAGTCCGCCGTTGATGGAAATCACCTCTCCCGTGATGTAGGATGATGCCGGAGATGCCAGGAAACCGACCAGGTTGGCCACTTCTTCCGGAGTTCCGAAACGTCCTGCCGGGATATGCTTCTTCCATTCGTTTTCGTCAATGCCTTCTGTCATGTCCGTGCGGATAAATCCCGGAGCCACCGCGTTGACCGTCACTTTCTTCTTAGCTACTTCCTGTGCCAGCGCTTTGGTTGCGGCAATCACGCCGCCTTTGGCTGCCGAGTAATTGACCTGTCCCGGCATTCCCTGGATGCCCGACAGGGATACGATATTCACGATACGCCCGTAGCGTTTCACCAACATGTTCTTCAATAAAGGCTGTGTCACATGGAAGAAACCGTTCAGGCTGATGTCGAGCACTTTACTCCATTCTTCGCCCGTCATCCATAACATCAGGTTGTCTTTGCGGATGCCCGCATTATTGACCAGCACTTCGATATATTCGTCGGGATGCAGTGAAGACCAGTTGCCTAAAGCAACGGCAACCGCTTCGGAATCGGTGACATCGAACTTCATCAATTCGCCGTCGCTCCCTTTCTCCCGTACTAATTGCAATGTCTTTTCCGCTTCCGCGTCGTTACTCTGATAATTGATAAGTACGAAGTAGCCCATTTCCGCCAGCCTGCAACTGACGGCACGACCGATACCTCGGCTTCCACCGGTTATTAATGCGTATTTCATCTTATTTATTTTCTTTTTTGAGATAAGCTATCATGGCTTCTATCTCTTTATATTTAGGTGTGTCATTGGTGAAAACGGGGAAGAAGCTACGGATTTCATCGTAAACCTGCCGGCTTTTCGGACTAAGTTTCTTCTGTATCTTCAGATAGTCGACAGCCTGCGCCATCCCCATAAACTGAATAGCCATCACTTGATAGGAATTCTCAATAACAGTTTTTGCTAATAAGGCGGAGTTAGTACCCATGCTGACAATATCCTGATTGTCATTATTGTTGGGGATACTGTGGACATACATTGGATTCGATAGGGTCTGACACTCGGCGGTGGTGGACGTTGCCGTGAACTGGGATGCCTGCAGACCGTAATTCAGTCCCAATACTCCTAAGTTGACAAATGGCGGCAGGATGCCGTTGATGCGGTCATGGAACAAATAGTTGATTTGTCTTTCGCAAAGCATAGTCAGCTTGGTCACGGCGATTTTCAGTTTGTCCATTTCGAAGGAGATATAGTCTCCATGAAAATTGCCGCCATGATAAATATTCTGTGTTTCCGGGTCGACAATCGGATTGTCACAAGCGGAGTTTATCTCATTGATTAATACTTCTTCCGCATTCTCCAGCTCGTCATAAATAGGGCCAAGGATCTGTGGAACACAGCGCAGAGAGTAATAAGGCTGCACTTTATGTTCGAAGATTTTTTCTTTGTGTACTTGGTTATAGAGTTCGTTCTCTCTTTGGAGCACGCATTGGCTGCCACTTACCCATTCTCGCATCATAGCGGCAATTTCCCGTTGTCCGCGGTGATGTTTGGCTTCGTTCAGTGCCTGAGCCATAAAGTCATCGTAAGAGGCGGCGATTTCGTTCATCATAACGGAAGCGGCTACCGACCAACGAAGCAGTTTCCGGGCATAAATCAAGTTGACGATGCCGATTCCTGTCATTACGGAAGTCCCGTTGGTCACGGATAATCCTTCACGGATACGCATGGAGAACGGGTTCAGACCATTTTCCCGGAGTACGGTGGCGGCATCACGCAATTTTCCTTGATAGAAGACTTCTCCTTCGCCTATCAATGTCAGGGCTATATGGGCCAGTTGCACAAGGTCGCCACTGGCGCCTACGCTTCCATGTTCGGGGATAAAGGGGCATATGCCACGATTGATAAATTCGGAAAGGAGCGATACCAGTTCCATGTGTACTCCCGATTTCCCTTGCAGGAAAGTGTACAGGCGGGCAATCATAGCTGCTTTCACATAAAGTTCGGGGAGCGGTTTTCCGGCGCCGGTAGAGTGGCTTCGGATGATATTGTATTGAAGTTCAATCAATGACTGGTCTTCTATCCTGTATTGTGCCATCGGGCCGAACCCGGTATTGATACCATAAATAATCTTATCACTGGAGAAAGATTGCAGGAAATCGAAACTTTCCTCTACTTTTCGAATGCATTCTTCGGAGAGTTCCAGCTTCTCGTCTTCAAATAATAATTTATAAAGGGTATCTAAATTTATACTTTTGTCAGCTATCATTTTCTGTACTAGATATTTTATGCCTTAGTAATAAGGTGCAAAAATAGGCAATTTCTATTATATAGCGGACATGAATCAAAATAAAACTTTTCCGGAGAAGCTGGTTTTGCTTGTTTGGCACTCCATTGCAAGAGATTTGCTCCCCGGTGCCGGAGTAGTGCCTTATCGGTGCGGAGACAGTGTCTCCTCTCATGGGGAGAATTTGATTTACGCTTTCATCAAATCCCGCCCTTCATACTTGCATATCGCCTCTATCCACTCTTCCGTCAACGGCATGGACTCATGTCTTTCAAGGTCGAAAGTCACCATGACAGACTTGCAGATACATTTTATCTCGTTTGTTTCCGTATCGATTACCCGTTGAATCAGATGAAAACTTTTAGTGCCTATCTTAGAGACGGCAGTCTGCACGGCGATGTGGTCTGACGCAAAAATCTGCTTTACAAAGTCCGCTTCGATATGAACGACAACGATGCCAATCTTTTCCCAATCTACTCCCGGGCATACTGAAGCGAAGTATTCAGTCTTTCCCAAGTCGTAAAAAGAAAAGTAAACAGTGTTATTGACGTGACCGAATTTGTCTACGTCATTGAAGCGCAACTGAATAGGCAAAGTGTGGTGAAATACAATTTCTTCCATAGTTTTCACTTAATCTTTTTGAATTCGGCGCAAAAGTACTACTTTTGCGTGTTATTCTCAACAGAAATTAATCAAGAAATGATAGAAGATATTAAAAAAGCCTGTCAGGTGATGAATGAAGGAGGAGTGATTCTCTATCCCACCGATACCGTTTGGGGTATAGGCTGCGACGCGACTAACGAAGAGGCTGTACGCCGTGTATACGAGATTAAGAAACGTGCTGATAGTAAGGCTATGCTGGTACTGGTAGATACTTCTGTGAAGGTGGATTTTTATGTACAGGATGTGCCGGATGTGGCATGGGACTTGATTGAAGTTGCCGACAAGCCGTTGACGATTATATATTCCGGTGCACGCAATCTGGCTCCGAATCTGTTGGCTGAAGACGGAAGTGTGGGCATACGTGTTACCAACGAGGAATTCTCAAGACGCCTTTGCCAGCAATTCCGCAAGGCGATTGTCTCTACATCGGCGAATGTCAGCGGACAACCCGGTGCTGCGAACTTCAGCGAAATCAGTGATGAAATAAAATCGGCAGTAGACTATATCGTCAGCTTCCGTCAGGATGACAGGAGTCGGCCGAAACCCTCAAGTATTATTAAGTTGGATAAAGGTGGAGTGATTAAGATAATTCGCGAGTAAATGAAAGAGGAAAAACAGAGTTTATTACAGCGTTGCATCAAATGGCGGGAAGCCAATATAAAGGAGAAACAATTCATCCTGATATTGAGTTTCCTGGTCGGAATCTTCACAGCGTTTGCCGCTTTGATATTGAAGTTCTTCATCCATCAGATACAAAATTTCTTAACGGACAACTTCAATGCGACGGAAGCTAATTACCTGTATTTGGTATATCCGGTAGTCGGAATCTTTTTGGCAGGCTGGTTTGTACGCAATATTGTCAAAGACGACATCAGTCATGGAGTGACTAAAATTCTATATGCCATTTCCCGCAGGCAGGGACGCATCAAACGACATAATATCTGGTCGTCTACCATTGCCAGTGCGATAACCATCGGTTTCGGTGGTTCGGTCGGAGCGGAGGCGCCTATCGTTTTGACGGGGTCGGCCATTGGTTCCAATCTGGGAAGTGTATTCAAGATGGAACACCGCACGTTGATGCTGCTCGTTGGCTGTGGAGCGGCGGGCGCTATTGCCGGTATCTTTAAAGCGCCAATCGCCGGACTGGTATTTACATTGGAAGTACTGATGATTGACTTAACCATGTCTTCTCTGCTTCCTCTGCTGATTTCAGCAGTGACAGCAGCTACCGTTTCCTACATAACTACCGGTACGGAAGCTATGTTTAAATTCCATCTCGACCAGGCATTCGAGCTGGAACGTATTCCTTACGTTATTTTGCTGGGTATCTTTTGCGGACTGATTTCTCTTTACTTTACGCGTGCTATGAATTCGGTCGAAGGAGTTTTCGGTAAACTCAACAATCCCTACAAGAAACTGGCTTTCGGTGGTGTGATGTTAAGTGTACTGATTTTCCTTTTCCCCCCTCTCTACGGTGAAGGGTACGACACGATTAATCTTCTGCTGAATGGTACATCTGCCGCAGAATGGGATACGGTGATGAACAACTCTATGTTCTATGGCTATGGTAATCTGCTGTTGGTTTATTTGATGTTGATTATCCTGTTAAAGGTTTTTGCATCCAGTGCAACGAACGGTGGTGGTGGTTGTGGCGGTATCTTTGCTCCTTCACTTTATTTGGGCTGTATTGCAGGATTCGTATTTTCGAACTTTAGTAATAGCTTTGATTTCTCCGCCTATCTGCCCGAGAAGAATTTTGCTTTGATGGGAATGGCAGGGGTCATGAGCGGTGTTATGCACGCTCCGTTAACGGGAGTATTCCTGATTGCCGAACTGACCGGTGGCTACGACTTGTTCCTTCCATTGATGATTGTATCTGTAAGCTCTTACCTGACGATAATAGCGTTCGAACCTCACAGTATCTATTCCATGCGTCTGGCAAAGAGGGGACAACTGCTTACGCATCATAAGGACAAAGCCGTACTGACATTGATGAAAATGGAGAATGTGGTGGAAAAGGATTTTGTTGTCGTGCATCCCGAAATGGATTTAGGCGAATTAGTAAAAGCAATCGCTGCTTCCCACCGTAATGTATTCCCGGTGACTGATAAGAAAACGGGTGAACTGTTGGGGATTGTCCTGCTCGATGACATCCGTAACATCATGTTCCGTCAAGAACTTTATCATCGTTTCACTGTTAGTAAATTAATGACATCTGCTCCGGCCAAGATATTCAACACGGACGGAATGGAACAGGTGATGCAGACGTTTGATGACACCAAAGCCTGGAATCTCCCGGTCGTTGACGAGGAAGGACGTTACGAAGGCTTTGTCTCTAAATCGAAGATATTTAACTCATACCGGCAAGTACTGGTACATTTTTCAGAAGACTAGCCGGCAAGGTGCCGGAGCCAGGTTTCTATGCAGATAAAAGTAAGAAGATAATGAAGAAAGAAGATTTAAGAATAGTATATATGGGCACTCCCGATTTTGCGGTGGAGGCTCTGCGCCAGTTGGTAGAAGGCGGTTATAACGTTGTGGGCGTGATAACAATGCCCGATAAGCCTGCCGGACGCGGACATAAGATTCAATATTCTCCCGTTAAACAATATGCGCTTGAACAGAATTTGCCGCTGCTTCAACCGGAAAAGCTGAAGGATGAGGCTTTCGTGAAAGCATTGCGCGAATGGAAAGCGGATTTGCAGATTGTGGTTGCCTTCCGTATGTTGCCGGAAGTGGTATGGAATATGCCCCGGCTGGGCACATTCAATCTCCATGCATCTCTGCTTCCTCAATATCGTGGAGCTGCTCCCATCAACTGGGCAGTCATTAATGGTGACACGGAGACTGGTATCACTACTTTCTTCCTGAAACATGAGATAGATACCGGAGAAGTCATCCAACAAGTCCGTGTGCCTATTGCAGATACAGATAATGTGGAAGTAGTGCATGATAAATTAATGGTGTTGGGCGGAAAATTGGTTGTTGAAACGGTAGATGCCATCTTGAATGGTGAGGTAAAACCGATTCCTCAAGAAGAAATGGCTGTTATTGGCGAACTTCGCCCGGCTCCGAAGATATTCAAAGATACTTGCAGGATTGACTGGAACCAACCGGCAAAGAAGATATATGACTTTATTCGCGGACTATCACCTTATCCGGCTGCCTGGAGTGAATTAATCACTCCTGACGGAGAAACGGTAGTGGTGAAAGTCTTTGAAAGTGAAAAGATTAACGAATCGCATCAACTCTCTGTCGGGACTGTTGTGACGGATGGAAAGAAATATATGAAGGTAGCTGTACCAGATGGATTCCTGTCCATCCTTTCCTTGCAGTTTCCTGGCAAGAAACGTCTGAAAACGGATGAATTACTTCGCGGATACCGCCTGTCAGATGGATGTCAGATGAAGTAATAAAATAAATAGATAGCATGAACCGTCTCGATTTCGAGATAAATTGAACCTAAAATAGATGAATTATGAAACCGATTATCGCTCCTTCCATTCTTTCTGCCGATTTCGGATATTTGGCAAAAGATATTGAAATGGTAAACCGCAGTGAAGCGGAGTGGGTACATATTGATATTATGGACGGGGTATTTGTCCCCAATATATCATTTGGCTTTCCGGTATTGAAATACGTAGCAAAGTTAAGCAAGAAGCCATTGGATGTGCATTTGATGATTGTTAGTCCGGAGAAATTTATCCCTGAGGTGAAAGCGTTGGGGGCTCATACGATGAACGTACATTATGAAGCCTGTCCGCATTTGCATCGGGTGATTCAGCAAATCAAGGAAGCAGGGATGCAGCCTGCCGTAACAATCAATCCGGCAACTCCGGTTGCTTTGCTTCAGGATATAATTCGGGATGTATATATGGTACTTGTCATGAGCGTGAATCCGGGATTTGGCGGACAGAAATTCATAGAACATTCAGTAGAGAAAGTTCGTGAACTGCGTGCTTTGATTGAACGTACGGGCTCGAAAGCTTTGATTGAAGTGGACGGTGGCGTGAATCTGGAAACAGGTGCCCGTCTGGTTGAGGCAGGAGCCGATGCGTTAGTGGCCGGTAATGCCGTTTTTGGAGCTCCGGATCCTGAAGCTATGATTCGTCAGCTCCATGATTTGTAATTCATAGAACTTTAGTATGTCCTGTATAATATACTATTCTTCCTTGGAAGGAGAGGAGTTTCATGCATACAAACACATATAGACGGCCTAATTAATATTAATGAGTGAATAACTTTATTCATAAATATACTTATATGCGCCTGGTTATCCCCTGGATAGCAGGCGTTTTTTGTGGAGAGCGCTTTTTCAGTTGTTCGACAGAACTTATTTGGGGTATTCTAGCCTTTGGCTTTTTGTTCGCCCTGTCGTTTATCCTTTATTTCCTGGAACGTTATTCGCTGCGATGGTGTTTTGGAGTTGTTATTGCAGCCCTCTGCTTTACAGGTGGATGGTTTGGGATAATCTGTCAATTCCAACAAACAATTTATACTTTTCCACAAGGAGAAGTTGTCTATCGGGTTTTAATAACAGATACACCCCAAGCAAAAGAACGTACTTACCTCTGCCGGACACTTTTGAAAGAACATTGTGATTCTGTCGGTATCCATCCGATAGACCGGAACGCGATTCTTTATCTGAAACGGGATTCGGCAGCTGCACAACTAAAAACTGGTGATGAACTGTTAGTTTCAGCCCGTATATCTCCGCCTACAAATAATAAGAACTTTGATGAATTTGATTATGCCCGCTATTTGATGAGGAAAGGAATCTGTGGGACAGGCTATGTCGCATCCGGAAAATGGTCTATCTTATCTTCAGGCGGACACCCCCTGTATCTATCTTTGCCACCGGACGCAACGGACAATCATTATCTAAAAACGAGTGTGCTTTATCTTAGAAATATAGCCAACTCTTACCGGGAAAAGATAATCTCTCTTTATCGTGAACTCAGATTTAATGGTGACGAACTGGCTATACTTTCCGCATTGACCATAGGTGACAAAACAGAACTTAGTGAATCTATTCGTGAGAGCTATTCGGTGGCAGGCGCAAGTCATATCCTTGCTCTGTCCGGTCTGCATATCGGACTTTTATATGCCTTACTTTTCTTTGTTTTGCAACCTGTTGCCAAAAGAGGGAATGCAGGTAGATGTCTGCGTTCCCTTTTTCTCATAGTCTTATTATGGGCTTTTGCCTTCTTTACAGGATTCTCGCCATCGGTAATCCGTTCGGTTGCCATGTTTTCTATTCTGGCTCTTGCAGATATGTTTGGCCGTCAGTCTTTTTCTTTGAATACCCTGGCAGCTACCGCATGGCTTATGTTGCTTTGTAATCCGGCATGGTTGTTTGATGTGGGTTTTCAACTCTCTTTCGTAGCGGTCACCTCTATTTTACTCATTCAACAACCTATCTACCATTTGTTTACAATAAAAGGCGGAATAGGAAAATACGTTTGGGGATTGATGAGTGTGTCCATTGCCGCACAATTAGGTACTGCTCC
Organism: Bacteroides sp. RTP21281st1_H5_RTP21281_210402; assembly: GCF_040918965.1. Lineage (NCBI taxonomy): Bacteria > Pseudomonadati > Bacteroidota > Bacteroidia > Bacteroidales > Bacteroidaceae > Bacteroides > Bacteroides sp. RTP21281st1_H5_RTP21281_210402. Next base: position 15,707 of record NZ_JBCOWR010000013.1, on the reverse strand, counting down.
GCTGGTTATATTTTACTTCTCCCGGTTCTCTACACATTTTCTGCTGACTAATTTAGTCGTTATTCCATTGGTTACCATTATCCTATATGTTGCTGTATTCATGCTGTTGTTCACTCCAATTTCGTGGATTCAAACCTATGTGGCAGAAGGAGTTAAAAAACTATTGGAAATCCTGAATCTTTTTGTTCGATGGGTAGAGCAACTTCCTTATTCATCTATAGACGGAATTTGGCTGTATCAGTTGGAAGTTCTCGGCATCTACGTCTCTTTGTTTCTGTTATTCTATTATTACATGAACCGACGATATAAAAACCTGATAACTTGTCTTTCTTTTATTCTTCTATTGGCTGTTTGTCATGTGGCGATGTCGTGGATAGACCGCCCGCAATCCAGTCTGGTCTTTTATAATGTGCGTGGTTGTCCGGCAGTTCATTGTATCGGAAGCGACGGGCATTCCTGGATAAACTATGCCGATACACTTCCGGATAAGCAACTCCTGAAGCGGGCGGCAACCAACTATTGGAACCACCATCATCTTCTACCACCGAAAGAAATAACTGCCGATTATAAGACTACCGCATTCTCCCGCCGGCAACAAATGCTATCTTGGCAAGGATGCCGTATCTGTATGGTGACTGACAATCGCTGGAGGAACAATTCGACTGTTTCTACGTTATATACTATTGATTATCTTTACTTATGCAAAGGTTATGACGGACATCTGGAAGAACTGACCAGACTCTTTGTTCCCGGCTGTATCATATTGGATGCCTCTCTTTCAGAATACCGCAAGAACCGTCTTGAAGATGAATGCAAACAATCCGGTTTGCGTTTTATCTCTTTATCCGAGGAAGGTTCTGTTTGCTTTTTGCTCTAAGTACAAAGATTTATCGTACATTTGCACCCTGATAAAGTAAAAGAATATGTTGACGAAAGTAATAGAACAAGCCAAAATAGACCATTTTACCAAATGGTTCGAGCGAGCTGACAAAATAGTAATTGTGTCTCATGTATCTCCTGACGGTGATGCCATCGGTTCCTCACTGGGATTATATCACTTCCTTGATTCACAGGAAAAAACAGTAAACGTAATCGTACCTAACGCTTTCCCCGATTTCCTCAAATGGATGCCGGGCAGTAAGGACATTCTTTTGTATGACCGTTACAAGGATTTTGCGGACAAGTTGATTGCCGAAGCAGATGTAATCTGCTGCCTGGACTTCAATGCATTGAAACGTATTGACGATATGGCGGATGCCGTAGCGGCTTCTCCTGCCCGCAAGATAATGATTGACCACCATTTGTATCCCGAAGAATTTTGTAGGATAACGATGTCTTACCCCAAGATATCTTCCACTTCCGAACTTATATTCCGTCTGATTTGCCGGATGGGTTACTTCGGTGATATATCTAAGGAAGGTGCCGAATGCATCTATACAGGTATGATGACAGATACCGGTGGCTTTACCTACAACTCGAACAATCGTGAGATTTATTACATCATAAGCGAACTCCTTTCCAAAGGAATTGATAAAGATGAAATCTACCGCAAAGTGTACAATACCTATTCCGAGAGCCGTTTGCGACTGATGGGATATGTATTGTCTAACATGACGGTTTACTCGGACCATAACGCCGCGTTGATAACGCTGACAAAAGCCGAGCAAAGCAAATTCAACTACATAAAAGGAGATAGCGAAGGCTTTGTCAACATCCCTCTTACCATCAAAAATGTATGTTTCTCCTGTTTTCTGCGGGAAGATACCGAGAAGCCGATGATTAAGATTTCGTTTCGTTCGGTGGGAACTTTCCCGTGCAATCAGTTGGCAGCCGAATTTTTTAACGGCGGCGGACATCTGAACGCATCCGGAGGAGAATTTTTCGGAACAATGGAAGAGGCTAAAGCAGTCTTCGAAAAAGCGCTTGAGAAATATAAACCACTACTAATAGCCAAAAGCTGAAAATGGAAGGTTAAAAGTGAATACGGAAAGGTTAAAAGATACGAACTTTCAACTATCTCCTTACAACTTTTAATGATTTTGCGATACATTTGCGGAATATAGCTATAAACAACAGATAATGAAGAAACTTTTATTTTTATTTCTCTCTTTGTTAACCGCCGGAAGTTTGTTCCAGGCATGCGACAACTCAAAGACATATGCAGAAATGCTGGAAGACGAGAAAAATGCAGTGGAGAGGTTCATCAAGGATAGTGCGATTCATGTGATTTCTGTGGAAGATTTCGAGCGGAATGATACCGTGACGAAAGCGAAAGCGAACGGAGATGCATATGATGAATTCGTTTTTTTCTCCAGTGAAGGAATATATATGCAGATAATAGACCGCGGAGATTACGATGCAGATAATAAGAATGCGTATAAATTTGAAGATCGTGACATCATCTGTACCAAGTATAAGGAGATAAATGTCGATACCCGCGAGCTTGCATCTTTTAATATTCCTACGGAAGAATATATGGATGCGGGACAATTATATGCTAATCCTGCTGTGTTTGTTTATGTGAAAAAAGAGACTTATTCAGCCGGTACATTCATCGAGATGGACTATGTATGGGCGTCTTATTACGGCAGTACCGCCGTACCGCAAGGATGGCTTTTATCATTACCTTATTTGCGTGACAACGCTCATGTGCGTCTGATTGTTCCTTCAAAGATGGGACACCAGTCCGCGCAGCAATACGTAACTCCTTACTTCTATGACATCACCGAGTTCCGTAAAGCACGAAGCTAAGACACTAACATTTAAATAAATCTTTTAGTAAAAGACCTATGACTCTAATCAAATCTATCTCTGGCATCCGCGGAACAATCGGCGGAGGCGCGGGTGAAGGACTGAATCCGCTTGACATTGTTAAATTTACCTCAGCTTATGCTACTTTGATTCGCAAGACTTGCAAAGTGCAGAGCAACAAAATTGTTGTGGGACGTGATGCCCGCATCTCAGGTGAAATGGTAAAAAACGTAGTAGTCGGCACCTTGATGGGAATGGGCTGGGATGTTGTAGACATCGACCTGGCTTCTACTCCGACCACGGAACTGGCTGTAACGATGGAAGGCGCTTGTGGCGGTATCATCCTGACAGCTTCACACAACCCGAAACAGTGGAATGCACTGAAATTACTGAATGAACATGGTGAGTTCCTCAATGCAGCCGAAGGTAATGAAGTACTTCGTATCGCCGAAGCCGAAGAATTCGACTATGCAGACGTAGACCACCTGGGTTCTTATCGCAAAGACCTTACCTACAATCAAAAACATATCGACAGCGTATTGGCTCTTGACCTGGTAGACGTTGAAGCTATCAAAAAAGCTGATTTCCGTGTAGCTATCGACTGTGTCAATTCAGTAGGTGGCATCATCCTTCCCGAACTCTTGGAACGCTTGGGTGTGAAACACGTAGAAAAACTCTACTGTGAACCTACCGGAAACTTCCAACACAACCCGGAACCCCTTGAAAAGAATCTTGGCGACATCATGAACTTGATGAAAGGTGGAAAGGCTGATGTAGCATTTGTAGTAGACCCCGACGTTGACCGCCTGGCAATGATTTGCGAAAACGGTGTAATGTACGGTGAAGAATATACACTGGTTACTGTTGCCGACTATGTACTGAAACATACTCCGGGCAACACAGTATCCAACTTGAGCTCTACCCGTGCCCTGCGTGACGTAACCCGCAAATACGGTATGGAATACAATGCTTCTGCCGTAGGCGAAGTAAACGTAGTGACGAAGATGAAGGCAACCAATGCCGTTATCGGTGGTGAAGGAAACGGTGGAGTAATCTATCCTGCCAGCCACTACGGACGTGACGCTTTGGTAGGTATTGCCTTATTCCTTAGCCACCTGGCTCACGAAGGAAAGAAAGTCAGCGAACTCCGCGCTACTTACCCGCCTTACTTCATCGCTAAGAACCGTGTAGACCTGACTCCGGAAATTGACGTAGACGCTATCCTTGCTAAGGTGAAGGAAATCTATAAAGACGAAGAAATCAACGACATCGACGGTGTGAAGATTGACTTTGCTGATAAATGGGTGCACTTGCGCAAGAGTAATACGGAACCGATTATCCGTGTATATAGCGAAGCATCTACAATGGAAGCTGCCGAAGAAATCGGGCAGAAGGTTATGGATGTGATTAATGAACTGGCGAAGAAATAACAGTCTCATTTATATCGAAATAAGAGAAAGGAGAGCTTGACAACCAGGCTCTCCTTTCTTTTATTTTTAATTTATTAGCCAGAAGAACATGTGTTCCTATATGAGCTTTATTGCTAACTTATTTCTTCTTTTATTTTTTGTTCTTCTGTCTGTAAATAGTTCATATCGATACCGAAATGAGCTAAATGATTTTTTGCAGACAGAATAATAAATTTCTTTTTAGACAGAAGAACATAAGAACAAAAGATAAAACAGTAGTAGTTTAATGACCGGCAGAAATAATTTTCCAAGCGCAGCCTTTATGTTCTTTTGTTCTTATGTCTAAATCAAATTCCCATTTAGCTCATAATAGTGCAGAAATGAGCCAAGTATTTAGCTTCATCAAGATTTAAAATGATATAATTATCTTGCACACCTACACTCTTTGCATCTATTCAATTGATACATAGAAATATAAGTATGTGCAAGATACCGTTGCAGATGCGTGCAAGATAAAAGTATCTTGCACGCTGTCTGCTGTGATTACTTAGCTATTCATTCCTGTTGACGGTAGTTCCCATTTGTTTCAAGTACTTGAAACAAAGTGTTCATAGGCTTGAAACAAAGTGTTTACTTACTTGAAACAAAGTGTTTCTCTATAGCAAACACTTTGTTTCATTACTTTGAACAAGTTATTTGATGCCTTGATTCTATAAATGACTGCATAGTTTTCGGGAATTATCAGGAACTTTTTGAAAAAGACACAGCGTGCAAGATACTTTTATCTTGCACACATCTGCAACGGCATCTTGCACACGCTTATATCTCTATGTATCAATCAAGTAGATGCAAAGAGTGTAGGCGTGCAAGATAATTATATCATTTTAAACTCTATGTAATGCAGGAACTATTATGATTTTGTTCAAAACCGTGCAGTGATGATTTGAAACTCAATGGAGTAAACTGAAGCTTTGTGATAGAACTGAAATTGGTATTGTTGAATTTAATTCCCGAAGTCAGCTTTTGATTTATAGTTTCTTAGAGAACCACTCTTTGAACTCCGCTACCCGTGCCTTGCTGACCAGAATCTTTTCCTTGATTCCGGAATAGCGTACATTGACGGACAACCGGCTGTTGAACCATAAATCAATATCTTTGATAGCTTCCCGTGAAACCAGGTATTGGCGGTTGGCGCGGAAGAAAAGGTGAGGATTGAGACAGTCGGTGAGTTCGTCCAGAGTTTGAGGAAAGTTATATTCTGTGCCGTCGTTTAGGACAGCTTTCACCTGGCAGTCTTTGATATAAAATAATTGTATCATATCTACGGAGACAGGCAGCAGTTTGTCTCCTTTTATTGGGATAAGGAAGTGCGTCTTATAGTTCTCCTGCTTTTTGAGTGAATGGAAAAGTTGCAGCAGTTCTTCTTCCTGATGTGGGGTGTGGCGCGATTGAGAGTCGGGGGTGGCGGTATGCTGCAAGTTTCCCAGTTTGGCGAGGGCACGTTCGATGTCTTCCTTGCCGATAGGTTTCAGCAAATAGTCGATACTGTTTACTTTGAAAGCCCGCAGGGCATATTCGTCATAGGCGGTGGTGAAGATAATCGGGCAGGTGATATGGGCATGATTGAATATCTCAAAAGCCGAGCCGTCCGCCAGGTGAATATCCATGAATACCAAGTCCGGCATCGGATGAGAGCCGAACCATTCGATAGTGGAACCGATACTGTCCAGTACGGCAGCAATTTCTGAGTCCGGCTTTACTTCGTTGAGCAATGAGGAAAGGTTGCGTACCGCTGCCTTTTCGTCTTCTATAATGACGGTTTTCATGGTGTCTTTTTATCTATAAATCACTGTTTTTTTATTGTGCTTCGTCAATCAGGGGAATAGAAACGGTAAATTCTTTATCCTCTGTGATTTGTATCTCTTGCTTGAATAAAAGGTGGTATCTCTTGGCAAGATTAACTAGTCCGATACCCGTTCCGGGGGTGGCAGTCCATTTGGGCTGAATGTCGTTGCTGACGGATAGGTAGCCGTTCCCGTTAGTGGTGATATGGATAGTTAGCGGTTTCCGGTTACTTATTTCATTGTGTTTTACGGCATTCTCAACCAATACCTGTACAGCCATCGGTGGAAGCCGGAAATCTTCGTATGCCTTGTCTACCTGTATGTCGAACTGCAAGTTGTTCTCAAAACGCATCTTTAACAGGAAGATATAAGCGGAAGCGAATTCCATTTCTTCGCGAAGGGTGACACTCTGTGATTCGTTGCCTTGCAGGGTATATCTCAGTACCCGGGAAAGTTCCTGGATATAATCCTGGGCTTTGTCCTGATTCTCACGTACCAATGAACGCAAAGTATTCAACGAATTGAATAGCATATGCGGGTTGAGCTGGTTTTTCAATACCTCGTATTGGTTGCGGATATTTTCCGCCTGGAGTTGCTCGTTCTCAATGAGCACCTGCTGTTGGCGGTATATCAGATGGATGATATAACAACTGCTGGTGACAAGACACGCCATGATGAAATCCCTCAATGGATGCAGGTAATGGTGTACCATCGCGTCGATAGCCGGAATGTCAAATGTCTTGTGCAGGAAGACAAAGACTTGTCCCAGCAGGTTGCTCAATATCCATGTCAGGATGAAAGAGAGGAGAATCTTTGTTCCCGTAATCTTGATAGACGACTGGTTGAAATGGAATAGCCGCGTATTGACAGCGAAGAGCAGGAGCAGAGACAGAAAAGTGAAGAGTATCTCATTGGCCACATCCATAAATTTCATTCCGGGAAATAACGAATGGCTCTCGAACCGGTCGAAAAGGGATACGGACTCCGGGAAATGGATTAGTACCGCCACAGCCACCGATATGATGACTGTGGAAAGCACATATTTGTCTTTTTCTATTGCCTTTACTATCATACTGCAAAGATAAGAGAATTTTTTAGTGATTAATCGTTTTTCTGAATATGTGCCGTGACATACATGCCCGGTCGGAATTGTGCGTTTGTCTCTTTGATAGATGAATAAACTTCGAGCGAACGGTTGGTTTCGTCTACTTTTTGTCCGATGGAGACTACCGTGCCGTTGAATGTCTGCGTTCCCATCCCGTTGACGCGGAATTGGACGGGACTGCCTGTTTGTATGTCTGCAAGGTCTTTTTCGTAAGTAGTCAGGCAGAGCATCGGGGAGCTTTTGTCAATAATCTCACAAAGAGCTTCTCCCGGATTGATGTATTTGCCTATATTCATTGCCACATTGGCTGCATAACCGCTGATGGGGGCTTTCACTTCCAGCAATGGCTGGATGCCGTTCTTCAACAGTGTCACCGGGGTGACACCCAAAAGGGAAAGTTGCGCGGCAGCGGCATCCTGGCGGCTTTTCATGGAGAGATAATCCGCCTTGCTTTGCTGGAACTTCTTTTGTGAAGCTGCCTGTTCGGCGGAAAGTGCCTTTTGACGCTCGTATTCCGCCAGAAGATATTCCGCCTGCGCGTGACTGTCAAGATAAGTCTGTTGCAGGGTAATGAATTCCGGATTTTCCAAGGTGGCAATAACTGCGTTTTTAGCTATATGTTGTCCGGGCAACAGAGAGGTGTGCTTGACTACTCCACCCATAGTCAATGCTATAGTCGCCTGTCGTTGGGGGGGAAGGACAATGCGCCCGTTGAATGAAACCTGATTCGGTTTTGAAGTCGCGGAAGTGATGGCATCCACTTCGGGTTGTTTCGCCACGGTGTCTGCCGCAACTTCCGTTGCGGAAATCACAACGGATTCGTTATCCGTAGTCTGTTGGTTGCCCTTACAAGCTGTCAAAGCAAGTAAAAGGACAGAATAAAATATCTTCTTCATCTTCATATACTGTATTTTATTATCTGAATAGTTCATACTCTAATGCGGCAATGTTATATTGGTAGACAGTCTCGATATAGCCGCAGCGAATATCCCGGGCGGTTGTTATGGACTGTATGTATTCCGCTATACCCGTTTCGCTCTGTTGCAACTGGAGATTGGCAGCCTTGGTCAACTCGTCCGCTTCTTTCAAGGCGGAAGAAGTGTAGTAGCGCAAGCTTTCGTTGTATCTGCGGAGTGAGGCTTCCAACTCAAGCACCTTGTTTCTCAATTCGCGAATATTTGCGTCTGCCTGAATCTGTGCTGAGGTAGCGGATAACCGTGCTTGCCTTACCTTGCTCTTTTGGGGCAGGAAATAGATAGGGAAGGAGACACCCACCATCCACGCACTCAGATTCTTCAACGGAAGAATATCCTGGCGGGTATATCCCACGCTGATTTCCGGAAAGAAATGGCTCCGCTCTACATGAAGCATTGCTTTCGCTTCGTCCGCCTGACTTTGAAAGTAAGCAGTGTGTGCTCCCGACAGCGTCCCGTCTGAAAGGCTGGTATAAAACAGCGATAAGGTAGAATCTGCTGGAACAATCGGTTGGTCTGAATAACAACTCCAATGGAAGCGTGCCAAAGCCATTTTCTCTTCTTCCTGTGCCTGGAACCAACGGTTGTGCAGTTCGGCAGCGATGGTTGTCATCATATTCTTTTCGAGCAGGGTGATTTCCCCCTGTTGATAACGCAGTTCACCGATATGCTGTAACTTTTCCGCCATCTTATCCTGGTCGCGGTACATCGCACAGAGGTTGGCGGCATATTGATAATAAGCCCATGCCCGTTTCACTTCTGCCGTGACTTCCTTCTCCACCATCTGACGATAGAAGGTGGTTGTTTTCACTTGTCGGTTGACTAATGCATTCTTGTAGAACGGAGTCAGCAGAGAACCCAGGCTTTGCTCGAAAGCCAGTTCCTTGTCTTTCTTGTTCTCTCCGTTGAGTTGCCCCCAGGAATAGCTGAATGAGGTAGGGGATACTTCTACAATCTCGCCACGGGTAGCTTTGGCTTGTTGAATGGCGTTTGTTGCTATTTTCAGACGTGGGTGATTCTGTTTCGCCATCTCGATAGCCTGTTCCAAAGTGACGGTTGATGCCTGTTGCGCGGAAACGAAAGAAGGAATCAGCAGGAACAGGGGAAGAAGGACGAAGAACGGCAGGTGAAACTTGACTCCCGGACGTTTCCATGTTGCCAATGAGTTCACAATCTTGTAGAACACCGGAATGATAAGCAATGTCAATACAGTGGAGATAATCAGTCCGCCGATAACGACAGTTGCCAGCGGGCGTTGCACCTCGGCACCGGCGGAAGTGGCGATAGCCATCGGGACAAATCCCAATGATGCCACCAAGCCTGTCAGGAATACGGGACGGAGCAGATGCGGAGTTCCCTTGGCGATGATTCGGTTTGTAGTCATGGGGTGAGTGTTTTGTTTACGAAGTTCGTTGAAGTGATTCACCATGAGGATGCCGTTCAGCACCGCTACGCCGAATAATGCGATGAAGCCTACACCCGCCGATATGCTGAACGGGAGTCCGCGTAGCCAAAGGGCGACAATACCGCCGATAAGCGACAACGGAACGGTGGAGAATACCATCAGTGTATAGGTGATATTCTTGAAAGCAAAGAACAGAATCAAAAGGATGAGCATCAATGCTACCGGAATGACAATGAGCAGTGTGTGAATAGCGTTCTGCAAGTTCTCGAACTGACCGCCGTATTCGAAGTAATATCCCGGTTTCAGCTTGACGTTCCTGTCCAATGTCTTTTGTATGTCCGCCACCACTTGCTGTATATCCGCGTCACGCACATTGACACCGATGACGATACGGCGTTTCGTAGCGTCGCGGTTGATTTGGAGAGGCCCGCTGACGAGGTCTATGCTCGCTACTTCTCCGACCGGAATCTGGATTCCTTCGGAAGTGCGCACAAATAATTTGTCGAGATTCAAATCCGCTACTTTCTCCTGGTCAAGACGGACGACGAGGTCGAACCTTCGTTCGTTTTCAAACACTACGCCGCTGGATTCTCCGGCATAGGCGGTTCGGATAATCGTGTTGAGTTCTTCTATGTTGATGCCGTAGCGGGCTATCTTGCTGCGGTTGTATTTTACTACGAGCTGGGGCAATCCCATTGTCTGCTCTACGATGACGTCTGACGCTCCCGGCACTTTTTCTACATAGGCGGCGGCTTCTTTTGCTTTTTCGTAGAGTTCGTGGGTGTCTTCTCCGTACAGTTTGACGGCAATGTCGGCTTTGGCTCCTGTCATCAGTTCATTAAAACGGAGCTGTATCGGTTGCGAGAAGTTGAATTCGGCACGCTCGGACAGTGGTTCGAGCGCTTCTTTCATCTTGTCCACCATTTCCGCGCGGTTTCCAGCGCTGATCCATTCTTTGAAGGGTTTCATGATAATCATCACGTCGGCGTCTTCTACTGCCATCGGGTCGGTGGGGACTTCCGCCGTTCCGATTTTGGCAACTACGTGCTTGATTTCGGGGAATTTGTCCATCAGTGCTTTTTCTGCCAGGCGTGATACCTCGATACTTTCGGTCAGCGAACTTCCGGCAGGCAATGTCATTTGCATGGCAAAGTCGCCTTCATCCAGTGTCGGGATAAATTCAGCACCCAGCCGTGTGAAGAGGAAGAGCGAGCCGATTAGTGCGGCAAAGGCTACGATGACGGTACGCCACTTGTGATGCAGACAGGAACGAAGGCAGCGTTGATATACGCTGTTCAGTTTCTCGAAGAAACGGTCGGCAAGTGTCGGTTTCACTACGATGGTATGTTTCAGGAAGAGCGATGCCATCATCGGGACATAGGTGAGTGAAAGAATCAAGGCTCCGATGATGCAGAATACAAGTGTTTTTGCCATCGGGGTGAAGTATTTCCCTTCAATTCCGTTTAGGGTGAGGATGGGGAAGAATACTATAAGGATAATCAATACGGCGAAAGTTGCCGAGCGGACTACGCCGGATGCTCCTTTTTCCACTTCTTTGTCCATCTCTTCACGGGTGAGCGTCCGTCCCCGGAACTGCTTGCCGTAGATATGGGCGAGGATACCTTCCAGTATGACGATAGAGCCGTCCACAACGATACCGAAGTCGATGGCGCCGAGGCTCATCAGGTTGGCGGTGACATTGAAAAGGCGCATCATGATAAAGGCAAAGAGCATCGCCAGCGGGATGACTGACGCGACAATCAGTCCGGCACGTACATTGCCGAGGAAGATGATAAGTACGAGGAATACGATAATCGCTCCTTCAATCAGGTTGTTGACAACGGTTGAGATATTCCGGTTCACCAGTTCCGAGCGGTTCAGATAAGGTTCGATGCTGACTCCTTCGGGCAGCAGGTGTTGTATCTTCTCCACTCTTTTTTCAAGTTCCTGGGTGACGACGTTGGCGTTAGCTCCTTTCAGCATCATCGCGATTCCGCCTACACACTCGCCTTCGCCGTCCATTGTCATGGCGCCGAAACGTTTGGGAGAGCCGAAACGGACTACGCCTACATCGCTGATATGTACCGGAATCCCGTTCCGGTTGGCTACAACGATGCGCTCGATGTCCTTCGTCCGGGTAATCATACCTTCCGACCGGATGTAATAGGCATTCTTCGCTTTTTCTATATAGCTTCCACCTGTGTTCTGGTTGTTGCTACTGAGGGCTTCGAATACTTCGCCAATGGTGATGTTCAGTGAAAAGAGCGCGTCCGGATCGACGGCGACTTCATATTGTTTCAGGTAACCGCCGAAACTGTTGATTTCTACGATACCCGGTATGCCGGACAACTGGCGTTTCACCATCCAGTCCTGAATGGTGCGGAGTTCCATAGCATCGTACTTCTCTTCGTAACCGGGGGCTACTTTCAGTATGTACTGGTAGATTTCTCCGAGTCCGGTGGTGATAGGCATCATCTCCGGTGCTCCGAGTTCGGATGGAATCTCTCCGGCAACGGTTTGTATCTGTTCGTTGATAAGCTGACGGGCATCGAGGGTAGGGACGCTTTCCTTGAATACAACGGTTACTACTGATAGTCCGAAACGACTGACGGAACGGATATCTTCTACATTCATGATGTTGCTCATCGCTAGTTCGATAGGCATGGTGATGAGCTGTTCTACCTCTTGCGGTGCGAGGGTGGGCGATACGGTCACAATCTGTACCTGGTTGTTGGTGATATCGGGCACGGCGTCGATAGGTAATGTCAACATCGCGTAGATGCCGCCGATAAGCAGGAAGAGAGTAGTGAGCCCTACAAACAGCTTCTTTTTGATTGAAAAACGTACAATGGCTGTAAACATGATTCTCTTTGTGTTATTATTTCATGTTACAAAACTACGGACTATCTACGTTCGTGATAGCCGGAAACGTTTGAAGCGGAAATATTGCGGGGCGAAGTGACGAAATGACGGCTTGGAATATATATTGTATATGGCGTAGTGATGGGGAAACCTTGGCAATATCGGACGAAATATTGGGAATAATGCGATGTGGAGCAAACATTTTTTCAGACCGGTTCGTTTAATATGAAACGAATTAAATAACGTATTGAGTATGAAATCATTTGTCTTAATGGTGGTAGCTATGGTGTGTGCGATATCTTTGGAAGCGCAGAATAAGTCTTTCTACGACTTCACTGTGCAAACGATTGACGGTAAGGAATTTCCTCTTTCGTCCTTGAAAGGAAAGAAAGTGTTGGTGGTGAATGTGGCTTCAAAGTGTGGCTTGACACCACAATATGCCAAATTGCAGGAATTGTACGAGAAGTATAAGGACAAGAACTTTGTTATTATCGGCTTTCCTGCCAATAACTTTATGGGACAGGAACCGGGAAGCAATGAGGAGATTGCCAGGTTCTGTTCACTGAACTATGATGTCACTTTCCCGATGATGGCTAAGATTTCCGTCAAAGGCAAGGAGATGGCTCCGCTTTATCAATGGCTGACGGAGAAGAAACTGAATGGAAAAGAAGACGCTCCGGTTCAGTGGAACTTCCAGAAGTTTATGATTGACGAGAACGGAAACTGGGTCGGGTTCGTCGCTCCCAAAGAGAGTCCGTTCTCGGAGAAAATCATTACTTGGATAGAGAAGGAATAAAGGATACTTTCTTCAGTTCTCCTTCGAAGTTGGGAGTGAAAATACCTTTTCCCAGATTCTCTTTTATTTCTTCTATTGTCCAGAACCGGCCGCCGTCCAATTCGTCGCTAGGGTGGATTTCACCGTCGTAGACTGTCTTATGGACGAATACAAGTTCCTTTTCACGATCGGACTCGAAAACATAATTAGTCAGAAGTTCAGGAGTAAAGTCCGTGATGCCCAGTTCTTCACGGACTTCCCGTTTAAGGGCTATCTCTACACTTTCTCCTAAATCGATATGTCCGCCCACGGCCGTATCCCATTTTCCGGGTTGGATGTCTTTCCATTCGGGACGTTTTTGCAGGTACAAGTCTCCTTTGGTATTGAAGACGTGCAGATGGACGACCGGATGAAGCAATTTGCTGCCGCTGTGGCATTCCCCGCGGGTGGCGGCTCCGGTGATATTTCCCTGTTCATCGACGACGGGGAACATTTCTTGGTTATTATCGCTTGATATCATTGTTTCTATTGTTTTCATTGGAAGGGTTATCACAGGTTATGATACTCTCGCGGTATTTGTAATATTCTTACGGTATTAATAAGGAAGAATCCCCATAACTCAGGAACCGGAAATCGTGGCTCAGGGCATAATCATAAATCGTGCGCCAGTCTCCTTTCACAAAAGCCGAAACTAACAATAATAAGGTGCTTTGCGGCTGATGGAAATTAGTAACCATTGCTTTTACTATTTTATACTGGTAGCCGGGGGCAATAATAATCTGTGTACTGGTATGAAGTGCTTCAAGCCCGTTCCTGTCGAGATAGCCCAATATCTTTTGCAACGCAACTACCGGGGGAATCTGGTCATACTTTTCATAGGGCTGCCATTGCCTGACGTGTAGTTCCTCTTCCGTGGCGTCCGGATTATCTGCCAATGTGACTCCGATATGATACAGGCTTTCGAGTGTGCGTACCGAAGTGGTTCCTACGGCAATGGCACAACCGTCATGGTCGATAAGTTTCTTGATAGTGCTCCGGTTGACAGATATATATTCCGTATGCATCTCGTGACCTTCAATCTCTTCACTCTTTACAGGTTTGAAAGTTCCTGCGCCTACGTGCAGGGTCAGTTCCTCAAGTTCTATTCCTTTCTCTTGCAGCGCATCCAGTACTCGGGAAGTGAAGTGCAGTCCGGCGGTAGGCGCGGCTACCGAACCTTTAATCTTTGAATAAACCGTCTGATAAGTTTCTTTATCGCTTTCTTCCGTCTCCCGGTTTAAATAAGGTGGGATAGGAAGTTCCCCGAATACTTCGAGAATATCAGCGAAAGTCACTTCCGGATTATCCCATGAGAAGTCTACCCAATGACTGGTTCCTCTGCTTTCTCCTCTCGTTGCGGTCAGTGTGATTGGTAATCCTTTTACCGTCATTTCCCGTTTCAAGGTTCCGTCTTTCCATTTCTTCAGGTTGCCAATCATGCAAAGCCATGCGGCATGTTCCGTTTGCTGGAAGTTCAGTACATAATCATTGGGCTGAATGGGCTCAAGGCAGAATACTTCAATCAGTGCCCCCGTTTCCTTACGGAAATGTAGCCTTGCCTGAATAACTTTTGTATTGTTGAATACCATCAAAGCACCTTTAGGCAGATACTCTGGCAAAGAGGTGAAAGTATCTTCGCTTACTTCACCGTGGCGGTACACCAGCAATTTCGACTGGTCGCGTACAGCCAGCGGGAACTTGGCAATACGTTCATCCGGCAATGGATAGTTGTATTCGCTGATATGGATATGTTTCGGGTCTTCTTTCATTGTTGTCAGGTATGTTTCTTGGTGAATATGTTCCAAATGTGTTCCATTAAAAAATGAATCAGCCACTTACTAAATTGTAAATGGCTGATTTCCAGTAGTCGGGATGACAAGATTCGAACTTGCGACCACACGCCCCCCAGACGCGTACTCTACCGGGCTGAGCTACATCCCGAATTGCGGATGCAAAAGTACGGATTAATTTTGAAATAGCAAATAATTCCTGTGAATTTTGTAGTGTACTTCCGCGGTTTATGATTATTTTTTTGATGATAAGTGAAATAAAGTACGGAATATTTTCTAAGTTTGTGTTATGAATAGTGGTTATAAATATAGGGACTTTGGCAATATTGTTTTAGATATCTGTGCTAATAGGTTGAACTTCCGTTTTATTTGAATTAGTAAACAAACTCATATTTTTCATTAAGTAGTTCGAAAAGACAATGTTTGCATAAAAACACTATTATATATTGGATAGTATATAATAAAAACTAAATGGGGAATTGCGAAACGAACTATCAATCAGTGAGTTTGTTTATGAATTAATGCAAATAAAGGGTGTGTGACTTCTTTAGTATGATACTATATTTCCTTTTTTGATATATGGTATTTTAGGAAGTTATACATTTGTAGTATAAGACTTAGTTTAGAATAGAAAGGTGTTAAATGTTAGACATTAAAAATAGAGAGACATTAGAGACAATAGTTCGTTAAAAATTCGCCACGCCTAAGCGGCTCTGGCAGTAAATAAAATGAGTTCTTTGAAAAGTTTGTCAA